>JAJVHU010000010.1:0-167811 GCA_022072505.1 Phycisphaerae bacterium
GACCACCACAACTCTCAGCGCCGTTTGCCGCATCGGACGCGCGGAATCGCGCCGCGTCCGACGCCCGTGGCAGCACGCCTGCCAACAGGCTCCCGAAGGATCGTTCCTGGAACTCCTCCTGTCTTACTCGGCCCGACCCTCCGTCCGGTCGTTCCAACGAACCGGCGCCGCCGCCTCAGGAGGTTCCCATCGGAAGAAGGGGCAATCACCGTGCCACAGATCTCGCACCAGCCCACAGAGCTCGCGCCGTCCCCCAGATCTCGCGCCGTCCCCCAGAGCTCGCGCCGTGCCACAGAACTCGCGCCGTGCCACACAGATCGACTTTTGCCTTTTTCCGGAGGGGGGATTCCGTAAATCGCGGGAAAAAACGCAGGGATTGAGGTTTCGCACAAGGCGAACCCCCGGATCATCACCCCCGCCCGAACTGCCGGAGGTTTCAAAACCCCAGGCCGCGGTGTTGATGCCCCCGATCCCTCAGGGGTTCTCCCTCCCTCAAAAACAGCAAAATTCGAGCTTGGACGCCGTTGCAAAACCGCCAGGAAGGGTTGGAAAAGAACGCTTCCTTACGGGCGCGGCTCGGTTATGTTCGCGGCATCCCGACGCCGCAACCCGTTAAGGTCGAGGATCGCCGCGCGCCGCCGCGCACCGGAGTCAGACGGAGACTCAGGAGACTCGAAAGAACGCTTCCTTACGGGCGCGGGTCGGTTTCGTGGGGAACGCTTCCTGACGGGCGCGGGTCGGTTTCGTGGGGAACGCTTCCTGACGGGCGCGGGTCGGTTTTGAGTTCGTGTCAAACCGGATCCGATTTGCGCGCGACGAACCGGTCGAGAGCCTGATCGCTTCTGATCAAGCGGCTCGTCTGCGCGATCCGAGGAGTGAAAACAAGGCCGTCGCGCTGACGGCGACGACCGCCGCGCAAACGACCGCCTCGCTCCAGCGTCCGTAAAGCCCGAACCCCGCGCCGAACAACGCCGAGTAAACCGCCGCACATCCCAGCAACATGCACACGATCGATCGCGGCAGATTCGCCTTCCCTTCCGCGTCGCCCGCGATGTCCTCCCCCTCCCGCCTCGCCTCTTCAATCACCCGCCGCCAACCGGGTCCGCCCGGCTGAGTCAGCCGATGAAACGATCTGAGCGTGCGTCCATCCGAGGGCGGCGTCATCAGCGTGACCGCGACCCACGCCATCGTGGTGACGCCGACGCCGATCAGCAGTTCCTGCCAGCCGGCAAGCCCCGGCGCGGCGTCGACCTGAAAATACACGGCGACGGCGAACGAGACCCCCATCGCGGTCAGCTCGCTGTAAGGATTGATCCGCCACCAGAACCAGCGAAGGATAAAGAGCAGGCCGGTTCCCGCGCCGATCTGAAGCAGAATCTGAAACGCCGCCAGCGCGTTCTGCAGCGCAAGCGCGAGCCCCCCCGCCATCACCATCAGAATCACCGTCGCCCCGCGCGCCACCCACACCAGCTCGCGCTCGTTCGCGCCAGGCCGCACGAAGCGCCGCCAGACATCATTCACGATGTAGCTCGATCCCCAGTTCAGGTGCGTCGAAATCGTTGACATGTACGCCGCCGCCAGAGACGCCACGACAAGCCCGAGCGCGCCCGCCGGAAGAAACGTCAGCATCGCCGGGTACGCCAGATCGTGTCCGGTCTTGTCCACCGGAACCGCGGGAAACGCGGCATGAATCGCCGTCAACCCGCGCTCCTGCAGAACCAGCTTCTGTATCTGCGCCGCCGTCGCGGGGTCCACGCTCGCCGGATCGCGCCGCCACAACTCCACCAGCGGAGCGATTGTTCGGCCCGTCAGCGCCTGACGGGCGCCGACTCTCTCCTCCGCAGTGTCCGGCGGAAACACAATCAGCGACGCCAGCGCCACGAGGATCCAAGGCCACGGTCGCAAGGCGTAGTGCGCCGCGTTGAAGAAAAACGTCGCGGCGATGGCGTGACGCTCGTCCTTCGCCGCGAGCATCCGCTGCGCGATGTACCCGCCGCCGCCGGGCTCCGCGCCGGGGTACCAGACGCTCCACCACTGCACCGCCAGCGGCATGATGAAAAGGTGCGTCAGCGTGTCCCAGTCCACCTGCCCGTCGCGCGTGAACGAAAGCGGCACGAACGAGAGCTTCTCCGCGACGGTCGCATGATTGAGGAGTCCCTCCAGCCCTCCGACCGCGGGATGCCGCAGCGCCACAGCCGCCGCGCACACCGCCCCGGCCATCGCCGCAAGAAACAACACGAAATCCGTCAGCACCACGGCCGTCAATCCGCCCGCCGCGCTGAAAAGCACCGTGACCGTCGACGCCAATACGATGCTCGTCGCGGGTGAGAACCCGAACATCACGCCGCCGATCTTGATCGCCGCCAGCGACACGGTGGCCATGATGCACACGTTGAAGAACACGCCGAGGTACAACGCCCGAAACCCTCGCAGAAAAGCCGCCGGTTTCCCGGAATACCGCAGCTCGTAAAACTCCACGTCCGTCGTCACGCCCGACCGACGCCACAACCGCGCGTACACGAACACCGTCAGCATCCCCGTCAGCAGGAACGCCCACCACGCCCAATTCCCGGCGACTCCGTTCTGACGCACGATGTCCGTGACGAGGTTGGGCGTGTCGGTCGAGAACGTCGTCGCCACCATCGAGAAGCCGAGCAACCACCACGGCATCCGCCGCCCGGAAAGGAAGAACTCGCCGACACCGCGCCCCGCGCGCCTTGCCGCCACCGCCCCGATCCCCAGGGTCACGACAAAGAACGCCGCGATCACGCTCCAGTCCAGCGCCGTCAATTTCATCCGCGCCCTCCGTCAGCGTTCCGGTCCTCTCCGGAACACGTCCGGTGCGGCAGCAACCGCACCGTCACGATCGATCCTTCCGTCGCCGTCGCCGCCGCCCCCGCTTCGCGGACGATCAACGCATCCGCACCGGCCATCCCGAAGGGATCGCCCGATCCCTGCCACGGCTGGGGCGTTGCGCGCCACTCCCCTGCCTCGTCGCGCGACAACGTCGCCGGAATGAAGCTGCATCGCGCGCCGGCCTCCGGCAGTCGACCGATCAGCCGGGCGCTCAACATCCGGCGTGTCGCTCCCGCGCGACCCTGCAACCGCGCCAACGCCTCCGCGACAAAAAGATGAAACCCGATGAACGCGCTGATCGGGTTGCCGGGGAGTCCGAAGACCGCCTGCCCGCCCGGCGAGGTCGCAAAAAGCGTGGGACGCCCGGGCTTGATCGCCACCTTGTGAAAGTGCGTCCGGCAGTCGAGTTCCGCGACGACCCCGGGAACAAAGTCGTACTCCCCCGCCGACACGCCGCCGGTCAGACACAGCACGTCGCATCGCTTAAGCGCCTCGCTGATCGCCGCGCGAATCTCGCCCGGCGCGTCCCGCACCGACGCCGTCATGATCGGAAGCGCCTGCGCCTCGCGCACCAGCGCCCCCAGCAGCGGGGCGTTCGAATTCCGGATCTGCGCGCCGACCGGCTTCCGCCCGGGTTCGATCAACTCGTCGCCGGTCACGACGATCGCCACGCGCGGCGCGGCGTAGACGTGAACCTCCGCCGCCCCGGACGTCGCCGCCACGGCGATCTCCAGCGGTCCCAGCCGCATCCCGGATGACAAGGTTGTGTCACCCGCCTTGACATAAGACGCTCGCGGAGTGATGAACCGCCCCGCCGGCGCGTCTTTCATGACGCGGACGATCCGGCCGTCTTCCTCCGGCGCCGTGTCCTCGATCCGCACGACCGCATCCGCGCCGCGCGGAACCGGCGCGCCGGTATTAATTCGCATCGCCTCGCCCGGTCCCACCGCGCCCGAAGGCGCGTGCCCGGCCGCGATGTCCCCCACCACTTTGAGCGTCGTCGGCGCGGCACGCACGTCCTCGGCGCGCACCGCGTAACCGTCCATCAACGCCCGGTCGAAAGGAGGGTAGTCCACGTCGCACGCCACCGCCTCCGACAGCGTCCGGTGCAGCGCGTTCTCCAGCCCGACGCGCTCCACCCGCCCGGGGCGTATCTGCTCGCGCACGATCCTCGCGGCTTCCTCAGGGGAGATCAGCGCTCTTCCGGTCATGTCCTCTGCTCCGTCACCGCAATATGCAAGCCGCAGCGCCCCCGAGCTCGTCCAATCTTGTCGGGAACCGTCGCCGGGATGAGTTCGATCCGCCTTGCGGTTACGATGACCGAACTGAGACCCGGGCGGAACCCGGCGCCGAAACCGCTTCCTGGATCGTGCCAAGAACCGGCGCCGCGACCGTCCTGCGACACTCTGTTCAAAAGGAGTCGCTTGTGCAACGTCGAAAACGTATTTCATTCATCGCTTCTGCGTTAGCGCTCGCCGCCGCCGCCCCCTCCGCGATGGCCCAGGGCGCGCCCTCGCCGCTCATTCCGCGCGAAGTTTTCTTCGGAAATCCGGACAAGGCCGGCGTTCAGCTTTCTCCGGACGGAAAGCAGATCGCCTTCCTCGCGCCCGTCAACGACGTCCTGAACGTCTGGGTCGGACCGATCGCCGACCCGTCGAAGGCGAAACCCGTGACGGATGACAAGGTCCGCGGCATCCGCAACTACTTCTGGGCCTACACCAACGGGCACGTCCTTTACACGCAGGACAAGGGCGGGGACGAGAACTGGCGCCTTTACTGCGTGGACGTCGCCGCCGGCAAGACGAAAGACCTCACCCCCTTTGAAAAGGTCCAGGCCCGCGTGCAGGAAGTGACTCACAAGACCCCAACCGAGATCCTCGTCGCCCTCAACAACCGTGACGCCCAGTTGCACGACGTTCACCGCGTCAACATCCTCACCGGACAGATGACGCTCGTCGAGCAGAACGATGAGGGTTACGCCGGCTACCTCACCGACGACGACTACCGCGTCCGCTTCGCCATCAAGATGACCCCCGACGGCGGCTCCGAGATCTTCAAAGCCGCGGACGGCGGAACCTGGACTTCGTTCACGAAGATCACCGCCGACGACAACATGACCACCAACCCGGTCGGCCTCGACAAGAGCGGGAAGAACCTTTACATGCTCGACAGCCGCGGGCGCGACACCGCCGCCCTCACCCTGCTCAACATCGACACGGGAGACAGCAAGAAGCTCGCGGAAGACCCCAGGGCGGACATCACCGACTTCGTGGTTCATCCGACGGAGTACAACGTGCAGGCCGTCGGCGCCACCTTCGACCGCCGCAAGTGGCAGATCCTCGACCCGGGCATCAAGGACGACTTCGCCGCCCTCGCGAAGGTGGCGGACGGGGAGTTCAACATCACCAGCCGGACGCTGGACGACGGCACGTGGACGGTCGCCTACGTGATGGACAACGGCCCGGTCCGCTACTACACCTACGACCGCAAGTCGAAGAAGGCGAACTTCCTTTTCACCAACAAGAAGGATCTCGAGTCGCTCAAGCTCGCCCGGATGCACCCGACGGTCATCAAGTCCCGCGACGGGCTGGACCTCGTGTCGTACCTGACGCTGCCGGAGTGGACCGACAGCGACGGCGACGCGCGTCCCGACAAGCCCCTTCCGCTCGTCCTCTTCGTCCACGGCGGACCCTGGGCGCGCGATCAGTGGGGCCTGAACCCCTATCATCAGTGGCTGTCGAACCGCGGTTACGCCGTCCTCAGCGTCAACTACCGCGGCTCGACCGGGTTCGGGAAGAACTTCATCAACGCCGCCAACATGCAGTGGTCGCGGAAAATGCACGACGACCTGATCGATGCCGTCAACTGGACGATCGAGCAGAAGGTCGCGGACAAGGACAAGGTCGCCATCATGGGCGGCAGCTACGGCGGGTACGCCACCCTCGTCGGGCTGACCTTCACCCCCGACACGTTCGCCTGCGGCGTGGACATCGTCGGACCGTCCAGCCTTCAGACGCTCCTCGAATCCATCCCCCCGTACTGGGCGCCGATGGTGGACATGTTCACCACCCGCGTCGGCGATCACCGGACCGAGGAGGGGCGCAAGCTCCTTTCCGACTGCTCACCGCTGACCCACGTGGACAAGATCAGCAAGCCGCTGCTCATCGGGCAGGGCGCCAACGACCCGCGCGTCAAACAGACCGAGTCGGATCAGATCGTCGCCGCGATGAAGAAAAAGAACATTCCGGTGACGTATTGCCTCTTCCCTGACGAGGGGCACGGGTTCGCACGCCCGGTGAACCGGATGGCGTTCAACGCCGTGACCGAGGCGTTCCTCTCCGAGCACGTCGGCGGACGCTTTGAACCGATCAGCGAGAACATCAACGACTCGACGCTTCAGGTTCCGGAAGGCGCCGACGGCGTGAAGGGCCTGCGCACCGTGCTCAAGGCGTCCGGCGGTCCGGACACCTGATGTCCGAGGAGTCGCACTTGAACGCTGTTTCAAAACCGAGCCGCGCCCGTCAGGAAGCGTTCTTCTTCCGCCCTGACCCGGAGGTTTTGAAACAGCGTCTTGCGGCGCCGCGGTCGGAAGCTGCATGAGGCGGGGTCAGATCCCGCGACGGTGATGAGGACGTGCAGACTCCCGGCCGCGGCGCCGCTTTTCCCTGATCCGGGGTTCACGTTCCGGCGGCGCCGTCGGCGCGTCGCCAATCAGGCGTGGAGAAGGCCGATCAGGCGTGGGGGAGAAGGTCGAGCGCGTTTTCGATCGCCCGCCGAATGCGGGCATGAACGTCTTCCGCCCGCTGAAGGTGGGCCCAGCTCCACGGCGCGCGATCCTCGTGCTGCGTCACGAACGTGATCGTGCCCAGATGCAGCGCCTTCTCATGCGGACCTGAAGACAGATAGGTGTTGCGGATGTCGACCAGCGCCGTCGACGTCACGCGCGGCGCCCGCACTCCGTGAATCTCAAGCACCCGCCGGTTCGTCAGCACGTACCACGTCGCGCTCCAGCTCACCACCGCGAACATCAGCCGCGCGAGCGCGGCGCCGAAGCACAATTGCGCCGCGCGCTCCGCCGAAAGCCCCATCGGAGACGTCCCGCTCAGCAGCAATCCCAGCGCCAGCACCGTCAGCACGACCAGCCACCGCGCGGATCGGAACAGCGGCGAGAAGACCGACGGCTTGATCGCCAGCAGAATCAACTCTCCGCCGTCCAGCGCCTCCAGCGGCAGGCGCAGAACCGACGGCGACGCCGACGCCGCTTCCGGCTGAGCGTCGATCGTGGCGATCCGGCAGGGCTCGACCCACGCCGGGCGCCCCCGGACGTTCGACCCCGGAAGCGTCCGAGGCGCCGGCCTTTGCGCCGCTCGTATTCTCATGCTGAGGCTCATGCTTGCACGTATTCTATCGGTTGAACGATCTTTGCAACATTCGTGCCGGAATCCGCTTCGGCGGTTTTTTCGACTCCAGCCGCCTGCCTCCGCTTTGTCACTCCGGCCTGGTCCAGCAACCCGACGAGGCCGCGTATCCGGTGACTGTAAAGGTGCTCTCTCAGCGTCCGCCGCTGGCCCGCCGCCGCGATCCGGTCCCGTTGCGACGGGTTTTCCAGGTAGTATCGGACCTTCGTCAACAGCTCGGTCTCGTTTCGGAAAGTCTCGCATTCCTTCCCCGGCTCGAAAAACGTCGGCAGTTCCGGCGTCCCGTAAGTCAGCAGAAACCCGCCCGCCGCCGTGATCTCGAAGTGCCTCAGATTCAACCCGGACTCCAGGCAACCCTTGACCAGATTGAGACAGATCGGCACTTCGCGCATCCGCCGGATCAGGGCCGACCGGTCGCGGATCGTCGGAAGCGAGCGAAGCCCGTGATCCTTCTCCCAGTGATCCCCGGTGAGCTCAAACCGCGCGCCCAGGTGTTTCTGAAGAAAGACCGCGAACCGGTCCCGCTGTCGCAGCGCGAGATAGGCGTTGTAAACGAACTTCGCGTTGAAGTAGTCGGCAGCCTTCCGCGCGCGGCTCTCGACCGAATCCGAAGTCCCCGCAGCCTCGCCGAAACCGTACAAGTCGAAGTAGGTCCGGTGAAACGGCGTTCCCGGCGCGTCCGCGTTCACCGCCGCGGCCGTCAGTCCGGGCATGAGTTGCCGCGGCAGCACCGCGTTCTGCGACCGGAACCACGAACTTGCCGGATGTCCCATGAAAGCCACGACAGGCCCGTCATACCGGACCGTCGGCGGCGAAAGGTCGAACGCCCCGTCGTGGATCGCCATCGGAACGTGGATGACGTTGGGGACGCCCAACCGGATCAATTCCTCGAAATGCGCCGACTCCCACACTGCTTTGATCCAGCACGGTTGCGACAGCAGCGCCCAGTGCTGAAGCCACGGAACCTGGTTCATCGTGGACGTGATAGGATCGATGTACAGACAGACGTAAGGAATCCCGACGGCGTCGCACGTCATCCGCACCTCGGTCGCCCGGCCCGGAACGAGTGACAGCGTCAAGGCACTCGTATCCACGTCGAGGATGAGGTCCGCCCCGGACGCACGCAGAAAAGGCTCGTACACGCTTCCGTCGGAAAGGCGCTGCGCAAGTCCCCGGTGAATGTCCTCGTCCGGCAGCGCCGGCAGGAGCACGGCCTCATACCCCGCCGCGACCACGCTGTCGAACATCTGCGAAGTCGTCGCAATTCGACGGATCATCCGCGTGCTCCTGCCCGCGACCCAGAAAAACCGCAACCCCCGCGCTCAGCGCCCCGCGCCCGCCGCCTGCACGGGACGGCTCGCCGTCGCCAGCACTTCGCCGGGCGGCGCCTGCGCCCGCGGCGTCTGGGCGGCCGCGTCCAGAAGACGGCGCAGACGGTGGCTGTACAAGTGCTCCGACAGCGTCCGCTTCTGCCCCGCCCGGGCGATCTCGATCCGCCGCCGCGCATGACCGAGGTAATACTCGATCTTCTCCAGCAGTTCCGACTCGCCCCGGAACACGTCGCACTCCTCTCCGACGACGAAGCAGTCCTCCAGCTCCGGATGATCGTGGCAGAGCATGAACCCCCCCGCGGCCGTGATCTCGAAGTGCCGCATGTTCAGCCCCGTCTCCGCGTTGCCGTTGACGAAGTTCAGATTGATCGCGCTCCGCCGGAAGTGCGTCCGGTATTGCTCTTCCGACAGCGGCGGGTCGCAGGCGATGCCGTAAGCCTCGTCCCACCCGCGCCCCGCGAGGTGGAACAGGTTCCCCAGTTGCCGCCGCAGGAAGATGACGTACCGGTCGCGGTTGCGGATGCACAGCGAGGCATGATGAAAAAGCTTCGCGGCGTAGTAGCGCTGGATGCGCTCGAAGCGGTCCTTCACCGGCTCATCCGCCGACACGGCCCCGGAAAGCCCGTACAAGTCGTGATAAACGTCGTAGAACGTCGCCCCCGGAAGGTCCGCCCGCACCGCCCCCGCGAGCGCCCCCGCGAAAAGCTGACCCGTCCCCACCGGCATGTTCGACGAAAAGTACCGCGTGTTCTGTCCGCCCACGAACGACACGGCGCACTCGACGTCCTCCTCCTTCAGCGGCGTCTCGTCATATTCCCCGTCCTGCGCCGCCATCGGAACGTGGATCACGCCCGGCACGCCGAACCGCTCCAGCTCCGTCGCGTGCGCCCGGTCCCAGACCGCCTTGATCCAGCTCCGGCTCCCCAGCGACATCCACGCCGCCGGCCACGGCAGGCGCTGAAGGCAGACGTGAACCGGATCCACGAAATGCGACACCAGCGTCGCCCCGCAGCGCTCGTGCAGCAGGTGCAGGTCGTTCTCCCCGCCCGGACCGCTGACGAAGTTCAATCCGACCCCGCCGTTGTCCACCCAGACGCCGCCCGACGCCGCGCCTGACGCTTCGCCCGCAGTCCCGCCCGTCGCTTCACCCGCAGTCCCGCCCGACGCCGCGCGCCGCTCGACCTCGCGCCCGAACCGCAGCCGCGCCGCGATATCCGCGTCATAAGGGTTCGCCCCGCGCGCCGCCGGACCGTCGAACGACGTGAACTGCGACCCCGCCTTCCTCGCCGCCCGCTCCCACCACCCGCCGCCGAACACCGCTAGAGATTGTTGTTTCATGCCTCCGGTTTATCGGTCATCTCACCGGCATCCGGCATCCCGCGCAAATTCCGCGCCCCGCCCAACCCTGTCCCCGCTTCCGCTGTGATCCCCCGCCCGCGCATCCCTGACCGAACGCCGACGACCGGTGCCCCTTTTGCAGACAAGCAGTAAGAAGACGCTGTTTGAAAACCGAGCCGCGCCCGCCTGCCCTTGACGTTGTTTCGCAATGTCAAGGGTCAGGAAGCGTTCTTTTGAGTCTCCATCCGGCTCCGGTTGCGAGATGTTGGAATCGCATGAACTTATGATTTGGCGCGACCTGAATCTCCATCTGACCTCGGCGCAACACGTTTCACCTGACTCCGGTCAACACGCTTCGCCGACGGTCCCGCAGGATCGTCGTGCGCATTCGCTTCGATCCCGACGAACACGCGCGAACATCCGAAGAATACGCGCGAACACCCGAGGAACATGCGTGAACGTCCGATGAACACGCGCGAGCGTCTGTTGTTGTGTTTCAATTCCGAAGAACACGCGCGAAGGTCCGTTGTTTTGTTTCAATTCCGTTTGTCACAATCCCGAAGGGATTGCGGCCTCCAGCCCAAGGTTGGACGCCGCAGGCGGCCTACCTTGGGTTCGCGGCGATCCACGCCTCGACCAACCCCAACGGGGTTGCAGCGGGTTGAAGGGGTTGCGATGGGTTGAAAGGGTTGCGCCAGATGAAACGGTTGCGCCGGGTCGAAGGGGTTGCGCCAGATGAAACGGTTGCGCCGAGCGGTACAACCCCTTCGGGGTTGGGTGCGCTTGCCTTCGTCTTCCGTGGGCTGCGCCCACGGCTATTCATGTTGATCCCCTTCGGGGATCGGCGTCGTATTCCCAGGCCGTCCGGCGTCGTATTCCCCGGCGGTCAGGCGTCATGTTCCCCGGCCGTCAGACGTCATATTCCACAACGGTCAGACGTCGTATTCCCCAGCGGTCAGGCGTCATATTCCCCGAAGGGGAATCACGTGGGTAGCCGTGGGTGAAACCCACGGTGGCGTGCGGGATCAAAACGCGACCCCGAAGGGGTCGAACCAACCTGGGTGGATCGCGTGGTACAACCCCTACCTTCTTGACAATTGTCACATTGTTGGGGTTGAAGATTTGTTGGGGTTGAAGATCGAGCGGTTCCGGTTCCCCAGGGTAGGTCGCCTGCGGCGACCCACCCTGGGCTGGAGGACGCGACCCCGTTGGGGTCGAAGAAACGCGACGCGCCGTGCCGCCTTCGAGGCGGGTCGACAAACATCGTGCGCCGTGACGCCTTCGAGGTGGGTCGAAGAAACGCGACGCGCCGCGCCGCCTTCGAGGTGGGTCGAAGAAACGCGACGCGCCGTGCCGCCTTTGAGGCGGGTTGAGAAATGCGGCGCACCGGAGTCAGACGGAGACTCAGGATACTCGAAAGAACGCTTCCTTACGGGCGCGGCTCGGTTCTGCAACAATCCCGATGAACCGGATCGCGTTCGCTTCTTCGCAACCTGCCGCTCTCGACGTCAGGTTGACCCCCGTCTGCATCGGCCGGCCCTGAGGTCGTGCCTTACGCCTTCCTCAACAGCGTCACGCGCCCGATCGGCACCCACTCCACAACGAGGATGTCCCCCGTCGCCAGGAATGTCGCGCTGTGCGGGTGGATGAACTTCCCCGGAACGAACTGCTCGCGCGTCGCGCCGCGAAGCGGCGACGGATGACCGTCCCCCAGGTGCGCGACCACCTTGTTCTCCCGATCCACCAGCGTCACCACGCTCTCCAGGTCCGGGATGAGCATCAACTCGCCGCGGGTCTTGAAATGACACGGCATCCTCATCCCCTCGGTGACGAAGCCGAGGTGCTTGCCGTCGAGCGAGAAATATTGCAGGCGCCGGTTCCCCCGGTCCGCCACCACGAGACGCTTCTCGCCGCCGCGCTCGTCCACCCATAATCCGTGCGGACAGTTGAGCTGACCCGGCCCGACGCCCGGTTCGCCGATCGTGCGGACGTACTCGCCTTTGAGGTTGTACTGATGAAGGTAGGCGCTGCCGTATCCGTCGCCGACGTAGAAGTCGCCGTTCGGCGCGAACGCCACGTTGGTCGGGCAATATTGCTCCGCCTTCTCATACTTGCCGGATTCCTTCGGAAACCCCTTTTCCCAGATCACCTCGCCCGCCGGCGACGTCTTGACCACCAGCCGCCGGTGGATGTCGCAATGATAAAGGAACTCATCCGCGCCCTCGCGGCGCACGTCCAGCCCGTGCGCGCCGCCGCGGAATGCCGCTCCCCACGACGTAATGAACTTCCCCTCCGGGTCGAACACGGCGATGGCGTCCGCACGCTCGCTGTCCGGATGCACCGTGTGTCCGATGTAGATGCGGCCCTGCGAATCCTGGCAGACGCCGTGCGTGTCGCCCCACTTCAGACCCGCCGGCGGCGTCAGCCAGTCATGCCGCGCCTCATAGACGTGAGGCTCGACGCCCAGGCGCAACGCCGCCGACCCGCTCTTGTCCTGCGTGCGCGCCGCAGGCGCCCGACCCGCCGCAAACACCCGGGACGACATCGCCCCCGCCGCAAACGCCCCGACTCCCGAGAGAAACCCGCGCCGACCGATCCGCTCCGAATTCGACATGCCCGCCTCGCTTGAATGCCGATCGAATATCCCTGAACGCACCGGGGATTGTAGACGGCGCTGCCGGTCTCGCCAGCGCACGAACCCGAGCGACCGGCAGCGTTTTCAAAGACCCGACTATCGGGAACCTTGTTTCAAGCCGAGCCGCGCCCCGCAAGCGGAGCCGGTCGGAGACTCAGATGGCAGGTTATCGTGGCGACGGCCATGTTGATGATTCCTCTTCGTGATGCAGCCCTCAACGAAAATGTCTCCCTGTCGGCATGCCTGCGAATATGCGACCCGGTGGGGAGTCGCCGGGCGCCGGACGTTGAGGCCCGGGACGTCCGCTCGCTGCTGCTGCGGGTCTACGAGTACGACGATCTCTCGCGGAACACGGTCATCCGGGCGAAGGTCGCCGGCGTCGGGAAGTCGTCGGCGGCTTCTCACGGGTGCGGTTGGGACGGCCAGAGAAGTTCCGTGATGCGATCCGCGATCTCCGGCGTGCGCAGCGAAGGCACCAGCGAATGCGGCAGGTCGTCGCCCAGAACGAAGATCCGCCCGGACGCGACCGCCGGGCACGCCAGCGGCGCCCACTGCGCGGCGATCATCGACTGCAACCCGGGCGTCACGCGCACTTCGGGCATCAGCTCAATGATGATGTCCGGGGCACGAACGACGACCTGTTCGAGAGACACGGTCGGGTAGGGCAACTCAAGATCTCCGAAGATGTTCTCCGCCCCAACCCGCCGCAGAATCTCATCGTGCGTCGTCCCCGCCCCGGCGGTCAGGAGCTCCTTCAACTCCGAAGGATTCCGCGCCAAGGTCATCAGCACGCGCGGGGGCGCGCGTCCGGCGCGCCGATCTTCGGCGCGCCGGCGGGCGGCTTCGAGACGCGCATCCAGCGACGCCAGCACGGCGTCGGCGTCGGACTCAAGCCCGGTAAGGGCGCCGAGATCGCGGATGCATCGTCGCAGATCGTCAAGCCCTTCCGTCGGATCGCGGTAGAGGCGGATGCCGCGGCGCGCGGCGAAGTCCTCCAGCGTCGCGTTGTGCCCGCGAACCACGATCAGATCGGGATCGAGGGACACGATCGCCTCCAGATCCGGGTCGAACAACCCGCCGACGCGGGGTCGCGCGGCCAGCTCGGGCGGATAGGTCGTGAAAGCGCTGACGCCGACGACCCGCTCCGCCGCGCCGATCGCGCAGAGAATCTCGTCGGCGCCGGGGGAGATCGTGACGATGCGCCGCGCCGGACCGGAGACCGTCGGCGCTTGCACCTGCCGGCGACAGGCCGCGCAGCAACAGACGGCGGCCAGAAGAGCGCCGAGCAGGCGCCGGTTCCGCCGAGCAACGCTCGTGCGTCCGAGGCGGACGGCGGGCTGCGGCGCGGTTTTGCGCGTGCGGAGATTCGACGCTCGTTTCCAGAACATGCCCAAGGTGTCCGATCCCGATTATCGGATGCCCCCGCGCCGAAGCCGCGGCCGGCCTCGCCGCCCGTGGACCGGGAACCCGCGTTCGTTGCAAGCGCCGGCGCGCCCGCTACGATAACGGCCGTGGGGGGCGGATGTGCCGCCGGGACCGGTCACGGGGTCGTACATCAATCAGTTCGGCATGAAAAAGCAAGATTACATCACGGTCGTTTCGGGGCTGCCGCGCTCGGGCACTTCGATGATGATGAGCATGTTGGAGGCCGCGGGCTTCGAGGTTCTCCAGGACGGCGTGCGCACCGCGGACGAGGACAACCCGAAGGGTTACTACGAGTTCGAGCGGGTCAAGAAGCTGACCGAAGGCGACGTCGCGTGGCTTCCGGACGCGGTGGGGAAGGTGGTGAAGGTCATCTCCCGGCTGCTGGTCGAGCTGCCGCCCGGGCACCGGTACAAGGTGATCTGGATGCGCCGGAACATCGACGAGATCATCGCGTCGCAGAAGAAGATGCTCGTGCGGCGCGGGACGTACGACGACTCGGTGAAGGACGACGAGATCCGCCGGATGCTCCTGAGGCACGTCGAGAAGACGCTTTCGACGATCAAGGAGCGGTCCGGCTACATTGACCTGATCTTCACGAATTACAACAAGCTGCTCGGCGGATCGCGCGAGGAGGTGGACGCGCTGGCGAATTTCCTCGGCGGCGGCGTCAGCGCCGACGCGATGATGCCCGTGGTGGACAAGAACCTCTACCGCAACCGTGCCGGGGCGACGGCCTGACGACCGCTCTGGTTTTTTCTTGGACGCTGTTTCACCGCCTTCCGAGAGGGGCGGAATAAGAACGCTTCCTGACCCTTGACATCGCGGCGCAACGTTAAGTGCGGGGCAGGCGCAACTCGGTTTTGCAACCACGTCTGAATTACGCCGATCGTGATTGGCACGTATGCTGCGGTAGCCAGAGGATCCGGGAGGGATTGCACGTGCTTTTCCTGCGGACGCGGAAGGGCAAATCGGTTGGGGCGTTCGTGGCGGGGGTGTGGGTCGGCGCGGGAATCTCGTGGCTCGTACTGCATCAGGCGCCGGCAGCGTGGCCTTTCGGGATTCCCGGACTCGTTGCGGCTGTGCTCGTCGGGAAGTTGAACTTCGGTTCGGCTGGTTCGGGTTGGAGACTGATTTATTTCGCTACAAATGCGGCGACTTACGGATCGCTGGGCTTTGTCGTATATTATGCCTTTACTCTCCAACAACGAACCTGGAAAGAGGCGCGCCCGGAGGCGCCGGAGTGCTGCATTTGTGGATTCCGATGGGCGAAACCGACGACGACAACTTGCCCGTCATGCGGACACCCGAAAAGTTTCGAGTACGACATTGTAACCGACGCGGGTCTTTCAACATGCCCGGGCTGCGGGTATTCGCTGGAAGGCAATCGAACCGAAACATGTCCGGAATGCGGGAAAAAATATTAGACGCTGTTGCAAAATCTCCGGTGCGAGCCGGAATAAGAACGCTTCCTGACGGGCGCGGCTCGGTTAGGAAACAGTGGCTCAGTCCCTTCCGCGCGCTCTGGTTGATTACCCGTCGAGGGTTTACACTCCTGAACATACCGAACCGGCGACCCGATCGTGCCGATCGCCGGTTCCGTACCGTTGTCGAGCAAGCTCGTCGCGGGCGCGACGTTAAAGGTCTATCCTGGTTTTGATCACGACATGTGTGCGACGCACCCTGGCGAGATCAACGCCGATCCGCCGGTGTTCATCGATCGTGAGGAGCGATGCGGAATTCCCGGGGGACTTGACGCCGAGCGCGGTGGATCTCGCGGGCTGGAGACTAGGCATGATCAGAGCCTCTCGATTCCGAGGGTCTGCGGCGCTGCGCGCGGGCGGGTGCGCGCTGGGGATCGCGTGGAGCCTCTGCGGCTGTCGTCCCGAGAATCCGCCTCCGATGCTTCCCCCGCCCGCGACGGTGACGGTGGCCCGTCCGGTCCAGGCCAGCGTCATCGAGTGGGACGAGTTCACGGGGCGTCTGGAAGCCGTCGAATCCGTCGAGGTCCGGGCCCGCGTCGGAGGGCTGATCACCGCTGCGCGATTTCAAGAAGGATCGATCGTCGAGTCCGGCGACCTGATGGTCGAGATCGACGCCCGCCCGTACCAGGCGGCGCTGGACGCGCGTCTCGCGGAAGCGGCCGGCGCCCGCGCTCAGGTCAAGCTCGCCCAGATCGAGCATGACCGCATCGCCGGCATTCCCGAGTCCGCCCGGTCGAACACCGAATTCGACAACGCCGCCGCGATGCTTGAACGAGCCAAGGCGTTGCTTGCGGCGGCGGAGGCCCAGGTCGCGGCGGCCAGACTCGACGTCGAGTGGTGCCGCGTGACCGCGCCGATCTCCGGGCGCGTGAGCAAGAAGTACGTGACTCCGGGCAATCTCATCACGGGGGGCAACGGTCAGGGCACGCTGCTGACGACGATTACGTCCGTCGATCCGATCCACTGCTACGTCAATTGCGACGAGCGTTCGGTCCTCAAATACACGAAGCTCGCGCGGACCGGAGAACGGGTCAGCGCGCGGCATGCGCGCATCCCGACCGCGATCCAGCTTGCGGACGAGACGGGCTATCCGCACGTCGGAGAGGTGGATTTCGTCGACAACCGCGTGGATCCCGACACGGGGACGATCCGCGGGCGCGGCGTGTTTCCCAACCCGGACGGGGCGATGATCCCGGGGTTCTTCGCCCGCGTCATCATTCCCGGAAGCGGCCGGTACGAAGCGATCCTCGTCCCGGACAGCGCCGTGGTCACGGATCAGAACGCCAAGCTCCTGATGGTGGTCGATCCGGACAACGTCGTTCATCCCAGACCGGTCGTTCTCGGGGCGATCTTCGGAGAACTCCGGGCCGTCAAGTCCGGGATCGGGCCTGAGGATCGGGTCATCATCAACGGTCTGATGCACGCGCGGCCGGGCGCGACCGTAAGACCTGTCGAAACTTCGATCCCGCCGGAGAAACTGCCGCGCGACATCCCCGGCGTCCCCGAGCCTTCGCCCGAGGTCAACGAGACCTCGAACGGCGGCGCGGCGGAGGGATCGGGCGGCGGCGCCGGGACGACGCCGAGAACGACTCCGGCGCGCCCCGAGGGAGACGCCCCGTGAGGATCGGGCACTTTTTCATAGACCGGCCCGTCTTTGCGTCGGTCCTCTCGATCGTCATGGTGATCGTCGGCGCCATCGCCATCACCGTGCTGCCGGTCGCGCAGTACCCGGAGATCGTCCCGCCGACCGTGGTGGTCAGCGCCAGCTACCCCGGCGCCAACGCCAAGGTCGTGGCGGAAACCGTCGCAACGCCGATCGAACAGCAGGTCAACGGCGTCGAGAACATGCTGTACATGTCCAGCCAATGCACCAACTCGGGGAGCATGGCGCTGACGATCACCTTCGAGCTGGGCACAGACCTCGACATCGCCCAGGTGCAGGTGCAGAACCGGGTGGCGATCGCCGAACCGCAGCTTCCGGAGGACGTGCGCCGCCTGGGCGTCGTCGTGCGCAAGTCTTCGCCCGACCTGACGCTGGCGGTGGGAATCTACGCGACCGACGACACGCGCGATCCGCTTTACGTCAGCAACTACGCGACGCTGCAAATCCGCGACGAGCTGGCGCGACTGCCCGGCGTCGGCGACATCACGATGTTCGGCGCGCGCGACTACTCGATGCGCATCTGGCTCGATCCGGAGAAGCTCGCCTCGCGCGGGATGACCGCCGGAGACGTCGTCGCGGCGATCCGCGAGCAGAACATCCAGGTCGCCGCCGGCATCGTCGGCGGACCGCCGTCGGGAGAGAAGCCCGGCGACTTCCAGTACACGGTCAGCACGCTCGGTCGTCTGACCGACCCGACCCAGTTCGGCGACATGGTCGTCAAGACCGGCGCCGACGGGCAGGTCACGCACGTTCACGACGTTGCGCGCGTCGAACTGGGCGCCGCGGATTACGCCACGGGGTTCGCCTATGACGGCAAGGCTTCGGTCGGCCTGGGCATCTTTCAACTCCCCGGCTCGAACGCGATCGACACCGCCAACGCGGTCTACGCCAGGATGGAGGAGTTGAGCAAGAGCTTCCCGCCGGGCCTGGCGTACTCGATTCCTTACGACACCACGGTGTTCGTGCGAGAAAGCATCCGTGACGTCATCAAGACCCTGCTTGAGGCTGTCGGGCTGGTGGTCATTGTCGTGCTCGTGTTCCTCCAGAGCTGGCGGGCGGCGCTCGTGCCGCTGGCGGCGATCCCCGTGTCGCTCGTCGGGACGTTCGGCGTGATGGCGGCGTTCGGGTTCTCGATCAACAATCTGTCGCTTTTCGGGATCGTGCTTGCGGTGGGCATCGTCGTGGACGACGCGATCGTCGTGGTCGAGAACATCGAGCGATGGCTGGAGCAGGGGCTGTCGCCGCGCGAGGCGGCGCGCAAGGCGATGAGCGAGGTGACGGCGGCGGTCATCGCCATCGCGTTCGGATTGTCGGCGGTGTTCATCCCGGTGGCGTTCATCAGCGGGATCACCGGCCAGTTTTATCGCCAGTTCGCTTTGACGATTTCGTTCTCGACGCTGATCTCGGCGTTCAACTCGCTGACGCTCAGTCCGGCGCTGGCGGCGTTGCTGCTGCGTCCGCGGCACGGGCGCAGGGATGTCGCGTCGCGCCTGCTCGATCTGCTTTTCGGGTGGTTCTTCAGCCTTTTCAACCGCGCGCTGGCGGGAACGACGGCGATGTACGGCGCGGTGGTGCGTCGGGTGGTGCGGCTCAGCGTGCTCTCGCTGGTCGCCTACGGCGGCTTATTGTGGATGACGTACGAAGGCTTCGCGCGGGTTCCGACCGGGTTCATTCCGCAACAGGACGCGGGGTATCTGCTCGTCAGCCTCCAGATGCCGGACGCCGCGACGATCGACCGCACCGTTCCGACGATGTCGCGCCTGGCTCAGATCGCCCGCGCGACGCCGGGCGTCAAACACACCGTCGCCATCTCCGGATTCTCGATCCTCAACGGCGTGAACCAGACCAACGCGGGAACGATGTTCCTCCCGCTTCAGGACTTCCGTGAACGCGCGAAGGATCCCGGCCGCTCCGCGCAGGCGATCACCCGGAAACTGATGGTCGCCTACAGCGAAGTGCAGGAGGGTTTCGCCCTGGTGCTGTCGCCGCCGCCGGTGCGCGGGATCGGCGCCGCCGGAGGATTCAAACTTCAGATTCAGGACCGCACGGGACGCGCGACTCCGCAGCAGTTGCAATCCGCGGTGGACGCGCTCGCCGCGAAAGCGCGGGAACACCCTTCGCTTGCGGGGGTATTCTCAACGTTCCGCGCCAACGTGCCGCAGCTCTACGCCGACGTCGACCGCGAGAAAGTGAAACAGCAGAACGTCCCCGTCACCAGCGTGTTCGAGGCGCTCCAGGTCTATCTCGGCAGCTTGTACGTCAACGACTTCAATTTCCTCGGGCGCACCTATCGCGTCACCGCGCAGGCCGACGCCCCTTTCCGCGCAACGACCGCGGGCGTCTCTCAACTCAAGACACGCAACGCCGAGGGCGGGATGGTTCCGCTCGGGGCCGTGCTCGATCTGAAGGAGATCACCGGACCGGAGCGCGTCGGCCGGTACAACCTCTACCCGTGCGCCGAACTCAGCGGCAGCGCCGCGCCCGGCGTCAGCAGCGGGCAGGCGATGGCGATCATGGAGTCTCTCGCGGCCGACCACCTGCCCCAGGGATTCGGGTATGAATGGACGGAGCTGTCGTACCAGGAGAAAGCCGCGGGCAACACTGCGATCCTGATCTTCCCCCTGTGCGTGTTGTTCGTCTGGCTGGTGCATTCGGCGGAGTACGAGAGTTTCGCGCTTTCGACCGCGATCATCCTCATTGTTCCAATGTGTCTGCTGAGCGGGCTTGCGGGCGTGCAGTTCCGCGGCATGGACAACAACATCTTCACGCAGATCGGGTTCGTCGTGCTCGCGGGGCTGAGCGCAAAGAACGCCGTGCTCATCGTCGAGTTCGCCAAGCAGCAGGAGGAGGAAGGCAAAGCGCCCTTCGAGGCGGCCGTCGAGGCGGCCCGTCTGCGGCTTCGACCGATTCTGATGACCAGTTTCGCGTTCATCCTCGGCGTTGTGCCTCTGATCATCGCCCGAGGGGCGGGCGCGGAGATGCGTCAGGCGCTGGGGACGGTCGTTTTCTTCGGAATGATCGGCGTCACATTCTTCGGGCTGATCTTCACGCCGGTGTTTTATGTCGTGATCCGGCGCCTGACCGGGCGCCCGTTGCGATCCGCCGCCGCGGATGACCGCTCGGCAGGACAGGCGGATTCACCCGCGAAGCAGTGACATGACTTCCGCGCGCGTCCGCGGGTCCGAGCGGCACAGTCCCAGCACCGCCGAGGTGATCATCACGCTGCCCGGTTTGCGCACCCCGCGGCAGGTCATGCACGTATGCACCGCGGAGATCACGACGGCCACGCCCTTCGCCTCCAGGCGCTCCATCAGAAGCCCGGCGATCTGCGTGGTCAGGCGCTCCTGCACCTGCGGTCGGCGGGCGAACGCCTCGACGACCCGGGCGAGCTTGGAGATGCCCGCGACCTTGCCGTCGGGGAGATAGGCGACGTGCGCCTTCCCCTCGAAGGGCATCAGATGATGTTCGCAGATCGAGTTGAAGGAGATGTCGCGCAGGACGACCAGTTCGTCGTAGCGCTCCGTGAAGGAGGTGCTGAGCAGATCCGCCGGGTTCTCCGCCAGGCCGCTGAAAAGCTCCTCGTACATGCGGGCGACGCGCTGCGGCGTGTCGCGCAGCCCCTCCCGGTCCGGATTCTCCCCGACGGAGATCAGGATTTCCCGAACCGCGCGTGCAATGCGCTCCCGGTCCATGTCCGACAGGATACGCCCGGATCGGACGGGGGAAAAGGGCGTCGGCGGATTCGAGAACCAGCCTTCAAGACGCCGTCGCAGGCCCAAACCGCGCCGGCGACGCGCGCGGCTACGCGAGGGTCTCGGATCGCTCCTCGAAACGGAGCACGCGCTGGACGAGGCGGCGGTGCGCGCCGACCAGGTCGCGGCAGACGAGTTCGACTTTCTCGTTGAGCTGGCGGCGTTCGCGGACGAACCGGCGGGTCAGCTCGCGGAGCTGGCGGTGCCGCCGCGCATGCTCGCGCTGGAGGCGATGCGCTTCGAGGGCGCGCCGCGCGGTCTCGACCAGCCCGGCGATCGGAAACGGTTTGAGCAGCACCTCGCGCACGCCCGCGCGCAGGAGGCGGAGCGTCTCCTCGACGCTGAGGTCGCGGGCGGTGACAATGACCGGCCGCCGACTGATCGACGCCAGATGCTCCGCCAGTTCCGCGCCCTCCAGGTCCGGCGGATCCATCGTGGCGATGACGAGGTCGTGCGGTTCGAGCAGTTCCACGTCGAGCGCTTCGGCGCCGTGCGACAGACAGGTGATCTGCGCGGCGAACTCCCGGGTCAGCGCCTCGACCATCATCTCAACGACGCGCGCCTCAGGCTCGATCAGCAGGATCTTGTGCAACGGTTCATGCATAAAATGAGCGTCCGTCGGAGGACCGGGCGTCGTCCTGCGCCGCGCCTGATGGGCTGCGCCGGCTTCGGCCGTCACGCGCCGGCCGCAGGGTTCGCGGGCGCCCGGGCGGGCAGCTCGATGAAAACGGTCGTCCCGACGCCGGGCGAGGATTCGAGCGAGAGCCTCCCCCGCCCGATCTCGATCAGCCGCAGCGCCCGCGACAACCCCATCCCCCGCCCCCGTCCCGCATGACGGTGCGAGAAGAACGGGTCGAACGCCCGCTCGAGCACCTCGGCGTCCATCCCCGCGCCGTTGTCCTCGATGCGTATTCGGACTGTTTCATCGGACGCCGCCGAAGGCGAGTTGATGATGAGGCGGGCGGTCTCCGGTTTCATCGCCGCCACCGCGTTCGACAGCAGGGCGTTGAACACCTCCTGAAGGGCGGCAGGATCGGCGTACACCTGCACGCCCGTGTCGGCGAGGCGCACCTCGAAGCGGTCCGCCGTGAGGCTGGATTCCTCGGTCCACCGCCTCCACAACACTTCGAGGAACTCCGCGAGTCTTATCGGAACCGGCATCGGCTGCCGGGGCTTCGCGAACGACATCAGTTCATTGACGATGCCCGACGCCCGCTTCGCCTGTTCCGCAATGATGTCCAGGGCGCGTTGCGTCGTCGGATCCGCGCAGTCGGCGGAGAGCATCTGAGCCCGACCGGCGATGACCGCCAGCGGATTGTTCAATTCGTGCGCGGCGCCGGCGGCCATCTCCGAGACCATCGAGAGCGACTTCCGGTGCAGAACCTCCGCCTGAGTCGATTGCACGCGCCGGTTCGCCTCGACCAGCGCCTCCTGAAACCGCTCGCCCTGCTCGCGCCCCGCGGCATGTGACAACGCGAGTCCCCACGCCAGGGACAGGCCTTCCAACTCGCGCCCGGCGGCGTTCCAGGCGGAAAGGGCGTGCTCAGGCAGCAGAAGAACGACGCGCCCGACCTCGCTTCCGGCGTGGTCCAGCGACAGGACAACCGGCTCGCCCGGACCTTCCAGATCGCCGATGCGGCGCAGGAGGTCGATGTCAGCCGGTGGCGCCGCGCGAAATCCGCCCGAGCGCCCCAGTTTCGAGGCGCCGGTCTCCGCGCGCACGCCGCTAAGACGCTGTGAGCGTCCGGCGCGGTCCTTGTCCCACGTCGCCGCCACCGCGGGATCGGTCATCGTGGTCAGAACGGCGGCCCGGCCGCTGTCAAAAAGCAGCACCGCCGTCTCCGCGATCTTCTCGGCGACGATCCCGATCGGGTCATCCGCGTGCAGCAAACCCGCGAAATGCCGGAACGCCTCAAAGCACCGCCCCCGGCGCAGCGCCGCGCGGTGCGCCTCGTCGAGCCGGGCATTGACCCGGCCCAGCTCCGCGTTCGCCTCCGAAAGCGCCCGCACCAGCGTGGCGTCCGTCGGCGCCGCGTCCAGATCGAACGCCGAGGCGCAGGCTTCAAACTCCCCCGGGATCGCCGCCGAAAGTTCGCGCGCCTGATCCCGCGTCAATCCGAGTTCCTCGCAACGACGCTCGACGTCCGTCGGACCCGGTCCCGCGCTGATCCCGATGCGCAATTGCCGCACCAGCGCATCCGCCGCGTGGACGATCCTGACCATCATCGGCGCCGCCAGCGCCGCGGGAAGCGATCGCGGATCGAGGTGATGCAGCCACGCGGCTTCAACGATCTCCCGCGGAAGCCCCCAGCGCGTCAGAAGCCGTCGGGCCGCCACGGTGTGATCGACGCCGAGCACCTCCTGCTCCACGTCGCAGATCGGCCGGTGCTCCTTGACGGCCCGATCCACCACCCGCTGATACGCCTTCGGCAGGCACGCCTCCAGCGCGAGCTTCCCGACATCGTGAAGCAATCCGGCGACGAACGCTTCCTCGGGCTTCGCCGGTCCTCGGCATTGCCGCGCCACCAGGCGCGACGCGCATGCCACGGCCGCCGAGTGCCTCCAGATCTCCGCGCGCAACGCCGGCGACCCCGCTTCACCCGAGTCCACGCCGCGAAACACGTCGTAAATCGACACGGACAGCGCCGCCGCCCGGACCTGCGAGAACCCGAGCAGCACGACCGCACGCTCGACCGTCGCTGCGCCGGTCCGGACCCCTCTGCCCGGTCGCTGCAACAGGCGCAGAACCTTCGTCGTCAGCGCCGGGTCGGACTCGATCAGCCGGACCACGTCCGAGGCCGCCGAAGCGTCCGACGCGGTCGCTTCGAGCACGCGGACCGCCACGGCCGGCAGCGCGGGAAGCTCGTTGAGGTGATCGAGGATGATCTCGGCCCGGACCGGCGACTTGCCGGACGCGCCGCCGGATCGAGGCGCCTTGTTGTTGAGCGTCGTCGTGGTCACGGCTGCGCGGCTCACGGGATGGGGGGAGGTCACACGGACACGATTTCCAGCAGTTCGCCGACGCGCTGAATCAGCTTGTCCACGGCAAAGGGCTTGCGGATGAATTCGTCGGCGCCCGCTTCGATCAACTGCTTGACCTCGTCCGGATCGGCGACGCCGCTGACCAGCACGATCCTCATGTGCTGGTAGTCGGGGTTCGAGCGGATCCGCTTGCACACGACGTTGCCGTTGACGTCCGGGAGCTTGTAATCCAGAAGGATCAGGTCCGGGCGGAACTGCTCGGTCTGGATCCCGGCATCGTATCCGCTGCCCGCCGTCCGGACCTCGAAGCGCCCGTCGCGTTCCAGCAAGTCCCGCATCATGTCAATAATGTGCGGATCGTCGTCCACGATCAGCACGCGCCTCTTTCCCGTCTCCAGGGCGTCCAGCGGGATGTTGTTCTCTCGCATGAACACGCGCAGAGCGTCCAGCGGAATCCGCCGGAACCGGGATCCCGGAACCCGATAACCGCGCAGGCGACCGTTGTCGAAGCAGCGGATGATCGTCTGCTGGCTGACGTTGCAGATCTGCGCAACCTCGCCGGTGGTGAAGACCGTCTTGTCAGGTCCGTTTCTCATGCGATCCTCGCGTCACGGGATGGCGCGCCGAGTCCTCCTGATCCCAGCTCAGTTCTCCAACCTGTTCAAATTCGCCATCCAACCCAGATTAGCTATACATTAGGTTCGGCGCTAATTCCCTGTCAAGAAAAAACTGAAAAAATTTTCCAACGCAGTCCGTCACGTCCGATACCTCAGTTCTCCGCCGCGCCGCCTTCCTACCCGCCGCGCAACAAGGTCATCCGGTTTCCGCATCAGCGGGGATCGGCGCAGGTACAAGCCGGTGAAGCTTCCGGCACAGGCTCGCCGCGCGGACTCGCAATAACCGCCGCAACGCTGAGAACCATCAGGTACGAACGATCGGCAGGTCGGCGTCGCGGCGATGAGAACCGGACGAGGATCGCGCGCGGAACAAGACAGGAATTCCCGCCTCGTGCCGCGGAAGGTGGCGGCTTACGTCCGTCTCCGAGAAACGTCTTCGGATTAGGCGGGCCGTCGTTCGGTGTGGACCGGGCGAGGTTGCGGATCGCGTTGTCCGCGTTCAGACAGCGTCCTAGAATGCGCAGCTCGGCGCATCAAGAGACGGCGCCGCATGATGAGAGGCTTCGAGTTACATGAAGCACACAAGGATCGCCTGGACCCCGCGACCTTTCCGCCGACGTCAATATGTCCTTAAGGGCTGGACCCTGGTGGTCGCGGCGACCGTCTCCGCCGCGATCCCTGCCCCGGCGTCGGCCGGCGTGGTCGTGCAGAGCATCGGCGTGGGATTCAAGGCCCGGGGATTCGGACAGGCCCACCACGAGGGCGTCGTCCGCACGGGAACCTGGACGCCGATCGTGGTCGATCTTCAGTTGGAGAACGCGGCGTCGTTCGACGGAAGCCTTCGCGTCTGCCAGTTTGATCCTGACGGCGACGTGGCGTACGACGAAGTTCCGGTTCACCTGCTGGCGTCTTCCGGCGGAGGCGCCGGCAGGTATGTCCTCTACATCCTCCCCTCCGGCGTGGACGGCGACCGCCAGGTGCGACTCGACCTTCTCGACGAAGACCGCGAGGCCGTCACCGCCATCTACAACGGCGTGCCCTACCGCACCGTCCGGACCGAGGACGTTCCGCACATTATCACCGATGAACTCCTCATTCTCGACATCTCCGTCGGCAGCGGGGCTCACGCCGGCGCCCTGAGCGATCCCGAACTGAAGGGCCTGTTCAACCGCGACGTATATACGGCGCGCCTTGCCGCAGGGGATATTCCCGAGCACTGGATCGGCCTGGAAGCCGTGGATTACATCATCTGGGACGAGGCCGACCCCGCGGATTTCAAAAGCCCCGCACAGATGAAGGCCTTGGCGGACTGGGTCTGGCACGGCGGCACGCTCCTGATCGCGGCGTCGCGCACCGCCGGGTCGCTCGCCTCGACCGCGATGATCAACGACATGTTGCCGGTGGACATCGGACAGCCGCAGATCGCCCGCGACCTCGGATTCCTCCCGCAAAGGCTGATGAGCGTTCCGATGCCGGACGCCCCCCCCTCGGACAAGGAGAAAGTGCGTCCGACTCCCCTGGTCGAACCCGCGACGATCGTCGCCTGCAAGACCCGGGCCGGCGCTTCCGCGTTTTCCTACTACGAGGACGCCGATCAGCCGGTGCTGGGGGAGCTGCTGACGCGCCGCACGTGGGGCAACGGCGAGGTCATCTTCCTCGGTGTAACGCTTCACGACCTGTTCACCAAGGTTCCGGGCGTCAGGCAGACTGAGGTCTTCCCGCTGGAGAACGCCCGCATCCAGCCGGGCAGCGCCGTCGAGTTCCTTCAGCGCGTGTTCTTCCTTCGTCGGGAACAGCGCAACGTGGACCCCGCCTCTGATTCCGTGTATCCGCACGTGCAGGGTCCGATCAATTTCGCCGCCAACTCCGCCGTTTTCCTGATCTTGAGCCTGATGCTCATCATTGCCTACGTGGGGACGGCGACGTTCGGATCGTGGCATCTGCTCAAGCAGCGCGGGTGGCATCGCCACAGTTGGACCGCGTTCTCGGTCGTGGCGCTGACGTCGAGCTTTCTGAGCGTGCTGATCGTGCAGAGCGTGCGCGGATTCGGCCAGACCGTCGAGCAGCTTTCCATCATCGACGTCAACGCCGGCGAAACCAAGGCCCGCGGATCGGCGCTTTTCGGTTTGAAGACCGGCACGCACACCGAGCTGGATCTCTGGCTCCCCGCTGACCCTTTGATGGACCGCCAGCCGGGGACGACGTCGTGCATGTTGCGTCCCGCGCCCGTGGCGACCTCCGTCGACGGTCTGGAGTCGCGGACGACGTACGCGGACCCGGAGCGCTACAACCTCGCCCCGTCGAATGCGATGATCGAGGGCGTCTCCTTCCGCGCAACCCTTAAAAAACTTGAGGGGCGCTGGACGGGGCAGATCGCCGGAAGCGTCGAGGGGCGCCTTCAGCGCCTGCCGCAAGCGTTGCGCCAGGGCGCGGAGTCCCCCTTCACCGCCGACAGCGCCGTCACCAACAAGCTTCCGGTGGACCTGATCAAAGCCTACCTGTTGTACGCCGAGGACGACCACGTCCTTCCCAAGACGGGAGCGTTCATCGAGCAGCGCGGGCGCCGGTCGCTTTATGCGATTCCGCTGGGCACGATCACGGCGGGAGCCTCGATGAACGTCGGAACCTTCCCGCATCTTCAGGACGTCCGCCGCGATCTTCAGAACAACGAGCCCAACCCGCTGCGCAAGTACCTGCTCGTCGAGGAGCACAAGCGGTGGAACCGCTCGGTGCGCTCGATGATCGGCTCGCTGACCGCGGAAGCCCCGGCCGGTCAGGTTGACATGCGCCTCGAACCGTTTCAGGCGACGCTCCTGCTGGCCTCCACGATGGAGGAGGTCGAGCCGCGCACGGATCAGTGGGGGCAGCCGTCCGTGCCGTCGCGGCAGCACGTGCGTCACCTGGAGTTGCGGCAGGCGCTGCGGTCGGACACGGCGATCCTGATCGGGTTCGCCCGCGACCCCGGTCCGATCCGCGTGGCGTCGCGCAGCGCGGGATCGGAGCGGGACTTCCGGGTGATTGAACCGCGCGAAGGCGCTTCGTGGACGATGTACCGGGTGCGGATCCCGGTTCAGCGATGAGACCGGCGGAAGGACGCCGACGGAGGATGAAAGGGCGGGACTCGGCGCGCACGCCGCCGGACGGGCGAGATGACTGAAGCAGAAGGAACGAACCAGAAGCCATCATCGGCCGGCGTTGGGGGTTCGCCGGACGTCAGGAACAAACCCCGTCCCTCATGATCATACAAACCATCAATCTCACAAAACGCTACGGGAAACTCGTCGCCCTCGACAATCTCCACCTGAATATCGAGGACGGCGAGTGCTTCGGGTACATCGGTCCCAACGGCGCCGGCAAGACCACCACGATCAAGATCCTCGCCACCCTGCTGCAGCCGACGTGGGGCGAGGCCCGCGTGTGCGGGTACGTCGTCGGATACGAGTCGCGGAAGATCCGCCCGCTGATCGGCTACGTGCCGGACTTCTTCGGCGCGTATGAAGACATGGTGGTGCAGGAGTACCTCGAGTTCTTCGCCAGCGCTTACGGGATATCGGGCAAGCCGCGAGAGCGCGTGGTGGGCGACGTGCTGGAGCTGACCGACCTGTCGTACAAGAAGGACGCCCTGGTGGACTCGCTGTCCCGCGGCATGCAGCAGCGCCTCTCCATCGCCCGCGTCCTGCTGCACGATCCGCGCGTGCTCCTGCTGGACGAACCGGCCAGCGGTCTGGATCCGCGGGCGCGCATCGAAATCCGCGAACTGCTGAAAGAACTGCGCCGGATGGGGAAGACGATTCTCATCAGTTCGCACATCCTCCCGGAACTCGCCGACCTCTGCACCACCGTCGGCATCCTCGAGCAGGGCAAGCTCCTCTATCACGGACCGATCAAGGACATCATCGCCCGCGCCAAGACCGGCACGAAGGTCTGCGTCGCCGTCACCGATCAGCAGGATCTGGCCGCGATGCTGCTCGAGAAAACCAACGGCATCAAGGCGGTCGAACAGCGCGACGGGCACATCATCGTCGAACTGGAGAAAACGACCCACGACTTCACGGGCCTCGCACGCCTCCTGTTGGACAACAACTTCCGCATCAAGGAAATCAAAGAGGAGGAGGTGAACCTCGAAACGGCGTTCATGCGGCTGACCAAGGGGATGGTGCAGTAGGGCATGCGCCCGGAAATCCATGGAAGATCGGAAGCAGTATAGGCGATTCTGTGTGACCCTTGCCAATCAATCAGGAGATGGAAAAAAAGGAACCGGTTATCATGGGTGCGATTATCACGGCATCATCTACGATCGGCGCGGCATTGCTCCACAGAATAGGGCCGATGTTCCCGCTAAACGCCATGGCAAAACACAGGCGCGACAAACTTCATGGAGTATGGAGTGGAATGGTGACGGAGCGGAATTATTCAGCTGCATATCCTATAAGGATCACCCTCCGCGTTCTTGGAAGGCGGATCTTCGGGACCGCTGCGATGGAATGGGGTTCGGGGGCCAGCGGCGCAATACGCATAACGGGGTCGGCTTTGGATGACCATTACCTTGTCTTTCATTACTCCAACTCCAATCGGTCCGTAAAACATTATGGAACCGGGATCCTCATGCTCAACGACGCCGCCAATCAGTTGGAAGGAGATGTTCTATGGGCCGGCATGGATTCCCCCACGATTCGCAGGGCATCGATCGAAGTAAGTCCGCTCGATTGCTGATCCCGAAGGAAATCGTTTTCTAGGCTTGAAGAAGACTTTATCCGCAGAGATCGCAGATGAACGCAGAGAATAGAGACCCTCAGACTCATGCGATCATCGGGGGGGCGATTGAGGTGCATCGTCAACTCGGTTCGGGATTTCTTGAGGCGGTTTATCAGGAGGCGATGGCTTGCGAGTTGGACGCCCGCGGGGTTTCGTTCAAAGCGCAGGCCGAGCTTCCGGTGTTCTACAAGGGGACAAGGCTGCGCTGCACATACAAAGCGGATTTCGTATGCTACGACGCCGTCATCGTGGAACTCAAGGCGCTGTCGGCGCTGACGAGCATTGAGCAGTCTCAGGTTTTGAACTATCTGAAAGCCAGCGGGATCGAGCGGGCGCTGCTGATCAACTTCGGCAAACAGAAGCTCGAATTTCAAAGACTTGTCCGCTCAACCCCTCTGCGTCACTCTGCGTCCTCTGCGGATGAAATTTCAACGATGCCTGCGGAGGCCGGCGCCGAAGATCATTAAATGACCGGAGAATCAGGTTCGCATGTCCACGATCCTATCGAAAATCAGTTGGTCCTTCTGGCGGTTGCTTCCCGCCAATCCGATCCTCGTCCGCGTCGTCAGCGGCGCGAGCAAGCGCGTGCGCCATCTGTGGTTGCGGGCGGGCTACCTGGTCCTGCTCGCCGCCGTGGTGCTGATGTCGCTGATGACCTTCATGGGCGACGCCAGCGGCCTCAACGAGCTGGCCAAGGGCGCCTCGCAGACGTTCAAATACGCCGCCACGCTCCAGCTCGGGCTGATGTGCTTCCTGGCTCCGGTCTTCACCGCCGGCGCGATCACGCAGGAGCGCGACGCCCAGACCTACAACATCCTCCTGTCCACGCCCCTGACCAACGCCCAGATCGTCCTCGGGTCGCTGCTGAGCCGGTTGTACTTCGTCGTCATGCTGTTGGTGGCGGGTCTGCCGATCTTCTTCACGACGATGGTTTACGGCGGCGTCACCACCTCCCAGATCGTCGAGAGCTTCGGGCTGTCCGCGGCGACGGCCGTGCTCACCGGGGCGCTCGCCATCTTCATCAGCGTCGTGCGCATCGGCACGCGGCGGACGATCTTCTCCTTCTACATGACGATCGCGCTGTACCTTCTGGCGGTGTACCTGCTGGGGCAGTGGGACCGCACGTGGTCGGTGGACGCGCCGCCGAACGTCGAGAGCCAGCGCATGTCCGTGCTCGCTCCGCTGCACCCGTTCCTCGCCCTGGAAGTGTCGTTGAACCGCGTGACCGCGCCGGATTATGCGCTCGTCGCCGGACACGGAGCGATCGTCGGACGGGCGCTCGCTTACCCGGCGGCGGCATACATCACCTGGACGATGGTCGCCGGCGTGCTGCTGACCGTCGCGAGCATGTTCTTCGTCCGCAGCGGGGCGCGGCAGGGCGAGCCGACGATCTGGTCGCGCCTGCGCGCGGGCGTCACGCGCCGTCCGGACGAGGAGCGCCGCCGCAAACCGCGCCACGTCTGGAACAACCCCGTCGCCTGGCGCGAGGCGAAGACCAAGTCGTCCGGCGGAGCCGGAGGGCTGCTGCGCTGGTTCCTGCTGCTCGGCGGGGCGCTCGCCGCCGTCGGACTGCTCTTCATGCACCTGACCGACTCGAAGACGCTGCCCGTCCGGACCACGCAGGAGTGGCTCGGCGCCGTGCTCATGATCGAGTTCACCATCGCCCTGCTGATCGCCACCAACACCGCGGCCACTTCGATGACCAAGGAGAAGGAATCCAAGAGCATGGAGGTGCTCCTGACGACGCCCCTGACCAGCCAGTACATCATCTGGGGAAAACTCCGCGGACTGGTCAGCTTCGCCGCGCCGCTCATCGCCGTTCCGGTCGGCAGCCTGCTGCTCTTCGGGCTGGTGGGCCTCATCCCGCGCGGGAAGGAACCGCTGGCCTGGATCGAGCTGGCGGTCGAGTTGGGCGCCGTGCTGGTCATGTACGTCGCCCTGTCGTGCGTCGTCTGCCTGAAGTTTTCGCTGACCAGCAAGAAGACGGTCAAGGCCACGATGATGAGCATCGCGTTCATGCTGGTGCTCGCCGGGGCGCTGTCGGCGATCTTCTTCCCGATCCTCGGCGCCCCCGACGGACACATCGGCGCGTTCTTCGCCCCGTGGACGCCCTACACCGCGATCCACGCCATGACCCAGCCGGTCGTCCTCACCGACGGCGACTTCTCCCGCCTGTCGAGCAGCGCCGCCTCCCTGCGCGTCGCCTTCTTCATGGGCAGCGCCATCGCCGCGGGCATCTACGCCCTCATCGTCTTCAGCCTCTACAAAGCCCTCGTCCGCGGTTTCGACATGATCGTCCGCAAGCAGACGGCGACGTAGGGTCATGCGCGCTCCAGCCGTGATGCTGCTTCTTCGTGGAACCGTATAAGAGCGGCACCCCTCTGAGCCGCGCGGCTTTAGCCCGCGCGACCTATCGCGTGGGCTAAAACCGCGCAGCTCGGAACGTGCTCGTTTCATCACACCCCGTCAATGGCGACGGTCGTCAGCCGAGCGTGCAACGAGCCGCGGGCGAGCGACCCCCCGGATGGCGCAAAGGAACGAACGACCAAACCCCGAAAAGTATCCCTGCGGCTCCCCCCCTCCCGTCCGATCGCCCTTCCGCCTCCGGTTACCCCCCCCATCCCGGAGCCGCAGAAGATTCCCTCGAAGTTGGCCCGTTGATTACAGGTCGTCGTGCCTTTATGTTATCTCCATGCCGCACCGCAAGTTCGACGATCTTGAAGCGCACGCAGCCAAGTTCTGGCCCACCGCGCTCGCGCAACAAGAGCAGACGACGAGTAGCATCCCAAAGCTGATTGAGTCGCAGGAGAAATTCATCGGCATTCTGTATGTCGCCGATGCGTCCCCAATCGCGTGGAAAGATGCGCTCGCCACAACCCAAGGAGTGCCAGGCAATCTGTTCCTCATGCACCTCATGGTGCTTTCGGATCTCGGTGGCGAGAAACTGGACCGGTATCGCACCAACGTTGATTCGCTCTTTCCATCGAAGAAGATGGCGTTCCGCTGGAAAGATGCCGACCACGATTACCGCTTCAAGAGTCTCGATACGTGTCGACGTTGGACGAACGAAGCGCTTTGCGTCGATGGGCAGGGGCTTGTCCATCCGGAACCGCTGTCCGACGCAATGGAGGATGTCGCAATGCTGCTGCTTCACGGTGGCTCCTCCGTCGATCCGGACCTTCCCGGCGAACTCCTCAAGAAGTGCGTACTCGGCAAGCTGATTGGTCGAAAACCGGAGTTGGATTCTTTCGTGAGGCAGCGCTACATATACGTAAGCCGGATCACCAGTGGCGGAACGGCCAACGCGATGGGGCAACTCTGCCAAAAGTACGTCAAGGAGCGATTGCAGGCAACGCTCAGAGAGTGGGCCTTCTCGCGCCACACGATTCCCGGCATCAGCCAGAACGCAGGACGCACGGACATGTCCTTCGACCTCGTCGCGGAGTCGCCGACCGGCAAGTATTGTGCGATTGAAATCAGCTTTCAAGAGACGACAAACAGCACCATTGAGCGCAAGGCCGGGCAGGCACATGCGCGGCAGCGCGTGCTACACAGGGCAGGGCACAAGATCGCCTATGTGATCGACGGAGCGGGCAACTTTCAGCGCAAGTCTGCCATATCTACGATCTGTCGGTACAGCGATTGCACGGTGACTCTCAGGAATCAAGAACTTGACGCTCTCGCCGCTTTTCTAAAAAAGATGTAGACCAGGACGCTCAGGTATGGCACATCAGAGCGATAATGCGAACCGACTGACGATCGAAAGCGCCACGCTGTCTGGTGTCAGCGCGATGCCGCAGCCAGACGATGGCGGGGCGCAGGTGTGGTTGTTCGCCCTCCCGTACGGTAGAACGACGCAGGATGCGGAGCGCTCCACGAAGTGGAATGATTCGCTGCGGCGCTTTGCTCTGGCGATCAATCGTCGTTCCATCGTTGCGATCCTTACGTCATGCGAGGACGCCGCCGAAACGTGGCCTCATCTTGCCGATTGCCTGAAGTTTCAGCTTTGGGTCGCGGTAAAACTGGCCCAGCCGATCGAGCCCGGCCAGGGACAGTTGGCAAACCACCATGCGGCGCTACTGGTGCTTTCGCGCTACCGCACGTCGCTCGATCACACCAAGACCCGGATCGAGTACTCGTATTGCCCATCATGCGACAAGAGCACCAAGGACTACGGTGGGAAGAAGCACACGTACCATCCTTATGGCACGCTGGTGTCGGACGTCTGGCGCGACATTTCGTACAGTCCGGGATCGCCACCAACCGAGGTGGCGACGCGCCTTGCCGATCTCTTCGGATTGCCACCATATCAACGCCTGACGACGGTGGATTGCACTTTAGTGCGGTCGCTTCGGCCTTCGCGCCGGCCAGCGGTTTCGCTGTCCCGCGCAACCGATGGCGCAGCAGAGTTCAAATCGCGCTTGGTGAATGCCGATTGTCTCACGGCGCTTCGAGCTATTCCTGCTGACAGTGTGGACTTTTGCTTTGCGGACCCACCTTACAACCTCGACAAACGTTACGACGCATGGGACGACGCCATAGATGTGCATACCTACCTTCGCTGGTGCAACACTTGGCTCGACGAATTGGGGCGGATTGTGCGGCCCGGGCACACTGTGGCCGTTTTGAATATTCCATTGCTTGCGATTCGCCACTTTCAGCACTTAAAGCGGAACCTGCGTTTTCAGACGTGGATTGTGTGGGAGGGCCTGAGCCTGCCCGTGCGGTTTATCATGCCCGCGCATTATTCAATCGTGTGTTTCTCCAAGGGTTACCCCAGACCGCTCCCCGGGATCCGCGCGATTGGCCACGCTCCTGAAGAAAAAAGGGCGTTGTCAGCACTCCGCGAGAACTACTGTGTTCGTCAGGCGTGTGTGAAAATGAGGGAAAAAGCGCTTGAACGCGATCGCGAGCGCATTACCGATCTCTGGTGGGACATTCACCGACTTAAGCACAACTCACGCCGCGTCGATCATCCATGTCAGTTGCCGCCGGCCCTGATGAACCGACTGATTTCGCTTTTCACCTGCGAAGGCGAGATCGTTGTCGATCCATTCAATGGTGCAGGGACGACCACGTTATGCGCCCAATCGCTCGGTAGAAGGTACGTTGGGATCGAATTGTCCCAGAAGTACCACGCTTTGGCTGCTTCGAGGCATCGCACGCTCGCGTCTGGTGGCGACCCATTTCAAAAGGTCGACCGAGTTCCCGGGTCGAAGAACAGCAAGGTCGCGCGGATCGGCGGAATCGACTACAAGGTTCCGAAGAAGTCGCTTCAGCTTGAGGTAAGGCGAATCGCCCGCATGCTCGGGCGATTACCGACACGCGAGGATGTGCGCCAGCATGCGCAGTACCCGCTGGCCTACTACGACGAATACTTTATCAGTTGGGGCGAAGTGTGTGCTGCGGCCCGGCATGCCGGCATGTCCGAGACACGAGGAGGCGACCTTTCACAACTGCGCCCTGAGGAGCCGACGCTGTTCAACTGTATGCCATCTCAGTACGGAGAGGCATCCTTCGCAGAGGAGCGGGGAGCTCAATCTGTGTAACGCGCGGCGCATCCGCGCGCCTGATTCACCTCGTGACGCCCTCATCGGCTCCTTTTCTTCCGGTCCTTCCGCTTGTCCTTCTTGCTCAGCGAGCGCTGCGTCGCCGTCGTCGAGGTCTTGAGTTTGCGCAACTGTCCGCCGCTGGCCATGATGTTGCCCACCTGGGTGCTGAACTTGATCCGCTGGAGCATGTTCATCCCGCTCATCTTCTTCATCATGTCGCGCATCGTCTCGAACTGTTTGACCAGTCCGGAGACGTCCTGCGGATCCAGGCCCGCGCCGCGGGCGATGCGGCGGCGGCGGGAGGCGTCGATGAGTTCCGGTTTCGCCCGCTCCTTCGGCGTCATCGAGTCGATCAGCGCCTCCAGATGCACCAGCTCGTGATCGTCGATCTCCTCATCCTGGATCATCCCGCTCATGCCCGGGATCTTCTTCATCAGATCCTTCATCGAGCCCATCTTGCGCAGCTTGCGGAGGTGATCCCGGAAGTCTTCCAGCGAAAACGACCCCTTCGCCATCTTCGCTTCGAGCTTCGCCGCTTCGTCCTTGTCGAACTGCTGCTGCGCCTGCTCGACGAGCGAGAGCACGTCGCCCATCCCGAGGATGCGTCCGGCCACCCGGTCCGGGCGGAACTCCTCCAGCGCCTCCATCTTCTCGCCCACGCCGATGAATTTGATCGGTTTGCCGGTGATGTGTTTCACCGACAGCGCCGCGCCGCCGCGCGTGTCGGAGTCGAACTTCGTGAGGATGCAGGCGTCGATCTCCAGCCGCTCGTTGAAGATCTTCGCGGTGTTCACCGCGTCCTGCCCGGTCATCGCGTCCAGCACGAGGTAAACCTGGTGCGGGTTGCACTGCCGCGCCACCGACTCCAGCTCCTGCATCAGCGCTTCGTCGATCGCGAGGCGCCCCGCCGTGTCGAGGATGACCACGTCGCGGTCCGTCTTCTTCGCGTAGGCGATGCCGTTCGTGCAGACCTTCACCGCGTTCTCATGCCCGCGCTCCGTGTACGCCGGAACGCCGATCTGCCGCCCGATCACCTCAAGCTGGTCGATCGCCGCCGGACGCTTCAGGTCCGCCGCCACCAGCAGCGGACGCTTCGCCTTCTTCAGCAGCATCGACGCCATCTTGCCGCAGGTCGTCGTCTTGCCCGACCCCTGCAACCCCGCCATCAGCAGCACGGTCGGCCCGGGCGACACGAAGGGAATGCGCGGGTCCACCGGACCCATGATCCGCACGAGTTCGTCATGCACGATCTTGACCATCACCTGGTCCGGCTTGAGCGTCTTGACCACCTCCGCCCCGATCGCCTTGACCTGCACCTCGTCGCAGAACTTCCGCGCCACCTCGAGGTTCACGTCGGCTTCGAGCAGCGCGGTGCGGATCTCGCGCATGATCTCCCCGACGTTCTCCTCGGTGATCTTTCCCCGCCCGCGAAGCCCGCGGAACACGTTGCCCAGCCGGTCTGTTAATGCGTCGAACATGCTCTTTGCCGCATCCTTTCCTTAGCCCCGGGATTATATGAAAAACGCGCCGGCAGACGACCCCGCCCGCAACCCTCTCCGACACCCCCCGGCGGGCGTCAGGTCTTTACCGGCGTCCGCCCTCCCGTATGATTTGCACGGTATCGTGCGGTGCTCCCGCACTTCATGAAAGGATGCGTGATGCCCGACACCCCAACCTCAGCGCAGCGCGCGGGTTCCTGCGATCCCGACCGGTGCTGCACCACGGCGCAAGCGGCCTGCCGTCACAGAACCGCGCGCCCGGATTCCTCGCCGTTATTACAAGCGTGAACCCGGAGACTCCTCTTGATGACCCCCGAAACCGACGTCATCCTCTACACCGACGGCGCGTGCAGCGGAAACCCCGGTCCCGGCGGCTGGGGCGCCCTGCTCGTCAATCCGGCCACGAAAAAGATCCGTAAGCTCTCCGGCGGCGATCCCAGCACGACCAACAACCGGATGGAGTTGACCGGCGTCATCGAGGGCCTGCGCGCCCTTCGCGGGAGCAAGCGATGGCGCATCCACGTCGTGACGGACAGTGAATACGTCGTCAAGGGCATGACGGAGTGGATCGACGGCTGGATCGCCAACAACTGGCGCAAGGGAAAAAAATCCGGCGGCGGCGACGTCAAAAACGCCGATCTCTGGAAGACCCTTCACGAACTGGCCGGAAAGTACGAGGTCTCGTTCGAGCACATCCGAGGTCATGCCGGACACCCGGAGAACGAGGAATGCGACCGCCTCGCCGTCGCCGAGGCGCGGCGAGCCGCCGGCAAGGCGTAACCGCGCCGCGCAGCGACTCCACGCACACGCCCGCGACACACCCGCGACACCCCCACGCCCCCCGGGCACACGCCCGCGACCCCCGCGCACACGCCCGTAATACGCCCGCGCCCCCCGCGACTCAGGGCTGGCCGCTGACGCTCAGCCGCGCCCACACCGGGTAATGATCCGACAGGTTCCGGTCGCAATGCCCCTCGTCGCACATCCGCTGCGGCGCCAGCGGAACGAGCACCGCGTAGTCCAGCGGCGACACCGTCACCCGGCCGTTGCGGCTGTCCCCGATGAGCACGTAGTCCAGCCGACCGCTCGGACCGTCCCCGTCGTCCGGGTAGAAGTAGCGCGTCAGCGTGTTGTTGTCCTGGTCCCAGGTGTACGTCGTGTCCTGCACCTCCGGGTCGCGGGCGACGTCCCGAAGGTTCGCGCCCTCCAGCAGAAGCTCCGTGAACGTCGTGCTGTATTCGTTCGTCCGCCGGTTCTCGCCGTAAACGTTGAAGTCGCCGATCGCCACCACCGGGCGCGACGGATACGTCGCCTGATACTTGCGGATGCGCTTCGCAAGCTGGCGCATCTGGCTGCGCCGCGCGTCCATCGCCGAGTCGTAGTAATCCGACTGCATGTGCGTGTTGAACAAGCCGATCGCGAACCCGTCTTTGACGATCGTCGCCTCCAGCCACCCCTTCGCCGCGAAGAACTCGAACCCCGCGCCGTCCTGGTACATCTTCTGCTTCGCGTCCCGCATCTCATGCCGGCAGTGCATCGCCAGACCCGAGTGCTCGAGGTTCCCCTTGTACTTGAACCCGGTGAACGAGCAGCACATCCGGTCCGCGTAATGATGCCGCACATACGGGCGCCACAAATCCCCCTCGTCCCAGATCTCCTGATACGCGATCCAGTCCGGTTCGCCCATCCACGTCTGCGAAATCCAGTACGCCCGGTCGGCGTCCGCCCAACTGTCCACGAAGGAGTCGCCCGCCAGGTGCGCGTTGTACGCGACCACCTCCAGCGTCGTCTGCGCCGCGGGCTCCGGGGCGTCCCCCGCACAGGGCAGGGAGATCGCCGGCACGCAGATGAAAGTAAAGGCAGGAAGCACCGTCCGCCGACCGCTGATCGTTCGCATGTCCTTCAACTCCTCCGGGGCTCGCTTCTGACTCGGCGAGGCGCCCCGCCCCGACTTAAACGCTGTTTCTTAACCGAGCCGCGCCCGTAAGGAAGCGTTCTTACACCCCACCGACCCGGAGACGTTGAAACCGCGACTTAGCCCCGGAACGCATTGTACCCGCGGAAGCGTCCGCCCCAACCCGAAAGCCTGAAAGACGACGGTCGCCGGCTCCCTCATCGAGAACCGGCGACCGAACTGATCCACCTTGTTCAGACGCCGCACGCGGCGTCACGCGTCACGGTGCGCACGTCGCCGTGTCACGCACGCCCGGGCAATCCTCCAGGCTCGCCGTATGATCGCCCTCCGCGACGTTGTTCCACTTCGCCTTGGCCTTGCCGCGATTGTTGATCGTGCCCGTCACCGGCGATCCGCCGTCCAGCAGGATCACCACCTGCGTGCCCGAAGGCAACTGCGACAGCACCGTCGCCTTGAACGTATACTCGCCGTTCCGCTCCTTGCACTTCGCCTTGACCCGATCGACCAGCGCGCAGTTGATCGTGCAATCATGCGTCGAGCACGACGTTCCGAACCCCTGCGGCCGACCGCCCAGCGCGAAGCACTCGCCCTCCGCCAGGTCCGCGCACGACCCGTCGTCGAAGCAGCACGCCGGGACCGGCAGCTCGCACTGCGCTTCCTCGCAGAGCACCCCCTTGTTCCGCGGGATGCCCGGCGCATCGAGGCACTCGAACGGCGGCAGCGTGTCGCACGACCCGTTCTCCAGGCAGCACGCCACCGGATCACCGCAATGAACGGTCTCGCACGTCGTCCCCTGCCCCAGCGGAACGCCGCCGTTGGCCAGGCACTCGCTGCGCGGAAGCTCCGCGCACGACAGGTTGAAGAAGCAGCACGCCTCCAGCCCGTCCGCGCAATCCACCGTCCCGCACGTCGAGCCCGGCCCCATCGCCGTCCCCCCCGACTGCTCGCACGCGAACACGCTCATCTCCGCGCACGGCCTCCCGTCGTCGTAGCAGCACGCCTGCGGCGGACAATTCGCCTCGCTGCACTGCTCGTCCTGCGTGAACGTGCCCTCAAGCAGCTCGCACGTGAAATCGCTCGTGAAGTAGCACCGACCGTCCGGCAGGCAGCACGCCCCGTACTGCACTTCTTCGCTGCACGGCGACGGGAAGTCGCTGCACACCTTGCCGTATCCGTAGAACTTATGTCCCGGAAGCTGCTCGCAATCCTCCGGCGACAGCATGTCGCAGCCGAAGTCCCAGCAGCACACGCCGATGCAATGCGGATTCAGATCCTCGCAGTTCGTCCCCTCTCCGCGCCACGTCCCCCGGATGCTCGTACACAGCGTCCGCGAGATGTCGTCCACGCAGCCCTGCGTCCGGCAGCACGACCCGTTGCCGCACCGCGGGAACACCGTCGCGCATTCAGAGTCTTCGCCCCGGAACGTCCCGCCCAGCGACGCACAATGCTCCGGCGTCGCCCCGTCGATGCACGACCCGTCCAGGAAACAGCACGCCCCCTGCACGCAGTTGTCCTCGCACGTCGTGAAGTGCCCCATGTAAGTCCCGCCCGCGGCCTCGCAGGCGAACTGGTTCGTATTGTCCGTGCAGCCCACGTCGAAGCAGCACGCCCCCTCCGGAAGCGGACAGCCCTGCTCCCAGTATTCCAGCGCCTCCTCGCACGTCACGCCCGGCGCCGTGAACTGCCCCGCGCATTCCTCCGCGAATTCCTGCGTACACGCTTCGTCCACGCAGCACACCCCCTGCTGACGGATGCACACCCGCAGCGAGTACGCCCCGCTCGTCGCCGCGTTCAACGTCAACTCGTCCGCCAGCGGCGGGTTCCCCGTGCCCCCCGTCAGCCCCAGCGTCTGACCCACCGAGAACGGCCGCGGGTACGACCGGTTGTCGCGCCCGTAGCTCACCTGCGCCCCCGTCCCCCACGCACACCCGAGGTAATACGCCTTCCCCGCAAGCAGCGGGATCGGGTCCGGATTCTCATTCTCATCCACGAATTCGCCCGTGCAGTAGTACACCGGCTGACCCGTTCCGGTGACGCGGAGGACAAGCTCCTTGATCTTCGTGTACACGCCCGGCTCATCGTCGATCGACTCGTACACGTTGAAGTACATATCCACGGCGTTGCCGTTGGGAATGTTCAACTGCATGCAGAACTCGGTCAGCAGGGCGTCCTGCGCAATTTCGTAGATGTTGCCGCGGTAGCGCGACGGACCGGTGAACACCGTGATGTATTCCCCCGTCTGCTCGCAACCGTCCGCGATCTCGACGCCGTCGCCCTCATCCGGGCACACATCGACCACCTCAAAGGGCAGCCCCGCGTCCGGATCGCTCGCGTCGCCCGACTTCCACACCTGCGCCTCCGCGCTGATCGCCGCAGCGAACAACCCAACGCAAAACGCGCATGTCGAAAACGCCTCCGCTCCCCGATGCTTCTTCCCGTAATTGCGCATGATCCCTCCGCTCAAGCGTAATTGCAGCCGCCCGCCGCGACTTCGCGCCGCGAACGCCCCTCCTGCAAAGCTCTCTTTCCCTGATGACCCTCAACCGCCGACGTACTCGGGTCGTCCCCGTCCCTGCGACGCCGCACCTCGCCTTGCAACCGACGCCGCACCTCGCCCGACGACTGATTCCGCACAGGATCCCGCGGCCCCGCACCCGGAGACCGCGCCGCCGACGAACCGCACGATTCTAGCGTCACGCCGCCTGAAAGGCGACGAAAGAAATGACTCCCGCTCCCCCACCGCGTCCGGAAACCCCAACACCCGATATCCGCAGGGCCGGCTCCCTCGCCGCCACCCCCGACGACCCGAGCACTCGACTACCCGACTACCCGAGTCCCCGACGCCCCGCTAATCAAAATACGTCCCGGAATTGAGCGCGATCACACGCTCCCCGACCCGCGTCGGCGCGGGCTTGCCCAGCATCGCCGGCAGCCGGTCCAGCGTTTCCTGGAACCGGATCGCCCGGCGCTCCAGTTCGTCAACCCGCGTGCCTTCCGCCGAATCCAGCGCCCCGTTCCCGTCAAAATCCGCGCTGCCGCGCACCGTCCCGTAAATCGTGAACACGTGCGACCGCGTCGTCGTCCAGTCCCCCAGCGACGCCAGCAGCGACACCGCCTCCGCGAAATCCTCGCGCATCACCGGACCGCGACCCAGGTCCACCCGACGATCCGAAATCCCCAGATCGAACCGGTACGCCGAATACCAGTCCGGAATCGTGTCCGACGCCGAGGTCGCCCGGAGGTTCGCAAGCTCCCCGACGCTCACGAACCCCGTCCCCCGACGACGCGCCGCCGGACCCGCCCAACTCCGCTCGGACTCATAATTGCCCGTCGCCTCCGGATTGTTCGCGCCGTCCACGTCATCGAGCTGCGTCGCCCCGCGGTAAGCCGCGATCGACTTCGCCAGGCGATACCCGATCGGGTACGTCGCGTTCGGATCGAGCTGATCGCCGCTCTGGCGCTCCGCGTCCGAAAGCAGCGGCTGTTCCATCGCAATCCGCATCCGGTCCTTCATCTGGTACAGGATCCGCCCGTTGCTGTCCCACGTCTTGTCGAAGTAGTACCCGCGCGGCATGTCCGCGGCCTTCGTCACCGGAAGCCCCGCCAGCACCGACCACGGCGCCGAGTTCAGGTTGATCCGACCGCTCACGCGCAACCCCCCCGCGTCCACGTAGGGCGACGTGTAATCCCAATCCACGTCCTTCACCGAACCCAGCGGCAGCGACGTGAAATGATCGAACACCGACTGACCCCACGGCAACTGCTTCACCCCGCCCGGAACGTTCCCCGCAGAGATCGCCGGATCCACGTGGTGCCAGTACACCTGCACCGGGTTCCCGTTCCCGTCCACCCCGATGAACCCGTTGTCGAACACCGGCAGCCGGCCGTTGTCCACCTGGTTCTTCTCCTGCTGGAGCAGCCGCGTGAACGCCCCCGTCCGCTGGTTCGCATAACGCATCAGGTACAGCATCGACCCCGTCGTCGGATACGCCGTCCGCAGCGCCCCCGTGTCCGCCAGCTCCACCTCCACGTTCCGGATCGCCTCGTTCCCGTCGTAGTCGTTCTCCACGAACAACTCGTTCCAAGTCCCCAGCGAATGCCGGCACTCGCCCGTGTCCGTGAACGCATCGAACTCCAGCGCATGCGCCACCGGAACCATCCAGTTGTGAACGATGTTCAAACCCTGATCCGCGTCGCTCTGCCGACGCATCGGACGCTCCATCGAGTAGCCGTTTTCATATTCGTTAGGCGGTCCAGTATAAGGCACCTTGATGCCGATGTTTGATCCGTTCATCAGGAATTGATCGACTGGGTGAAACGCGCCGTCAAACCCGCTGTTGAACTTGACGAGGTAAATCGTATCGCCGTTCTCAAACTCAAATGCCTGGCTCGGCGCATCCATGTAATAAACAGTATTCGGCGCAACCCCCTGACAAAGCTGGAAGAACGGATGACTCTTAGGATCACCGCTCTGTCCATTAAGGAGGACACGGAAATACCCCGGTGGCCGACTCAGCGGCGGCGTGTTGATCAATTCGGCCGGCTGCGGAAGCACCGGGAACGTCTCGTTCTGATCAATTCGGTACAACTTGCCGGCCTCAAACGCCTGTCCTCCATTGACGACATAAACTGCGTAGCGCCGCAAATCGAATAGCCGATCATTGTAAGGCGAGAACAGTTCAATTCCGTATGCGGAAACATTCGGCGGCGGCGTGTCATACGACAACGCCACCACTTCCGTGATATACGGCTGGCGCTCCACGCCGTAGACGCTCTCGATCTGCTGCTGCCCGAAGACGTCCAGATACGTCACCACCTGCCCGAACCTCGCCGACGTCGGGTTGCTCACCCGGATCGGGACCGGCGTCGACGGGTCGTCGTACTCGTAATTCTCATAATCCGGCACGTACCGCCCCAGACCGTCCTGGATCAGGTGGTCCACGTCCTGGTCCGCGTAGTCGATCAGGTTCGCGGTCATCGACGCCGCCAGCACCGCGATCAGGTCAAACCGGTCCACCGCCCCGCTGCCGTCCACGTCCCCGATCTGCGGCGTGCCTTCGAAGTTCACGTTGCCCCGGAAAAACTCCGCAAGCTGATCCGGCAGCCCGTCGCCGTTGGTGTCCGGCCCGGTCGCATGATTCAGCAGCATCGCCGTGAAATTCGCCTGGATCAGCCCGATCGCCGTCTGCACGCTCGGGTGCGCGTAATTCGTCCGGAACCCGTTGATCCCGTCCACCGGATCCAGCAGCACGTCCTCGATCCACGGCAGCGACAGCATCAGCCGTCCCGCCACCGTCAGCTCCGTCACCCCGTCGCCGTCGAAATCCGGACACGAATTCACGTCCGCCGACCCGTCGTCGTCCACGTCCACGCACGGGTACTGGTAGAACTTCAGGAACGGCAGGCTGCTGAGCACCAGCGGGTCGCTGTTGCCGCGGTTCTGAAGATAAAGCCGGCGCATCCGGTCCTGAAGATCGCGCCCGCCCGTCAATTCCACGCCCCGCGCGAAAAGATCGTCATGACTGATCGTCGTCAGATGTCGCCGACGGTCGTACCAGCCGCCCGAGCCCGGGTCCGTCGCCGTCCCGCGCGTCGACATCACGTTGTACAACCACGCGTCGCCCGTACCGTCGAAGTCCTCGTTGAAGCGCAGCGTCCACCAGTGCCACTGCCCCGCCCCCAGCGCCGGATACTGCACCAGCAGCTTGTCCGTCAGCTCCCCGCTGTCCAGCACAAACGGGTTCCCGTGCAGCTTCGTCACCGGAAGCTGACGCGGAGGAATCAGCCCCCCGCGACGCCGCAGCACCGGCTCTTCCGTCGTCGGCGAGTACTCGCGCGAAAGCTGCCCGCTCCAGTTCGACGGGCGGGCCTTGTAGTCGTTCGTCAGGATCGTGTTCACCAGCAGCGGGTGCGACCAGCTCAGGTTCACCATCGCCCCGTGATCCACGACCCGCATCGCCAGCGACGGATCCGCCGTCATGTTCAGCGGCTCGTTCACCTCCCGCGCCAGCGCCCGGATCTCCTCTTCCGGAAGTCCGAACGCCCGCAGCGACACCGACCGCGCGTCGTTGACCCCGTCCCCGTCCGCGTCCGCCCAGTCCGCCACGCCGTCCGCCGCCGGCGACCCGCCGAAGATCGCGATGTAACCGTCCTGCCACAGCTTGATCGGATTGCCGTCCGCGTCCTCCCCGTCGAGCACCCAGTCCGCCGACGTGATCGCCCCGTCGTTGTCATAATCCGTCGCCGGCGCCGTCAACACCGTCCGCGCGTTCGGATTGCTGCGGCTCGGCGGGAGCGCGAACGCCGCCCCGCTGACGATCCGCTCCACGTCGCTGGCGATCACGAACGCCCGGCTCCCCTGATAAGGACTCGCCGGATCGACCGCCTCCGCATCGGCCTGCCCGAAAAGCGTGTGAACGCCGTAAACCTCGCCGTAAGTCGGGCGGATCGCGCGACCGCTCCCGTCCACCAAACCGTTCATCTGGCTCGACGCATACGGCGCGCCGCCCTGCCCCACGACGCCCTCGACCAGAACGTCCGACACGATGTTCATCACCGTGCTGATCGCCGATTCCTTGTCCACCCGCTTCTGCTGCGACGCCAGGTTGTTCGTCTCGAAACGCATCGACCGCAGGAATACAACGCCGACGACAAAGAGAATCCCCAGCAGCGCGACCACCACCACCAGCGCCACGCCCTCACGCCGCGCCCCCGCACGCCGCGCATCGCTGATCCGCGCCGCTTCACGCCGCGCCCCGCCGCGCCCCGCATCGCCGGTTCGCGCCGCCACGCCGCCACGCGCATCGCCGCGCCGCCAGGCGCAGGCGCCGCCCCGCACGTCTCCGCGTCTCACTCTGTCACCCCGTCGCGTCATATCATTGCACCTCACTCGTACCCCAACCCGGCGCGTCCCTGTTCCCTATTGCCTGTTGCCTGTTGCCTACTGCCTATCTCCCCACCGGTATCACCATCACATGCCGGATCGGCTTGTCCAGCCGGTTCAGATCATCCACCACGTCCACCGTGATCCGCAGCGCCGTCGGAAAAAACGGATCCGGCGTCGCCGCCCCCAGTACGTTCCCGTTGCAATCCAGCGGAAGCGTCCGCGGAAACCACCCGATCCCCGCGTACGCGACATCCCCGCCGAAGTACCCCGGATCGAACCGCGGCCGGGCGATCGACGTTCCGTCGTCGCAGCTCGACCACAGCGAGTCATGCAACTCGCGGAACGCATTCGCCCGGTTCGCGTCGCGTCGCGCCCGGTAGTATTCTTCTTCCTGCTCCAGTGTCCGGAACAGGCTCACTTTCTGCGCATCGTCCGAAGAATCCCGCATCCAGGTGTCGAACCACACCACGTGGTCCCCCGACTTCAGCACGCCGCCGGCATCTTCAAACGTCCACTCCACCTTGAACGAAGCGCATCGCGGAAGGAAATACGCGCTCAGCCCCCCCGCCTCCGCCAGCGCCGAAGGCAGCGCCGCGTCGCCGATGCTGCGCCCCTGGTACGGTGTGTTCATCCACGGAAAGAGCTGATCGTCGTAAAACATCGCCCCGGGCGGCGGGTTCCCCATCATCGATCGCGAATACGGCGGCGGAACCGCGTCGCGCAGCACCTGCGCGGTGTAGTCGTAGTTGTAGACGATGTCCGCCAGACCCTTCAGGATCGGGTAGTCCCCGCTCGTCTCGGGCACTTCGTCCACCAGCGACGGCCCCGGCCGCCAACGCGGATCCGGCTGATTGTCCGCCCCGACCGGCGCGCTCGACGACGGAAGCATCAGCAGCGACCGCCGCGACAGCATCCAGTCCGCCGCCGCACGCGACGCCACCAGCTCGTCCGGATCATCCAGCCGCGGAAACTGATCCAGCGTGTCGTCCCACGCCAGCGCGTAACCGTTCGGCGCGTTCACATCCTTCGAATACTTCCCCGCGTTCGCGTGACCGTAAACCACGAACTGCGAGTGCGACGCCGCCCCGTTGTACACCGCGCTCGTTCCCAGCCGCGACGTGAAGAACGCCAGCAGGTCCGCCCGAGGCGCCACCAGGTTCCCGCTCGCGTCCTCTCGCTCCGGATCCGGAAAGTGCGGATATCCGTCCGTCGGATCGCCCAGACCCCCGTCCGGCGGCGCGTCGCCCTCCATCCCGTCCTTCGTCCAGTACGCCCGCACCGGCCGACCCTGCACAAACAGGATCGAGTTCTCCGGCGTCACGTACCGCAGATCCTCGCGCAGCGTCTCCTCCAGCAACCGCAGCCGCTGATTCACGTTCGTCAGCGCCGTCGCCTGCCCGGTGGACTTCACCGTGATCGTGAAGACCTGCCCCGCCAGCAGCATCATCAGCGCCAGGATCGCCACCGCGACCACCAGCTCCGCGAGCGTAAACGCGCCGCGCCTTTCCGGCCTGCCGCTGACCCAAGGCTGGTTCGACCCCCGATTCATGTCTGATCTCATTAAATTGAAGCTGTAAATCTGACTGCCACGCCCCTTGTCCCGATACGAGTCGAGCGGATCCGACCCGCCAGCCGCACCTGTAGTATTGTGTCAGCCAAGTGTCGGTCTAGGGGGGCGGTGCCGCAAAAGGTTATTGACACAATCCACATCGAACCGCAGAAAATCTAACCCGAACCACCCACCCGAACCACGCACCCGACCCGCGCACCCGAACCGCGCACCCGAGCCGCGCGGCTTCAGCCCGCGCGATCGAACCGCGCGACCGACCCGCGCGGCTTCAGCCCGCGCGATCGAACCGCGCACCCGAACCACGCACCCGACCCGCGCGGCTTCAGCCCGCGCGACCGAACCGCGCACCCGACCCGCGCACCCGAGCCGCGCGGCTTCAGCCCGCGCGATCGAACCGCGCACCCGAGCCGCGCGGCTTCAGCCCGCGCGATCCAACATTCAGAAAAGATCCCTCTTCCGCGGTTGTACTTCCCTTCCGCGCTTGTGCTTCGACGCTGTTTCTTAACCGAGCCGCGCCCGTGAGGAAGCGTTCTTTTTTGACGGTTCTCCGGAGGTTTTGAAAGCGCGTGTCAGCCTACCCCCCGGCCAACGCTCGGCGCAAGGATTCCGCCAGACGATCCGCCTCGCCCGGCTGATACCCCCGGACATTCCACCGAAACCCCAGCCCGTCGCCGGCTGAACGCGGGATCAGGTGGATATGCAGGTGCGGCACGACCTGCCCGGCGTCGGGGCCGTTGTTGATAAGCACGTTGAAGCCCGTCGCGCCTGTGACCCGAATCAACGCCGATCCAAGCCGGGGAAGCACGGAGGCAACCTCCCCGACAAGCTCTCCCGGCATCCCGTCCAGCGTCGGATAATGCGGGGTGGGCACAACGAGGGTATGCCCCGGCGCCAGGGGCTGAATGTCCAGAAAGGCAAGACAGGCGTCGCCGCGATGAACGATCGTCGCCGGGATCTCGCCGCGGATGATCCGGCAGAACACGCAGTTCGGTTCACTGGACATGAGCGCGCCGCCTCCCGCGGGCGTCCCCGCGCACGCAGCCGCCGTCGCCCGCGCCAAGACGGCCCGTCAGGACTCCGACTTCGCCGATGCCTTCAATGCCTTCGCCGCCGCCGAGTACCGCGCGTTCGTTCGCCGCTTCCGGGCGCTGGGCTTCGGTTTCGCCAGCGACCCCGCCGATTGCTCCGACCCGACAAACTGAAGAACCGCAAGCTGGCTGTGATCCCCCACCCGCCGGTCAGGAAGAGGAATCACCCGCGTATATCCGCCCGGACGATCGACGAACTTCGGCGCGACGACTTCGATCAGCCGGTGCAGGACCGTCTCGCCCGTGAACGTCAGACGCCCCTTCGGCTCGCCCGTCCGGTAGCGCCGACCGCTGGCGGAGCGCAGCGTCGCCTCCCGGTTCGCGTCGCTCATGTTCTCGTAGTCCGCGCGATGCGCGGCCGGAATGATCGACCGGTCGGAAAGGTGCTTGTGAAGCTGCCGCCGCGCCCGCAGCCCCGCCACCGCGTCCTTCTTCTTCGCCGACAGATGAACCCGCTTCGCCAGCGTGACCATCTTCTCCACGAAAGGCCGCAGATCCTTCGCCTTGGTGATCGTCGTGCGGATCTGTCCGTGCTCGACGAGGTTCTGCACGAGGTTCCGGCGCAACGCCAGACGATGCTCTTTCGTGCGATTCAGCTTACGATGTGCTACCCGATGCCTCATATCCGTCCGTCCTCGTCTGCCCGATCCCCACCCGACCGACCTCAATCCCCACCCGACCGACCCCGACCGCCCCGCGCCCGTCAGGAAGCGTTCTTTCACACTCGCCTTCAACCGCCCCGCGCCCGCCTGTCCTTGAACGTTGCGAAGCAAGGTCAAGCGTCAGCAAGCGGATTTGAGATGGATGATTTCGGTTTTGCCCGCCACGCCGGAATTCACATCCGACATCTCACATCCGACATCTCACATCCGACATCCAACCTGTCCCGATCCGCACTTCCGGGATCACCCTTCCGTCATCGTCATGTCCCGCAGCGGCATGTGCGCCGTCGGCAACCGGCTCATCATCGGCTCGGAGAAGCCCGGCGCCGTGCTCGCCGCCGCCGCCGGCTCCACTTGTCCCAGTTTCATCCCCAGCGTCAACCCCAGCTCCGCCAGCCGCTTCTTGACCTCCGTCAGCGACGTCTTCCCGAAACTGCGAAGGTTCAGCAGATCCGTCTCCGTCATCTGCACAAGCTGACCGATCGACGTCACCCGCGCCGAGTCAAGGCAATTCCCCGACCGCGCCGAAAGCTCCAGCGCCGATATCGGTCTCGCCAGCAACTCCTGAAGCTCCGATCCGCCGCCGTCCGCCCCGACGATCGCCCGCCGCATCGCGCTGATCGACTCCGAACCCGGGTCCGCGTACTGCACGAAGGGGTTCAGGTGCTTGCGCAGAATCTTCGCCGCCTCCACGATCGCGTCGTCCGGCGTCGTCGTCCCCCGCGTCCAGATCTCCAGCACCAGCCGGTCGTAGTTCGTCAACTGCCCGACGCGCGTGTCCTCCGGCCGGTAGCGCACGCGCAGCACCGGGGAGTAGATCGAGTCCACCGGGATCGCCCCCAGCTCCGGATCCACTCCGCGGTTCTCCTCGGCCGTCACGTAACCGCGGCCCATCCCCACCTTCAACTCCATCCGGAAGCTGACGTTCGCCGTCAGCGTGCAAAGCAGGTGATCCGGATTCACGACTTCGATGCCCGTCTCCGGCTCGATGTCCTTCGCCCGAACCTCGCCCGCTTTGTTGCGCGACACTCGCAGCGTCTTGACGTCCTCTCCCAGATCCGCCTTGATCACCAGGCGCTTCACGTTCAGGATGATCTCCGTCACGTCCTCCAGCACGCCTTCCAGGCTCGTGAACTCGTGCGACGCCCCTTCGATGCGCACGCTGCGCACGGCCGCCCCCTCGAGACTCGACAACAGCACCCGCCGGATCGAGTTCCCGATCGTCGTCCCGAACCCGCGCTCGAAAGGCTCGATCAGAAACTTCCCGTATGTCTGGGTGCTGACGGCCTCGTCCTTGGTCAACCGCGTCGGCAGCTCAAACCCGCGCCACCTGATTCGCATCGGTCCGGACCTCCTGTGTACCCTTTTCGTCCCGCGGCGACCGCGGCCTCGTCCCGCGGCCCCGCCTCGTTCCGGCTCGAAAGACTACCGGCTGCAGAACTCGATGATGAGCTGGTCTTCCACCGGAATCTGCACGTCCTCGCGCGTCGGCAACGCCACGACGGTGCCCTCAAGATTGCCCGCGTCCAGTTGCAGCCACGCCTGCATCGACGGAACGCCGTCCCCCAGCGTTCGCGTCACAAGCTGGCGACTGCGCTCGCTGGGCTTCACGCTGATCTTATCCCCCGCGCGCACCAGGTAGCTCGGCCGGTTCACCCGCCGGCCGTTGACGTACACGTGACCGTGCGTCACCAACTGCCGCGACGCCTTGTGCGACGCCGCGAACCCCAGCTTCCACGCCACGTTGTCCAGCCGACGCTCCAGCAGCGACAGGAGCATCTCCCCCGTGTTCGTCTTGCCCTTCTCCGCCATGCTGAAGTAGATCGTGAACTGCTTCTCCAGCACGCCGTAGTACCGCTTCACCTTCTGCTTCTCACGCAGGCGGACTCCGTAGTTCCCCGCCGCCCGGCGCCGCCACGCGTGCATGCCCGGCGGCTTGTTCCGCCACTGCTTCTCCATCGCGCACTTCGCCGTCTCGCAACGCACGCCCTTGAGCATCAGCTTGATGCCCTCACGCCGACAAAGCCGACATACTGGTCCAATGTATCTTGCCATCCCGGTCCTGTTTCCTCAGCGACGTTCGACCCTCGGTTCGCCCGCACCGGGCCGACTACGCCATCTCCTTCGCAACAAACGTAATTTGATCAAATCCCGTCGCCAGATCCACGAACGCCGCCCCCGGCAACCGCTTCAGGTCCGACGATGCCTGGGCCCAGAAAAACAACTCAACGCTCCACTTTCGCTTCAGACACCGCTCCAGCGCCGGCAGATAATCCGCATCGCCCGCCACAAGGGCGATCGTTCCAGGCTCCGGATTGTCCTCGAGCGCATCCCGGATCGCGTTCGTCAACTCCGCGTCCACGCGCTTCTCTCTACCGGAGTAGAAACTGCGATCGAAGATGCGGGGTTCGATCCCCAAGGTCTTCAGACGGTTCCAGAGCGCGTCATTTTGCGGTGGACGCGATCCCACGAGAACCGTCTCCGCCAGCTTCCTCTCACCCCGCACAAAGTCCAGCAGCCCCCCGTAATTGATCCGAAAACGAATCACAAGCGGATCGTCGTAACGAAACGTCTCACGCGCGACGCGCTGCCCCTCGATGAACACGTTCGAGCTGTCCATGAAAAGGTGCAGCCCGTTCATGATGCTCCCGCCCGCCGACCGCTACACCCGCCGCCGCTTCCTCGGACGACACCCGTTGTGCGGCAGCGGCGTCACGTCCTCGATCGACTGAATCCGCAATCCCGAGCTTTGCATCGCCGTGATCGCCGACTCCCGCCCGCCGCCGGGCCCCTTCACCTTCACCTCGACTTCCGACATCCCGAACTTCCGCGCCGCGTGCGCCGCGCGTTCCGCCGCGCGCTGCGCCGCGAAAGGCGTGCTCTTACGCGTCCCCTTGAAGCCCACCGTCCCCGCCGACGACCAGCACAGCACCTCCCCCGACACGTCCGTGATCGTCACGATCGTGTTGTTGAACGTCGCCTTCACGTACGCCACCCCGCGCGATACGCTGCGCCGGACCTTCTTCTTCCCGCCTGCACGCTTAGCCACGACCCAGCTCCTTCACGCCCTTCTTCCCCGCCACCGTCTTCCGCGGACCCTTCCGCGTCCGCGCGTTCGTACGCGTCCGCTGACCGCGCACCGGCAGACCCGTCCGATGGCGCAGCCCCCGGTAGCAGCGGATGTCCCGCAACCGCGCGATGTTCGACTGCACCGCCCGGCGCAACTGGCCCTCCACCTGGTAATCCCGGTCGAGAATCCCCGCGATCCGCGAGACGTCGTCCTCCGTCAGGTCTTTCGCCTTCCGCGCAGGGTCGATCCCCGCCTCCTTCAGCACCTGCTTCGCGGTGTGATGCCCCACGCCGTAAATGTACTGAAGCGAATACTCAATCCGCTTCTCCGCCGGAATGTCAACGCCCGAAATACGCGGCACCGCGATCCTCCCTTATTCAGCCCTGACGCTGCTTATGCCTCGGGTTCGTGCAGATCACCCGCACCACTCCCCGCCGCTTGATCACCTTGCAGTTCTCGCAGATGCGCCGAACGCTCGCACGCACTTTCATCCCGCCTCACCTCCCGTCCGACGCTACCAGCCCGATCCGTCCTCGCCCAGCGTCAGCACCCGGCACCCGTCCTCCGTCACCGCGATCGTGTGCTCGTAATGCGCCGCGGGACGCCCGTCCTTCGTTCGCACCGTCCACCGGTCCCCGTCCGCGTAAGTCACCTCGTGCGTCCCGAGGTTCACCATCGGCTCCACCGCGATCACCAGCCGCGGAACCAGCTTGAAGTCCATGTCCTTCCGCTTTCGGTCCCAGTAATTCGGTACCTTCGGCTCCTCGTGCATGCTCCGTCCGATCCCGTGACCGACGAAGTCCCGCACCACCCCCATCTTCTGCGACTCGACGTGCTTCTGAAGCAACCGGGCGATCTCGCCCCACGTCCGCCCCGGGCGGATCTCCGCGATCGCCAGCTTCAGCGCCCCGTGCGCCGTCTCCATCAAACGCCGCACGTCCGCGATCACCTCCCCCACCGCGATCGTCAGCGCCGCGTCTCCGCAATATCCCTCGAGCTGCACCCCGCAGTCCACGCTGACGATGTCGCCCTCGCACAACGGCCGCCGGTTCGGAATCCCGTGGACCACCTGCTCATTCACGCTCGTACATAACGCCGCCGGAAACGGAAACCGCGCCTCCTTGTTCACGACCCCCTTGAACAGCGGCTTCGCCCCGGCGCCGCGGATCATCGCCTCCGCAATGTCGTTCAGATCCGCCGTCGAGACGCCGGGCCTCGTCGCCCGCCGCACCTCGTTCAGCACGCGGTTCACCAGCAAACCGGCGCGCCGCATCAACTCCAGTTCGCGGTCGCTCTTGAGGATGATTCCGCGACGCCCCATCTCCCCGCTTTCCCGGGCGCTGGAACGCCGATCACTCCCCACCGCCGTGCCCGACTGCCGGTCCACTCCGTCGTCGCTTTCGTTAAGTGTCGCGCTCGCCCCGGATCGCCCCGGCGCCCCCCAGAAAGCCCGGGTAGTTCCGCATGATCAGGTTCGCCTCGATCCGCTGAACCAGGTCCAGCGCCACGCTCACCACGATCAGCAGACCCGTGCCTCCCAGAAACGCCGACACCAGAAACGGAACCTTCAACTGCGCCGCGATGATCGTCGGGATCAGCGCGATCAGCGCCAGGAACCCCGCCCCCACGTACGTGATCCGCGCCATCACCTTGTCCAGGTAATCCGCCGTCCGCTTGCCCGGACGAAGACCCGGAATGAAGCTTCCGCCGTCCCGCAGATTGTTCGCCATGTCCTTCGGGCGGAACTGAACGCTCGTCCAGAAATACGCGAAAAAGTACACCAGCGCCACGTACGTCACAATATACGGAAACTCGCTCCCCCCGAACCAGTTCGCCAGGTTCGCAAAAACGCCCCACCCCGTCGCCGACGCCAGTCCGCTGAACAACATCGACGGAAAAATCAGCAGCGTGCTCGCGAAAATGATCGGCATCACCCCGCCGTGGTTCACCCGCAACGGGAGATACTGCCGCTGACCCCCGAACACCCGTCGCCCGCGCGTCTGCTTCGCCTGCTGGATCGGAATCCGCCGCTGTCCCTGCGTGATCAGGATCGACCCCGCCACCACCGCCACGAACGCCACGACCAGGAAGAGTATCTTCAAGGGATCCATCTTCGTGTCATCCGCGCTGCCGATCTGCGGCGTCGCGTTGTTCCAGACGAATGCCAGCGCCGTCGGCATCCGCGACACGATCCCCGCCATGATGATCAGCGAAATCCCGTTCCCGATCCCGTACTCGTCGATCTGCTCCCCCAGCCACATCAGAAGCATCGTTCCGCTCGTCAGCGCCACGACCGACATCAGCATGTACGTGAACGACATGCCGAAGAACATCCCCTGATACGCCGGGTAAATGAAATTCTGCGTCGCCAGGTACCGCATCCACAGCAGCCCCTGAAACAGGCACAGCGCCACCGTCGCGTAACGCTGGTACTCGTTGATCTTCCGCATCCCCGACTGTCCTTCCTTGGACAGCTTCTCCAGCGCCGGAACGAACTGCATCAGAAGCTGGAAAATGATCGACGCCGAAATATACGGCATGATCCCCAGACCGAAGATCGTGCTCTGCGACAGGTTCCCGCCCGTGAAAAGCTGGAAATACTCCGCCAGCCCCCCGAGCGCCCCCATCCCCGCCGACATCGCCTGCTGATCGACCCCCGGCACGGGAATCACGAACCCCACCCGGTAGAGCATCAAAAGCCCCACCGTGAAGAGCAGCTTGTTCCGCAGCTCAGGAATCTTCAAAACGTTCAAAAATGCGCGAAGAATGTTCACCCGTTGTCCCCGACCGACCGAGCGATGACCTTCACGGTCCCGCCCGCCGACGCGATCTTCTGCTCAGCCGACTTGCTGAACTTCGCCGCCTCGACCGTCAGCTTCTTCTTCAACTCGCCGAACCCCAGAATCTTGATCGGGTTCCGAAGATGCCCCACCAGCCCGCTGTCCCGCAGCGACTCCGGCGTCACCGTCGCCCCGTTCTCATACCGCGCATCCAGCGTCGCCACGTTCACCACCGTGTACTCGACGCGGAATTTCGCGTTGCTGAATCCCCGCTTCGGAAACCGCCGGTGCGTCGGTATCGCCCCGCCTTCGGCCAGTCCGCGCATCTTCCACCCCGCGCGAGACCCGGCGCCTTTGTGTCCGCGACCCGCCGTCTTGCCCAGCCCGCTTCCCGGTCCGCGACCCAGACGCTTGCGCTTCACGCCCCGACCGGCCCGTTTTGTGATGTCCCCGATCTGCATGTCCTTACCCCGCCAGCTTCACGCCCCGAAGTTCTTCGATCTGCTCCCGGCTCAGAAGCCGCAACAACCCGTCCAGCGTCGCCCGGCAGAGGTTCTTCGGACTGGTCGAACCGTAGCTCTTCGTCAGCACGTCCTTGACTCCCGCCAGCTCCAGCACCGCACGAACGCTCGCACCGGCGATGACCCCCGTCCCAGGACTCGCCGGAAGCAGAACCACCCGGCTCGCTCCCGCCTGACCCACGATCCGATGCGGAATCGTTCCGCCCAGCAGGCGGACCCGCACCATCTGCTGCGTCGCGGCCTTGCGCGCCTTCTCCACCGCGGAGGGCACTTCCGTGCTCTTGCGATACCCCAGCCCCACGCGACCCTGGCGATCCCCCACCACCACCATCGCCGCGAAGCTGAACCGCCGTCCGCCCTTCACCACCTTCGCGCAGCGGTACACGCGCACCACCTTTTCCTCGACGCCGCCCTCGCCGCCGCCTTCACCCGACCGATGTCCCTGACCCGCTTCCGCCATGTCTCACCTGCTGTCCGCGCTTGTCCTCGTGCGCCGCTCGCCGCGCCCCGGCTCCCCTCAAGGCGCTGATCCGTAAATACGCCGCCCTTCCCGTCAGAACGCCAGTCCGCCCTCGCGCGCCGCGTCCGCCAGCGCCTTCACCCGACCGTGATACTGGTATCCCGACCGATCGAAGCACACCTGCTTGATTCCCTGCGCCAGCGCCGCAGCCGCCAGTGCCTTGCCCACTTCCTTCGCCGCCGCCACGCTCCCGCCGTCCTTCAGCGAACCCCGTAGCGCCTTCGACTGCGAACTCGCCGCGCACAGCGTCTGCCCCGCTCCGTCGTCGATGACCTGGGCGTAAATATGTTTCAGGCTGCGGAACACGGTCAGTCGCGGACGCTCCCCCGTGCCCGTCACCCGTTTGCGAACGCGGATCTTCCGCCGCTCGCGCCGTACCGTCTTGAGTTTCTGTGCGTTCATCGTCCTTCAGTTCCCCGGCACGCTTCAGTTCCCCGGCGCGCCGCCGCTACCCGCCCGTGACCGCCTTGCCCTGCTTGCGCTTGACCACCTCATCCTCGTAACGGATGCCTTTGCCCTTGTAAGGCTCCGCCTTGCGCAGCGCCCGCACCTCCGACGCAAACCGCCCCACCATCTCCTTGTCGCATCCTTCCACCAGAATCTTCGCCGGTTCATTGTCGCCGCGCGCCGCCGGCGCCTCGACCGTCACCTTCACGCCCTCCGGAACCGGCATTTCGTACTGCGCGCCCGACGCCGTCTTCCGACCCATGTATCCGATGTTCAGGCACAGCTTCTTGCCGTCCAGCTTGCAGTTGTACCCCGTCCCGTAGATCAGCAGACGCCGCTTGAACCCGTCCGTCACCCCCGTGACCATGTTCGCCAGCAGCGCCCGCGCCAGCCCGTGATTCGCACGCGATTGCTTCTGATCATCCGTCCGGCGCACCGTCACCTGACGACCCGCCGAGTTCACGTCCACTTCGGTCCCCGTCGGCAGATTCAGCGCCAACGTCCCCTTGCTCCCCTTCACCGACACGCTCCGACCGCTGACGCTCACCGTCACCGTGGAAGGAAAAGCCACCGGTTTGCTGCCTAGCCTTGACATCGCCGAACCACCTCGCCGCTCTAGTTTCCCGACATGCAACCCCGTGGCTTCGTCCCGCAACGCGGACCCTTGCAAGCCCCGGACCCCGCTACGACACCAGGCAGAGCACTTCGCCGCCCACCCGCTGCTCCCGGCACGCCCGATCGCTGAGCACCCCGCGGTTCGTCGACACGATCGCAATGCCCAGACCGTCCATCACCCGCGGAATCTCGTCCGCCCCCGCGTACACCCGGCATCCCGGTTTCGACACCCGGTCGATCTGCCGGATCACGTCCTCGCCCCGCGCCCCGTACTTCAGGTGAATGCGAAGCAGCCCCTGTCGCGCGTCGGCGATCGGGTCGTACCCCAGGATGTATCCCTCCTGACGCAGAACCTCCGCCACCCCGCGCTTCAGCTTCGACGCCGAAACCGTCACGTCCTTCCGCCGCACCCGCACCCCGTTGCGGATCCGCGTCAGCATGTCCGCGATCGTATCTGTCAGCATTCCCGCCGCTCCTCACGCGCCGCTTCAGGCGCCGCTCCTACCAACTCGCCTTCCGCACCCCGGGGATCATCCCCCGGTGCGCCAACTGCCGGAAGCACAACCGGCACAGCTTGAACTTCCGGTACACCGCCCGCGAACGCCCGCACATCTGGCACCGACGCACCCGGCGAGTCGAATATTTCGCCGGAGCGTTCGCCTTGTTCCTCCAGGCCGTCGTCGCCATGCTGGATACCTCTTACCCTTCCGTCTTGCGGAACGGCAGACCCATCAACTCGAGCAGACGCCTGCCGTGCGCGTCGTTGCCCGCCGTCGTCACCATCGTGATGTTCATCCCCAGCGTGTACTCGACCTGGTCCAGGTTGATCTCCGAAAAAATCCCCTGCTCCGACAACCCCATCGAGTAATTCCCGTGACCGTCGAAGTTCGTCTTCAAACCTCGGAAGTCCCGCAAACGCGGGATCCCCGCGTTGATCAGCCGGTCCAGGAACTCGTACATCCGTTTCCCGCGCAGCGTCACCATCGCCCCGATCTCCATCCCCTCACGGAGCTTGAAGTTCGACACGCTCTTCCGCGCCTTGCATCGCACCGCCTTCTGCCCCGTGATCACCGACAGATCGCGCTCCGCCGCCTCCACGATCTTCTTGTCCGCCCCCGCGCGCCCCAGACCCATCGACACCACGACCTTTTTCAGCCGCGGAATCGCCATCGGGTTCCCGATCCCCAGGTCCGACGCCAGCGCCGCGCGGACGCTCGATTGATAATGTTCCTGCAACCTCGCCATCGAAGACCTGCTCCCGCGCCGACTACGCGCCCTTCGCCTTCCGCAGTACGTGCAGCACCGACTGCTTCTCCACCGTCACCCGCTGCTTCTCCGTCACCTTGCCCGCGGGATCCGTCTTCGTCGCAAAACGAACCCGCGACGGTTTCCCCGTGGAAGGATCCACCGGCTGAACGTTCGACAGGTGGATCGGCGCCTCCTTCTGCAACCGTCCCCCCTTCGGGTTCCGCTTCGTCGGACGCACGTGGCGGTACACCAGGTTCACGCCCTCCACCACCACCTCGAGCTTCCTCGCGTCCACCCGCAGAACCTTCCCGCGCGCCCCCTTGTGCGCCCCGGCGATCACCGTCACCGTGTCGTTCTTTCTTACGTGACTCGCCACTAGACCACCTCTTCCGCCAGCGAAATGATCTTCATGTATTTGTCGCGCAGCTCCCGCGCCACCGCGCCGAACACCCGCGTCCCCTTCGGCTCGCCCTTGTCGTCCAGCAGAACCACCGCGTTCGTGTCGAACCGCACGTACCCCCCGTCCGCGCGACGCGTCGGCTTCACCGTCCGCACCACCACCGCCTTCGAGGTCCGCCGCTTCGACCGGTCCTTCCGCGTGTTCCCCCCCATGAATTCCGAATTCGGCAGCGCTTTCTTCACCGTCACAAAGACGATGTCCCCCACCCCCGCCACCTGAAGACGGGGCTTGCCGATCCGCGAGGTCGATCCCTTGTACACGCGGATCACCATCGCCTCCTTGGCGCCGGTGTTGTCCGCCACGTCCACCTTTGAATACTGGATGATCATCGCTTCGCCGCCGCTCCCTTACGCCGTCGCCGACTCGACGCTCCCCGCGTGACGCTCGAGAATCTTCTCAAGCCGCCAGCTCTTCGTCTTCGACATCCGACGGCAAAACGCCAGTTGAACCCGGTCGCCCGCCTTCGCCTCGTTCTTCTCGTCGTGCGCATGCACCCGGCGACGACGACGCATGTACTTCCCGTACTTCGCGTGCTTCACGCTGAACTCGTATTCCACGCTGATCGTCTTGTCACGCTTGTCCGACACGACGACCCCCACCAGGTGCGCACGCGCCCGCCGATCCCCCGCCTGCTTCGTCATCGTTGACGTCGTTGCCATCCGAACGTTTCCTTATCCGCTTCCGCGCCGGGTCCGGCCCGCGCTCGCCTCTACGTCGTCACCCGCTGACCACGCTCTCGCATCACCGTCTGCACCCGCGCAATGTCCCGCTTCGTGTTCGTCAGCAGGTGCGGATTCTCCAGCTTCTCCGTCACCGCCTGCGAGCGAAGGTCGAAAAGGTGACGCCGAAGCCGGTCCAGCTCCAGCCGAAGATCCTCCAACTTCATCTCTCGTACCGCGCTGATCTTCATCGTTTCCTTCCCGACGTAACGCCCACGACCCCTACAGACCGTGCCGACGCCGGATCATCCGGCAACGCATCGGCATCTTGCTCGCGATCCGCCCCAGCGCGCTCCGCGCCACGTTCTCCTCCACCCCGCCGACCTCGAACAACACCTGGCCCTCGCGCACGCACGCCACCCAGTCCTCCGGGTCGCCCTTGCCTTTCCCCATGCGAGTCTCCAGCGGCTTCGCCGACACCGGCTTGTGCGGGAAAATCCGGATGTACACCCGCCCCTCGCGGTGCAGAAAGTGCGTCGCCGCGACGCGACCGGCCTCGATCTGACGACCCGTGATCCAGCCCGTCCCCAGCGTCTGAAGTCCGTACTCCCCGTACGACACTTCGTTCCCGCGCATCGCCACCCCGCGCAGCTTCCCGCGCTGCGATTTGCGCCACTTCACCCGCTTCGGCATCAACGCCATGACAACACCTGCCCTTGCACCCGCTCGCCGCCGCCCTCAACACGCCGGCAACCCGACTCGCCACGCTTCATCCGCGCTTCCCGCGCGACGGGCGACGCGCCATCCCCTCGCCCAGCGACGGCGCTTCCTCCCCGTAACGACCGTGATACAGCCACACCTTCACCCCGATCGTCCCGTACGTCGTCTTCGCGATCGCATATCCGTAATCAATATGCGCCTGAAGCGTGTGCAGCGGGATCGAGCCGCGGAGCATCGTCTCCACCCGCGCCATTTCCGCCCCCCCCAGCCGCCCCGACGACCGGATCTTGATCCCCTTCGCCCCCGCCGTGATCGCCGCGTCCGCACGCTGCTTCATCACCCGCCGGAATCCCCCGCGCTTCTTCAGACCCTCCGCGATCCCCTCCGCCACAAGCTGCGCGTTCGTGTCCGGCGACTTGATCTCCACGATCCGCACGTCCACCTTCCGGTCGATCAGATCCTCCAGCGCCTCGCGCAGCTTCTCGATCTCCGCCCCGCGCGGACCGATGACCAGGCCCGGACGCCCCGTGTGCAGCGCCACCTTCACGTCCGTCCGCGTCCGCTCGATCTCCACCTCCGCGACCGCCGCATAAGGCGGATTCTGGTTCAGACGCTCGTCGATGAACTTGCGGATCTTCTGATCCTCGATCAGAAACTCCCCGAACGCCGCCTTCGGCGCATACCAGCGCGAGCGCCATTCCTCGGTGATGCCGATCCGGAAACCTCTGGGATGGATCTTTTGACCCACGACTTTCTCCTCGACGACGCCGCGCCCGGCGAACGCCCGACTTTCAAACTCGCTCCCGAACCTCGATCACGATGTGGCTGGTCCGCTTCAGGATCGGATGCGCCCGTCCGCGGTCCTTCGGCTGCCACCGCGGATACGTCGGCCCGCCGTCGATCCGCGCCTCGCTCACCACCAGGCTGCGAACGTCCGCCTCCTGCTCATCCGCGTTCGCGATCGCCGACTTCAGCACGTTCTCGATCATCCGCGCCGACCGCCGCCGGTTGAACGCCAGAAGCTCCAGCGCGTCGCTCGCACGCCGACCGCGGATCGTGTCGATGACCAGCCGCGCCTTGCGCGGACTGATCCGCGCAAACCGGTGCAGCGCCCGCCACGTGTTTCCATCCGCCATGATCCCCAACCCCCTACTTCGCCGCCGCGTCCGCCTTGCGGTGGCCCGAATGACCCTTGAACGTCCGCGTCGGACTGAACTCGCCCAGCTTGTGCCCCACCATCTCCTCCGTCACGAACACCTGGTGGAACATCTTCCCGTTGTGAACCTCGAACTTCAGACCCACGAACTCCGGAACGATCGTGCAGGCCCGCCGCCACGTCCGGATCGGAGCATGAACCCCGCGAGACTTCGCGTCCATCGCCTTCCGAAACAACTTCTCGTCTACAAACGGACCCTTTTTCTGCGATCGCGACATCGTCACCAAGCTCCTTAGCCTCGAGCTTCAGGCTGCCCGCTTCAAATCCTTCCGCGCTCTTCGTTCCCGCTCCGCGGCGTGCAGCCCGCGCGCCCCACGGCTCCCCCTACGACGGATTCGGCAACTGCCCGTACCGCCGGCTGCGACGCCGACGCAGGATCCGCTTGCTCGACGGCTTCCGCGCCGCACGCGTCCGACCGCCCTTCGCCAACTTCCCCCACTTGCTGCACGGGTGACGACCGCCGCCGCTGCGCCCCTCGCCGCCCCCCAGCGGGTGCGACACCGGGTTCTGCGCCGTACCCCGTACATAAGGCCGGCGTCCACGATGTCGCGTCCGGCCGGCCTTGCCCCAATTCACGTTCTGATGATCCGCGTTGCCGAGCTGTCCGATCGTCGCCCGGCATTCCTCGCGCACCTGGCGCATTTCGCCCGAGGGAAGCACAAGGATCGCCCATCCGCCTTCTCGCGACAGAAACCGCGCCGTCCCCCCCGCCGATCGCACGAGCTTGCCCCCTTGTCCGGGGTTCATCTCGATGTTGTGAACGTCCATCCCGGTCGGAATGTTCTTCAGCGGCATCGCGTTGCCCGGCTTCGGCTCAACCGTCGGCCCGCTCTCCACCGCCATCCCCGCCTTCATCCCCATCGGCGCCAGAATGTACCGCAGCTCCCCATCGTCGTACTTGATGAGCGCGATGTTCGCCGACCGGTTCGGGTCGTATTCGACGCGCTCCACCCGCCCGACCACCCCGTCCTTGTTGCGACGAAAATCGATCCGCCGGTACAACCGCCGCGCTCCGCCCCCGCGATGCCGCGACGTGATCCAGCCGTGATGATTGCGCCCGCCGCGCCGCGTCAACCGCTCGGTCAGCGCCTTCACCGGCGTCGATTCCGTCGAGGTCAGCTCGGAAAAATCGCTGACCGTCCCCGCCCGGCGACCCGGCGACGTTGGATTGTACTTTCTAAGTGCCATCGCTCTTGCGCTCCCGGATCAGAACAGGTTGATGTGGTCGTTCGGATCCAGCACCACGACCGCCTTCTTCCAGTCGCTCGTCCGGCCCATCTTGAACCGCACCCGCCGCGGCTTCCCGTGAACCTTCGACGTCCGCACCGACACCACGTGTACGCCGTAAATCTTCTCCACCGCCTCCCGGATCTGAGGCTTCGTCGCGTGCGCCAGCACCTCGAACGTGTACGACCCGCCCCGACCCCGACGCGTCCGCGACGCTTCGTGCGACTGCTGCGACTGATGCGTGCCCTTCTCGGTCACGAGAGGCCGTTTGATGACGTCGTGTATCTTCATCGCCGATCCCCCCTCTCCCCTATGCGCCCGCCGACACCCGCGTCAGAAACGCCTCGAACGCCGGCTTCGTGAACACCAGCTTCCGACGCCGCAGAATCTCGTAGGCGTTCAGCTCCAGCATCGGGCGGACCTCCGTCTTCGGAATGTTCCGACCCGACAGGTGCAACGCACGCTCCACGCCGTTCGTCGCCAGCACGCACCCGCGGTCCACCCCGATCTTCTTCAGCGTGCCCGCCAGCGCTTTCGTCTTCGGCGCCGACATCGCCAGCCCGTCCACGATCAGCACGTCTTCCGTCTTCAGCTTCGCCAGCACCGCGTTCCGCCACGCCAGCGACCGCATCCCCCGCGGCATCGTCTTGTGGGCAAACGGCGCCTGCTTCGCAAAAGCCCGGCCGCCGCCGCGGCGCACGCACGTCCGGATGTTGCCCATCCGCGCCCGCCCCGTCCCCTTCTGGCGGTACAGCTTCCGCGTCGATCCCGCCACCATGCTGCGGCTCTTCGTCCGCGCCGAAAACTGACGCTGGTGATCCAGGTACGCCACCACCGCCTGCTTCAGCAGCGTCGGACGGACCCGACCCCCGAGGAGTTCCGGATCCACCTCCATCTGTCCCACCCGCTGACCGTCCGTCGTATATACAGGTACCGCCAACATCGTCGTCGTTCCCAGTCGTGACCCGGGCCGCCCGCCCGAAATCGTTGTCCTCGCGCCTACCCGCGCTTCTTCGACTTCCGCAGCATCACCATCGTGCCCTCCGGACCCGGGACGCCCCCACGCACCAGAATCAGGTGGTCTTCCACGTCCACGCCCATCAAACGCTGATTCTGGAGCGTTCGCCGCACGTGCCCGGTGTGACCGGCCATCCGCTTGCCCTTCTTCAATCCGCGACCATGCCCGCGCGACGCGCCGCCGCCGATGCTGCCCGGCGACCGGTGCTTCCGCTCCGTCCCGTGCGACGCCGGCTGACCGCCGAACCCGTAACGCCGCATCACGCCCATCGTCCCGCGACCCTTCGTCACGCCCGTCACGTCGAGGAACTTCACCTCGTCCCCGCCGAACATCTCAACCGTCAGCACGTCCCCCGGGGTGTGCGTCGGCGACTCGTCCAGGCGGATCTCCTTCACGTAACGCTTCGGACCCGTCCCCGCCCGGCCGGCGTGACCGATCATCGCCTTCGTCGACCGATGCGGCTTCACGTCCTCGAACCCGATCTGAAGGGCGTTGTATCCATCCGTCTCCGCCCGCTTCACCTGAAGCACCACGCACGGACCCGCCTTGATCACCGTCACCGGATGAACGACCCCGCGCTCATCCGTGATCCGCGTCATCCCCAGTTTCCGCCCCAGCAGTGTCGGCACCATGACACTTCACCCCCGCCGGACGCCGCGCGGCGGCCGGTTCTTCCAACTCACATCCGCCCGATCCACGCTCAGGCGGCGGACTGTCCGTTAATAAAGCGACCCGAAAATGAAAGCGGCGCGACGCCAGGCGCCACGCCGTGTCAGGTCTTGATTCTGATGAACACACCCGGGTTCACTGTCATGCGATTCAGGGCTTCAACCGTCCGGGGGTTCGGCTCGCGGATGTCGATCACCCGTTTATGCGTCCGGATCTCGAACTGCTCGCGCGACTTCTTGTCCACGTGCGGACTGCGCAGAACCGTGTAACGCTCCACGCGCGTCGGAAGGGGGATCGGTCCGCTCACCCGAGCGCCCGTCCGCTTCGCCTGATCGACGATCTCCCGCGCCGAAAGATCCAGCGAACGCGGATCGTACGCCTCCATGCGAATCCGTATCTTCATCCCCTTGCTCACGCGAAACACCCCTAAAAAACCGCACTTGCGCCGACTCGACGCAAGCACGCTTCCCGGCGATCCCGGCGGTCGTCACCAAAAAACCGCAGACCCGCCAAGATATTCAACCCGCGACGCTTGTCAACCGCCCCGCTAACGTAATTCTCATACCCCGCTCCGCCGCCCGCGCCCGACCGCGCGACCACGACTCGGTTGACGCATGATTTCACAACCAGGTTCCGACCGCCCGGCCCGACGGCTACCGCATTCATCCCCCGCCATTCCTCTCCGTCACCCTCGACGGCCGTTAATCTGGGAAAACTCCTCCAGGTCAAGGCCTCAACCACATCCGGATTTGCACCTCCTCGGCATGACATCGCCTCCACATCGAAACTAAAAAAGTGTTGCGTTTTTTATTAAAGCGAATTTTTCTTGGTATCGCTCCGGATCCCGCCCCCTTCCTTCCACCGCGAAACGACCGCGGCATCACCCGGATACCCCCTTCTAATCCGTTCCGATCAGCAAGACCTCGCGGCTGGTTGCCTGTTTTGACAACGCGTAAGCGGACGGACGCTCTCGCGCGACACGAACCCGTCGCTTGAACTGATGCAAATCCGCCTCCAGTTCCGCGATCGTCGGGATACCGTCATCTCGGTAGGACACCGCCAGGAGGCTCTCGCGGTGCCGGTCCAGCACTTCGCGGAAGCACGCTCCGACCCGTCGCCGATCCGCCCACCCGCTCGGTTCGGGACGCAGCTCCCGGTGTTTTGAAGTCAGGTCGATCAATTCGGGCCAGTTCTCGTACTGCACCAGTCCTTCGAGGAAATGATAAAACGCGCGGTAATCCACGCCCGTCCCCGTCCGGCTGACATAAGGCGGATCCAGGTAAACCAGATCGTAACGCCCGCCGACATCCCGAGCGTCTGCGCAGACGGATCGGCACGGCTCGCCGTTGTCAAATACGGCGCGGTTCGCCTGCGCGCAGAACGTTCGCACGTGCTCGTTGAAAGACCGGTCCCACGACGCCTTGTTCCCGAAACCGCGCTTCACCTCGGCGAGCCGCATGTAAAGGTTGGCCCGATGAAAGAGGTTGTAAGGTCGTTTCGCCGTCGCCGCCTGAAGCACGCCGAACCACGCCAGCGCCTGCTCATAATCCGAGTCCAGCGCGGCGATGTTCCCGACCGCGACGTCGAGCTGCGTATTCTCCTCGTCCGTGAAGTAAATGCCCGGAAACGTCCGTCGAACGAAGTCCCCGTAACTCACGCCCGCTTGCCGCGCGAGCAGTCCCTCGATCGCCGGCGCGGACAACCGCACGCGCCCGTTCTCGATCAGCGCCGTTCCGATCCGATGATTGAACTTCAGCGCGTCGTTGTACGTCACCGCCTTGCCCGCGCACTTGAACGCGTACGCCACGCTGCCTGTCCCGCCGAAGGCGTCCAGCACCGTCCGATAGTCCAGGTCGGAAAGCTGCTCGACGATCCAGACGGCGCTGCGTCGTTTGCTGCCTTGATAACGCGTCGCCGGGAAGCGCTCGAAGTCGTGATCCGTGGGTGAAAACAGCGTGCCCATCGCCCCCGAATGTATTGGACGTGCCCCGCGGCGTCATCTTCGTCCGAGTCGTAGACGCCGGGCTCGCTCGCCCGCCGGAGCGCGCCGATACCCGAAAGAGACGGACCCGGCGCCGGCGCCCGCAGGGCGCAGCCCTTGTCGGCACAAAACATCAGGAGAAGTCAACGTGGATCAACCGCGTCGAGGGACATCGCTGGAATCTCCGACCTCCCGTGCGCGCGGAGCGGTGCTCATGTCCGGGCTGCTGGTCGTCGCGGCCGGGTGCGGCGCGCCTCCCGGCGACGCGCCCGTCAACGACAACGCGTCGGACGGCGGCTTCGTCTTCGACGGCGAGGACGATCCCACCATCGCGGCGCTCGATTACGAACGCTCGGAACTCCTGGTGCAGACGCTCCCCGGCGCCGCCGCGACCGAACTCGCCGACGCCTACGCCGCCGCCGGCGCCCAGGCCGTGGACGCAATCCCCGAACTTGACGCCGTCGTCCTCGCCGTGGATCCGGATCAACTCCTCGCCGCCGCAGCCGCGCTCGCCGAGCACGAATTGATTGAAACCGTCCGCAAGAATTACCTTTACGCCGTCGAAGTCGCCCCGAACGATCCGCGCGCCGCCGAACAATCACACCTGGACCAGCTCGGACTCGCGGCCGCGTGGGACATTTCGACCGGCGATTCCGCCACGATCATCGCCATCCTCGACACCGGAGTCCTGCCAACGCATGAAGACCTGCGCGCCAACCTCTTCGACGGATACAACGTCGTGGACGCCAACACCGACTCGTCCGACGTCCACGGTCACGGAACCGCCGTGGCGGGCGCCGCCGCCGCCGCGTCCAACAACGCCCAGGGCGTCGCCGGCGTCTGCTGGGATTGCTCAATCCTCCCGGTGCGCGTGTCCCTGCCCGACGGTCGGGCGTCCAGCCGCGCGATCGCCTCGGCGGTGCTCTGGGCCGTGCTCCAGGACGCCTCGGTCATCAACATCAGCTTCGGACCGCTGGAACAGGATAAGATTGTTCTTGCGGCCGCGCAGGTCGCTCGCAACAACGGCGTCCCCGTCGTCATCGCCGCCGGAAACCAGGGCGCGCGCAAGTCCGCCGCGGACAGCGAGCACGCCCTTTTCATCGGCGCCGTCAACGATGACGACACCCTCGCCGACTTCTCCAACACCGGACCTTTCGTCGATCTCGTCGCCCCGGGCGTGCGCATCCTCACCACCGATCGGACCGCCGGTTACGCCCGCTACAACGGAACGTCGTTCTCGGCGCCGATCGCCGCCGGCGTCATCGCCCTGATCCGATCGGTCAACCCCGACTTGCGTCCGGCCACCATCGAGAACCTCCTTCGCGCCACGGCGCTGGATCTCGGCGCTTCCGGGAGAGACTCCTCGTTCGGCTCCGGCCGGATCGACGCCGCCGCCGCCCTGGACCGCGCCGAAACCACCGAGGAGTCGCCGGACGCGACGCCCCCCACGGTAACGGTCTCCAGCCCGCGCGATGGCGCGACGGTGTCCGGCAGAGTCCCGGTCCGCGTCACCGCCTCCGACGCCACCGGCGTCGCCGACGTGGTTCTCTCCGTGGACGGCGCGCCCGCCCTGGCCGACTCCGTCTCGCCTTACACGTTCTCGCTGGACACGTCCTCTCTTGCCCCAGGCACGCACACCCTGGCCGTGGTCGCCACCGACGTCGTGGGCAACGCCTCGACCGCCCGCACCGTGCGCATCACCGTCGCCGGAGCGACCGGCGACACCGCCCCGCCCACCGCCACGCTCATTTCACCCTCCGACGGCGCAACCGTCTTCGGAACCGTCGAAGCCCGCGCCCTGGTCACCGACAACAGCGCGTTGTCCCGAGTTGAGTGGCTCGTCGACGGCCGCGCCGCCCGAACCACCCCGGTCACCGGAACGCGACAGGAGGTCTCGTTCTTCTGGAACACTTCGACGCTTTCATCCGGGTCGCACACCCTCACGCTTCGCGTCACCGACGCCGCCGGTCTTACCGCGAGCGCCGCCGTAACCGTGCGGAAGTGAACAACACAGGCGGAGGCCCGCGATGCGAGGCAGGACGAACGCCCGCCGTGGATGAGTGCGCCGGCGCAGCGCCGGGCGGAACGCGGACCGCGGATCGCGGATCAGAAGTCCGTCAAATCTGCGCCACAAGCGCGAGGCGCTCTGCGACCTCCCGCAAAAGCCCCTCCCGCGTGATCGGCTTTGAAAGGAAGTGGTCGCATCCGGCGTCGATGCACTTCCGGCATTCTCCGCTCATCGCGTGCGCGGTGAGGGCGACGATCTGACCGGTGTACCCGCGAGTCCGAAGCTCCGCCGCAGCGGTGTACCCGTCCATCACGGGCATCTGCATGTCCATCAGGATGACGTCATAAGGGCGTCCTTCGTCACGCGCCTTCAACGCCGCTTCGACGCCGTCCGCGCCGTTCTCGGCGAGATCCACCTCGGCTCCGGCGCGACGGAGGATGCCGCGGATCAGGCGCTGATTGTCCGGTCCGTCCTCAACCAGAAGGAGCCGCCCGCTGACGCGCGGGAGGCGGCGCGTAGCCGTTGCGGATTCCAGTTCGGCCCGCGACGATTCCAGCGAGGTCAGCATCGCCGCGCCGGACACGTCGCCCGCGTCGATCCGAAGCGAGAACGTGCTGCCGCACCCGGGACGGCTTTCCAGCGTCAAGTCCCCGCCCAACATGCGGGCGAGCGCCCGGCTGATCGTCAGCCCCAGCCCCGTGCCGCCGAAGCGCCGCGTGGTGGACGCATCCGCCTGCACAAAAGGTTCGAACAACCGCGCCTGCGCCTCCGCGGGGATGCCCGGACCCGTGTCGGTCACGTGATAAACGACGGCGCCGCGCGGCGCCTCGAACCCGAGGCGCACCGTCACGCCGCCGGCCGACGTGAATTTGATCGCGTTGCCCACGAGGTTCACCAGCGCCTGCTTCACGCGCACCGGGTCGCTGACGATCCGCTCCGGAACCGGCCCGTCCAGTTGAACGTCGAGGCGGATGCCTTTCTCTGAGGCGCGCTCGCCGAACAACGCGGCGACGTCCGCCAGCACGCGACCGGGGTTCATCAGCGTGCGCTCCACCTTCATCATCCCCGCTTCGATCTTCGACAGGTCGAGGATGTCGTTGATCAGCATCAGCAGGTGCTGCCCGTTGCGGCGGATGATGTTGACGTAATTGAGCCGGTCGGAGGCGTTGTGCTCCGCGTCCACGAGAAGGTCGCCGAAGCCGAGGATCGCGGTCATCGGCGTGCGGATCTCGTGGCTCATGTTGGCCAGGAACGCGCTCTTCGCCTCCGAAGCGGCGCGGGCTTCGCGCGTCGCCTGCTCCAGCGCCGCGTTCAGTTCCTCCAGTTCCCGCTGCTTCCGCTCCAGTTGGGCTTTCCCCTCCGCCAGCGCCGAGTTGGCCGACTCCAGCGACGCGGCGTACATCCTCAGGCGCGTCTCCCCGGCGGCGAGATCCGACGTGCGCTGCGCCACTTCCGCCTCGATGATCCGGTTGGTCGCCTCCAGTTGCGCCTGCTGCGAGGCGATGCGACGCATCTCGATCCGCCCGCGGCGGCAATACAGGACAAGGATCACGCCTTCGAAGATGACCCACCCCGCATGTTCGAACCAGCGCCACCGGTCCACCGTCAGCACGCCGTATACCGACTGCGGGAAGTAAAGCCCGCGCACCCAGTGATCCGCCGCGACGACGACCGTCGCCGTCACGAGGACGCTGACCTCCCGGTAAAACGCAAGAAACGCCAGCGATCCGAACACGTGAAAATGCGTCTCGATCCGCCCGCCCGTCAGGTGAATCAGCAGCGCAGACGAAAGCATCTGCCCCACCGCGATCACATGCCGCGTGGACGCCTCTCCCGGCCGAAACATCGCCAGGAGGATGGGAAATGCCGCGACCGCCCCGCCCAGAACGATCGCCGCCCAGACGTGAACGTGGACGCTGCTGTAAGCGCCGGCCCACGTGCGAGGCGAGATGAGCAGCGCCGCGGCGATCCCTCCCAGCCACTGCACCAGCATCAGCATCGCGAAGAACCGGTCCGTCCGCTGGAAGTTTGACCGGCGGCTGCTCGCAAAGATATCCTCGGTCCGCGCCGCGATCTCCGGTGACGACGGCGGCAAGTCACGGTTCGGCGTCATCGGTTCCGTGCTCCCCATCACTTTTCCGCTCCCGTCTCAAGACCCCCCGCTGACACGGGTTCAAAAAGCGGACATCCGAAAACCGGCGTCATGACGTTGACCGGCGTGGCTCCGCTGATCAGGGCGCGCACCGCGTCCATCCCCGCCGAGTCGCCTTCGTGACCTCTCGCCGGCGTCAATCCGCCGCTGAAAAGCAGCCTGCCTCGGGCGTCATACATCAGCGCGTGACCCGAGGTCGCCGCCCCGAAGCGACGCGCCTCCGCGCCGCCGTCATCGAACATGACGCTCAACCCCGGGATCCCCCGGCTTTTGACGACCAGATCGCTGTCGCGCCGGCTTTCCTGATCAGGTTCAGGGAACACGAAAACGGCCGTGCAACGCATGTGCGAGGCCCCGAACGAGAGGATCCGCTCCAGGTTGGACAGACTCGCCCGGCTGCAAGGACATTTCGGGTGCAGGAATATCAGCAGCGCCGCCCGGTCCGACGGGGGAGCGATCCGCGACCCCGCCGGCCAGTACATGCCCGGCGCGGCGGATGAACCAGGTCGGGCGGCGTACTCGACAATCCGCTTGCCGCCGAAGAAAAGCACCGTCGCCCAGACCGCCGCTCCGACCGCCACCCACCGCGCTCCCCGACCGCGTGAACCCGCTCGAAATGCGGCCCCGGCGTTCTTTCCTGCCGATGTGTTCATGCAACAAGGGCATCGGTTTCCGCCGACGCCGAGGTGAACCGCGCTGCGGGCGGATCGATCCTGCCCAACCCGTAACTTTCAGAGGCTGACGCCAACCGACGCCTGCCGCGGGACGCATCCCGGCCCGCACTCGCCCGGCGAGCAACCGAAAGAAGGAAACGCGCAGGAACTGCGCCCCGCCTCAATTATCCCGGCGGATGCCCGTCGCCGCGCCGTGAGCTTCGACTCAAACGAACGTCCACCGGGCTCCACGCGGCGATACCCTGGAAGTTCGGATCATGTCGGGTATTCTTCACACGCATGACGAACCTGCAAACCTTAACGCTTGAGGCGCCGGGGGGGTTTTCCCTGGCGGCGACGGTCTTGTCCCACGGGTGGCATGAGTGCGCCCCGATGTCGTGGTCGCAGGGCGGGGCGTGCTTTCAAGTTATGACTCGCGCCGGCGACGAAGTCCGCCGGATCAGCGTAAGCGAGCGTGAGCGAGCGCGCGATCGCGTGCGCCTGCGCGTCGATGTCGAGGGGCGCGACCTGTCGCCCGATGAATCCCGGGGCGTCCGGGACGACCTGCGCCTGATGCTCGGGCTTGATCATGAACTCGCCGAGTTTCACGAGCTTTGTCGTTCGCATCCGTCCCTGCACGTCGTCCCGCGCATCGGCGCCGGTCGGCTCCTTCGCGCCAGGGCGATGTCGGAGAACGTGCTCAAGGCCGTCTGCGCGACGAACGTGAACTGGACGCAGGCGGTCAAGATGATCAACCGGATCGCCCAGCTCGGACCCGTGTTTCCGCATTTCCGAAGCCTGAATGCGTGGCCCGGCTGCCGGGAGATTCTGCGCGCCGGGCGCGACTACCTCGTCGGCGTCGCCCGGATCGGCTACCGCGCCGACTCGATCCTCAGGCTCTGCACCGAGCAATTGTCAGGCGAGTGCGATCTCGAAGCCCTCGACGACCTCGCCCGCACGATCCCGACCGAGCCGTTGCGCAAGAGAATCCTCGCGCTGCGCGGCGTCGGACCCGCCACGGCCGGCTTCCTCCTCTCGATGCTCGGGCATCACGATCATCTGTCGATCGACTCGGCGACGCTCGCGCATGTTTCTCGCACGCACCTGTCGGGACGTCGCGCCTCACGCGCGGCGGTCGAGGACGTCTACGCCGGATACGGGCGCTGGAAGAACCTTGTTTACTGGTTCGAAAACTGGATCACGTGGGACACCGCCCGGCGGCTGATCGCGGACGCCCCGAAGCCCGTCTCTCGCGCCAAGCCGGTGTCCCGCGAGCAGGCTGTGTCCCGGGGGAGGGCGGCGCGCCGCGTCAGTCAAAGTTGACCGGATCCACGTCGATGATCATCCCGCGCCGCGCAGCGCGGGCCTCGGGATGCGCCTGAAGTCCGGCAAGAAGCGTCTGAAGGTCCGTCGCGGAGGACGCTCGCAGCAGGAACTCGTACCGGTAGCGGTCGCGAAGACGCAGGCGTGCGCAGGGCGCCGGGCCCAGAACGTCCGCATCTGACGCGCCCGACCTCACAATCCCCTCGCGCAGAGCGGTCGCCAGCGTTCGCGCATGCTCCAGCGCGGTCTCCTCCCGTGCATGCGTGACCACCCCCCGGGCAAGCCTTCTGCAAGGCGGGTATCCAAGACGGGCGCGCATCGCCAGCTCATGCTCCGCGAACGCCTCGTAATCCCCGCGACGGGCGAACCTCAGCGCCGGCAGTTGCGGCAGCGTCGTCTGCACGATCACCTCCCCCGGAAAATCACCGCGCCCGGCGCGTCCCGCGACCTGTGTGATCAACTGAAAGTACCGCTCCGGATTCCGGAAATCCGCCGTCGCCGTGATGCTCTCCGCCGCCAGCACCCCCACCAGCGACACAAAGGGAAAGTCCAGCCCTTTTGCGATCATCTGCGTGCCCAGCAGGACGTCCACCCGCCGGCGTTCGACGTCCTCGACAAGGCGCACGTACTCGTCGCGATGATGCATCGTGTCGCTGTCCGCCCGCCGGACGCGGGCCTCCGGGAAATGCGCCTTCAGCGCCTCCTCGACCTTCTGCGTCCCCAGCCCGACACGGATCAGGGCGCCGGCGCATCCGACGCTCGGACACGTCCGGGGAAGGTCGATGCGGCTGTAACAGTGGTGGCAGACCGCCTGCCCCCGCGCCTCATGCGCGATCAGCGGCAGGCTGCACCGCGGACACTGCACCGACTCCCGGCACTGCGGGCACCACAGCCGCGTCGCGTAACCGCGCCGGTTTAGCAGCAGCAGGCTCTGCTCGCCGCGCTCCAGCGCCTCCCGCAGCTTGCGCTCAAGCAGGCGGGAGAACACGACGTTCTCCCGTCCCAGCGCCTGCGCCTCGACGTTCATGTCCACCACGGACATCTCGGGCATCGGGCGGTCCGCGACCCGGCGCGGCAGGACGACGCGCGCATACTCCCGCCGCGACGCGCTGTTGAACCACGTCTCCAGCGACGGCGTCGCAGACCCGAGCACGACGGCGACGCCGAGCTGATGCCCCCGCATGATCGCCGCGTCGCGCACGTGAAACCGGGGAGATTGAAGGTTCTTGTAGCTGGACTCCTGCTCCTCATCCACGCAGATCAGCCCCAGCCGCGGGCAGGGCGCGAACACCGCGCTGCGCGTTCCGATCACGACGTCGGCGTCGCCGGAGGCGATCCGTCTCCACGTCACGGACCGCTGCGCTTCGGTCAGCCCGCTGTGCATCACCGCGACCCGGTCGAACCGCGCCGCGAGGCGGCCGACGAGTTGCATCGTGAGCACGATTTCCGGCACAAGCAGGATCGCCTGCCGTCCCCTCGCGACCGCCGCGCGGATCGCATGAACGTAGACTTCCGTCTTCCCGCTTCCGCTGACGCCGTGAAGGAGCGTAACGAAGAAGCCCCCTCGCTCGATGTGCCCGGCAATGACCTGCAGCGCCTCGCTTTGCGCGTCCGTGAGCGTGAAATCCGGAATGCGGGGATGCCTCGCCGCGCCCTCTTCCGTCGGCGAAAGCACTTTGCGCCGAACCATCTCGATCAAGCGGTCCCGCGCCATCGCCCTCAGCACCGCATCCGAGACGCCAACGTGTTCGCGCAGGGCGTCCAGCGGAGTCTCCGCGCCGGCCTGATCCAGCGCTTCCAGGACAGCGCGGCGTTGCGGAGTCATGCGGGCGCGGCGGTCGGGCGAAGACGTTTCCGCACCGCCTGTCGCGCCGCCCGGCGGTCGCTCCACCCGTCTCACGAAGCGCGCCGCCCGCAACCCGCGCTCTCGCCGCACCGCCTCGGGCGCCATCGCCTTCAGCACAAGACCGAGCCCCGTCGCGTAATGCGCGGCAAGTCTCCGGCCCAGCGCAATCAGGTTCGCGTCAAGATACGTCTCCTCGTCGATCACCTCGAGCACCGGGTGCAGCGTCGTCCGGATCGACTCCCGGGTCAGGCCGACGACGAAGCCCGGCGTCGGTCGTGCCCCGCGCCCCAGACCGACCCGCACCCGCTGCCCCAGCCGGACGCGCGGAACGAGCGCCTCGGGCACCAGGAAGGAATACGTGCGGAGCAGCGGAACGATCGGCGCAACTTCCGCGACGACCCCCGTGCGATCCTGCTGCGGAGACTCCGACCAGAGCCACCCCGACGGACTTTCCGATCCTCGTGCATGCATGACTTAAGCGCAGGATGCTGACCTTGCGGCAACCGGTCAAGAACCCTCGCCGTCCCTGACGTTCGCATTATTTTCGGACCGCCCCTTGAACGCCGCCGAGGCCGCGCGTTACGCTCCGGCGCATGAATGCGATCGTTCAGCCCGCCGCGTACCCGTCGCCGGAACACGACGTGATGTCGCACGTGCGCCGAACGTGGGGCTTTGATCGTCTTCGCCCGCTCCAGGCCGAGGCGATCGACGCCGCGCTCGCCGGGCGCGACGCGCTGGTCGTCATGCCGACCGGCGGCGGAAAGTCGCTTTGTTATCAGGTTCCCCCGCTGGTTTCCCGGCGGATGAGCGTCGTCGTCTCTCCTTTAATCAGCCTGATGAAGGATCAGGTGGACGGCTTGCGCGCCTGCGGATACCCCGCCGCGGCGCTGAACAGCGCCTTAAGCGCGGACGAGCGCCGGGAAACCGAGCGTCAGATCGCCTCCGGACAATGCCGCCTTCTCTTTGTGTCGCCCGAGAAGCTGCTCTCCGATTTCTTCAGCGGCTGGCTGGCGCGGTTCCCGGTCGGACATTTTGCGATCGACGAGGCGCATTGCGTCAGTCACTGGGGGCATGACTTCCGCCCTGAGTACCGCCAGTTGCGGATGATCCGGGATCGCTTTCCCTCGGCGGCGATCCACGCCTTCACCGCCACCGCGACGCGCCGCGTCCGCGACGACGTCGTGGCGCAACTGGGGCTGCGGGATCCGTGCATGCTCGTCGGGTGCTTCGATCGTCCGAACCTCGCCTACCGGGTCATCCCGCGCACGCGCGCCGTCGAGCAGGCGGATGCGATCCTGCGCCGGCACGCGAAGCAGGCGTCGATCGTGTACTGCATGACCCGAAAAGAGACGGACGCGACCGCCGCCGAGCTTCGCGGTCTCGGCCACCGCGTCGCAGCCTACCACGCGGGCATGAGCGCGGGCGACCGCCGTCGAGTTCAGGACCGCTTTGCATCGGAAGCGCTGGATGTCGTCGTCGCCACCGTCGCCTTCGGGATGGGCATCGACCGCAGCGACGTGCGCTGCGTCATCCACGCATCGATGCCCAAGTCGATCGAGCATTATCAGCAGGAAACCGGGCGCGCAGGCCGGGACGGGCTTGAGGCCGAGTGCGTCCTCCTTTACTCCGCCGCCGACGTGTTTCGCTGGGAGGGGTTGATGACGCGCAGCGCCGTCGAAGCCGGCGCGCCGGATTCCGTCATTCAGCATCACGTCGCGCTCCTGAGGCACATGCGGGACTACTGCGCCCCCGGACGGTGCCGCCACCGGCAATTGTCCGAGTACTTCGACCAGGAATACCCCCGGGGCAACTGCGGCGCGTGCGACACCTGCCTCGCCGAGCACGAGGAGGTCGGCGGCGCCACCGTGCTGGCCCAGAAAATCCTCTCCTGCGTTTGCCGGGTCGGCGAGCGCTTCGGCGTGCGCTACGTCGTCGACGTCCTGCGCGGCGCGAACACCGAGGCGATCCGGCGCAACGGTCACGACCGGCTCTCGACTTACGCCCTCCTGAAAGGAGAGGATCCGCGCGAACTGACCCAGGTCACATACCAGCTGCTCGATCAGGGGATGCTCAGCCGCGTCGGCGACGACAAGCCCGTCGTGCGGCTTAACGAGGCGTCGTGGCGCGTGCTGCGCGGACAGCAGGAGGTCCGGCTGTGGCGCTCGTCCTCGAACGTGACGCTTGCTTCGCAGGACGCGGGCGACGCCTGGGCGGGGGTTGATCCGGGATTGTTCGAGGCGTTGCGGGACTGGCGGCGCGAGACCGCGGTCCGTCGCGCCGTCCCGGCGTTCGTCATCTTCGGGGATGCAACGCTGCGCGAGTTGGCCCGGAGGCGGCCCTCCTCGACGGCGTCGCTCTTGCAAATCAGCGGCATCGGCGAGCGGAAGCAGGGGGAGTTCGGAGAAGAACTGCTGCGGGTCATCGACGCGCTCTGCCGCGAACACGGTCTGACCCGGGATGTCCCCCCGGAAAACCCGGCAGGCGGCCCGCGTCCGCGCCGCACCGGTCCGCTGCCGGAGGTCGCGGCGCGGCTCTTCCGCAAGGGCTGGTCCGTCGCTCGCGTCGCGGAAGAGATGTGCCGCGCGGAGAGCACGGTCTGGGGGTACCTCGCCGAGTTCGCGGCGCGCGAGGACGCGCCGCTGGACCCCTGGATCCAGGCGAAGACCGTCGCGCGGATCGAGCACGAGGCGGATCGGCTCGGCGACCAGCGGCTTAAACCGATCCACGAAGCGCTGGGGGGCGACGTGTCTTACAACGAGATTCGCGTGGTTCTGCGTCGCCGCGACAAGGGCGCGCACGAACCCCGTCGTGAAGAGCGGCCCGGTTGCTGAACCGTCGTCCCTCAGCGCCCGTCTTGCGGATCGCACCGCTTTGCATAACGTGCGCAACCGGTGCGCATGTTTCACGAGCGGCGACATCTGACGGATTTTCACAGCTCGCGGATCGGCCACGTCGTCACAGACGTGCTGGTGATCGGCAGCGGGGTGGCGGGAGCGCGGGCGGCGATCGAAGCGGGGGCTTCCGCCGACGTCATCCTGATCAGCAAGAAGGATTTTTCCGCCGGAGCGACGAGATACGCCCAGGGCGGCATCGCCTGCGCCGTCGGGGACGACGACAACGCCGACGCGCACCTCGCGGACACGATCCGCGTCGGCTGCGGGCTGAACCGCCGGACGGTCGTTGAACACGTCGTCCGCAGCGCGCCCGCCCTCCTCGACGAGTTGACGTCGTGGGGATTCGCGGTGGATCGCGTTGACGGCCGCGTCGCGCTGGCTCGCGAAGGCGGTCATTCCCGCAGCCGCGTCGTTCATGCGCGCGGCGATGCGACGGGGCTTGAACTGAGCGAGACGCTTCAGCGCCGAATCCGAAGCCTCCGGTCGATCCGCGTCTTCGAGCAGTGTTTTCTCGTCGATCTTGTGACGATCGACGGCGCCTGCGTCGGCGCAATCACGCATCACGCCAAGTACGGGCACCAGATCATCTGGGCGCAGCGGACGATCCTCGCCGGCGGCGGCTGCGGGCAGGTTTACCGGGAAACGACGAACCCCGCGACGATCACCGGAGACGCCCTCGCCGCCGCCTACCGCGCGGGCGCGGTGATCTCCGACGTCGAGTTCGTGCAGTTTCATCCGACGACGCTTTACATCGCCGGAGCGGGGCGCGCGCTCATTTCCGAGGCCGTCCGGGGCGAGGGCGCGCACCTCGTCGATCGCGCCGGACTGCGCTTCATGCCTGGGCATCATCCGGACGCGGAGCTGGCGCCGCGCGACGTCGTCAGCCGCGCGATCACCCGGCACATGCTGGCGACGCGAACGAACTGCGTGTATCTCGACGCTCGCCACGTCCGGGGGTTTCCCGACCGCTTCCCCTCGATCACGAAACTCTGCGCCGAGTTCCAGATCGACGTCTCCCGCGACCTGATCCCCGTCCGGCCCAGCGCGCATTACCTGATCGGCGGGATCGAAACCGACGCGGCCGGCGCCACGTCCGTTCCGGGGCTGCTGGCCTGCGGCGAATGCGCCTGCACGGGTCTGCACGGCGCCAACCGGCTTGCGAGCAACTCTCTGCTCGAGGGGCTGGTGACCGGGGTCGCCGCTGGTCGAGCGGCGGCCGACGCCGCCCGCTCCGCGGCACGCGCCACGACGATCCCCCTCGTCCGACACGAAAGTGCGCGCTCCGATCGGACCGAGTTGGACCTCGCCGACATCCGCAACTCCCTGCGCAGCGTCATGTGGCGCAACGTCGGGATCGAGCGCGCCGCGGAGCGACTCCGTGAAACCGTCGAAATTCTCGACTTCTGGGGGCATTACGTGCTGGACAAAACCTTCGACGAACCCGCCGGGTGGGAAACGCAAAACCTCCTGACCGTCGCGCGGCTGATCGCGGTCTCGGCGCTCGCTCGACCCGAGTCGATCGGCGTTCACTTCCGAAGTGACGCGCCGTCGGGAGCGCTTCCGGCGCTTTATCACACCCGCTGCCGACGCGGCGACGCGGATCGCGTCGAGCGCTCGCCGTGATCGTCACCGCTCCCGCCTCACGTCCGGCGTGACGCCTTCGTCCCCGATCCGGCGCACCGAGGTTCCGAAGCGATCCCCGCGGCCCGCTGCGACGAAGATCTGGACGGCGGCTCCCAGCGCCAGCAGCGTCGCCGCCCCCTCCCACGGCGCATACCGACGGTGCGCGGAGACGAAATTGCGGTACCGAAGCGCCAGCGCCTCCTCCTCCGTCGCCGGCAGGGCGCTGCGATGTTCCGGTGGCGTCTGCCGCACCGCCTCGCGGTAGACCCGCCGCGTGTCCGCCTCGAGCTTCAACGACCACGCATCCGCCGGAATGTCCAGCCAGTGATGCACCGTCACCTGAAGCGTCGCCACGACGATCAATCCGGCGACGCCCCACCGCAACGCCGGAAGGCGCAACATCGCGGCGATCAGAAAGGGCAGACAGAGCAGCACATAACGCTCATGCACCCGCGTCGGAAGCATCACCGCCGCCAACAACCACGCCCCCGCGAAAACGACGGTCCCCGTCGCTGACGACGCCCCAGCCCGCCAGACCCGCCGTGCAATGCACATCAGACCTCCGGCGAGGAACGCTTTCCCCCACGCATCCTTGCTCAGCCCCGCCCACGTTGCCGAGACGGACGTGTCCAGCGTCCGCAGCAGGTCAAGGTACCAGATATTGAACGCCTTCAAGGTCGTGTGCGGCGCTTCATCAAGGAGGTTCCGCACGAAGCTCTGCATGAACCAGGCAGACCCGGACGTCATCCAGAAAGGCGCCGCCAGCGCGTTGAGCGCGAGCAGCGCCGTCGCCGCGCCGCGCACGACGCGCCACGGTTCCGGTTTCGGCGCTCCCGACCGCGTCTCCGTGAAGAACGCCCACGCCCAGACCGGGGCAAAAAGCAGCGCTTGCGTCTTCAATCCGAGGGCAACCCCCCACGCCACGCCTGCCGCGGTCCAGCGCCGACGCACCAGCATCTCGGTCATGAACACGCCCGGCGCCAGCACCCAGCTTTCCGTCTGTCCCCACCAGCACGAGTCCAGCCAGAACGGCGGCGACAGATACGTAAGAATGAACGCCAGCCGCGCCGCCCGCTCATCCGCCAGCCGTCGCGTCAGCCGCATCACCGCCAGCGCCAGCAACCCGTCGAACACCACGCCCGGCGCCTGAAACACGCAGCGCGCGATGATCGTGTTGGCGACAAACTGCGGCGGCGACCGTCGCCCCTGCTCATCGCGCGGGAGCGTCAGCGGTTCAAGCAACCGCAGCACGTGTCCTTCCAGCGCAATCAGCGCCAGCGAAAGCGGGGGGTAGTTGGCGACCAGACCGCTGCCTTCGTGAATCCAGTGCTCGCCCGAGCTGATCCGCACTTTGATCCGCGGATCCGGAGGCCGCGTGTACAAACTCAGCCATCCGTGCTGGACGGCGTGCCGACCCCACTGCACGTACGCGCCGTGATCCGCAGGCCACGCATGAAGGCTCCAGTCCGCCGGCACGCCTCCGTCGTCGCGCGGGGGCAATCCGACGACCGCGGACGTCGCCTTGAAGATCGCACCCCAGACCGGCTTGCCCTCAGGGCTGCTCAGCGGAAGGCAAGCGATGCGCAGGATCGTCCCCGCCGCCACGGCGATGAGAAGTCGGCGTCGCAGCGGACGGCCCTCGGTCGCGCCGATCGGCAGGGGTGTTTGCATGACCTGCACGGGCGGAAGAATACCGCCGCCGCAATCAAGCCTCCACCGCCCTCCGGGTTCGCAGGACCGGGGGATTGCGAGGTCCGGCGCGCAAAGGTTCGTTAAAGACACAAGGCAAAACCCGCCGAAGGACATTGACACCGCGCCGGATGCGTGTGTAATTCGGACGGCGGGTGACGAAGGAGGGGCGCCGCGTCGCGGCGGAACGTGTATGTCAATTCAGACCTGGTCCGACACAATTCGAGTCGCCGAGCTTCAGGATGACCCGGCGTTCAGCGACGACGTTGCCGCGCTCACCGAGCAGGTCGAGCAGGGGGGAACGTTCGATGTCGTGCTGGATTTCCGCGGCGTCCGCTACCTGAACTCGTCGAACATCGCCAAGCTTCTTCGCCTGCGCAAGGCGATCATCCTGCGACAACGCCGCCTCGTGATCGCGGGGGTCGGCACGCAGGTCTGGGGCATGTTCCTCGTCACCGGACTGGAGAAGATCTTCGAGTTCGCCGACAGCGTGGACACCGCGCTGCTGACCGTGCAGATCGCCGGAGGCGTTCCCGAGGAAGTCTGACACGCTCCGGTCCGACGCCCGCTCAGGATCCTGAACCCCTCGCCGCCGCCGCACCGTCCGACGAACCCGTCAGAAGGCAGGTGCGCTCGCCGCATCGTTCATATTCCGCGCAGATTTCCGACAGCGCCTCCAGCGCCGAAGGCGCTCGCCGGATCAGCGCGACGACCAGCCCGCCGCACCCGCGCCCGGAGGACTTCGCGCCCAGAATCCCCGACGCCGCCCCGCAACGCCGCAACTGCGCCACGAGGCGGTCGGTCTGCACCGACCCCAGACCGCAGCGCTGGCTGTGACTCCAGTGCGAGGCGTACATCAGCTCGCCCGCTTCGACCAGCGTGTCCGCGTCCCCGGTGCGCGCATACCGCGAGAGGCGCTCGGCAAACTGCACGCTCCGCGCGTTCTCGTAGATATGATGCTCCGTGCGCGACCGGACCTTGTACGTCGTCCGCGGATCGATCCGCACCCGCGGGTCGATCTCGTCGCCGAAACGCGCGATGAAATCCTCCCCCGACAGCCGCGTCGGAAGACGGTCACGGAAGCGCTCGACGTAGTCGCTCATCGTGAGGCGCGAGAGCAGCCCGTCAAGACGAAGGTGCGACAGCTTCTCGTGCGACGCAATGCGCTCGATGAGCACCCGCCCCATCTGAGCCGCCGCACGCGTGTGACACAACGATGTCACCCAGTCCCGAGACGTCGAACCGCACACAATGCCCACCAGCGCCGCGTCCTCCGGAAGCGACAGCGGCGAGTCCGCCAGCAGCGGGCGACCCCTCGCCGGAAGCAGGCTTTGCGCCCGTCCGACCAGCGCCGCCAGCGCATCCACCTGGCCGCAGGGACGGCGCAGCACGGCGAATTCCGCGTCGGCGCACACCTGAGCCGCGCGCTGCACGTCCAGCGCCGCGCCCGAAAGCTTGGCGCACGCCGACAACGCCGCAGCCGCCGTCGCGGGCGCCGATCCCAGGTCCGTCTCGCCGGGCGGCACGTTCTCCACGATCGAGAACGAGACGCCACGATCCGCGCCGGAGAGCATTCCCGCACGGATTCCGCCGACCCACGCCGCGATCGCCAGCGCCGCCGCGGGCTCCGCCGTCGCGGGAATGCGGGCGACCGCCTCCTCAACCGTCGGTGCTCCGGTCCCTCCGTCGCGCAACGCGGCAAGCGGCAGCGAGAGGCTTTTGACCGCGTCGCCGCCCGACGGTCGCCGAACCTGAACGAAAACGGTCTGGTCCTCGCGGGCACGAACCGTCACACGAACCCCGTATTCCAGCGGATACGTCAGCACCAGAGCGCCGCTGCATTCCGCCAGCCCGCCCATCACCTCGAGACGCAGCGGCGCCGCGGACACCGACGCCGCCCCGACTCCCGCGGGGACGTCCTCCGCCGACGCCGTCCGACGAGCGGGCGCGGAACGCCCCACCACGGTTGTCGGCGTGACCATCACGTTCGGTTCGTCGTTCATTCGCGGGCCTTTCGGAGGGCTTGTCCGAACCTAACATACCTCGCGCAGAACCGCCTCGTCCACCAGAAGCGGCACGTCCCGTCCGGCGCTGATCGCAATCGCGTCCGACGGACGCGAGTCAACCTCCACGACCTCGCCGTCTCTGCGGATCACGAGCTTTGCATAAAACGTGCCGTCGTGCAACTCGGGAATCACGACCTTCTCCAACGTCCCGCCGAGCTGCTCGATCAACGTCAGCGCCAGATCGTGCGTCAGGGGACGCGGCGTTTTTTCCCCTTTGACCCGACGATCGATCGCCAGCGCCTCGAATTTCCCGATCTGGATCGTGAACGCGCGGTCCCCCTTGACCTCCTTCAGCACGATCGTGTGCTGAGTGTCGGGCTCCACCATCACGATGCGCGCCAGTCTCATCCGAACGAGCATTCCGTCATTCTCCCCCGGCGCGGGCCGGCGAGTCATAACCGTCCGCGCCGCAGGCGTCAAAACCCTCCGCCGTCACGCCCCCTGATCTGAGGCGACGACCTCCGCAACCGACGCGTCGGCGTCAAGGCTGGACAGCGCTTCATCGCCCAGACTCGCCGTCAAGGCGTCGATCGGAAACCGCCCGGCGCGGACGTCCGCCGCGTAGGCGCGAAACGCCGCCGAACACGCCTCGTTCAACTCCGCATAACGCTTCACCGAACGCGGCGGATGTCCGGCCCCCAGACCCAGCACGTCATGCAGCACCACCACCTGCGCGTCCGTCCGCGATCCGGATACGCATCCGATCACCGGGACTTCCGCCTTCGCCGCAATGCGCTCCGCCAGCTCCAGCGGCACCGCTTCGAGAAGAAGCATCACCGCTCCCGCCCGCTGCATCATCGCCGCCTCGATCATCAGTCGCCGGGCGTCGCGCGCGTCCCGACCTTGAACGCGGTACCCGCCGTGAACGTGGATCGACTGCGGCCTCAGCCCCAGGTGCGCCACGATCGGAATCGACGCCGCGGACATCGCCTCGACCGTCGGCGCCAGACGATCGTCCACCTCGATCTTCACCGCGTCGCATCCGCCTTCCGACATGAACCGCCCGGCGTTGCGGATCGCCTCCTCCACGTTGACCTGGTAGCTCAGGTAGGGCATGTCGCCGATCAGATAGACGTTCGGCGCGCCGCGCCGGACCGCCTGCGTGATCGTGATCATCTGGTCCATCGTCGCCGGCAACGTCGTCAAGTGCCCGAGGCACACCTCCGCATACGTGTCGCCGACCAGAATGCTTTCCACGCCGGCGCCTTCGATCAGGCGCGCCATCGTGCAGTCGTAGCAGGTCAGCACCGAGAACTTGCGCCCCTCGCGCTTCATCCCCCTCAGCGTGGCCAACGTGATTTTCGCCTGAGCGGACATGATCGTTGATCGCCCCAACCTACCCGGCGCTCACCGCGACGGCAAGCCGCTTCGGCAGCCCGGCGCGTCGCGCTTGTTCCGTCCGGAACGAAGTCCGCCGCCAGGACGGTTCCGGCTGGTCAGCATGTCTTTGCAACGTTATCATGCCGCCCGGCGCAGGAGAGTGAAACTCGTCTGGGAGAGGCCTGAGCGGACGTGCAGGCGGCGTCCCGGACGCGGAGCTGGCGGATGCGACGGCTCGTCATCGTCAATCAGAAGGGCGGCGTGGGCAAAACGACCACCACGGCCAACCTCGCCGCGGCGCTGGTGCGGCGCGGCTGGCGCGTCCTCCTGATCGACATGGACCCTCAGGCGCATCTGTCGATTCACTTCGGGTTTGATCCGGAAAGCAATGAACCGACCGTCTACGAGGTTCTGACTCAGGGCGCTCCCGTCGCCGAGATCATGCGCGACACCGACGAGGGCTTGCGCTTACTGCCCGCCTGCGTGGATCTCGCCGCGGCCGAGGTTGAACTCGCGGGCGTCAACGACCGGCATGACCTCCTTCGCAACGCCCTGTCCGCGGTCGAAAACCAGTTTGACGCGATTCTGGTGGACTGCGCCCCGTCGCTCGGGCTGCTGACGCTGAACGCCTTGTGCGCCGGCTTTGAAGTCATCATCCCCCTGCAACCGCATTTTCTAGCGCTTCAGGGCTTGATGAAGCTCGGACAAACCGTCGCCCTGGTTCGCGCCCGGCTGAACCCGATGTTGCGCATCGCCGGCGTCGTCGTCGTCATGCAGGACGCCGGGACGCTGTTGTCCGCGGAGGTGATCGCCGGGCTGGAGCAGATTCTCGCGGCGCACCGGCGCAGCGGCGACGCGTGGGGGGACGCCCGGATCTTCAGCACCCGGATCCGCCGCAACATCAAGCTCGCGGAATGCCCCAGCCACCAGACCTCGATCTTCACCTACGCGCCGAAAAGCAACGGAGCGCTGGACTACGCCGCGCTCGCCGACGAATTGTTCGGAACAGCCGCCGCGGTTCCGGTCGCGCCCGCCGACGCCGCGCCGCCCGTCTCCGCCGCAACGACGCGCGATCCGCATGACGCCGAAGATGCCGCGTCCTCTGAGGTCTCAGTGAGGACCGCGACCGCCTGAAACGCAGGAGCGCATGTTCGGATTCCGCTTCACAATCCGGTCACGCCGCGTCCTCGTCGGGGCGTGGCTCATGTACTGGGCGGCGATGGCGATCGCCACGCATTTGCCCGTCCCTGACGGTCTGCGCATTCCGATCCGCGAGGGGGACAAGCTCCTGCACGTGCTGATGTATTTCGTGCTGACGATGCTCGGCGGGCGCGTGCTGCTTTCGACGCCCGCGCCCCCGACGCCGCGTCGGCTGGCGATGTGGGCCCTCGTCTACGCGGCATACGGCGCGATCGACGAAGCGTTGCAGCCCCTCGTCGGTCGGCACGCCAGCGTTCAGGACTGGATCGCCAACGTCTTCGGCATCCTTCTGGCGTCCTCGATCCTCAGCACGCAACTGGATCGCGGGCAGGAAAGCCCCGGCGACGCCGCCAAGTAGAACCGCGGAATCATTTACCCGAACCGCGTGGCTTCAGCCCGCGCGAAGCGTCGCGCGGGGTAAACCCCGCGGCTCAGCGCGGGACATTCATTCCGCGTTCCTACTTAGGTGAGCCGCAACCACGCGGCCTTGAGATACTCGCCTTCCGGGAAATCCAGCCGCACCGGGTGATCCGCTCCCGCGCCGGTCAACTCAACAAGCTGGACCGCGCGCCCGGTCTGGTGGGCGACCGTCCGCAGCATCCGCACGAACTCCTCCCGGTGCAGCGCCCCGCTGCAACTGCACGTCAGCAGCCACCCGCCCGGCCGCACGAGGGGCATCGCGAGGCGGTTCAGGTCGAAGTACTTCCGACGCCCGTCGCCCTCGTCCTTCGGACCGAACACCAGCTTCGGCGGGTCCAGCACAACGGCGTCGAACGTCCGCCCGTTCATCTGCATCTGCCGCAGATATCCGAAGGCGTCCGCATGAACCGCGTCCACGCGCACCTGGTTGAGGTCCGCGTTGCGCCGCAACAGCGCCACCGCCTCCTCATCCAGATCGACGCACGTCACCGCCTTCGCGCCCCCGCGCACCGCGGCGTACAACCCGAACCCCCCGGTGTAGGCGCAGGCGTCGAGCACCTCGCCGCCGCGCACCCGCTCCGCGAAGCGCCGACGGTTCTCCCGCTGATCGCAGAAGAACCCGGTCTTGTGTCCCGTCGTGAACGACACCCGGAACCGCACGCCGTTCTCCGTAATCTTCAACTCGTCCGGCAAGTCCGTCGAGCGGATCGCCTTCGCCTGAAAGCCCTCCAGTTCCTGCACCCGCGCCGACGCCTCCACCCGATGCCGCCGCGTACCGCAGGCCTCGTGCAGAAGCGGCAGCAGACGCTCGATCATCCGGTACATCCCCAGACTGAAAAGCTCCACCGCCAGCACCTCGCCGTAACGATCCGCGACCAGTCCCGACAGACCGTCGCCCTCAGAATGAATCATCCGGCAGGCGTCGGTCGTCTCCGGGAGACGGAGCGCCTCGACGCGCAGTTGCGCCGCGCGGAAGATCGCGTCGCGCCAGAACGTCTCGTCCGCGTCCAGCGCGCCGGTCCGCAGCATCCGCAGCGCAATCTGGGAATGCGGATTGTATTGCGCGCAGCCCAGCGCCTGCCCGCCGCGGTCGTACACCGCCACCACCTGCCCCGGACGGGCGTCGGGCGAAGCCGTGCGGAGCATCCGCTTGTAGACGAACATCCCCGGCGCGGACGGACGCACCTCGACCCACGGCGCGACTTTCTTCGTCGCCTCATCCTTCCGGAATTCCTTCGGGTGCTCCATCGCGAGGGCATCATACCGCGGGACCGCCGACGCGACGCCCGCGCGTCCGGGAATCGCGCCCGCCGGCGGCAAACGTCCGCGATCGGGCGGAATCTGCGCCCCGGCGCCGACCGGAATCGTAGCGTTGACCTGGCACTGGCGTCGCGGCGGGAGACTTGCTCCCGTCGCGGTCGGCATGTGGCTCCCTGTTACCGTCAAAGCGGATTCGCCGGCGCGGCAACGTCGCCGGGACGGTGCGTCCGCGTACTGGCCCGTCGGCGCTTCGCCGACCGGCACGGGGAGGCCTGCTCATGCGCGCCGGAGCGTTTTCAATTCCGCAACGTCGGCGACCGCGCTCGCGGCGCCGGGGCGTCGTCGCGGTCCAGGTGGTCATCATGCTGGTGGTCATCCTCGGATTCGCCGCTCTGACGATCGACATCGGAAACGTCTACCGCGCCCGCGGCGAGCTTCAGCGCGCCGCCGACTCCGGCGCCCTCGCCGGCGTGTCCGCGTTCCTCGGCGACAACATGCTCGAGGCCCTGCAATCCGGCTACGACGGCGCGCCCGATCCGTCGCTCATCGATCCGATCCACGACGCCGCGGACACGCGCGCCGTCGCTTACAGCGAGAAGAACAACACGCTTCAGACGCCGACGAAGGTCGAGGACGGCGACGTCGTGCTCGGGCACTTCGACTTTTCGGATCCCGGCGCGGAACTCGACGCCGAGGCCGACCCGGCGAACTTCAACGCGGTCGCGCTGACCGTGCGCCGGACGTCGGACGGAACCAACGGCGGCGTGCCTTACTGGTTCGCCCGCGTCTTCGGACTTTCCGACGGGCAGACCGCGGCGACGGCCACGGCGGCGTTCGACGACCGTTTCAGCGGATACCGCGAGGACGACCGCGGCAATTATCTGATCCCTTTCACGATCCACATCGACGAGTATGAGAATCAGTTCCACAACGGCGACGATGACTGGAGCTACGACGGCGGCAACGACGACGTCAACGAGACGGGCGACGGGATCCGCGAGATTAAGCTCTTCCCTTACAAACTCAGCGGCGGAGGGAACGACGATAACAACGGCAACGGAAACAGCAACGGCAAGAAAGGCGGCGGCGGCGGCGGCAGCAGCGGGGACGACGGCGACGAGGATCAGCAGGGAGGCTCGGGAAACTTCGGACTGCTCAACGTCGGCAACCCGAATCAGGGCGTTCCCCTGATCGAAGACCAGATCATCGACGGGGTCACCGCCGACAATCTGGAGGCGGAAGTCGGGACGAGCACGCTTACGTTCTTCGATGAGGACGGCGACGAGAAGACTTATGACATCACCGGGTCGCCCGGCATGAAGGTCGGCATCGAAGACGCCGTTGAGCAGCGGATCGGCGACATCGTCGGGTTCTTCGTCCACGATCAGGTGACCGACGGCGGCGCCAACTGCACCTACCGGGTCGTCGGCATCCGTTTCGGACGCCTGCTGCACATCGACCTGACCGGCAATCCGGACGACAAGGCGATCATCATTCAACCGGTGATCTTCAACGCTCCGAACATCCTGACGAACCCGAACGCCGCGCCGTCCGGCGGGCAGGTCGGACGCCTCAGTCTCGTCCGGTAGTGTCGGGCGGCGCCGCGCCGGACCCGGACGCCCACGCGGGCAGGGCGTCCGGGAGAGCGCGGCGGTGCGCCCCGGTCACGGACAGGTGTACGACGCCTGATCCGTCGCGCCGCAGCCCCACGTCGCCGTCGCCTCTCCTGCGCCGGAGGCCGCGCCGCGGAAGCGGGCGCTTCCTTTCCCGCGATTATTGAGCGTGCCGCCGTCCGTGGCGCCGCCCGTAATGCTGACCGAAAACGAGTCTCCCGGCTGACCGTCCGCCAGTTTGACCTTCAAGACGTTGGTTCCGCGCTTGTCGCGGCAGTTCGCCGCGGCAATCCGTTCCGCCCCCGTGCAACCCCCCGGTTTCGGATGCGCCAGCAGCCACTCCACCACGAGACGGCTGAAGCTCGACGACAGGTTCGGGGAGTGCTCTCCGCCGACGATCGTCCACAACTCCGCCGATCCGCGCGGGTCGCAGGACGCTTCGTACTTCGCCACCAGCGTCTCGTTCCCGCTGATGCCCGCGTCCAGGTCCAGCGGATCCGACGTCAGGTCCGGGTCGAGCGAGCACCCGGCGAACGACGCCCACTGCTCCGCCGACTCGACCGCCCCCGGGTAGCAACTGACGAGGCAGCCGCCAGGATAAAAGATGACCGAGTCGTTCGTCCCGTGAATGTGCAGCACGTGGACGGGCTCCGCCGGACCGCAGTCGTTCGGATCCTCGAACGTCATGCCGGCCAGCGACGCGATCGACGCCACGACGTCGCTGTGATCGCACGCCATCCGGTATGACATGAACCCGCCGTTGGAGTGCCCCACGAAATGCACCCGGCGCGGGTCGATGTTGCACTGCCGCTGGATCGCGTCGATCAGATCCAGCAGATATTGCGAGTCATCCACGTTCGAGCCGAAAAAGTTGCAGCACGCGTCCGTCGCGTTCCAGAACCGGTTGCCCAGAAAATCACGCGTGCCGTCCGGGTAGGCGTAGACGAATCCGTATTCGTTCGCCAGCGGCGCGAAACGCACGTACGACTCCGTCTGCGCTCCGGAGCTTGTGTACCCGTGGAGCAGGATCACCAGCGGCACGGGGGTCCGGCCGTCATAAGAGGGAGGCACGTGAAGATTGATCCGTCCGCGCCCCAGATCGATCGCGGCGTCGCATTGCGCCGCGGCTGACTCCGCCCCCAGCGCCAGAATGACGCCTGCAAGTGCCGCCGCTTTGAATCCCGCTCGCATCGCTGCCCCTCCTTTGAATAATGACCCGCCGTTCCGATCAGGTGCATCTTACCGTCCCGACCCCTTAAAGCATCCGGCTCCACTTCCGCACGCCCCACTCCGCCCCCAGCAGAATCACGAGCGCCGCCAGCGTCCACGCCCGGTCCCACAACGACGTCGGCCGCGATTTCGTCGTTATCACCTCGTGACGATCCGGTATCAGCGCCGGAATGTTCATCAACTCGTCGCAGCCGAAGTACCGTCCGCCTTCCGAAACCGCCGCCAGCGACGACATCTGCGTCCGGTCCATCTGAGGCCTCACAAGTTCGACGCTCGGGCGAACGATCCGCACCTCACGAACCAGCGGCTCCGCCTGCGACGGCTCCCACGGCCCCAGCGTCAGCGTGTACGCGCCGACCTCGGACGGCGCGAACCTCCCCGCGTACTCGCCGGGTCGGTCGACCCGCCGGGCCAGGTTCAAGACCTGCCTGTCCGTCGGCCCCTGAACCTGGACTTCCACGCTCTCGAGGGCGAGCGGTTCAAACCGCTCATTGAAAAGACGAGCCTCGACCTGCACCGCCTCTCCCACCGGAAACTCACTCCCCGCGGTCGACAGCACGCCGCGCTGCCGACCACGAAACAGTTTCCCCTCCGACAGATGCCGAAGCATCTGAATCCAGAACCGGTTGAAGTTCTCCGCCCCGCCCTGCCGCCAGCGCCACGTCGAGTCGAACGCCAGAAAACCCGTCCGGCCCGCGCCCGCGTACTGCACCGCCGCCAGAACATGCGCCCCGTATTGATTCCGCATCGCCGGGTCGGTGTGCCGCAGCAGCACGCTCGCCACCGGTTTCGCCCGAAGCACGGGATAATGCCAGTACACGCCGCCGCGCCCCTCCCACATCAGGCGCGTCGCCGCCTCGCCCTCCGCAGCCCGCACCACCGGATGCGTCAACGCTTCCGGCTCCACCGCAACCGCATATTCGCGCCGCTGATAGAAGCCCAGCCGGTTCAGAATCAGATCCGCATCAGGGTTCATCGACACCGGCAGCAGGTCCACCACCCGCCCGATGCCCTCGTCCCGAAGCAGCGAGGGAGCGTTCTGACGCCCGGCGACGAAGACCAGACCGCCGCCGTGTTCCGTCACGAAGCGGTCCAGCAGACCGGCCCACCCCTCGTCCAGCCCTTCCGCCGAAGGATCAAGAAGAACGACGACGTCGTAAACGAACAACTCCTCCGCCAGCACCGGCAGATGCCGAAGGATCGTGTCCCCGTCCCGCACCGCCCGCGCGTCCGCCGACTGAAGCCAGCACGACAGCTCGAACGACGCATCCCGCTGAAGCAAGCGAACGAGATTCTGATACTCCCAGCTCGGCGCCCCGGACACCAGCAGAACGCTCACGCGAGAATCCGCGACGCGCACGGCCGCGCTGCGCCGGTTGTCGTCCAGGACGGATTCATCGCCCCCCGCGTCAGCCGCCACAACGTAGGTGTACACTCCCGCCGCCGGCTGACGATGTTCAAAGCTGACCGGCGGCAACGGCCCATCACCGTCGAGCGACAGCTCGCGCCGGTCGATCACGCGACCCGGACCGGACTGTCCCTCGATCTGCTCATAAACCGTCACGCGAGCGCTCGAACCCGCGAGCCCCTCGGACGCCAGGGAAACGCTGATCTGAAACGGATCATCCGGAAAAACGAACTCGGGCGCCTCCAGCGCGGTGATCCGCAGATTCCGCGGCGGCGCCGGATCGCCGATCCCCACCGTCATCACCGGCACGCGCCTCTCGCGCAGAAACCGCGCCACCCCCTCGACGCCCCCGCCCCGGTTGAACCCGCCGTCGGAGAGCACCACGATCCCCGCCAGCGGCGCCTCGCCTTGCGCCTCGACGGACTGCCGGACCGCGCGCTCGATGTCCGTCGCCGCTCCGTCCGCCGAGAACGCCAGCGTCGCGCCGTCAAGATCGACGGCGTCCTTCTCGGTTCCGGCGCCGTCCGCCTCCCGGGCGGCGCGAAGCACCGCCGTCAGCGCGACGTCCTCGGCGAAAGCGTACACGCGAACACGGTTGCGCTCCGTCAGCGCCCGCAGGAACGCGCGCCCGTCACGCGCGAGCAACTCTGAAACAACGTCAATGCGTCGGATTTCCGAAACATCCGCCGGCGCATCAGGCAGCGCCCGCCGGACCCGGACCTCCGCATCCGCGTCGCGATAGCGGTCGCCCAGGCTCATGCTCGCCGACGTGTCCACCAGCACGATCGTGTACGAGTCAATCCACCGGTGCAGATATTTCGCCAGAACCGGCTCAAGCAGAATCGCCGCAAGAAGCAGCATCACGGTGACGCGAAGTCCCGCCAGAAAATACCGCCGTCGCGGCGAAGCTCCCGCCCGGCCCTCGCTTCGGTACATCAGCACGATCGCGGCGGCGACGACCGCCAGACCGACCGCGCTCAGGAGCGCGAGCCCCCCCTCCGGCGCGGATTGAAACTCAAACCGCACCTCCTCCTCGATCCGCGAGACCGCCTGCCCCAGCAGCAACCCGTCACCTCCTCAGCGCATCACCTGATGCGCCGTCCTGAGCATCCTCATCCTCAACCCCCGCCCCCTACCGACCCGCCCTCGACCCCTCGCCCCCTGCCGAGCCGCGCCCGACTGGACGCGGGTCTTCCCGGAACATCCCGCTCATGAACGGTCGCCGCTCGACATCGGTGCGCCATCGCGATGCACGACAATCCAGTAACCGCGCGCCCGCCGGACGCAATTCCGCTTCTTGCGCCCCTACGCCAGCAACGAGCACAATTCGGCGACCACCCGCCGCACGTCGTCGCGCGTCAGCTCATGATGAAACGGAAGCGCGATCGTCCGCGACGCCACCGCTTCACACACCGGAAAGTCGCCCGGCCTGTACCCGCCCAGCTCCCGGATATACGGCTGAAGGTGGATCGGCGCGAAGTAATTGCTGCACCCGATCCCCGCGGAACGCAGACCCGAAAGCACCCTGTCCCGGTCCTGCTCGGTGAACGGATCCGCCAGCCGCACGACAAAGACGAACCAGCTCATGCGGACGTTGGGGGCGATCCGCTGAAGCTGGAGCAAGCCTGCTGTCGGGGGGGAAATCCCGGTCCCGCACCCGCCGCCGACGGGCAGTTCCTCGATGTACCACTCCGCAACCCGCGCCCGCGCCGAAAGCAGCTCGTCAAGCCGTCGGAGCTGTGCAAGCCCCAGCGCACAGTTGATGTCCGGCAACCGGTAATTGAACCCGAGACGCGGATGCGCCAGCCAGCCAGCCCCGGCGTCGCGCCCCTGATTGCGCAGCGACCGGCACATCGCCGCCAGATCCGCGTCGTTCGTCGTGATCATCCCGCCTTCGCCGGTGGTGATCTGCTTGTTCGGATAAAACCCGAAGACCCCCGCGTCCCCCAGCGCCCCCGCCCGGACGCCCTGGTACGCCGCGCCCAGCGCCTCGCAGGAGTCTTCGATGATCACCAGCTTGTGCCGCCGGGCGATGTCGCGGATCGCGTCGAAATCCGCCGGCTGCCCGAACACGTCCACCGGGAGGATCGCCTTCGTGCGCGGCGTGACCGCGGCCTCGATCTTCGCCGGGTCGATGTTCCACGTCTCGGCGTCGATGTCCGCGAACACCGGCGTCGCCCGCTCATAAAGAACGCAGTTGGCCGACGCGACGAACGAAAACGGCGTCGTGACGACCTCGTCCCCCGGCCCGATCCCCAGCGCCCGGATCAGCACGTGCAGCGCCGCCGTCCCGCTCGACACCGCCACCGCCTCGCGCACCCCCACCGCCCGCGCAAACGCCTGCTCGAACTCCCCCACCTTCGGACCCAGCGACAGGTTCGGCGTCCGGAGCACCTCCACGACCGCGTCGATCTCCGCCGGCGTCACGTTCGGCCGCGCCAGCGGAATCTCCCGATCAGCCGCGGGCTTCAGCCCGCGCGAATGTTCCTCGCCCTTGAATGTCGGTTTCAAGCGTTCCGCCTCCGCGCAAAGTCTGCCGCCGTGTGCGGCGGGCGGATTGTACCGGCGGCGGCGCGGGGCCGATATCAGCCTGCAAGGGGCGCCAGTCACCGCGCGGACTTTCGTCCGCGGCTCGCCTCATCCGGGAACCGTCGTCTGATGTCCACCACCCGTTGCAGCCGATCCGCCGCCGACGCTACGATGCCGACCGCCAACAACCGGAGTATTCCTTTGCCGGCATCCGAAAAGACGATTCTCGACAAAATTCAGACGCGACAGGCCGTCGTCGGCGTCATCGGTCTGGGTTACGTGGGCCTCCCCCTCGTGCGCACCTTCAGCAAGGCCGGGTTCCGCTGCGTCGGGTACGACGTGGACGAGGCGAAGGTCCACGCCCTCAACGCCGGACAAAGCTACATCAAGCATATCCCGTCGAAGACCGTCGCCGACCTCGTGCAGAAGAGCGGCTTCCGCGCCACCGCCAACCCCTCGGACCTCCGCGCCTGCGACGCCATCCTCATCTGCGTCCCCACCCCGCTCAACAAAACGCGCGATCCGGACATGTCCTACGTCGAGCAGACGGCGCGCATGATCGCCCAGCACCTCCAGCCGGGCCAGCTCATCATCCTCGAAAGCACGACCTATCCAGGCACGACGAAGGAACTCGTCCAGCCGATCCTCGAAGCCGGCGGCCTGCGCGCGGAGCAGGATTACTTCCTCGCCTACTCTCCCGAGCGCGAAGACCCGGGACGCAAGGACTTCTCCACCGAGACGATCCCCAAGGTCGTCGGCGGCATCGGCGAGAAGAGCACGAATCTCGCCACCGCCCTCTACGCCGGCGCCATCACCAGGGTCGTCCCCGTCGCCAACTGCGAAGTCGCCGAAGCCGCGAAAATCCTCGAGAACGTCTACCGCTGCGTGAACATCGCCCTAGTCAACGAGTTGAAGGTGCTCTTCGACCGGATGGGCATCGACGTCTGGGAGGTCATCCGCGCCGCCTCCACGAAGCCCTTCGGCTTTCAGGCGTTCTACCCCGGTCCGGGCCTGGGCGGTCACTGCATCCCGATCGACCCCTTCTACCTGACCTGGAAGGCGCGGCAGTACGAGCTGAGCACCCGGTTCATCGAACTCGCCGGCGAGATCAACCGCGCCATGCCCGAGTACGTCATCCACCGCCTCGCCGAGGCCCTCAACGCCGCGAAGAAGCCGATCAACGGCTCGCGCATCCTGGTGCTGGGTCTGGCGTACAAGAAGGACGTGGACGACCTGCGCGAGTCGCCGTCGATCCACCTCATCGAGATGCTCAAGGCTCGCGGCGCGCACGTCGATTACAACGACCCGCACATCCCCAGGACGCACCGCCAGCGCGAGCACGACCTCCAGATGGAAAGCGTCGAACTGACCCCCAAGACGCTCGCGTCCTACGACTGCGTCCTCATCGCCACCGATCATTCAACCTACGACGCCCAGATGATCGTGGACCACGCGAAACTCGTCGTCGACACCCGCAACGCCACGGCGAACTGCAAGAACACAAGCGGCAAGATCGTTCGTGCGTGACTCAGGTTGACGGGTCGCGTTCGCTCTTCGTAAGATTGCCCGCCGGTGAAATGACGTCCAAGGAACAAGTTCATCAAATCCTTGACGAGCTGCCGGACGACTGCTCATTGCAGGATGTCCAATACAGGCTCTACGTCGTCGAAATGCTCCAGCGCCGCCTGCGGCTTGCGGACCAAGGGAGCTTCGTCGATCACACCCAGGTTGAAAAGCGGTTTGAGCCGTGGCTTGCACAGTGGAACCTATCCCAGAAGTGGGTGAGCCGCGGACTTCAGTCCGCGGCTCGCTGAGTTCTGGGATAGGTTCTAGTCTGGCTCGCGACCGCGGAGGAAGACCTGCGCGCCATCGCCGGGTATATCGCCGCGGACTCCAGGTTGTACGCCGCGCCCGTGGCGCGCAGCTTGCTCGACGCGGCCGCCGACCTGCCCTCTTTCCGCTCATGGGCCGAAGCGCGTCGGAGCGGCACGACCCGCAGCTTCGTGAGCGAATCGTCTTCAGCTACCGGTTGATCTACCGAATCGTTCCGGCTTCATCGACCATTCAGATCCTGGTCGTCCTGCACGGCGCGCGGCTGCTGCCGTCGGATATGAAATCCCGCACGCCAACACCAGATGAAGCCCCGCCGCCCCCGAATGAAAACCCGCCGGCGCCGCCGTCCGGATGAACCACCGGTCGCCCGGTTTTCGTTCCCTCCGCAACGCCTCGCTTCAATTGCAGACGACGGTTGTTTAGAATACGCTTCCGCAAGCGGCGTTTCCCGGGCCGTAAACAGAGTCCCACGACCTCACCAAAGGCTGCTGGTCGAAGACAAAAGATGCTTTGCAAAGGAGTACATCGTATGAGCACGGTACTGCAAGCGGGTCAAGTCAGTCGATCGAGCAATGGCGCATGGTGGAACAGGTCTCCAAGCCTGCACTGCTTACGGTGTGTCCGCGTGTGCATCGCAGGAGTCCTGCTTGGGGTTGCCGCCGTTTCGCTGGCCGTGCCGCAGCGCGCGTCCGCGCAGGACTGTAGCTGGGAACAGAAGAACCTTAATTTCAGCCCGTCAGCGCGATACAACCACGCCCTCACCTACGATACGGACCGGCGCGTCACCGTCCTGTTCGGGGGATATCACGATGGCGGCAGGCGCGATAGCGAGACATGGACGTGGAACGGGTCGAATTGGAACCATATGAATCCGCCGACGGGACCGTCGGCACGTTCCGGCCACGCCATGACTTACGACCTCTCACGGGGTGTCACCGTCCTGTTCGGCGGAAATGATGGTTTGCTGAACGGCGAAACCTGGATATGGAACGGTGCAGCTTGGGAGCAGTATTCCATCACGGGTCCGTCGCCACGGGAGAGCCACGCGATGGCCTACGACTTTGCGCGACAGGTAACTGTCCTGTTCGGCGGATATGTCGGCGACGGATCCTACAACGGCGAAACCTGGGAATGGGACGGGAGAACGTGGATGCTTGTTTCCACGAATGGACCGTCAGCGCGCGGCAGCCACGCCATGACCTACGACTGGGACCGGGAGGTCACGGTCCTTTTCGGCGGATGGGATGGCACGTTCAACGGCGAGACATGGGAATGGGACGGGCACACACAGACGTGGAGGCAAAGAAATGTCATGGGGCCGTCACCGCGTTACGAGCACGCCATGGTCTATGACCGTACTCGCCAAGCAACCCTTCTGTTCGGGGGATACGCGGTTGGCGATCGACTCGACGGCGAGACGTGGGGATGGGACGGAGATGCATGGAGGAAGTTGACAACGACAGGGCCATCGCGGCGAAGGCGGCACGCAATGGCATTCGACAGCGACCGCAGTGTGACTGCCCTGTTCGGAGGATTCGACGGCTCGCAGAACGGGGAGACTTGGGAATACTTCTTCGACTGCAATTGCAACGGCGTCCCGGATCATAAGGATATCGACGACGGAACCTCCGCCGACCGCAACGGGAACGGCATCCCCGACGAATGCGAACCCTGCGAGTTCATTCAGCGTTTCAAGGTCAAAACCAAGGAAAACCGCGGCCGATGCAGGATTCGGGCGAGCGTCTTGACGACGCTTCGGGAAGGAACCGAGCTGACCTTTTGCTTCGAGGGTGATGAGGATTGCGGATGCCAGACGGTGACGATCAACGACCGGGGCCGCGCGAAGGCGTCATGCACGACACTGAACAAGGGCGATCATCGCGTGTGCATTCAGGAGTGCCCGGAGTTGTGCCGCACGGTGACTTGCCGGCCGTGACCACGGTCGGCGCGGAGAGGAGAATCAACCGCGGAGAACGCAGAGCGACGCGGAGGGCGCAGACAGATGCAGAGCGACGCAGAGCGACGCGGAGGGCGCAGACAGATGCAGAGCGACGCGAATCGACGCAGAGCGACGCGGAGGTGATGCGACAAGCCCATTACTTTTTCTGCGCCCTCTGCGGACGCCGCCCTCGTGGCGGACGCGGATTGTGGACCCGCGTGCCGCACTTCTTCAACGAGCCGGCAGGGGGCACGGCTCGGTCATGAAGAACGGTCTTGAACCTCCACCAGCAAGGACGGCGCTCCGGGTGTAGGGTCCGGGAGCAATGACGGCGCTCCTTGGGCGTGCGGATCATGCCGAAACATCTGAGCGATTATGAGTTCCACGACTCGACCCTGACGGAAATCGCCTTCGGACCGAGGGATTCCTTAACTCTGACGTTTCAACTTCACGCATCGTATCCCCCGCATACCGCGCCGATATCGGTTCAATTCCTCCAACTTGCGAACCCAGATGAGGTCCGGTCGTACTTTGAGCGACTGACCTCCCGCGTCGTCATGTCGCTCGCACCCGTTCCCGGCAATCGGAGGAGATCGGTCAAAACATTCCAAATCGAGTTCGCCGACTGCGGCGTCACGATTCGGTGCCGGTCCGTCTTGATTTGAACATGCATGACCTCCGCCTCGCCCATGGCGGCCCGTACCCTGGGGGCGATGGCGGATCCACCCGCGCCCGTCACGTGGAAGGCTCAGTTCACTGAAAACCCCGGCCTGCCGCCAGGGTTCAGGCAGTGGGAGGTTTCGCGCAAGGACGGCAGCCGAATGATTGCGTTCCTGGCGCATCTGAAGAACGATGTCGACGTTCGAAAGCCGCTGCTGGTTTTCCTCGATGGGTCGGGCGCACCGTCGTTGCTCGTGCGCCATGGCGATCGCCTGGCGGTGGGCATGTTGGCGGTTGTCGCCGGCCAGGCCGGCACGGCGTATGACATGACTGCCGTCGAGAACCGCGCCGCCGTCCTCGGGGAACTGGGAAGCCGGTCCGGCGGAGGGCGCCTCCGCGGAATATCCGCTTCACATGACATGCGAGAACCGCGCCGCGGGTTTGCATCCTCCTGAATCTCCATCTGATTCCGTTGCAACACGCTTCACCTGACCCCGGTGCAACACGTCTCGCCTGACTCCGTTGCAACACGTCTCGCCTGACTCCGTTGCAACACGCTTCGCCGACGGCCTCGCAGGATCGTCGGACGCATTCGCCTCAATCCCGAAGAACACGCGTGAACGTTCGAAGAACACGCGCGAACCCCCGAGGAACATGCGTGAACGTTCGAAGAACACGCGCGAACGTCCGTTGTTTTGTCTCAATTCTGAAGAACACGCGCGAACGCCCGAAGAACACGCGCCAACGTCCGTTGTGGTGTTTCAATCCCGATGAACACGCGCCGATGTTCGAAGGACACGCGCGAGCGCCTGAAGAGCACGCGCCAACGTCCGTTGTTGTGTTTCAATCCCGAAGGAGGCGCAGGATTCTCGGATGCGTTGGTCACAATCCCGAAGGGATTGCGGCCTCCAGCCCAAGGTTGGACGCCGCAGGCGGCCTGCCTTGGGTTCGCGGCGATCCACGCCTCGACCAACCCCAACGGGGTTGCGCCGGATTGAAGGGGTTGCGATGGGTTGAAAGGGTTGCGCCAGATGAAACGGTTGCGCCGGGTCGAACGGGTTGCGATGGGTTGAAAGGATTGCACCGGGTTGAAGGAGTACAACCCCTTCGGGGTTGGGCGCGCTTGTCTTCGTCTTCCGTGGGCTGCGCCCACGGCTATTCATGTTGATCCCCTTCGGGGATCGGCGTCATATTCCCCAGCCGTCCGGCGTCATGTTCCCCGGCCGTCCGGCGTCATATTCCCCGGCCGTTGGCGTCATATTCCCCGAAGGGGAATCACGTGGGTAGCCGTGGGTGAAACCCACGGCGAGCATCCGCCCAAAACCCCCGACCCCGAAGGGGTCGAACCAACCTGAGTGAATCGCGCGGTGCAACCCCTACCTTCTTGACAATTGTCACATTGTTGGGGTTGGGGATCGAGCGTTCTCGGTTCCCCAGGGTTGGTCGCCTGCGGCGACCTACCCTGGGCTGGGGGACGCGACCCCGTTGGGATCGAAGAAACGCGACGCGCCGCGACGCCTTCAAGGTGGGTCGAAGATCGTCGCGCGCCGCGGCGCACCGGAGTCAAGTGGGGACTCAGAAGAACGCTTCCTTACGGGCGCGGCTCGGTTATGTTTGCGGCAACCCCGACGCCGCGACCCCGTTGGGGTCGGCGAACGCCGCGCGCCGCGGCGCGCCGGAGTCAAGTGGAGACTCAGGCCAGCGGGTTGGGGATTGCCCGGGCAGACCGGGGTGCTTCAGTGGAGCGGAGTTCTTCTTTGCTTCGCGCGTGCGGACCGGAGGTCCGTGGTCCGACGGCGCGGATCAGTCGTCGTAGCGCAGGATCGAATGCACGGGGTGGGGGCGGAGCTTGTCGCGGCCCTTCAGGAAGGTCAGTTCGATCAGGACGGCGATGCCGACCACCTTTCCGCCGAGGGCTTCGACGAGTCGGGCGCTGGCCTGCATCGTCCCGCCGGTCGCGAGGACGTCGTCAACGAGCAGAACGCGATCGCCGGGTTGGACCGCGTCGGCGTGGATCTCGAGCACATCGGTTCCGTATTCGAGGGCGTAGGTCTCGCGGCGGGTCGGGGCGGGGAGCTTGCCGGGTTTTCGGATCGGCACGAAGCCCGCGGAGAGGTTCCGCGCGACGGCGGTTCCGAAGATGAACCCGCGCGACTCGGCGCTGGCGACGACCTGGACGTGCATGGCGCGGAACGGCTGCGTGAGGTACTCGATCGCCAGCGAAAGCCCCGCCTGATCACGGAGCATCGGGGTGATGTCCTTGAAGACGATCCCCGGTTTCGGGAAGTCGGGGATGTCGCGGATCAGGTCGCGAAGCCTGGTCAGCTTGATCGGGCTTTCGTCGTCCACGTCAGTGCCTTCGTTTGTGGTTTCGGATTCCGCGCCGCCGCCGCGGTCATGCGCGTTCGTACGGACACTGTAACGAGCCGCCGCGGGCGCACAACCACGGGGATGGCGCCGGCTCGCCGTTTCGTCGGGGTCCGCGTTAACAGCCTGTTGAAGAACTCGCGATCGGCTTTCGTGATCCCGGTTTTTTCGCGGCGAAATTCGCCTCCCGGAGGGAGGCGTTACCCTTTTTCAACGGACGGCTAAGAGGAACCGGGGTCCGATCGGGAGGCGCGGCGTTTCGGCAGTTCGCCGCGGACATACTGGTAGATCGCCCGCGTCGCCGTCGAGCGGTTGAGGGTGTAAAAGTGGATGCCGGCGACGCCGCAGGCGAGCAGCCCGAGGCACTGCTGGGTGGCGTGGAACATGCCGACATGGCGGACGGCCTCGACGTCGTCCTCGACGGACTCGATCCGGTGCAGCAGGTCGCGCGGGATCACCGCGCCGCACATCTGCGTGAAGCGTTTGACCTGCTTGACGCTGAGGATCGGCATGATGCCCGCGAGGATCGGGACGTGAACGCCCGCCCGCTCCGCCCGGTCGCGGAACCGGTAGAAAGCGTCATTGTCGAAGAAAAGCTGGGAAATGAGAAAGTGAACGCCGGCGTCGACTTTTCGCTTGAGGTTCTCCAGGTCGATGTCCAGGGTCGGGGCCTCGGTGTGCCCCTCCGGGTAGCAGGCGGCGCCGACGCAGAACCGGTAACGCTCGCGGATGAACGTCACGAGTTCGTTGGCGTAGCGGAACCCGCCGGGGACCGGCGTGAACGTGGACGTTCCCTCGGGGGGGTCGCCGCGGAGGGCGAGGACGTTCTCGACGCCCTTGATGACCAGTTCGTCGAGGATGCCGGCAATCTCGTTGCGCGACGCGCCGACGCAGGTCATGTGCGCCATCGGTTCCAGACCGATGTCGGACTTGATGCGCGCGACCAGGTCGAGGGTCTTGCGGCGGGTGCCGCCTCCCGCGCCGTAGGTGACGGAGACGAAATCGGGCGCGAGCGGCCGCAACGCCTCGACCGTCCGGTACAGATCCCAGAATCCGACTTCATCGCGTGGCGGAAAGAACTCGAACGAGACCGTCGGACCGTGTTCGTCAATCTGCTCGCGTATGCGCATGCGCCGATCCGTCGGAAGGGCCCGCGAACGCGCCCGCCGGAAAACCCGCACCACGACCGCGCCGCCGTCGCGTCACGGGCCGGGCTCGTCCTGATCCGGTTTGCAACGCGGCGGCAGTGTAACGAGACGGGGAGAGCCCGCAAAGCAGGATCGAAGCCCCCCCCGATCCCGCAACGCCCCCTGCCGGTGCGCCCCGGCGGTGTTCTGGTGGGTCAGGGGGGACTTTCCGCCTGACCGGACTGGGCGCGGAAGGATTCGAACCTTCGAAGGCTGACGCCAACGGGTTTACAGCCCGTCCCCTTTGGCCACTCGGGCACACGCCCCCTTGCGGGTAGCCCCGCATCGTATCCGCCCTCCGTCGCGCGACAAGTACACCCCTGGATTCGGCCTGCCGGCGGAAAAGCACCGGTGATTGATGCGGGCGAGGGGTAATGACTTAGAGGAATAATACCGAAAAAGTGTTGCTTAAACAGTTGACCGCAAGTATAATATGCGCGGTCCGAAAAATTTTCTCGCGGTAAATGATGAACGATCCGGCGGTTCTTGAGGAGTCCGGTCATGTCGATAATCCGCAGAAACGGTTCTCGCGCGGGGGCATTGTTGCTGGTGCTGGCCGTCGTCGGGTGGAGTGCCGGGCCATCCCTGGGGCTTGCCCCCCAGACCAAGTCGAAGGCGAAGGCCTCCAGCAGCGGGAGCACCCAGCCCGCCACGGCATCGAAGAAGTCGTCGTCCAGTTCCACCTCGTCAAGGCCGAGCGCCACGACTTCCCGGCCTTCGGCCGTGATGTCGCGGTCGGGCTCGACTTCGTCACGTCCGGCGTCGTCGTTCTCGACGCCGACGCGCGCGCCCTCGCGCAGTTCGATCGGCTCACGACCGAGCTTGCCGACGAGTTCGGTGAGTTCGACCCGGCCTTCGGTTTCGCCCCAGGCGTCGCGAGGGAGAACACCCTCATCGTGGGCGAGTGCGGGTTCAACGTTGTCTCGCTCCGGGCTGGGTACGCCGTCGCCGGCGCGGATCTCGCGTCCGTCGAGTTTGCAGTCGCAACGGCCGGTTCCGGCAAGCCCCTCGCGGTTCACGGGTTCGCTGCGTGCCCCGTCGTCGGCGCAAGCCCAGAGCCGTAGTCCGTCTTTGATCTCCCCGTCACGACCGTCACTGGCAATTCGACCCGACCTTGCCGGAGGAACCGAGCGTCCGATCCCGCGCGAGCCGGCTGCACGTCTCGGGACATCGAGCGGGATTACACGACCCCCGTCGGGCTTCGCGGCCGGCGCTGCGACAATCGCGCCGGATCGCCGCCCGCTTGCGTCGCCCGGATCGCGGCCGGTTTCGTCGGATATGCGCGCCCCGCGGGCGGCCGCGCCGAGCGGCAAGCGACCTGCGGTTGCGCCTGTATTGGAGTTGGACAAAGGCGACGTTGACGAGGCGGGACGTGGACTCGACGTGTTCGTCGGGGCCGGATCGCCGGGGCGCGGAGGCGGGTGTGAGTGCCGCGGGGGTTGCGGGGTCATCTGTGTTCGCGGCGCCCGCGTTACTTCGTGCGTCACGCTCGGCGCCCGAGGCGTGGGCGGAGACTGCGGCTTCGTCGTCAAGGACGCGCTGTGTTTCGACCCGACCTGGTACGCCTGTCATACCCCGCGTTACACGACGTGCGGGCGGATCGGCTGGTATGACTGGAACCGTCATTATTCCTACGACGTTCGCTACGTGGACCCCTTCGGGTGGAACCTCGTTCCGGCGGAATACGTTTACGTGTCCGATCCGCAGGTTTTTGTGATTGACGACGCCGGGGCGTCGATCCACGCGCTTTCCGAGACGATCGCGCCGCCGGCAGACGCACCGTCGTCAGAGGGCGACGACGTCATCCGCTTCACGACGATCACGCCGGGAGCGGACCCGCTGATCGACGAAGCCGTCGCCGCGTTCTCGTCCGGGCAATATGTTGAAGCCCGGCGCTTGTTCGCGCGAGCGGCGGTACGTGATCCGGGCGATCCTTATGCCCGGCTTTTGTACGCCCTGACGTGGGTTGCGGAGGGGGATTACACGCTGGCGTACCTCTCCACCTACGCGGCGCTGACGCAGGCGGAGGACATCCTGACGCAACCGCTGGATCTGTCGCCGCTGTATCCGGATGCGGGAGTGCTCGACGAGCAACTCGCCCGGCTGACCTGGTACGTGACGGAGCATCCCGACGACGGCGAGGCGCGCTTCCTGCTGGCGTACCTGTTCTTCACGATCGAAGACGTGCCGGCGGCTCGGATCGTGCTTGAGCCGGTGTCGGTCGCCGAGGCGGACGGACTGACGGCGCGCCTGGCGGAAGTGCTGAGCCGTCTGCCGTGACGGCGAGAGACGACGCGATCCTGGACAAGTCGCCGGGGGGCGCTGAAAGTACGCGCGATGTCGGATGCGGAAGCTTCAGCGTCGGGCGGCATCGCGTCCGGTTTCCGCCGGTTGACGCTGGATGATCTGGATTACGTTCTGCCGGAGTCGTTGATCGCGCAGCAGCCGGTCGAGCCTCGGGACGCGGCGCGTCTGCTGGTCGTCGGACCGGGTGACGCGATCGCGGAGGCCCGCGTCGCGGATCTGCCGCGGTTTTTGCGTCCGGGCGATCTGCTGGTGCTCAACGACACGCGCGTCGTTGCGGCGCGGTTTTTCCTCCGGCGCACGAGCGGCGGGCGCGTCGAGGGACTGTTCCTGCGGGAGCAAACCCCGGGGCGCTGGGAGGTTCTGCTTCGGAACGCGGGACGATGCCGCGAAGGCGAGCGGCTTTCCTTCGAGACGGAGTGTTCACGTCCACCCGCTGTGACGCTGCGAGAGCGCGGGGATGACGGGCACTGGTTGATTGAGGTGACGCCTCCGCACCGGGCGGCGGACGTCCTCGCGCTCGTTGGAATGACGCCGCTGCCGCCTTACATCCGGCGAGACGCCGGCGCGCTGCGCGCCCTCGAAGTAACGGACCGCGAGCGTTATCAGACGGTTTATGCGAAGTCGCCTGGGGCGGCGGCCGCCCCGACCGCGGGGCTTCATTTCACTCCGGAGCTTCTCGCGGCGCTGAGGCGGCGGGGGATAGAGCAAGCCTTCGTGACGCTGCACGTCGGGGAGGGGACGTTCAAACCGGTGACAGCCGACCGCCTTGAGGACCACGTCATGCACGCGGAGTCGTTCGACCTGCCGGAGGCGACGGTCGAGGCGATCCGGCGCTGCCGCGAGCGCGGCGGTCGGGTGACGGCGGTCGGGACGACGACGGTGCGCGTGCTGGAATCGTGCGTCGATAAGGCTGGGACTCTGGTTCCCCGGAGCGGGCAGACGCGCCTTTTCATCCTGCCGCCCTTCCGATTCCGGACCGTGGATGTGCTCCTGACGAATTTCCACCTTCCGCGCAGCACGTTGCTGGCGCTGGTGATGGCGTTCGGGGGGGTGGAACGGATCCGGGCGGCCTACCGGCGGGCAGTCGAGACGGGCTGCCGCTTTTACAGTTACGGCGACGCGATGCTCGTTTTTCCGGCGTGAACCGCGGTTTCCTCAGGCCGCTTCCTGAGATGCTCGCGGCGCGTGGGGGGCGGCGTCGCACACCCGGGAGCGGATTCCGCTGGCTTCCGACGGGTTCACAGGCTAAAGTTCTCCGGGAGAGGAGGATCGCGCAGCGACGAACCTGCCCTCCTCGGATGTAGGAAAGGGTTGGAACATGAAAGCGATCAAACTCCTGCTGGTGCTCGGAGTCATCGGCGCCATCGCGTTCGCCGTCAGCAAGATGGGCGGGCGGGAAGATTCAAACTCGTCAGCGCGTGACGACAAGGCCAAGGCGACGGGCGGCGTGGCGCTGGAGGAGAAGTACGGCTTCACCAGCCAGCAGGCCGGCGGTTGATCGGCCCTGCAATACGCGCCGATTCCGCACGTTCCCCTTCTCGTGCCGAGAAACGCTGAGCCGGGCGATCCCTGTCTGCTGGCGCCCGGATTCCGTGGTTCGATGCGGGCCAGTTCCTCCTCGCGCGGACTTGCGGACCGGACCGGCGGCACGAAACTGACGATACTCCGATAACCGGATGCGCCGATCCAAGGTTGAATCGGTGCGCGCAAGGGAAGAGAGAGATGAGCAGAGCACACATGAAGAAGCGCCTTGCATTTGCGTTCCCGGTCGTTCTTGCCGCGTTGGCGGTCCTGATCGGCGTGATGGGTCAGGCCGCGCCGCAGGGCAAGCCCGCCGGTTCCGAGGAAGCGCCGCACGGCGGCGTGCTGAAGGGCAAGAACCTCATCCTGATTACGCTGGACACGACCCGCGCCGACCACATCACCTGTTACGGAGGCCCGCAGGGGCTGACGCCGAACATTGACGCGATCGCCGCGGACGGGACGCTGTTCCTGAAGGCTTACAGTCAGACGAACGTGACGAACCCGAGTCACACGGCGATCCTGACGGGCCTGCGGGCGATCGACTCCCGCATCTTCAACAATCAGACGACGTTCACCTGGGTCAGTCCGGACGCGGACACCCTGGGGCGCGCGTTCCAGCGGGCGGGTTACCGCACGGCCGGGTTCCCCGCGACGCCGCACCTGTCGAACGAGCCCGAGTGCCTCGGCATGACGGGGTTCGATCATTACCCGAACGTTCCGAAGGGCGGCGGGTTCGACGCCCGGCAGATCGTGGACAACACGATCGAGTGGATCCAAGGCGAGTCGGACAAGCCCTTCTTCGCGTGGGTCCACTTCTTTGATCCGCACATGAAGTACTGGCCTCCGGAAGAGTACCGCAACCAGTTTTATCCGAAGGACAAGGATCCGACGGCGGGCGACGCGCCGCCGCTGGAGCAAAACGACGATTTCAAGCGGTCGCCGGAAATCGTGACGGACCAGTTCGGCAAGGTGCGCGACCTGACGTACCCCACGGCGCTCTACCAGGGCGAAGTGCGCTACACCGACGAGGAAGTCGGGCGGCTGATCAAGTTCCTCAAGGGCGCGGGCCTTTATGAGAACACGGGGATCGTGCTGGTGGCGGACCACGGCGAGAGCCTCGGGGATCACAACGTCTACTACGATCACTACGGTTTGTTCGAGGCGTCGGTGCATATTCCGTATCTGATGCGTTTTCCGGGGGTGCCGGGCGGAAACAAGGTGACGGATTTCGTCACGCACGTGGATCTCGCGCCGACGATCAACCACCTTTACGGGTTGACCTTCCGCCAGCGCCTTGCGTCGATGCACGGGGTGAACCTGGCGCCCACGCTCTTCCGCGAGACGAATCCGAAGCTGGCGGCCCGCCCGGCGACGGTGCATGAGGACGCCTACAACCGCCAGGTGATGGTGCGCAAGGGGCCGTGGAAGCTGATCCAGATGATCGAGGGTCCGAAGTATGAGTGGGCGGACGTCCTGCTCTTCAACCTTGACGAGGATCCGCAGGAGAAAACCAACCTGGCCGAGTCCAAGCCCGAGGTCGTCGCGGACCTCTCGCAGTACCTCAAGAACTGGCTCAAGATCGGCAAGGTTTCTCTCCGCAATCCGAAACCGGACGATCCGAAGGATCGGGCGAAGCAGGAAGAGGCGATCAAGAATCTGATCGCCATCGGTTACGCGGAAGCGGGCGAAGGCGCGGATGACGAAAACGCCGCCGCCAAGCCGCCTCCGTTTGCGGTCAATGAGTACAAGGATTTCCTGTTCAAGCTCGATCTGAAGCTCACGTCCGATCAGAAAAAGCGCATCGAGAAGGTCATCGACGATGCGAAAACCAACCTCCGCAAAGCCAACGCCGCGAAGGACGCCGCCGAGGCGAAGAAGATACGCACGCAGATGCGCCTTGACGTCGCGGACGTCTTGACGGACGAGCAGAACCTCAAGGTCAACGAGGCGATCACGCTGGAGCTGTTGAAGCGCAAGGACGGCGAGTGACCCCGACGATCCGCCGGTTTCGGGCGTCGGGGGCGGCGTTGCAGGGGTTGGCGATCCTCCCCTGGCGCCGGGATTCGCGAATCCGTTGTCCTGGAGCCGCAGCGCGGGGTTCCACCGCGCACGTGCGGACCGGATCCGCGATCCGAAGTCAGGCAATGAACCCGCAATTCGGGGCGCTAGCGCCGGACGGCGAAGGTCTGATACTCTCCGGTTGCCGGTGACTCGGTGCGATCGGCGCCTTGAATGTTCGCCTCGAGGGCGGCTTGGACGCGCCGCTCAAGTTCGTCGAGGGCGTCGGCCTTGCCTTCGGCGACCAGTTCGACCCGTCCGTCCGCGAGGTTGCGGACGTACCCGGTGACGGCCAGCCCGCGCGCCGCGTCGACGGTCGTCGCCCGGAACCCGACACCCTGGACTCGGCCCCGGTAAAGGACGGTGCGACGGAGGATCGCCGGCGTGTTCATCGAGGCTGTCTCGTTAACCACGCGACCCGGGATGTCCCTCAGGCGACGCGCTCGATCCGCAACACTTCGAGTCCCTTGTAATTCGCAAACCGACGGAGCAACTGCTCGGCCTGCCGCTCGTCATCGGCCTGAAGCTTGTAATGCCGGACGGGTCCGGGGTTCTTCTCGCCCTCGACGTGGTACTTGTAGTAAATCACGAACGTTTTCATGTTTCGGCGCACTCCCGCGGATCCTCGCGCTTCCAGGTCGGCGGCGCAAGCCCCCCGCGACGACGGGGTTCGCCCGCCGTCCTTTGAGGGGGCGGCATTGTAGCATCGGTCCGCCGTCGGGATAGACCTCGAACCCGCGTCGCCCCCTTGTTCCTCCGGCCCGTGCGAACCTGCCGCCAACCGGGCGCCGGGCAGACGAGCGGCGTCGCGTTGGCGGGTGCGCGACGCGCGGATACCCTTGCCTCGCCGCGCGGGCGGAGCTCGGCGGTCGAATTTTCCTTGAAGATCATCGGCATCGCCAACCCGGTCTCCGGTCGTCGCGGCAAGCGGGACTTGCTCGACGATATTCAGGCGTGCGCGATGCGGCGCGGGGCGGAGTTCGCCTGGCGCTGGTCGCAATCCGCGGGGGACGCCGCGCGCCTCGCCGCGCAGTCCGATGACGCGGACGTGATCGTCGTCGCCGGCGGAGACGGAACGATCAACGATGTCGTCAACGGTCTGAAGGGGCGCGGGACGCCGCTGGTCGTTGTTCCGCTGGGGACCGAGAATATTCTTGCGAAGGAGTTCGGGTTTCCGGCGACCGCGGACGCCGTCGTCCGCCGGGCGCTTGAGGGGCGTCCGCTCACGATCGACGCCGGGTCGGTGAACGCGAGGCGCTTCCTGATCGTAGTGGGCGTCGGGTTCGATGCGGAGGTGGTGCATCGCCTGGCGGACGTGCGGAAGGGGCATATCAGCCACGCAACGTATCTGGGACCGCTGCTGTCGGCTTTTGCGCGTCACGAGTTTCCGCGGCTGATCGTCGAGGTGGACGATGTCCGCGTGTTCGAGTCGCGGGGGCTGGCGTTGATCGGAAATCTGTCGCGGTATTCGATGGGGTTGCGGATTCTGAACCGGGCGTCGCCGGACGACGGTCTGCTGGACGTCTGCGCGTTGCCGTGCGGCTCGCGCGGGCGCCTTCTGATGCACGCGTTCGACCTCGCGCGCGGGCGTCACACGGAGCGGACCGGCGAGGGGGTCGTCTACGCGCGAGGCGCCCGCATCCGCATCGACTCGCCGGACGCAGCGCCCGTGGAGGTGGACGGCGAGCCGGCAGGGGCGCTGCCGGTCGAGTGCCGCGTCCACCCGGGAGACGTGCGGCTCCTCGTGGATCCGCGAGATCCCGCGTTCCCGGTCCGCTGGAACGGTCGAGAGGGTTGCGTCCCGTGTTGAAGTGGTTTCGCAACTGGCTGGGCGGTGTCGGGCGCGCCGACCCCGGCGGATCGGCGCGCTTCGACTCCGCGTGGGAGGACATTCTCGTCCGGGAGGTCGAGTTCTACCTCGCGCTGCCGTCCGAACATCGGGCGCAGTTGCGGGATCTCATCGCGCGGTTCATCGCCGGGAAGCGATGGTGGGGCGCGGAGGGGCTGGAAGTCACGGACGAGATGCGGGTGATCGTCGCGGCGTTCGCGTGCCTGCTCGTGCTCGGCTCGCCCGAGCTGGGGCTTTACCCGCGGACGAAGGAGGTCATCCTGTTTCCGCGGGAGTTCGGCGACCGCGTCGAAGCCGTCGGTCCCGACGGGCGGCGCTACGACGTCGAGGATCTCCTGCTCGGCGAGACGCACTACCGCGGTCCGGTGCTGCTGGCGTGGGACAGCATCAAGCCGCCGCTTCGACGATCGCGCCGCCGCCAGCCGCCGGTCCGTCGCCGCGGCGGCGAGGATCGAACCGACGGCACGGCGACCGCTGAGTCGCGACCGAGCCGGTCCGAACCGGGGATCCCCCGGGAGTCGCCCGCCTACGGCGACGTCATCCTTCATGAGTTCGCGCACGCGCTCGACTCGCTCGACGGACTCTGGGATGGAACGCCGCCGCTGGGGACGGACGAGAAGCTGCGGGAGTGGGCGAAGGTGTTCGACGAGGAGTACCGGACGCTGGTGCGGGCGACCGAGCGGGGGCGTCGCACCTTCCTCGACCCTTACGGCGCGGAAGACCCGACGGAGTTCTTCGCCGTCGCGGCGGAGGCGTTTTTTCTGGACGCCGACCGGATGCGGAAGACGCACCCCCGGTTGTACGACGTGCTCGCCGACTTTTTCAGGTTGGATCCGGCGGCGTGGACGCCCGCCGGACGCTGAAATCGTCCCGCCGCCGCGGTGAACCGGCTCTCATGCGCAATTCACGCCGGGCGGAAGGGGACGGGTTCTACAATCACGCGACGCCTCGCCACGCCCGGCGCTGCGCCGCGTAACCCGCCCTCGTCCGCGGTCGTCGGCGGTTGGCCGGGCATGAAAGGGATGATACGATGATGACGTTGCAGCCTCTCGGGGACGCGGGGACGACGGATCATGCAATGCGGATCCTCCTCATCGAAGACAATCCGAAGATGACGGCCTTCATCCGTCAGGGGCTGGCCGAGCACGGGTACGCCGTGGACGTGGCGATGACCGCGACGGAGGGCGAGACGATCGCCACGTCGCAGGATTACGCCGCCATCATTCTGGACATCATGCTGCCCGAGGGCGACGGAGTGGAGGTCTGCCGGCGGTTGCGCCACGGCGGGCGTGCGACGCCGGTGCTGCTGCTCACCGCGCTGTCCACGACGGCCGACAAGGTCCGCGGACTCGACGCCGGGGCGGATGATTACCTCACCAAGCCGTTTGAGTTCGAGGAACTGCTGGCGCGGATCCGGGCCCTGCTGCGCCGGGGTCAGGCGCAGGAGGCGTCGTTTCTTCGGTTTCACGACCTTCAGATGGACCTGCTGTCGCGGGTCGTGAAACGTGACAACCGGACGATCCGCCTGACCTCGCGGGAGTTCGCCCTGCTCGAAGTGTTCATGAGGAATCCGAACCGCGTGTTGTCGCGAACGATGATCGGACAGCAGGTCTGGGAGATGGACTTCGTCTCGGACAGCAACGTCATCGACGTGTACGTCAGCATGTTGCGGCGCAAGATCGACCGTGACTTCCCGGACAAGCTCATTCACACGATCATCGGCGCCGGGTACATGCTCAGCCCGTCGGAGCCCGCGCCTTGAGCGCCCGATCCCCGGCAGGCTGGGGGCTCGGTCAGGTGCTGGGCTCGTTGCGTTTCAAGCTCGCCCTGCTGTACCTGGTCGTCTTCGCGGTGATTCTCGGCGGGTTGAGCCTGACGCTGATCAAGCTGCGCGAGCGGGATCGGTGGGAGGACTTCGACGACCAGGTCCGCGACGCCGCGGAGGTGATGACGCTTCAGGTCGTCGTGTCCGGCGTGCTTCCGCCGTCGCGCGACATCATCCGGTCGCGCGGCTATCGCCGCAGCGCCCTGCACATCCCCGGCGAGTTCTTCCAGATCCGCGCCGCCGACGAATCCGTCATCGAGCGCTCGGAGGGGCTGCGCGACGAGGCGCTCCCGCTGACGGACGTGGGCCGGGCGGCGAAATCCTCCGATGAACCCGTCCTGGAGTTGTTGACCGGCGCCGACGCGTTCCGCCTGCTTCAGGCGCCGGGCGAGCTTCGCCTCGCGACGCTTTACCGGGATCCGCCCACGATGGATCCGTTCTACCTTCAGGTCGCGATGAGCACCGAACCGATTGAGGAAGGGTTGCGATCGATGCGCCGGACGTTCGGCGTGGTGATTCCTTCGGGTCTGCTGGCGGCGGCCGTCGCGTCGTGGGTGCTGGCGCGCCGGTCGCTGGCGCCGGTCCAGAAGATCGTGGAGCGCGCCCGACAGATCAGTGCCGCCAGCCTGCACGAACGACTCCCGATGCCCCGGGGGCGCGACGAGGCCGCCGAGCTCGTGCGGACCCTGAACGAGATGCTCGACCGTCTCGACAAAGCCTTTCAGGCGCAGGAGCGGTTCCTCTCCGACGTCTCGCACGAGCTGAAGACGCCGCTGAGCGTCCTTCTCGGCGAGGCCCAGGTGCTCGCCCAGCGCAAGCGCGAGATCGGCGAGTACGAGACCTTCATTCACAGCGTCGAGGAGGAAGTCCGCTTGATGCACCAGACCGTCGACAGCCTCCTCCTCCTCGCCCGCGCCGACGCCGGGTTCCCGATGACGTTCACGTCCGACGTGTCGCTCAACGACGTCGTGGTCGAGGCCGTCCAGCGCATTCAGCCGCTGGCCTCCGTCAACCGGGTGCAGGTTCGCGTCACGCTCGCCGACCCCAACGACGACGGCGCGTCGATCAACGTCCGCGGAGACCTGAATCTGCTGGTCCTGATGATCGGCAATCTGGTGCATAATGCGGTCCGCTTCTCACCGCAGGGGGAGAGCGTGAGCGTGCGCATCACGGTTCGCGAAACGCTCGCGGAAGTCGAGGTCGAGGACCGCGGACCGGGCATCGACCACGAAATGACCGGCAAGCTCTTTGAACGCTTTGCGACGCGGCGGGCGGATTCGTCCACCGGACGGCGTCAGGGAGGGTCCGGTCTGGGACTGGCGATCGCTCGCGGCGTCGCGCGCCTGCACGGCGGCGACCTCGTCGCTTCGGATCATTTCCGCCCCGGCGCCAAGTTCATCGTGCGGCTGCCGATCGCCGCGGCGTGACGGGGTGCGGCCGACGTTCATCCCGCGACGGGCGCCGTGGCGGCGCGGCTGGAGCCGTCGCGTCCGCGTCCTCCGCCGCCGAGAAACGCCCAGACCGCATCCGCCAGCATCATCGCCGCCAACCCCACGAGGATGACCGCGACGACGCCGACGGTCGACAACGCCGAGAAACTGAACCCCTTCTCGACCACCGGCGCAAACTCCCGGCTGATGATCCGGATCAGCGCCCACGTGCTCATCACGTACATCACGACCGTCGGAACGCCGCACACCAGGAAGACCCACGCCGCCCGCCGCGTCCGCCACAACCACACCGTCACGCCGACGAGCGTCAGCGCCGCCAGCAACTGATTGCTCGCGCCGAAAAGCTCCCAGAACACCTTCCACGCCGCCACCGGCTTGCCCGACGCGTCCAGCGGCTGCCGAACGAGAAACGGAAGCGGCGCGCCGACCGTCACCACCGCCGCGAAGATTTTGCCCGCCCGGCCGCGCCAGCCGGTCAACTCCTCGAGGATGTAGCGCCCGAGGCGCGTGCAGACGTCCAGCGTGTCGTAGACGAACGTCGTGAACGCCATCAGAGCGAAGGACGTCGCGAACGACAGCGGCGCCCCGAAGACGTTCAGAAAGCTCCCGATCCCGGTCGCGTAGATGAAGTTCGGATCTTTCCGCACCAGCGGGTCGCCCTGCGCCAGGCGCATCACGCACGCCAGCGAGATCACCGCGACCATCCCCTCCATCAACATCGCGCCGTAGCCGACGAGCTTGGCGTCCGTCTCCGTGCGAAGCTGCTTCGAGGTCGTCCCGCTGGCGACGATCGAGTGAAACCCGGAGCACGCGCCGCACGCGATCGTGATGAAGAGCATCGGCAGCAGCGGCTTGCCCTCGACGGCCTCCCACCCGCGGAACGCCGGATACGCGATCGGCTCGCGGGCGAGGATGAGCCCCAGCGCGCCGCCGGCGAGGGACACGAAAAGAAAAAAACCGCCGAGGTGTCCGCGCGGTTGAAGCAGACACCACATCGGCACGAGCGACGCGACGAAGCAATACCCGAGGATGAGCACGTTCCAGACTTTGCGGGCGTCGGCGTCGGACAGGTTCAATCCCGCCGCAAGGTCGAGCGGCAGTTCCTGTCCCGCCCAGATCGCGACGCCGACCAGCGGCAGGAAGATCGCCGTCGCCCACCCGAGGCCCAGCTTCGCGTGGCGCATCAGCAGACCCATCGCCACCGGCAGCAGCAGATACATCAGCGACGACGCGGCGATGCCGGGGCCCGAGACGACCTGCTCATTCTCCAGCTTGATCGCCCCGATGAATGAACCGGCGGTGATGTCGGTGAAGGCGACGATGATGTAGTCGAGCGCCAGCCAGACGAAAATCATGAAAAGGATGTACGACCGCCGGCTCATGTGCTCGCGGACGACCTCGGCGATGCTCCGCGCCTTGTGCCGGATCGACGCCGTCAGCGACGTGAGATCATGCACGCCCCCGATGAAGATCGCCCCGACCAGAATCCACAGCAGCGCCGGCAGCCACCCGAACATCACGCCCGCCAGGATCGGACCGACGACCGGTCCGGCCGCCGCGATCGCCGAAAAATGCTGGCTCAGCAGCGACCGTCGCCCGATCGGCGCAAAGTCCACGTCGTCGCGCATCGCCACCGCCGGCGTCGACGCCCGCGGATCCAGCCGCAGCAGCCGCGCCAGCGCCCGCCCGAGCGTGAAGTACGCGACCAGCAGCACCGCCCCGGAAAGGATGACGATGTGAAGTAAACTCATTCCTGCAATTCTGAAGACCGGCTCTCGATCATCGCAATCACCTTCACCTCGATCGCGATCGGCGTCGGGAGCCGCGTCACTTCGACGGTGGTGCGCGCCGGGTTCGGGTTTCCCGGACCGGCGAAGTAATCCGCATAAACGCGGTTATAAGCGGCGAAGTCGTCCATGTTGGTGAGGAACACCGTCACATCGACGACGTTCGCCCACTTCGCGCCCGCGTCCTCGACGATCATGCGGACGTTGTCGAAGACCGCCCGGCATTGCGTCTCGATGTCATACGAGACGACCGCCCCGCTTGCGTCGCGCGTGATGCCGGGGATGTCCGTCATGCCCCGCTTCCGCGGACCCATCCCGGACACGAAAAGCAGGTTCCCCGCGCGCTTCGCGTGCGGATACGGTCCGACCGGCTCGGGCCCGCGCGGACTGAGGATCGACTCGTTCATGCCCGAAGTCTGACGCCGCGCCCCGATCCTTGCAACGCCTCGTCCTTCAACGCCGCGCTTCGCCGCCGCCCCGGACTCGCGACGATCTGTAATGCCGCATCCGACATCCGCTCTCAGCGCTCTGCCGTCCGGTTCAGCAGCATCGACCCAATCAGCATCGCCCCCACGACCAGGAGAATCAGCTCGTCGTTGTTCCACCGCCAACTGATGAACTGACGGACCTCGTGCAGCAGCGCCACGCCCAGCAGCGTCCCGAGGAGGCTCCCGCGCCCGCCGGAGGCGCTCGTTCCGCCGAGCACGACGGCGGTGATGACCTCCAGTTCGATCCCCAGACCGATGTCGGCCTTCGCCGTGTTGCGCCGGGCGATGAACAAGACCGTCGCCGCGCCCGCCGCGGTTCCGCACAGCGTGTAAAGGAGGAACTTGACGCGATCCACCGGCACGCCGCTGAAGCGCGCGGCCGTCTCGTTCCAGCCGGTCGCGGTGATCCAGCGTCCGCCGCGCGTCCGGCGATGCCAGACCAGCGCCGCCGCCCACGCCAGTGTGAACCCCCAGCCCGCCGGCGGAACGCCGAGCCACCGCGCTTCGCCCAAGCCCGTGAATGACGCGGGAAAGCCGGATACCGGCCGCCCGCCGCTGATACCCTCGGCGACCCCGCGGAACAACGACAGCGTCGCCAGCGTGACAATCAGCGGGTGAACGCCCAGACGAACGACGCAAGCGCCGTTGAACGCGCCGGCGCACGTCGCGACGAGGATCGCGCACGCCGCGCAGATCCAGACCGGCGCGCCGCCTTCGAAGCTCATGCCGAACGCCGCGGCCGAAAGCGCCATCATCGCTCCGATCGACAGGTCAATCCCGCCGCTGATCAAAACCAGCGTCATCGGCACGGCCAGCAGCGCCGTCTCGAATACCTGCGTCGCCAGCTCCGCCTGCGTCGCCGCCGCGATGAATCCCGGCTCCAGCCGCCCCGCGATCGTCAGGAACCCGGCCAGCGCCGCGGTCAAAGCGACCGGGCGCATGAACTCCGCTCGGGCGGCGGCATGACGGGCGATCATGCCGGGGACTCCAACGTCGCCAACCCTGCGCTGCGGACGGCGATGCGACGGCGCGACAGGTGATCGAGCAGAACCGCCGCCAGGATGCATATCCCCGCGATCGCGCGCTCCCAGTGCGTCGCGCTCTCCCCGAGCTTCAGGTGGACGAGCACGGTGCGCACGCTCCCCAGCCAGAGCACCGCCAGCGCCGTGCCCGCGATCGTTCCTGCTCCGCCGTGGATCGACGTCCCGCCGACCACCACGGCTGTCACCACCGTCAACTCGAAACCCGTCCCGATCCCCGACTCAATCACCGAAGTCTGCCCCAGGCTGACCAGCGCCGCCGCGCCGGTCAGCGCTCCGGTGAACACAAACATCAGAATCTTCGTCGCGGCGACGGGCACTCCTGCAAGCCGCGCCGCCTCCTCATGATCGCCGACCGCGTAAACCCGTCGTCCGAGGCGCGTGCTTCTCGCCAGGACGATCGTCGCAGCCGCCACGGCGCCCGCGATCCAGACCGGCGCGGGAAAGCCGAGGAAATTGTCCTGACCGATTTTGCGCAGACCCGCGCCGACGTCCGTGATCCAGTTCCCGGAAAGCAGAAGCTCCGTCGTTCCGCGCCAGGCGCTGAGCATGCCCAGCGTCGCCAGCAGCGAGGGCACGCGCCCGAAGACGACCAGCACGCCGTTGAACAACCCGGCGATCGCGCCCGCGGCGACGACGACCCCCGCGGCCGCCCACGCCGGCAGGCCGACATGACTCGGCGACGACAGCAGCCCCGCAACCGCCGCCAGCAGCCCCAGCAGGGATCCGACGCTGACGTCGATTTCGCCGCAGATGACCAACAAGGTCAGCCCGGTCCCGACGATGACCGCGGGGGCGGCATCGGCAAGCAAGCCCGCCAGGGCGCCCAGGCTCAGCAGCGACGGATTGAACGCGCCCGCGCCGAGCATCATCGCCGCCCACGCCGCCGCGAGCACCGTCAGCCGCCGCGCGAGCGGGTCGCGTCGCCAGGCAAGCCCGCAGAAGCGGACACGCTCGTCGGTTCGGGGTTGCCGGATCACGCTCGCCATCGCGCCAGGTCGTTAAGGAACCGGTCCGCCTCGTCATGCCGCGCGAAACGCCGCTCGTCGCGCCGGAACTCGGGGGTGTGCGCAAACCCGCGTCCGCCGGCCCAGGTCAGCCCGTGCTCCTTGTGCAGCAACTCGTGATACATGACCGCGTCGATGACGAATTCGGGAACGTTCGGCGCATCCAGCGTGGCGGAGAGCTGGATCTCGTCGATCGTGAAGTCGTAATGTCCGAACTTGCACGAGGTCAGCCGGTCGCTCCACCGCAGGCGAGGCCGCGCCATCCGCCCGCCGAAATACGCTTCGTTCACCCGCGCGAACGACGCGGACAAGTCATGTGCCGCCCCTTGCTCCGCCGGACGCACCCCGGACAACGCTTCAAACTCCGCCAGAGCCTCCCGGTACGCCGGCGATTGCATCGCCGCCAACACGCGCCCGTCACGCTCGCCCGCGCCGAGCGCCAGAACCGCGACCGCCTCGAAAAGCGCCGGGTCGAACCGAACCATCGCGGTCGGAAGACGCAGCGTGACTTCCTCCGCGCCGGATTGCCGCAGACGGAAAATGCCCCGCATCGGGCGGAAATGCACCACAAGATCGCCGCGAAAACGCCGTTGCCGCCTCATTGCCGACGTCATCGGTCCTCGCGCCGCCGCCACGGCCCGGCGATATCCGTCAAACTCCTCGCGCCGCGAGAAAAAGGCAAACCAGCCGCGCAGCGCGAGGTGTTCCGGCGAGATCGCTCCGGATTTGTCGGCGTGATGCTCGATCAGACGCTCCAGGTGACGATGTTCCCCTTCAATCCGCTCGAACACGCGTTGCGGCTGGACCGTGCTCCGGGCATCGCCCAGCGCCCGGACGCACGCCTCGAACCGCGAGGAAAGACCGGCGACGCGCCACGTCGGCGCACGCGCAGGACGTTCGGCCTTGTGCGGGGCGTCTTCCGACGACGATCCCACAACAACGGTGCGCGGCGCGGCGTCAAGGTCGATGTTGCGCAGGTAGGCAAGCGCCCGGCGCGTCGGCGCCGGAAGCGCGGCCTCGGACGCGCCGTGCTCGCGCAGGATGTCCGAGACCGCCTGAAGCGTCCGGACAATCACGGCGCGCAGAACCTCCCGGCGCTGCGACGACAAGGGGGCGCGCAACTCACCGCGAAGTCGCTGCGCCGCGCGGACGACGCCGTTGATCCGCAGCCCTTGCCTCACGGCCGCGCCTCCCTGAGTTGCGCCGGCTTCATCATCCGATCGGATCCGACCCATCGCCGGCGAACGCCTTCCCGCATTCCGGGCATCGACTCCACGTCAGCCCGCGCAGCGAATACCCGCACTCCGGACACCGCGGCTTGAGATCGTCGCGTTGTTCGCGCCGACGCCGCACGCGCTCGACCACGAAGAACCCGATCAGGCAGGCGACTGTCGGCCCGAGGAGGATCAGCGGGGGAACGACCGCGTAAAAAAAATCCTCCCAGTCCGGCATGTCGCACCGTTTCAGCGAGCCAACGTCTCCCCGATGCCGCCGATCACCGCGCCGCCCGGTCAGCCGCCGGGCTTGAGCAGACCCACCACCACGTTCTCCGGGTCGGCGATGATCGCATACGTGCCCACGTTCGGGATCGGCGTCGCCTCGACCAGCACCCTTCCGCCGTGGTCGCGCACCTTCTTCAGCGCCGCTTCCAGGTCGGTCACGCTGAAGTACACCGTCAGGCACGCTTTCGGCGCGACTTCCGGACGCTTCATCATGCCGCCGTTAGGCTCGGCGCCCGGCTGGATCAGCGTATATCCCGGCATCGACTGGTCGTCGAACGTCCAGTCAAAGACCTTGCCGTAAAACGCCCGGCACTTCGCCGGGTCGGCGGTCATGAACTCGAAGTGACACAGCGGATTCGGCATGTTTCACCTGCAAGGATTCAATTTGAGGCTCGCGCCTCCTGCTCCGGAAAGTCAGACACCGGACACGCGGCCCTCGAAGATCGTTACTTCGGCGGAAGTTCGCGGATCCAGATGTCCCGAAACCACAGTTTCGAGCCGTGACTCTGCAATTCAATCTGTCCGGAAGCGTAGATCGGTTTGTCACGCTCCCAGTAATTCTCCAGCACCACGTCATCCACGACGAGCTTGTCATTCAACCGCACCGTGACGCGGTCGCCCGTCATGCGGATGTAAAACGTGTTCCACCGCCCCACCGGGTGGTCCGCGACCGCCGGCGGATTCTTCGCGTTCTTCTCGTTGTTGTACAGCCCGCCGGAACCGACCGGCCACTGCGCCGGATCCCAGATCTGAACCTGCGGGCTGCCGCGAAGGTAGATCCCGCTGTCGCCCCCGGGTCCGATCTTCCAGTCCACGAACATCTCGAAGTCCGCGTATTCCTTCGACGTGCAAAGGTGCGATCCCTCTCCGTCGAAGACGAGCACGCCGTCCTCCACCTTCCAGTGCGCACGCATCAGCTCGTCGGCTTTCGCCTGCGCCGCCGCCAGTTCTTCGGTCGTCATCTTCGCCCGCGCCGGCGGATCGGCGACGAGCCCCTTCCACCCCGTGAGATCCACGCCGTTGAAAAGGCGCGTCCAGCCGGGCGTGACCGCCAGACTCGGCGCGGCATCCGCCGCCAGATCGCCGAGGGCGTACTGGATGCCCGCCAGGTAATGCTTCAGCACCGTCGGGTTCCAGAAAATCTCCTCCCGATGCCCCAGCGAGCAGTTGAAGACGCGCCCCTTCCCGTAAGATCGCACCCAGCTTGCCGCGAAGTCCTCGTCCGCGCGGTGAATGCCGTCCTTCTTCATGTCGGTCTTCGCCGTGTCCAGGCTGGTCAGCACGCGAAGCCTCGCCCGCGAATACGGGTGGCGGAACTGGTAGATCTCGTCCACGACCGTGAAAGGCTTGCCGTCGAACGCGGCGCATACCGGGTGCCGTGGATCGTCGAGCTTCAGCATCACCGACTCATGCCAGGGGTGGCCGTCGAAGTACCCTCCGATCATTTCGCCGTATTCAGGCCAGGCGTAAAAGCAGTCGGTCGCGGCGTGAATCCCGACCCAACCCCTCCCCGAGCGCACGTAATCAAGAAGACCGTCTTTCATCGTCGGATCGTCAAACAACTCGCCCGTCGTGCTCAACATGATGACCGTGTCGAAGCGAGAGAGGCTCGCTGAACTGAGCGCCGCCGGATCTTCGCTCGACTCCGCCGTGTACGCCCCGGTCCGCTCGCCGAGGCGGCGCAGCGCTTCGACGCCGATCGGGATCGACGAGTGCCGGTAGCCCTTCGTCAGCGTGAAGATGAGGACGCGACGGGGCGACTTCGGCGCCGCCGGTGCGCCGCCGGGCAGCGCTGCCTCGACCCTGGCGATCATCTGCTCAAGCGGAATCTCCTGCGCGGCGGCCGCGCGGACCGTCAAACCGAACACGACCGACAGCAGACCTGCAATCATCCGGCGCATTTTGATGCCACCTCCATCTCGCCATCGCGGCAACCGCATGTTATCCTGCCGTCTTGCCGCGGGAGCAACGTCCGACGACCCTGCACGGCGCGAGTTGCGGCGTCCTCCCGCGATCACGCACCCGTGAACCGCGGCTTGCGCTTGTCCAGAAACGCCATCACGCCCTCGCGGTGGTCCTGCGTCTTGCCCGCGGTTTCCTGCGCGTAGGCTTCGGCTTCGAGCTGCGCCGCCAGCGTGTTCGTCGCGGACGCGTACATCAACCGCTTCGTCAGCGCGATCGCCTTCGTCGGCATCGCCGCCAGCCGCCGGGCAAGCTCCATCGCCGCCGCGCGAACGTCCTCGCCGGGCACGACTTTGCATACCAGCCCCAGCGTCAAGGCGTCGGCCGCCGACAGCTTGTCCCCCGTGACGCACATCTCCAGCGCCCGCCCGAACCCGATCAGCCGCGGGAGAAAGAAGCTGCTCCCCGAGTCGGGAACCAGCCCGACGTTGATGAACACTTCGATGAAGGACGCTTTGTCCGAAGCGACCCGCAGATCGCACGCCAGCGCCAGGCTGCACCCTGCCCCCGCCGCGACGCCGTTGACGGCCGCGATCACCGGGCGGTCCAGCTCGACGATCCGCCGGATCAGCGGGTTGTACGCCCCGCGCAGCCGGTCGCCGAGCACCAGCGCCTCGCCGCCGCGGTACTTCGACTCCAGGTCGGCCAGATCCTGCCCTGAGCAGAAGGCGCGACCCGCCCCGGTCAGAACGACCGCCCGCACGCCGGCGTCCCGCTCGATCTGCTTGAAGGCGTCGGACAGATCCTCCGTCATGCGGCCGTTGAACGCATTGAGCTTGTCCGGCCGGTTCAGCGTCAGCACGCACACGGGTCCGTCCGTCTCGACCAGCAGCGTCTCATATCCGGTAGTCACGGGGATAGATCTCCTCAGGGAATTCCAGTCCGGCACGCGCGACCGGATTGTAGCGGGCCGGCGCCGCAGGGGCACCCGGGTTCCCCCGCCCGGCCCGCCGGGACGCGCCAGGGCGGCATCGGCGGACGAAATTCCGGAAGGTGGTTCATTTTTCGATCGCGGCATCCTAGAATCAGCATCGGCGAGCGGGCACGGTCCGCGCGCCGGTGGAGGGAGCACAACATGTTCAGAAAACAGGCGGGGTGGATGTTCATCGCAGCAGCGCTCCTGTCGCTGCCGGCGGCGGGCGCGGATACGTTTTACGTCGACGCCGGAACCTGTCCGGACGAAGGCGACGGCAGCGAAGGCCATCCTTTCTGCCGGATTCAGCGCGCGATCGACTTGGCGACGGACGGCGACACGATCCTCGTCCTGCCCGGAACCTACCGGGAGAACCTCGACTTCCTGGGCAAGGACATCACGGTCCGCAGCGCGGACGGTCCCGAGGCGACCGTCATCGACGCCGGCTTCAACAGCAGCGCCGTCATATTCCACACCGGGGAGGGACGCGACGCCGTTCTTGAAGGCTTCACGCTCACCAACGGAACCGGGTTCAGCAACAACTCCTTGGATGTGGGCGGTGCTATCTCGATCAACAGCGCGTCGCCGACGATCCGAGGGAACATCATCACGAACAACGAAGCGGCGTTCGGCGGCGGGATTGACACGGAGCGCGGCAATCCGCTGATTGAGAACAACATTATCACCGGAAACATCGCCTTTGATCAGCACCTGCTTCTGCACATCTCTGGAGACGGCGGCGCAATAAGCATCTTTAATTCCTCCGCGGTCTTGATCGGCAACCGGATCTACGCGAACACCGCGCATCATAACGGCGGGGGGATCTGGTCGGATGAGGCTCCGAACGACCCGTTTACGTTGATGTTCCGCAACAATCTCATTTACCGCAATGAAGCCCTGGGGCGCGACGGTTTCGGGGGGCTGACGGGCGGTATCCACATCGAGGGCAACCCGGAGGTGACGATCAGTGGCTGCACGATTACACGCAATATCGCGCCCTACACCGTCGACGGCGTCATGTTGTCGGGGGAGGGACGACTCGTCGCTGCGATCGAGAACTCGATCATTTACGGCAACAGCGCCAACCCAGGCCAAGGCCGCGAGGTCTACCTCCGCCGCGGCACGCTGGACGTGCGGTATTGCGACGTCGAGGGCGCCCAGACCGGCGTGACCAACAACAACGGAACGCTGAACTGGGGCGCCGGAAACCTCGACGCGGATCCCGGGTTCGCCGATCCGGAAGCCGATGATTATCATCTGGACGACTGCTCTCCGCTGGTTGACGCCGGCGATCCGGCGTTCACTCCGCTGTCCGGCGAAACCGACGTTGACGGAGACGACCGCGTCATCTTCGCGGCGATCGACATCGGGGCCGATGAGGTGGCGACCGCGTGCGGCGGCGATTGCGCGGGCTCGGAGCGGATATCCGCGACGCGCTGCCGCCAGAAAAACGGCGTCAACAAGCTGGTCGTCAAGCTCGCCGGCGGCGTTCCCGGGGACACGTTCGTCGTCCGCCTCTCCGGCGGGGAACGCCAGAGCGGGACGGTCCGGGACACCGGCAAGGGCAAGGCGAAATTCCGCGGCGCGCCGTCCGGTGCGGGAGATGCGACGGCGACGTGGGGCTGCGGAGCGACGGACACGAAGGGTTACGACTGCCCCTGACCGGCGCATCCGATCCCGACACGATCGAGCGACTGAAGCGATCCGCTCGTCTGCGACGCTGGCTGACATGAAGCTTTACACGCGCACGGGCGATGACGGCCGGACGGGGTTGATCGGCGGCGAACGCGTCGACAAGCATCACCCCCGGGTGGCCGCATACGGCGACGTGGACGAGACCAACGCCGCGATCGGGGTCGCCTGCGCCGCGGTCGCCGATGACGCGGAGCTGACCGGCATCCTGCAGTGTCTTCAGTCGGATCTTTTTGTGATCGGCGCGGAGCTGGCCGACCCCTCGGGCGCCGGCTCGACGCCGCGCGTCACCGCCGCGCAGGTCACGCTGCTGGAGCGCTGGATCGACGACGCGACGGCGCAGACCCCGCCCCTGCGACAGTTCATCCTGCCGGGCGGATCCGAGGCGGCCGCCCGGCTTCACGCCGCTCGGACGGTCGCCCGCCGCGCCGAGCGGAGCGCCGTCGAACTGCACCGCCGGTATCCGGTCCGAGCGGAGGTTATCACCTACCTGAACCGCCTGAACGACCTGCTTTTCGCGCTGGCGCGGCTCGCCAACGTCCGGCGGAACGTCCCGGATATTCCGTGGACGCCGCCTTCGTCCGCCTAAATCTTGTCGCCCCGTGCCGCGCCGGCATCAGCGCGGTATCCTGATTCCGGTCCGCGAGATCCCGCCGCGTTCTCGGCCCGCTCGGCGGACCTGCCGGAGAACTCATGAGGGAGGCACGGATCATCAACGGAGAGTCGATCGCGCGGCGCCTTCGGGAGGAGGCGGCGGACGCCGTCCGGCGGATGACGGCGGAAGGCGCTCGGCCGAGCCTCGACGTTCTGATGGTCGGCGACCCGTCCGCCGGCGCGATTTACGCCCGGTCGCAACGCCAGCAGTGCGAGCAGGTCGGCATCGTGTACCGCCTGCACACGTTGCCGGAGGATGCGACGGAATCCGCGATCCGCGAGCGCATCCGCGAGCTGAACAATGACCCGGCGGTGACCGGGATTCTCCTGAACCTTCCGCTGCCGCCCGGCATCGACACTCACGCGATGCAGTTCTACATCGATCCGTATAAGGACGTGGAAGGCGTCAACCCGGCCAACATCGGTCTGCTTTTTTATGACTCGCCGATCATGGCGCCCTGCACGGCGCTGGCGGTGATGGAAGTGCTCAAGGAGGCGGGCCTGAGCGTGCGCGGACTGGACGCGGTCGTCGTGGGTCAGGGACCGGTGGCGGGACGTCCGATTTCGCTGTTCCTCGGGCACGAGATGGCGACCGTCACCGGCTGCCACGTGGCGACGAAGGATCTCGCCGAGCACACCCGCCGCGCGGACCTGCTCATCGTCGCGGTCGGCAAGCCCGGGTTGATCCGTGCCGAGCACGTCCGCCCCGGCGCGGTCGTCATCGACGTCGGGATCAACCGGGTGCGCGATCCCGAAGGACGCACGCGCGTCGTCGGCGACGTGGATTACGACAGCGTCCGGTCCGTCGCAGGGGTGCTGACGCCCGTCCCCGGCGGTGTCGGACCGGTCACGGTCGCGATGCTGCTGCGCAGCGCCGTCGAAGCCGCTCGCAAGCAACTCGTCGTGCCCCGGCGCCTCGACACGTGATCCGCCCCGACCTTCAACCCGAAGTGCTGCTCTCCGCCTACGCCAGCGGCATCTTTCCGATGGCGGACGCCGACGGACAGGTGTTCTGGTGTCAGCCGCCGAAGCGCGCGATCCTGCCGCTCGACGGGTTGAAGGTGTCACGCTCCCTGCGCTCGACGATCCGCAAAGGCGTTTATGAATGCCGGGCCGACGCCGCGTTCCGCGAGGTGATCGAGGCATGCGCCGATCGCCCCGACGGAACGTGGATTTCGAACGAGATCCGTGACGCCTACGCCGAGCTTCATCGCCTCGGGTTCGCGCACAGCGTCGAGTCCTGGTGCGAGGGATCGCTGGCGGGCGGCTTGTACGGCGTGGTGCTGGGCGGAGCGTTCTTCGGCGAGTCGATGTTCCACCGTCGGACCGACGCTTCGAAAGTCGCCCTCGTCAATCTCGTGGACCGCCTCGTCGCCGGCGGTTACGTCCTCCTCGACGCCCAGTTCCAGACCGACCACCTTCGCAGTCTCGGCGCCATCGAGATCCCGCGGCGCGAATATGAGCGCCGCCTTCGCGCGGCGCTGAAGGTCAAAGCCCGGTTTCCGTCGCGGTTCGGTACGACGTAACTCCGCAGGCGACCGTTGCGGACCGGAACGCGCCACGCACAATGCGCGGACATGAAGCGAACCGGACACAGAGGCGTCAGCGCGCCGGCGGACCGCAACCCGGTCGCGTCGGCGTGGACCGTCCGGCGCATCCTCCTCCTCGGCCTGACGCCGCTGGTCGTCCTGATCCTGCTGGCGTGGACGGAGGTTCCGCTGGGCCAGCCGGACTACCTGGTCTACCGGTACTCGCAGTGGCGGCTTGTGCGCCTGATGCGGGCCTGCGTTCCGGCGCTGATCGGGGCGGGGATGATCTGGTCGCTGCACCGCAGTCGCCTTGACCGCGGGAGCCTTGCGTCCTGGGTGTGCGTCGCCGGGACGGCGGCGCTGGCGGCGTGGACGTGGTTCGCCCCGCCTCAACCGGTCTCGCAGCACATGTTCAACCTGAATTCTCCGTCGCACGACGGCGCGTTCATCTGGGAGGCGGAGGAGGTGGGTGATCCGCGGACCTACGTTTCCGCCGTGTTTTATGAGCGACTCCGGCTGGACGTGGCGCGGATGCGCGGCACGCGCGTGTTGAGCAATCCGCCCGGAGCGACGTTGCTCGCGTGGGCGTGTCAGCGGCTGATCCGGGATCATCCGCGCTGGCGGGACTTCGCGGATCGCATTCTGAACTGGGGGGACGCCGCCCCGGACAGCGCGCCCCAGGCGGGGTCTTCCGCCAACCCTGCCAGCCGTGACGCGGGGGATCCTGAAGAAGCGTGGCCTGAGGATTTCCGGACGGCGGTGCTTTTCAGCCTTGTGTTGACGCTGCTGTGGGCGCTGTCCTGGCCGCTGGGGTACGCCGTTGCGCGGCTTTACCTGCCGCCCGCGGCGGCGCTGGTCATCGGGACGGCCTGCGCCTGGAACCCGGCGACGCTCAACTTCACGCCCGGGAAGGATCCGGCGCAGGGGCTGACCACGCTGATGATTGTTTACCCTGCGTTGCGGGGATTTCTGCGCGGGTCCGGGGCGTGGTCGTGCCTCAGCGGAGCGGCGTTGATCGCGGGGCTGACGCTGGGGCTGGTTCATGCGTGGGTTGCTCTGATCCTCGCCGCGGGGACGGGGCTTTGCGCCTGGCGGTCGCGTGGCGCGGGGCGGTGGTTCAAGATCAATCTGCTTCCCGCCTGCGTCGGCGCGGGGCTGAGCGTCGCCGCGTTGTACGCGCTGACCGGGTGGAATCTTCCGCGAACATGCGTGGCGGTGACGCTGCGTTATCCGCAGATCCAGGTGCATCTGCGCGAGGGGGGGTACACGTTCGTCGGGTTTCCGGTCTTCCTGCTTTTTGCCGGTCCGACGTTCTGGGTGCTCGCGGCGACCGCAATGCGCGTCATGACGGCGGATCGAGGTCGGCGCTGCGTCGCCGGCGCGTCCACCGAAATGTCGGACGTCGCGGCGGCGGCGGGCCGCTGGATCATGCTGGCGGCGGCCCCGTGCCTGATGTACTGCTACTTCTTCGCCAACAACAACGAAATCGCGCGGTTGTGGATGCCCTTCCTGACGCTGCTGACGGTGTCGCTGTCGATGATGCTGAGGGACCGCCTCGGGTCGCCGAACGAGACGGATGTCGCGACCCTCCGGAGCGCGGACGCGCCATCGGACCGGTCCGTCAGGCCGGTTCTGCTGCTGTTGCTGGCGCTTCAGTTAGGCGTCACGCTGATGCACTGGTCGTTGATGGACGCACGAGAGGCGGAGTGGCGCCTGAGCACCGGCGTGAACTGGGGGTGACGTCCGCGCGGTTTATGCTTTCTTTCCCTGATCCTGAAGAAACTTCGCCGCAACGGACACCCCGCGCGGACCGAGGCGGAACATCGCCTCGAACGCGGCGTTCATCGTGGTGAAGAACTCGAGGATCGCCGCAAACCTGCGCTCGTACGACTCCGCCGACGCGGAGGCTTTTCCCGCCCCGGCGCGATCCTTCGCGACCAGCGTCCGACAGCGCTCCAGCGTGTCCAGGATCGGCTCGATCTCGCGCCGCTTCCGCTCGCGGATGATCGTCTCGAACATCTGCCAGACATCGGTCTCGGCCTGGAAATACTCCTTGCGGTCGCCGCGCTGGTGCAGGCGCTGAATCAGCCCCCAGTTGACGAGCTGACGCAGGTTCATGCTGGCGTTGCCGCGGGAGATGGCGAGGCGCTCCATCATGTCGTCCATGCAAAGCGGGCGCGGCGCCAGGTACAGCAGCGCGTGAATCTCGGCCATCGTGCGGCTGATGCCCCAGCCGGCGGCCATCTCCCCCCAGCGGCGGATGAAGAGCGCTTCCGCGTCGATGATCCCGGTGCGCGTGACGGTCATGCGGCAACCTCCAGATCATGCATATTGTACTTTCAAATCATTCTGAAATCAAGAGCCGCCTGACGACGCCCCTCCCGCCCCGCCAACCCCGACCGCCTCGACCCCGCACCCGGCGAACCACCCGTCGCCGGTCTTCCGCGGGGACGCCGCGTCGTTCAGGATCGTCAGAAGCCGCGGCCCCGAGGGCAGATACCACCGCCACGTCACCGCATTGAAGTGTGCGACCGTGAGGCGCCCCGCGGCGACGCCTTGCTGCAACTCGTCGAGTTCCGACGCAAACGCCGCATTGACCTCTTCCGTGATCGGGTCCGTGCGGGCGGGCAGAAGCGCCGCGGGTTTTCCGGTCCACAAATACACAACGTCCGGGGCGTTGCTGACGATCCGACATTCGTCCGGCAGCGCTGTCACGACGGCGAGCGTCGCGGAATCGCGCCAGTGCGCCGCTTCCAGCGCCTGACCGGTTCCGCGCACCTCGTTCGCCCACGCCCACGACCGGACGCCCAGCGACGCCAGCCAGGCGATGACGACCGATCGCGTCAACACACGGACCGTCGCGGATCGCCGCACGACCGCCGCCCACGCGCCGGCGGCCGCAACCGGACCCGCAACGACCAGCAGCGGCAGGAGCAACCGCTCATCAAAAGGCACAGCCGCGTCGACAAAAGTCCTGGCGACCACGATGAACGCGAGGTACGCCACCGCGAAGCCCAGCAGCGTCGGGGTGGTTCGCAGCGGCGGATGCGTTCGATGTTCCACCGGGTTTCGCGGAAGCTTCCGCGACCGAGCGCGGATCATCAGCAGCCCCGCAAGCATCAGGATCAGCGGCATCCCCTGCGCCGCCGGCTGAAGCACCGCCGCGGGAAGCTCCCACGGCGACAGCCACCCGGCAACCGTTGAGAGACCGTGCTGGAAGTCCCGTCGTCCGGGGGAATGAACCGCGAACGACCGGGCGACGGCATCGCCGGTGACCCGCGCGTTGCGCAAAAGCCAGCCAAGCAGCGGCCCCGCCGAGGTGACAAGATACAGCGCAAGGTCGTTCACGCGGCGCGGTTCGTTCGCGCGGCGGGGCGTGACGGCGATCACGACGGCGGCAAAGGCGATGATCGAGGCGCCCGCATATCGCGTCAGCACCGCAGCCGCGCTGGCCGCTCCGCAAAGCAGGATCGCCCGACGGCTGCGCTCCGCTCCCCACGACAGAAGCTGATCGATCGCCAGGAACGTCGTGGTGAGGAACAAACTCTCGGAAAGGGCCTGAGTGTTGATGCGCAAAACGCCGGGCGCGACAGAGGCTAGAAGCGCGGCGGCAGGCGCTGCGAACCGGGGAGCGTCACCCCGCCGGAACAGTCGCGCCGCCAGCCAGACATTGAGCGCACTGATCAGCGCTTGCAGGGGGCGGGCGACGTCGACCGGATCCAAGCCCGTCACACTCGCGGCGCCGGCAAGAACGCAGGGATACAGGGGCGGAAACCGCGTCAGGGCGGACCAGTCTCCCCGGGCGTTCGGCGCTTCAAGTCCGAACCCGGTTGCGAGGCGGCGCGCCGCGGCGACGTATTGCACCGAGTCCGGGAGAAGGGCCGCGCCGTGAGGCGTTGCGAACCAGACCAGTCCGCCGGCGACGAGGACGCATATCAGCGTGATCAGACGCTGACCGCGCGGGGCGCGGGTTGAAGTTCCCCTCGACGCGGGAGCGGGAGTCAGTTCGCCTTGAGCGTCCGCAGGTGCTCGATCCACGCCCGCTCAAACTCCGCATCCAGGGCCCCGAAGTTCGCTTCAAACGCCGCGATCTCCTCGTCCGGTCCGAGCGGGCGTCGAGGGTCGCGGTCACGGATCGAGCGGGCGTACGCCCCCAGCGCTTCGCCGTGCTTCGCCTGAAGGTAATGCACCAGCGCCCACGCCTGCGCATAAAGCGTCACGATGTCCGAGCGAGACCGGTCGGAAAGCAGCGTCCGCCGGGCGACGAACTCCCGCAGCGGAACCAACCCCCCCGTGACCCCCGTCGCCGGACCCGATCCGCCGCCCCCGTCCGCTCCGCCCAGCGCCGCCCGCACGTCCGCCAGCCGGTCCGCGTTCACGCGCGTGAACCGCCCGCCGCTGAGCGACTGCGGAACCTCGAAGACGCACGCCAGCCCCTCGACCAGCCACGTCGGGTTCACGTCGTGCCGCGAGTGCGCGCCGAAATTGAAAAGACACTGATGCGCCGCCTCGTGCATCAGCGCCACCCGGTTCGCCTGCTCGATGAACCCGTCGCGCTGCGTCTGCCAGATCGCGACCTGTCGCTGAAGCGCGCGGATCGCCTCGCCCCCCGCGCGTTCCCGGCGCAGCGCCAGAAGCTGCTCCCGCGCGGACTCGATCTGGCGCGTGATCTCCACGATGTCCGGACGCGAGGTCGTATTGAAGAACACCGCCGCGTTGTCGCGCCAGTGAAAGAAGCCGCCGGTGACCGCGGCATCCTCGCCGCGCAGCCGCGCGAACCGCACGTAATCCTCGTAGCGGTCAAAAAGCAGAACGTCCAGCACGCCCTGCTCCGTCCCCGGTTGAAGAATCCCGCGCGCCCGCGTGAACTCCAGCGCCAGGGCATGCACGCGGTCCAGGCGGTGCAGCACCGTGCGGAGAACTTCCGGGGTGGTGTCGTGCGACACGACGAAGTGATCCGTCGCGTGCGTGCGGAAACGATCCGCCGGAAGCCCGAGGCGAACATGCGGCGCGGGGCGCGCCGCGCCCTCGACGCCCGCGCCGTCCTCGCCGCCCGCGCCGGGCTCGACGCTCGCGCCGCCGGCACCAGGCTCCACCTGTGCGACGCAAGCGAAGATCGGCAGGATAAGGAATGCGCTGATCCGGTTCAGCACGTGTTCTCCCACAAGAATGAACTCGGTCGCGACCGGCGGCCCGTCAGGGTTGTCGTGTCTTCGCCGCGATGGACGTCGTCTGCGACGGTCCGGCGCGCTGCAGCGCCGATTGTACGACGTCAGGCCCGTAAAAGATGACCGGCAGCACCTCGGGCGCATCCGGCTTGCCGGGCGTGTACACGAGCACCAGCGGGACCGACGGACGGCCGAATTTCTGAAGATCGCCCTTCATGTCCGCGTCTTCCTTCGAGTAATCCGCGATGATCGGAACGACGTTCAGCGCGTTCATCAACTTGACCGTCGAATCCACCTCGATCGCCACGGCTTTGTTCGACTTGCAGCTTAAGCACCAGCTCGCCGTGTAATCGACGAGGACGGTGTGCCCCTGCGCGGAAAGTTCCTCGGCCAGCCCCTTCCGGTAGGGGCGCCACTCCACGTCGCCGCTGTACATGTACGCGAAACTGAACCACGCCCCGCCGCCGGCGAGGGCAAGGGCCGCGACCCACGTCGCAAGCTGCCGCCCCACCGGCGACCCGTGGCGAATCCGCCCGATCATCCAGCATCCCGCCGCCGCAAACGTCAGAAACGACACCGTCTGCACGACGCCCGGACCGCCGAGCTGCGCCGCCACGGTCATCAGCAGCCAGACCGCCGTGCCCACCAGCAGGAAGCCCATCAATTGCTTGAACGTGATCATCCAGTTGCCGGGGCGAGGCAGAAACTTCATCCACGCCGGGTTCGCCGACAGAACGAAATAAGGCAGCGCCATCCCCAGCCCCGCAGCCGTGAAAACCGCAAAGGCGCTCGTCCTCGGCTGCGTCGACGTCCACGCCAGCGCCGTCGCCAGCAGCGGCGCCGTGCAGGCCGTGCCCAGCAGCGTCGCCAGCAGACCCTTCAGAAACGCACCGGCATATCCTTCCTTCTCAGCCGCCGCGCCCGCCGCCTGCGACGCGAAGCCCGGCAGATTGATCTCGAACACGCCGAAAAGACTCAGGCCGAACACGAACATGATCGTCGTCAGCGCGATGACCACCGTCGGGTTCTGGAGCGGCGGGGTCCAGAACAGCGTGATCGCCGCGAACGCCCAGAACCAGACCATCACGCCCGCGCAGAACGCCAGCCCGAGGCGGAAGATCCGCCCGCGATCCTCTCCGGACTGCTGCACGAAGCTGAGCACCTTGATCGAAATGACGGGCAGCACGCAGGGCATCACGTTCAGGATCATGCCTCCGGCGAAGCCCAGAAGCAGGTAACTCCAGAGCCCGCGGATCTTTCCGGCGTCCGCGGTCGTTCCTCCGGGAGTGACGCGCTCCCCCGTCGAGGCGCTCATTGAGGGCGTTTCAGGATCGGCGGAGACCGATGGCGCGGGCGCGCTCGTCGCGCCGGACGCGGTCCCGGCGTCGTCGCTCGAAGCGGCGGACGCCGCCGCGCTCGCGCCGCCGGCGGAGTTCCACGCAAACGCCACCGTCTCCGGCGCGAAGCACTGCCCCGAGTCCGCGCACGCCTGAAACGTCAGCAGCCCCCCGATCCTCACCGGTCCGGTCAGCGCCGAACGCACTTCGCACGGAACCTTGATCGTCATCGTGCCGGAGAACTCGCTGACTTTTCCCAGCCCCGGCACGTCGCGCTCATGCGCCGCGGGGAACTGCGGCGATCCGATCTTCAGCCCTTCCGTCCGGTCCAGCAGCATCCGGGCGGCGATCAACTCCGCCTGAAGCGGCCGATCAGACTGGATGTGATGCCCCTTCTTGATGTCCACTTCGACGAGCAGGTCGAACTTCATCCCGGGCGCGGCGGCGAACCCCGGCGCCGAAGTTCTGATCGTCACATACGAGCTTGAGGTCGCCGGTTGCGCCGCCCGCGCCTGCCGGAAGAGCGCCTCGTTGTCCGGCTCGACGGCTGCGCCGCTTCCCGCCACCGGCAATTCGATCGCAACCGTCTTACGCTCCGGAATGCATGATTCCTGACAGACCAGCCAGTCCAGCGCCGCCTCGAACCGGACGCGCTCGCTCGTGATCGACGCCGGCGGCGTGATCGTGCAAAGCAGCACCGGTTTGCCTTCGTGGATGTACGTGACCAGCTTCGTGCCGCCCAGATCGGTCGCATGTACGCTCGGGACGGGAAACCTCAGCGGTCCGGCGGAGAATCCCTCGGGCAGCGTCCACTTCACCGCAGGCGGCATCCCGCTGTCGCCGGGGTTGCTCCAGTAAATGTGCCACCCCGATTGCACTGAAAGCTGCACGGCGACCTCGAAGGGTTGCCCGGGAGAGACCGCCTTGACCGACGCCGCCAGCGTGGGCGTCACCTTGGGCGGACCGTCCAACCCCTGTCCCGACGCCCCGGGAAGGCTCGTCCACGCACAAACCGCCGTGATCGCCGCTGAAAAATACCGCATCGGAGGTCGAGTCCTGTGAGACGGATTCATAAGTGATTTCTCAACATAAACCTTGCAAGCTGCTTCGGCGTCGGCGCTCTGGAGACAAAGCCCCGCGCACGCCGCAGCAGCAGTTTAACCCAGCCGGACGGAGGATGCATTCCCAGCCGGATCCTCCCACAACCGGTTAGACGCACGTTCCCCAGCGCGGGATGCTCGCGCTGTCCGGACGGCTGTCGGAAAAAGTCGGGCGAACGCCGGATTATCGGAAACGACGCGCCAGGAGGCATCCCCAGCCGGACCTGCGCGACTACCGGATATCGCGGAGCTTGACCGCGCAGCGCTCCCGAGCCGCAACCAGCGCCGCCTCCAGCACGCGCTGCGTCTCGTACGCGTCGGCGAAATCCGGGAGCGGGACGATCGGTTTCAGCCCCCCCAGCACGCGCATCATGTCCGCGACCATGTTGATGAAGCCGTGTTCGTACCCGAGGACATGTGCGTCCGGCCACCAGTTTCCGGCATAAGGGTGCTGTCCGGCTGCGGTACACATGATTCGCGTCCAGCCCTGTTCGCGGCGGTCGCGCGTCGTGTCGAAGAACCAGAGCAGGTTCATGTCCTCGAAGTGAAAGCGGACCGATCCGCGGTCGCCGTTAAGCTCGATCGAGTTGGCGTTCTGATTGCCGGTCGCCAGGCGCGTCGCCTCGAAGGACGCCGCGGCGCCCTTCTTGAAACGCGCCAGAAAGAGCACGCAGTCGTCCACGTCGGACTTGCCCTTCCGGACGCCGCCCCGCGTACCCGCGGCGATCTGTCCCGAAGGTCCGGCCGCCGGGACCGACCGCTCTTTGATGAACGTCTCGGACAGCGCCCCGCAGACCTCGATGATCTCGTCGCCGGTGATGAACCGCGCCATGTCCACCAGATGTGCATTGAGGTCGCCGTGAGCGCCGGACCCGGCGTGTTTTTTCTGAAAGCGCCACAGCAGCGGCGTATCCGGTCCGCCCCAGTCCTGAAGGTACGTCGCGCGGACGTGGTGGATGCGGCCCAGCCGCCCCTCCCTCACAAGCTGATGCGCGAACGCCACCGCCGGACAGCGCCGGTAGTTGTACCAGACAAACGTCCGACACTTCTTCGCCTTCGCCGCGGCATCGCGCATCGCCCGGGCGTCGGCGAGCGTCCCGGCGAGGGGCTTCTCACAGGCGACGTGCTTGCCCGCCTCCAGCATCGCGATCGACGGTTCCGCATGAACGTCGTTGGGCGTGCCGACGTCGACCAGCCGGATGTCCGCGTCGTCCGCCAGTTCCCGCCAGCGCGTCGTGCAGCGCGCCCACCCCCAGCGCGCGGCGAACGCCTCCAGCTCCGCTCGATCGCGCCCGGCGATCGTGTGCATGACCGGGATAAGCGGAAGGTCGAAGAACTTCGCGGCCTTGAGGTACGCGTTGCTGTGCGCGCGGCCCATGAATTTCTGGCCGATCAGCGCTACGGGACAGGTTTTTGACATCGTGTGCCTCGCGAAAGCCGGATCGCCTCGGGGAGCGCCCGATCCGGACGCGGCGCCCGGAAGCCGACCGGCGTGATCCCGGGCCGCAGAGTAAGGCCGCTTCCGCGCGCGGTCCAGCGCGCCCGGCTTCAAGGCCTGCCTCAACAGGCGGTCACGCCGTCGCGGCCAACTCCTCGTCCACGATGTTGACGATCCACGCGAAGTAGTCGTCCAACGCGCAGTCGAGATGATCGCGCAGCCGGCACGTCCCGTCCCCGCGCTGATGCTCGCAGTTGGCGCAGACGACCCCGCGCAGGGCCTGGGCGTAAGGCGCGACGTCCGGGCTGTCGATGTTGCGCACTATCTCGATGATCGTGTCCACGCGCGTCAGGATCGGGCAGTCTCGGACACCTTCGAGGCTGCACTCCCCCGCCGCCGTCCGGAAGATGCACGCCTTGCACACATCTTCGCGCAGCCGCGCTTCGACTCTCTCTTTAAGGGAGGTCATGTCCAACCCTCCGCCGGGGAAGAGGGAGACCCCGGTCGACGCTCGGAAAGAGGGTAAGCATGTTCTGTGCCACGCGGACGGAGGCACCGCCCCGGTCAATCTGTGATGGGTCGGACGCGCCGACGGCGGAGGTCGGTCGGGGATCGCTCGGGCTTCAACCCCGGATGTCAGGCGGTCAGCCGTCGATGCGCCGAAAGACGCGGAGGAGCAGGACAATGCCGGATCAACGTTCGATCGTTCGCCGAAGCCGCCTGGTGTTTCCCGGGGCCACCCTTGCGTTCCTCGCGGGGATGCAGGCTCAGGCACAGATTCTTGAGCAATCCGTTTCGCTTCAGCCCGGCTGGAACGCGGTATTCCTTGAGGTTGAACCCGAACCCGATGAGATATCGGTCGTGTTCGCCGGGGCGCCCGTCCGGTCGATCTGGTTGAACGAACCGACGCTTTCGATGGGGCCGGCAGCGGATTGCCCTGACGAGGGCGAAGTCGGTTGCCCGATCACGACGCCGGTTGCCTGGCAGGTCTGGTATCCGCCGGAGAACCCCGCGCATGTGATCGGCGCCTTGCGGACGCTCCGCGGCGGGCGGGCGTACCTGATTGAGGCCGCCGACGCCGCGACGGTGACGCTGCGCGGAATTCCCACCTCCGCCCGCACTTCGTGGCGACAGGGGTTCAACCTTGCGGGATTTCACGTGACGCGCGACGCCGGCGCCGCTCCCGCCTTTGCCGCGTTCCTTTCCGGATCCCCGGCACACGCCGACGCGTCGATCTTCGAGTTGAAACCGGACGGGTCGCTGCGCCGGGTCGAAGACCCCACCACGTCGAGGATTGCCGCGGGACGAGCGTACTGGGTCGAGTCGAAGCGCAATGCCGTGTACGACGGTCCGATCCGCATTGACGCGGCTTCACTGAGGGGCATTGAGTTTTCGGGGGCGGCGACGCAGCATGCCCTCGTTCTTGAGAACCTCACCGGCGGATCCGTGCGCGCGCAAGTCGCGCCCGTCGGGATTTCGTCCGGCGGCGCCTCGTCGGGAGGGGGGACGACTCCTCTCGTCTGGCGAGAGACGCAGCCGGACGGAACGCCGCTCTGGAGACCCCTCGAACGACTTTCACTGGATCTGTCCGGGCGCGATGAAACCGGCGCCGGGCGCACCCTGCGCCTCGCGGTGCGCGGCGACGACTTGCGTGATCTCGGCGGCGGCGACGGCCGGGGAGGAGTCCTGTCGGTCTCCGACGGCGCCGGTTTTGTCCGTTACATTCCGGTCGGAACCCGCGGCGACGATCAGAACGGGCTCTGGGTGGGCAACGTCAGCGTCACGCACGTCCGCTCCCTGACCACGGGCGAGCCGAACCCGACCCCGACGGGTTCGGCTTTCGACTTCAGAGTCATCATTCATCGCAGTTCGACCGGATATCGCCTGCTGCGGGACGTGGTGCTGGCGTACCAGCGCGACGCGCAGGAATACGCGCTGGTGACGTCGGAATGTCCCGAACTGCTCGATGCGGAGCAAGTGAGCCCGCGGATCAGTTCGGCCAACTTCTCGTTCGACGGAACGATCGCGCTGACGGGCGACTTTGACGCGGCGCTGACGACCGCCGCGCCGATCGTCGTGGACGCGAACGACGCCGTGAACCCTTTCCGGCACGCTTACAACCCGATCCACGGCGTGGGGTGGGACGTCGAGCGCACGCCGACGCTGACGTTTGACGACGACGGCGGCGGCGATCCGAACTGGGGCGTGACCTGGCTGTCCGGCGACTACGCCGAGACGGTGCTGATCCTCGATCCGTCCGATCCGAACGGCCGGATTGTTCTTGAAGTCGCGGGGCGGTTCGAGCTGCGCCGGGTGAGCAACCTTCCGCGTTTGTGCGGTTCGTGACCCCGGAATCAGGGCGGGCGGGAATGTCAGGGAAGCGCGGGCATCTCGCCGCGTTGAATGAAATTCAGACGGCCGGTTGCAACACCGGCCTGCGGTAACCGGCGGCGCTTCGCCGCGCGGAGATGGGAAGGCAAGAAACATGCGATCGACGCACATCCGGCATCGTGCAGCGGGGATCCTCGTCGCGGGGTTGAGTCTTGCGGCGGCGACCGCTTCAGGCCAGACCACCTGGTACGTGGACGACGACTGCCGCAGCGGGAACCAGCTCGGCACGCCCGAGCGGCCCTTCTGCGAGATTCAGATGGGCATCAACGCCGCAGCCGACGGCGACACGGTCCTCGTGCTCGACGGAGTGTACCCCGACGACGGTAATCTCGACTTCAACGGAAAGAAGATCACGGTCCGGTCGCTTAACGGTCCGGAGGTCACGATCATCGACTGCGAATTCGGCACGTCAACCGGCGCGCGGTTCGACTCCGGCGAAGGCGCGGAGTCCGTGCTGGAGGGCTTCTCGCTCATTCACGCGGAGGGCGGCGCGGGCGTTCTCTGCAACGGCGCGAGTCCGACGATCCGCGACTGCATCATCCGCGACAACCCTTATGCGTTCGAGGGCGGCGGCGTGCGCCTGCTGAGCAGCAACGCGCGCTTCGAGCGTTGCGTCATTACCGGCAACGAAGCCGAGATCTGGGGGGGGGGCGTCGTGGTGCGCGGCGGCAACCCGGTGTTCATCGACTGCGTGATCGCGGAGAACCGCACGACGTACACCGACCCGCCGACCGCGCCGCGCGGGCTGACGCTGGCGACGCTTTCGGGGACTTACAGCGGGACGACGATCGCCTGGCACACGGCCCGTCAGCGGTATTACGGCTCGATCTGGCCGGATGCCTCGATCCGTTATGCGTATTCGTATGACTCGTCGGGCTCCGGAGCCCGCGACTGTTCAAGCCTGACGATCGAGCCGCGCGGGTGGAACTACAATCCGAACACGTCGGTGCTGGAGGTGGTGACGCTCGGCGCCCGCGACGGGGGGACGAACCGAGGTCTGCGATCGATGAATACGAGCACAAACGGGCGGCTGACATGCACGGGCGGGCAGATTCTCGCCTCGCTACCGGGGCTTCCGCACATTGAAAGCGCCCCGGCGTATGACTCGGCGAACAATGTTTTCTACGCCCGCGGATCGGACAACGTGGTTTACGTCGTCCGGCGCACGGACGGCACGCTGGTGCGCACGTTCACGCTGCAGAACACGCCGCCGCTGACGGCGTACACGATCGGATACAATCCGGCGTCGCGGCATCTGATCACGACGGAGGCCGGCGGGCGACAGGTCTTCATTCATGACCTTGCCGGCAATTTGATCGGCACCGACGAGATCGACTTCAACGCTCCGGCGGCGCACGGCGTCGGTTTCGCCAACGTGTCGTTGTTCGTTTACAACACGACGGGCAACCCGCCGGGCTGGTACGGATATCTGATCCGCGGCGAGGAGCCTGTCGCAAGTCTCGGCTCGGGCGGCGGCATTCTCATCGAGACCGGACTGCCGTCATTCGTCAACTGCGTCATCGCGGAGAACGTCGCGGGCACGCAGGGCGGCGGCGTGTACTGCCGGTCGGGCCGCGTCATCCTCGCCAACTGTCTGATCGTCGGGAACGCAGCCGCGGAGGGCGGGGCGATCGGCGCGAACCTCTGCAACGGCGTCTACGCGACGAACTGCACGATCGCGGACAACCTTGCATCCGGAGACGGCGGAGCCCTGTTTGCGTGGAATTCGACCGATCTTTCGTTCACGAGCAGCATTCTCTGGAATAACGGCCCGGCGCCCGTCGTGACCGACTTTGAAAGCGAACTGTCCATCACGTATTCCGATGTGATGGGCGGATTCAGCGGAGAGGGAAACCTCGACGTCGATCCGCGCTTCGCCGACGTGGTTCCGGGGCGGGACTGGAGGCTGAATGACTACCGTCTGCGCTCGGATTCCCCCTGCACGGACGCGGGCGACAACGTCGCGGTCTGGGACGACCTCTGGGATCTCGACGGGGACGGCGACACGCGCGAGAACCTTCCGCTGGATCTCGACGGCAGCCCGCGGTTCATCGACAACGAAGAAGTGGACGACACCGGACGCGACGACGGCGAGGCCGACGGCATCGTGGACCTCGGGCCGTATGAACTGTTTCCGTATTGCGTGGGCGACGAGCTTCCGCCGCCGGCGGACATCGCGTCCAAAGTGGACCTTCCGGCGACGGTGGAGAGCGGAGGCGTCGCGCCCGCCACGGCCGCGTTTTATCACGACTGCGTCACGGACGCCGGCGGCGACTGTGTGCGCCAGGCGATCTTCGCCGCACAAGCCGGAACGACGGTCACGATCAACTGGAAGTACAAGGAGAACCCGAACGATCACGTCTATCTCGAACGCGCCGCGACCTACCGGGTCGGCAAGTGCGTGCGTGAAGACGCGGACGGCGCGGTCCGGGGGTATCCGGTGGCCGGAGTCAGGTTTTACAAGGCTTACCCCGAGGCCGGCGTCACGCTGAATCAACTGTATCACGTGTCGGTGCAGTACAACGGACTGATCCGCGAGAACATCCCGGAGGACGAGAACGACCCGCCGCAGGAACCGGACGTGATGATTCTTCCGAGCGGGCAGGTGCAGGTGTCGGCCGACTGTCCGGACGGGATGGTGGTGCTGCGGTATGACCGATATCGCGGCGGGCCGCTGGTCGGACTGGAAGTGCTGACCGTGACAAGTGAGGGCGCGACGAAGTACGACGGTCCGCTCAGCAACGGCGCGATTCCGATCGGGCGCAAGGTCAGCACGCCGACCAGTCCGGGCGACTACTGTCGGGCGGTGGTGATCCGCAATCACCTGCGCGAGGGCGTTCCGGTGGCGTGGCAGCACGCCCGCAAGGCGCTGGAGCTTTACCCGATCCGGCCCGAGTCGGACTCGTTCGCCTTCCTTGTGGGCTGGTACGAGGAGACGGGGATCGCGAACTGCTGGCCGTCGGCGGTGCTGCGGTACACGACGGACTGGCCGCTCGATCCGCAACTTCATGTGATCGACGTCGCGGCGGAGCGCGGCGAGATTCCGGCGGGTTCGCTCGTCGATCTGCGGCAGGCGGACCTCTACTGCAGCGCCGAGATCCTGTATCAGCAGGGATTCACGGGCGGCGAGCCGCCGCTGGCGCACTTCACCAACGGGTTCTTCGCCGCGCGCAAGCCGGGTTACACGGTGCTTCGGGTGGATCGTCAGCCTGATGAAGTGTCCAACTGCGGCGACGAGGTCTTCTTCGAGGTGATCGAGTCGTACGATCGCACGCATCCGAAGGTGCTGGCGGCGCAGGATGCGGCGGTCGCCTGGCCGATCGGGACGCAGCTTGACTGCGTCGGCAACCACTGCGGATGTTCGGGCGACTGCGACGACTACTTCGACGATGAGGCGCGGACCTACCCCTTCGGGTTCCTTTATCTCCGCCGGAATCAGACGGACAGTCCGCATGCCGCAGAGATTCTCTCTCAAACCGGGCAGATCTTCCCGGTGAACACGTCCGCGGAGCACGGGCTGCTTGAGGCGTGGTGGATGCGCGAGAGCGCCTACGTGGACGGTCTGTTCTGGCCGAACAAGGTGGTCACGTTCGACGCGGATTACCTGCGCGACGACGGCCGGATCGTGATCGCGTCGCGGCGCGGCGCGGACGGATACCCGGATGATCCGGACGGATATCCGCCGGGGTCTCGCGTTTACAACGTCGGCTCGTTCGACGCCCAGAGCGGGCACGGCGAGTCCTCGACGCCGGGCTGGAACCCGAACGACGAGCACGCGATCCTGCTGCCGGTGGGCGGAAAGCTGCGGGTCTGGGCGGTGCGGAACGACAACCCCTGGCGCGTGCAGACGGGGCATCCGTGGGTGCTGGTGCAGTATCCGCACCCGGATCATCCGGAGTCGCGCTGGAAGATGGGCGTACACAGCGTGCTCGCCGAGTCGGGTCAGGATGATTTTTATTACACGGACTACCGCGCGCTCGACACCGAGTGCGGGTGCGGCGACGACGGCAAGTGCTTCGGCGGGTGGAGCGAGGGGGACGACTGCGACAGCGACAAGGACTGCGTCTGCGAGATCGACTTCAACGTCGTCGCGGGCCTGCCGATCGATCCGTTGTTCCCGGTGAACTTCGGCGCGGCGGTGTGCAAGGACGATCAAAGCCCGCCGCAACCGCTGACCTACGTGGAACCGGTGACGGGGGAAGCGCTGTGGGTGGACCGCAAGGGCGGCATCTGGGCGATCGAAGACACGACGGATGACGGTCAGTCGCAGAACAGCGTCGCGGAAATCTTCCTCTGGGAGAACTGGGCGGCGGACTACGGTTGCCAGCCGTGGTTGACGTGGGGTCCGGGCGGGTTCGGCGGGAACGGCGTGGATCCCTGGCCGGTGGCGTACGACCCGAGCTGGCCTCCGATCGACGGCAAGGATCTCGATCAGAACGGCGAGCCGGATTGCACGTATCCGGAGGATTTCCCCTGCGCGCCGCTGCGTCACGTCGGGGCGAGCCTTGATCAGAGCGGGCAGTGCGGGGCGATCGAGATTCTGCACGACTCGACGTGGATCCGGTCGGACACGCCGGCGGTGCGGGTGCTGGATCCGCGGCGCGAGGTGGGCGTGGATTACCCCTTCCTGGACGTGGATCTGCTCGCGCTTCCGCCGCACCTGTATTCCGGCGAGATCGGCGGCGGAGGAGAGTGGCCGGATCGCGTGTTCTACGACTTCGCGGAAAGCCGGATCGTCTTCCGCGGCGTGATGACGGAGCGGGATCGGGAATTCCTGCTGCTCCTGGACGCGAACTGCGAGAGCGTCAACAACTGGTGCGACGCCGTGAACGAACTTCACGCTTTGTCGCGTGAGCAGCTTGCTCCGGGGTTCGTCAACGCCGGCGCGAGCAAGTTCATCTCCCTGGCGCACGAGAACGTCTCCGAAGGCTGGGTCACGTTCGCGTTCCAGAACGATCAGGAGTGCGTGGACGCGGGGCTGCCCGTCAGCGTCGAGGTCTGGCGCGTTGAGTGTCCGCCGGATCAGGGGCGGATCAACATCGTGCAGCCGAAGTGTCCGCTCAGCGAGAAGCTGATTCTTCAGTTCTCCGGCGACGCGGGCGGCGAACCCGAAATGCTTTATTATCAGTGGCAGTGGTCGCTGGATTACGACTCGACTGCGCCGGAACTGGCGACGTGGAATGATTACAACCCCCCGAGCGGGTATGAGAGCGGCGCGGGGTTGCGCGAGGTTCTGATCGAGGGGGCGTCGCTCTTCACGCTTCAGGACACGTACTGGCGCGTGCGGTACCGCGGATATCCCGGTTGCAACTGCCGCGAGACCGGCGACTGCAACGAGGACCAGGGCGGTCCGTATGACGACTGGGCGGACCCTCTCGGCGGGCAGAACACGCAGATCAGCCCGTGGACGTCGGTCCAACTGGCGGAAGGCTGGATCAAGCGCGTGATCCGCGGCTTGAACGCCTTTGACCAGCGGGTGGAGGAATTCCACCTCAATGACGCCGCGACCTACGTGGACATGATCCGTCAGGCCGGCAAGCGCTTCGTCGACCCCGTGCCGCTGAATTGCACGCCCGACAACATCGACAGCGTGGGGCTGATCGAGCTTTACGAGACGGTCCTGCGGCGGGCGCGTTCGTTCAGCATCGACCAGGGTCTGACCACCGACGGCGTGACGCAGGCGCTGCTGCTGGTCAGCGGGAAGATTTCCGAACTCAATATGCTCCTCGGGAACGAGGCGTTCGCGGACGCGATGGATCCGACGGTGGGGACGTTCGCCGATCAGAACCTCGAGCCGGCCAGCTACGATCCTCACGCGGTGTTCTGCTTCGAGGAGCAGGTCGCCTCGCTGTTGGAGGAGGAGCTGGCGCTGCTTCGAGGTCGCAGTCAGACGCGCGATCCGGATTACGACGCCGACGGCGTGATGATCGCGACGGTGGACAACCGCCTGCCCTGGAACTTCACCAGCGGCAACGGTCAGGTCGCGTACGCGAACAATTATCAGATGCTCGATATTGAGCAGGCCGTGCGGACGTATCCGCAGGGTCACGGCGACGCCTGGGGGTACTACCTGACGGCGACGCGGAAGTTCTACGTTCTGCTGACGCACCCGATCTTCGACTGGATCGTGACGACGGAGGACGTTCTGGTCCACGGGCAGCCGGTTCCGGTCGGGTTCATGTACGAGCGGAAGCTCGCGGCGGCGGCGGCGGCGCGGGCGCGGACGGGGGCGGCGCTCACGTCGCTGACGTTCCGCCGGCTGGCGTCGTCCGATCCGATCGACGCGCAGGAGGGTTACCCGGATCGGCATGATGCGTCACGGGCGTGGGGTCTGGCGGACTGGGGGCGGCGGGCCGGGCAGGGCGCGTACCTGGACTGGATCGTCGCCAACGCGCTGCTGCCTTCGGAGGACACGGTTCACGAGGGGATTCAGAAGATCGACCGGACGACGGTGCGCGAGCTGCGCGAGATCGCGGCGTCTTACGGCGAGATTCAGGGCGTCCTCGATCAGGCGGACGCGGGACTGAACCCGCTGGGGCTGGCGGCGAACGTCGTTCCTTTCTCGCTGGATCCGGGCGACGTGGCCGAGGGCGTGACGCACTTCGATCAGTGGTCGCAGTCGGCGCTGGTGGCGCTGAACAACGCGGCGACGGCGTTCGACTACGCGAACGAGAGCACGCAGCGTCTGCGAACGATGCAGGACAGCCTGGGCGACTTCGAGGATCTCGTCGAGCAGTCGGAGTTGGATTACAAGGCGAGACTGATCGAGGTCTTCGGGCGTCCTTATTCGGAGGACATCGGCGTAGGCGGCGCGTACCCGGACGGGTACGACGGTCCGGACATCTTCCACTTCGACTACACCGACGAGTCGGCCGTCCTCACGGGCGACGATCACACGCGGACGCAACGCGGCAAGACGCACACCTTGCTGGTCGTGTTCGAGAGGCCGGACTTCTCGATCCTCGGGGACGCGGGCGATCAACTGGAAGGGCTGGCGGAATATCCGCTTCAGTTTCTCGTGGACTCGGACGGGCTGGGGCTGGTCAAACCGGAAGGCTGGGGGGACCGTCCCGAGCCGGGCGAGATTCAGGTGGCGCGGGGTGAGATCCTTCAGGCCCTGGGTCGTTACCTCCAGACCGTCGAGCGTTTCGAGCGGCAGATCGAGAACATCGAGGATCAGGGACGGCTTCTGCAGCACTTGTTCAACGTCAACGAGTCGAGCCTGTCGGTCATGCAGGGCAGCCTCGGCCGTCACAAGGAACTCTGGCAGATGATGGACGAGGCCCGCGGGAAGGCGCGGGACTTCCGCCTCGCCGCGGAGATCACGAAGTTCTCGATCAACGCGGTGGTCGAGGCGATCCCGAAGATGCTCATCGCGGGGCTTGCGGCGGGCGGCGACCTCACGTCGCTGGCGCGGGCCGCGGTCCTCCAGGGCGGCAATCTCGCGGCGGAGTATCTTCAGGATCAGGCGAAGAACGAGGAAGGCAAGATCGACGGTTACCTGCGCGAGCAGCAACTGCTTCCGCAGGAGATGCAGATCGCGATCGCGGGCATCGAGGATGCGTATCAGGAGCATCAGCAGGTTGTCCTGCTGAAGCAGATGCTGCGGGAGCTGTCGGTGCTTCGCGTCGAGTTGTACACGCTTCAGGACGCGATCCGGCAGGCGACGGGGCGGTATCAGTCGGCGGTGGGGCGCGGGGTGCGCCTGCTCGAGCAGCGGACGGCGTTCCGGGGGCGGACGGCGGATCAGGTCACGCAGTACCGCTACCGCGACCTGGCGTTCCGTGTGTTCCGCAATGACGCCCTTCAGAAGTACCGGTCTCAGTTTGATCTGGCCGCGCGGTACGTGCTGCTGGCGGGGAAGGCGTACGATTACGAGACGAACCTTCTGGGCGGCGACGCGATGGGCGGACAGCGCTTCCTCGACGACATTGCGCGGGAGCGCAGTCTCGGCGTGATCGAGGGCGGTCAGCCTTACGTGGGCAACGGCCTGGCAGGGAAGCTGGCGGAGATGCAGGCGAACTTCGAGGTGCTGCGTCGCGAGCTGGGGTTGTCGAACCGCGACGCCTTCCAGCGCACGTTCAGCCTGCGGTGGGAGCTTTTCCGCCTGCCGAACACGACGGCCTACGACGGAGCGTGGCGTCAGACGCTGACCCGCCACGTCGTGGCGGACATCAACGAACTTCCGGTGTACCGCCAGTTCTGCCAGCCGCTGCTGCCGGCGCAGACGCCCGAGCCGGGCATCGTGATTCCTTTCAGCACGACGCTGGCGTCCGGGTTGAATCTCTTCGGGCATAACTCCAGCGGCGACGAGATCCTTCCGCCCGACCGGTTCGCGATCAAGATTCAGTCATTCAACGTCGGATTGAGTCAGTCTTACGCGTCGCCGCCGCTGAACCGCGAGGTGCATGTGTATCTCGTTCCGGCGGGCGCGGACATCATGCGCGTCCCGACGGACGGGTCGCTGCGGCAGTGGGCGGTGCTGGATCAGATGATGCCCGTGCCCTTCCCGATCAGTCAGAGCGATCTGCACGCGCCGGACTGGATGCCGTGGGACACGTTGACCGGCGGGGCGGCGTCGATGGTGCATCGACGGCGCATACCGACGGTGACGGCCTGTCCGCTGACGGAGTCAGCGTGTGATCTGAGTCACCGACTGACGGGTCGATCCATCTGGAACTCGCAGTGGTACCTGATCATCCCGGGTTCGCAGCTTCTGGGTGAAGACCCCGAGACCGGGATCGACCTGCTCATCAACGGCGAGTTCGGCAACGGCGTCCGGGACATCAAGCTGACCCTCGAGTTATACGGATACAGCGGGAGTTTCCCGGGGAATTAAGGACCGGCGGGTCCGACCGGCGCGCCAGGACACGACGCGGCGCAGGGCGGATGCCCTCGTGAGGATTCGGAGGTTGTTGCAATGCGAAAACAAGGATTGACGGTGGGCCTGCTGATCATTTCGCCGGTTGTCGCGCTGGGAGAGATTCCCCGCCCGGATGCGATCATCTTCGGACAGGTTTACGTTGACGGCGAGCCCGCCGGGGTCGACTCGGGACTTGGCGTCGTCGTTCGTGCGGAGGGGTTCACCGAACCGCTGGCGGCTTACCGCCTCGGCGACGTTCCCGCGACCGGTACGCGTTACGTGCTTCACGTGGCGCAGGCGTTCGCCGATGACGGGACGACGCCGAGCGCGTCCTCCGCGGCTTCCGGACACAACGTGCGGCTTTATGTGCAGCCGACCGGGGGCGTCGAGGTTTTCGCGGCCGAGGCGGCGCTGCCGTCGAGCGGGCAGGCCGCGCGAGTTGACCTGCGCGTTTCCTCGAGCGCGCTGGAGGACGGACGCACCGCGGGGCGCGGGTTGTCGCAAGGATGCGGCGCCGGCGGCGGGTTGTGCGGGGCGCTGGGCTTCTCCAACTTCGCGATGATGCTCGCCGGGCTGGGGCTGTTGCGGTCGCGGCGCGTGTTCCGGAAGGGGTGCTGACGTGCGGACGACATCTTTCCCGGCCGGGGTTCGCGCCGCGCTCTTCGCGGGGGCGGGTCTGGGGCTTGCGGCAGTCGCGGGCATTCCTGAGCCGCCGGCGACGCTGCACGGGCGGGCGTTCATCAACGGCGTGCAGGTCCGGGCGGGCGACGACGTGACGATCCTGGCCCGGGTCGAGGGCGTGCGCGATCCGATCGGCGCCTATCACATGGGCGACCTCGCCGACGCCGGGGACAACTACGTGCTGCGCATGCGCCTGGAGTCGCTCGCCGACGGCCGGCCTCAAAGCGATGACGCCGGCGTGATCGGTCAGACGGCGATGCTTCTGATCCGGACGCGGGACGGCGCGGAACTCGACGCCGGAACGTACCCGCTGACGCAGCCCGGTGCGATCGAGGCGCGGGATCTGTCCGCCAGTTCGGGTTGCACGGGCGACGAGAAGATCGGCGCCGCGAAGTGCGTCGAGAAGCGCGGGAAGATCACGTTGACGGTCAAGCTGGTGCGCGGCATGCCGGGCGACGCTTACCAGATCGACCTGACGACGGGCGACACCAGGTCCGGCGCGTTGAACAACCGCGGCAAAGCGAAAGAGAAGTTCAAGGACCGCGCGCCCGGCGAAAGCGGAACCGCGACGGCGGCGTGGGGCTGCGGCGCCGTCAAGACGAAGGATTACGCCTGTCCCTGATCGTGTCGCGCCCCGCGCCGGAGACCGCAATCATGTCGCGCAGCCTGATCGTGTTGATGCTGGCTTGTTCCGCTGTGCTGGCGCCGAGCACCGTCGCAACCCCGACGGACAAAAGCGGCGTGGCCGCGCAGGCGATCTCCCGCCCCGCCGGTCCCGGTTCTCTTGAGGGGCTGGGCGACGCCTTTCAACCGGTGCTCAATTCGGGGACGGCGCAGCATTCCGTCGCGTTGATGCTTCCCCGCGGCGTCGCGGGATTGACGCCGACGCTGACCCTGCGCTACGACGGCGGCGACGGCTTCGGCGAGGCCGGCGTGGGCTGGTCGTTCGAGCCTGGGAGCGTGCGGCGTCAGGTGGACGAGGGTCTGCCGCGTTACGGACAGTCGCCCGACGGTGAAGACGTTCCGGACCGCTTCCTGGGGATGGACGGCGAGGAACTGGTTCCGCTTCAGAACGGGTACTGGCTGGCGAAGATTGAGCGGCTTTACGTTCGCTACCGCTTCACGGGGTCGCACTGGGAGGCGCATACGAAGGACGGCGTGCGTCTTGAGTTCGGCGTCACGCCGCAGGGGCGGTTGACCAGCGCCGACGGGACACAGGTCTACGCCTGGCGCCTCGAGCGCCAGACCGACCCGCACGGCAATGTCGTGGAGTACCGCTACGTCCTGCCGAACGCGAACGACCGGCGGATCTACCTCAGCGAAATCGAGTATGCGCCGGGCGCGCCGCCCTGGGCGCACAGCTACCGAGTGCAACTGTCTTATGAGGACCGGCCGGATGCTTTCGTGGATTACCGGCCCGGTTTCCCGGTGCGCACGTCGAAGCGGCTCGCTCGGGTTGATGTTTCTTATGACGGGGAGTTGATCCGGCGTTACACCCTGGCGTACGCGGCGCATCCGCAGGGGTCGCTGCTGGGCCGGATCACGACGATCGGCGCCGACGGCGTCAGCGCGCTGCCTCCCACGACGTTCGATTACAGCGCGTTCCGGCCCGGAGACGGATCCGCGCCGATCTCCGCGGCCGGCGCGGTCATTGAGAGCCGCGGTGAGCCGCCGGAGGCGCTCGACGGCGAGCACACCGAGTTGACCGACCTCGACGCGGACGGCTTGCCGGACCTGCTGGTGACCGGGACGGGGCACGCGGGTTTTCTCAACCGCGGATTGCGCCGCGAAGGCGACGCCGCGTGGATTCAGTTCGAGGGACCGATCCCTGTCGAGGCGCAGGAGCAGCGGGCGCTGTCGTACGATCTGGCTTCGCCGAAGGTGCATCTGGCGGACATGACCGGCGACGGCGTGGCTGATCTGGTCACCGCCGGGTCGGATGACGAGGTTGAGTATTTCGCAGCGACAGGCCGCGCGGGCTGGGGGACGGGGCGGCGCATGTCGTCCGGTCATCGACCGCCCCCCGCGCCGTTCGGCATCGGCAACCGTAACGTCCGCACCGCCGATCTAAGCTTCAACAAGCGGATCGACGTGCTGCAAAGCGACAACGGTGCGCTGCTGGCGTGGTACAACCAAGGCGACGGAACTTACAACGGCCCGATCGTGACGGACGCCCCGCGCGACGGATCGCGCCCGGTCGAGTTTTCCGACCCCGGCGTGTTCCTCGTCGATATCAACGGCGATCGCGTGCCCGACGTAGCGAGAATCACGTCCTTCAGCGTCCTCTGGTGGCCGGGCAGCGGTTACGCCCGCTTCGGGGCTCGGCGCGAGATGCTCCTTCCGGACCGCGGTCTGGATGACCGTCCGGGCGGCAACCTGGAACGCGCTCGACTGGTAGACATCAGCGGCGACGGGTTGGCTGATCTCGTCGTCGAGCGCGCCCGCGGCGACGAGCTCTGGTTCTGGCAGAACCTGGGCGACGACCGGCTGGACGCCTCCCGCGTGGTGATCGACCTTCCGGTCACGCCGGAGGCGACGGCGCATTGGGCGGACCTGAACGGCAACGGGACGACGGACCTGATCTACGCGGACTCGTCGTTGCCGTCCTCGCGGCTGATGTGCGTCGATCTGGGTGAACTCATCGGCGGAACCTCGCACGCGAATCTGCTGACGCTCATTGACAACGGTTACGGCCGGAAGACGCGCGTCGCCTACCGCACGACCTGCGACCTGGCCGTCGAGGCCCGTCTCGCGGGAAACCCGTGGACCACGAACGCGCCCTTCCCGGTTCACGTCGTTGCCGAGACGCGCGCCGCGATCGGACTGGATATCGACGGTTTTCCCGACGAAGGCCCTGACGGAGATGAATACGTCACGCGCTTCGTCTACCGCGACGCGTATTATGATCCGATCGAGCATCAGTTCCGCGGCTTCGCGTTCGTCAAGCAGATCAACCTCGGCGACGAGCGCTTCGGCGGGTCGGATGCGCCCACGCAGGTGCTGCGTCATGCGTTTCACACCGGCGCGCCGGACGGCGTCGACAACGATGGCGACGGCGAGACGGATGAGGAGGGCGACCTCTGGACGGGCCGCGAGGAAGAGCCGCTCAAGGGCGTCCTGCTCTGGAGTGAAAGCACGGCCCTGCCCGACGACCCGCTGCGCGACGGCGCGTTCGCCGACGACGCCCACGTGTTCGAGCGGACGCTTTCCACGTGGATCACACGCGACTTGTGCCGCGCCGACGGCGGCGCGCTCGTCGATCTGCTGGGCGACGGCTACCGCGCCGCGGACGCCTACGACCGCACCGTCCGGCAGGCCGTGCAGACGGTGACGGATCGCGTTCTCATCGAACAAGGGCGCGCCCCGAGCCGGACAATCCGCTCCCGCGCGGATCTTTCGGCGCTGGGCAACGCGCTGTTTGAGAGGAACGAAGGCGACCTCGCCAACCCGGACGATGACCTTTACACGGCGTTCGAGCACGCCCTCAACGAACCGGCGTGGATCGTCGATCGCGTCAGCCGGGTCGTGCAGTCGGCGGGCGGTCCCGGAGGCGCGTTCGTCAGCGAGACGCGCAACTTCTACGACGGCGCGCCCTTCGTCGGCCTGCCGCTCGGGGAGGTCGGCGTGCGCGGCATTCTGCACCGGACACAGGCCCTCGTCTCCGGCGGCCCGGTCCCCCCGCTGACCGAGCGATCTTTCGCCGTCGGCGACCCGCGCGACCCTGAGGGCGTGGTGGACACGTTCCGGCAGGAGGCGGACGCCTTCGGAAACCCCGTCGTCATCCGCGACGCCGACGAGAACGACCGCCGCATCGTCTACGACGCGGATTTCCCGGTTTTTCCGGTCCGGGAGACGATCGTCGTGGGCGAGGGCGAGCCTGATCTGACGATCGACGCCGAATACGATCGCCGGTTCGGCGTCGTCAAGTCGCTCACCGACTTCAACGGACAGATCACGCGGTTCACGTTCGACGTTTTCGGGCGCCTGGTGGACGAACTCCGCCCCGGCGACAGCGGCGGGAGACCGACGCGCCGCTACATTTACGAGCTTGCCGCCCCGATCAGCTCGATCCGCACCGTCCTGCGCGACAACGTCGGCGGCGCCCCGAACGTCTCGGTGCGCGCCTTCTTTGACGGTCTCGGGCGCCCCCTCGGAACGTTCGAAACCGGCGGACCGGTCATGCGCGACGTGACGTTGTACAACCCGCGCGGACTTCCGCGCCAAGCCTTCATGCCTTATGCGGGCGGCAGCGGCACGTGGTCGGCCCCGCCTCCGGAAACTCCCGCGACGACGTCGCGCTACGACGCCCTCGGCCGAGTCATCGAGACGCTCAGTCCGCCTGACGCCCAGGGCACTCGCGCCCGCTCAGCGACCGTTTACCTGCCCCTTGCCGTCCAACTGTTTGACGCGGAGGACAACGCCGGCGGCTCGCACGCCGACACCCCGGTGACAACGTACTCCGACGGGCTGGGTCGCGTGGTGGAGGTTCGCGAGATCGAGACGTTGTCTGAGGCGGACCCGGGAACGTTCATCACCCGCTATCGCTACGCCCTTCCGGCACAGCTCGCGGAGGTCGAGGACGCCGGCGGCAACGTCAAGTACATGCGCTACGACGGGCTGGGACGCCGCCTTTTCATCAATGATCCGGATCGCGGCCAGGTCACGTACACTTACGACGCCGTCGGCAACCTTCTGCGGCGCACGGACGCCCTCGGGCAGGAAATTGTTTACGCCTACGACGGCGCGGGCCGCCTTCTTTCGGAAGACTACCTCGACGACGGACACCCCTTAAGCGCCGGTCGCACTCCCGACATCGCTTATCATTACGACGCGCCGCACCCGGACTTTCCGGCGCTCGCCCGTCAGCGCGGAAAGCTGAGCTGGGTTTCGGACCTCACCGGCGAGGAAGTGCTCGGCTACAACATCTTCGGCGACCTGGAGACCGTCGTGAAACGCATCGACCAGCCCGACGGCTCGCGGCGCGACTACATCAGCCGGATGCTCCTCGACAATCTCGGGCGCACCGTGCAGATGACCTTTCCGGACGGCGGCGCGGTCCGCTACGCTTACGACGCTCGCGGGCTTCTCGTCGGCGTTCCCGGGTTTGTCGAGCAACTGACGTACGCGCCCAGCCGCAGGAAGGAAACGTGCCTTCTGTCCAGCGGCGTCATCACCGGCTACGACTACGATCCGCGCCAGCGCCTGACGCGCCTCACGACGGACGGTCCGGGCGCCGTGCTTCAGGATCTTGCCTACCGGTACGATCAGGTCAGCAACATCCTCGGCGTCGTCGACGGACGCGCCGACGTGCCCGGCGATGATCCGCGCAACCTGACCGCGGCGTTCTCCGTCGACAACCTTTACCGCCTCACCCGCGCCGCCGGGACGGGCTTTCCCGCGATCCGCTACGACTACGATCGCCTCGGCAACCTCGCCCTTCAGGTCGCTGACGACGCCGACAACGACGACGTCAATCTCGGACAGATGCGCTCCGGAGGTTCCGGCGGGACGACCGGCCGCGTCGGCCGCGCTCCCGGCGACCCGCCCGGTCCGCACGCCCTCACCCGCACCGATAACGGAGAGCGGCGCCGGCGCTTCGCCTACGACGACAACGGAAATATGACGGACAACGACGGCGACACTTATGTCTACGATTTCGCGGATCGCCTGGGGCGCGTCATCGTGGACGCTCGTGACATCCGCTACCTGTATGACTACGCCGGGCGCCGCGTCATCAAGCGCATCGACGGCGCGCAGACGTCGTACATCGGCGACGGCGCCGAGATCCGCGACGGCCGGCTGATCAAGTACGTCTTCGCCGACGAGTCTCGTCGCGCCCGCGTGGACGGCGCGATGCCCGCGCCGCCCGTCGCCGCTCAGCGCATCGACCTCGCCCCCGGCTGGAACCTCATCAGCTTCCAGGTCGACCCCGGTTCAACCGCCCCGGCGGACGTCCTGGCCGGCATCGACGGGCTTTACCGCGCGGTGTACGCGCACGACGGCGCCGGTTACCTCGTCTTCGTCCCCGGAGGTCAGAACAACACGCTGACCGCCCTGCGCCCGAACGTCGGATACTGGCTGGACATGATCGCGCCCGCGCAAATGTTGCTTGAAGGACCGGTCAGCGAGGCAAGCCTTCACGTCCCCGCGAACACGCCGACGCTGCTCGGGTTCCCGGGGCTTTCGAACCGCAGCGTCGAAGACCTGCTGGCCCGGCACCCGCGGATCACGGGGCTGTGGACCTACGCCGGCGCCACGCAGACCTGGACGACGTTCAACCCCGGGGCGCCGACCTACGTCAACGTCCTTGCGGAGGTGGAACCCGGCCGGGGTTACTGGATCGTCAGTGACGAAGAACTGACGCTCTCCCCGCCGCCCTCCGGTCCGATCTACTTCTACCACGCGGATCACCTCGGGTCCGCCGGCTTCGTCACCGACGCCGCGGGCGCGCTCCTCTCCGAGTTCTACAATGACCCTTACGGACGCCTCCGCCACGTCCACCACGCCGGCGACCCGTTCGACCCCTTCTATCAGTTCATTGATAAGGAGCGCGACGACGAAAGCGGGCTTCATTATTTCGGCGCGCGGCATTATCACGCCCTCACCGGGCGCTTCATCACCCCGGATCCGATGTTCGCCGAGGGCGAGCCGACCGCCGGCGCCGCGTCCCCCCTCGAGAACAACCTCTACGCCTACGCCCTCGACAATCCCGTCACCCGTTTCGACCCGGACGGCCACGCCGCGAAGCACACGATCCACTACGGCGACGACGGACAGGTCGATTACAGGATCGAGTCCACCGTCTACGTCTACTTCGACAAGTCCACCGACATGTACAAGTGGCTGCACCCGCGCGGAAAGTGGGACGCGAAGCGCGCCGAGCAGGTCGCGCGAAAACTGCAGAAAGAGTTCGAGAAGCGCGTCCCGCGCAACACCGCCCACGACTGGGGAACGTTCTCCGTCAAGGCGAAGTTCAAGGTCGTCGAGAAGAACCCCGACGCGCTCAACCCTACCCCCGAGGACATCAACGAAGTCACCGTCCTGCGATTCCGACGCCGCACCGACGAGGAAAAGAAGGCCGGGCTTTGGGGCGAGTGCAGCCCCAACGCAGGAGAAACCTGCTGGTTCGGCGAAGACCCAGGCCGCACCGCCGACGACGCCAACATCTACGTCGACAAGAAAGGCAATCTCAAACACGCCGGATCCGGACACTTCCACGAAGTCCTCCACGGCTTTGGACTTCAGCACGCCGTCGCCCTCAACCGTGAAACCAACACCTGGGGACCGGAAGGCGTCCCTGACATCCTCGGTTACGGCCGCACGGAAGGCTCGGGCAAACTCACCAGGGAAGTCCAGACCGAGTTCGTCCGCCAGGTGCTGCTGCGCTACGGGCACAAAAGCCAGACCCTCACCGGCGGGCACACCTGGGCCACCGGCGACCTCTGGTCCGAGGACATCCAGGCCCTCTACGACGCCGCCAACCCCTGACGCCGCGCGCGCCGCCCCCGGCATCAGGACGATGACCCTCGGAAGCAGGACGCCGGGAAAGTCCGGACGGAACGACGAAACGAAAGACCGGGCCGCCTTGGGAAGCCTGAATACGCCGGACTCTTTTCCGATTCGCAAGAGCTGACGCACCCGCGAAGGCGCCAAGGAGTCGATTTTTCCTTGACCTGAGTCTCCTCTTGACTCCGGTGCTCCGTGGCGCGCGGCGATCTTCGACCCACCTCGAAGGCGGCACGGCGCGCGGCGTTTCTCGACCCCAACGGGGTTGCGGCATCGGAATCGCCGCGAACTTAACCGAGCCGCGCCCGTAAGGAAGCGTTCTTCTGAGTCTCCGTCTGACTCCGTTGCGCCGCGGCGCGCGGCGATCTTCGACCCACCTCGAAGGCGGCACGGCGCGCGGCGTTTCTCGACCCCAACGGGGTTGCGGCATCGGAATCGCCGCGAACTTAACCGAGCCGCGCCCGTAAGGAAGCGTTCTTCTGAGTCCCCACCTGACTCCGGTGCGCCGTAGCGCGCGGCGTTTCTCGACCCGCCTCGAGGACGGCACGACGCGCGGCGATCCTCGACCCACCTCGAAGGCGTCACGGCGCGCGACGATCTTCGACCCACCTCGAAGGCGGAACGACGCGTCGCGTTTCTTCGACCCCAACGGGATTGCAGCGTCGGAATCGCCGCGAACTTAACCGAGCCGCGCCCGTAAGGAAGCGTTCTTCTGAATCTCCACTTGCCTCCGATGCGCCGCGGCGCGCAACGATCCTCGACCCACCTCGAAGGCGGCACGGCGCGCGGCGATCCTCGACCCCAACGGGGTCGCGGCGTCGGCGTTGCGGAACGCGGCGCAACTGTTTCATCTGGTGCAACCCTTTCAACCCGGCCCAACCGTTTCAATCCGGCGCAACCCCGTTGGGGTTGGTCGAGGGGTGGATCGCCGCGAACCCAAGGTAGGCCGCCTGCGGCGTCCAACCCTGGGCTGGAGGCCGCAATCCCTTCGGGATTGAAACCAACGCATCCGAGAACCCTGCGCCTCCTTCGGGATTGAAACAAAACAACGGACGTTCGCCCGTGCTCTTCGGGCGTTGGCGCGTGTTCTTCGGGTGTTGGCGCGTGTTCGTCGGACGCTCGCGCGTGTTCTTCGGGTGTTGGCGCGGATTCGTCGGGATTGAGGCGAATGCGCACGACGATCCTGCGGGGCCGTCGGCGAAGCGTGTTGCGCCCAATCATATGTACATGCGATTCCAACACCCCGCAACCGGAACCAGATGGAGACTCAGGTTCCTTGATTCTCGAGAACGATCCGTCGGAAACGGCGGAAGTCCGGCTTGGCCTGCTTTCCCTTCGGGGTTTGCCCGGCACCTTGGCCGTCTTATTCATCCCGCCGCGTTGCTCGCGCGGCCCTTCATCGCGCGGTGCCGAGGCCCGACGGCCGTCGTTGTGATCCGCACGCTCGCCGGATAGACTCGCGCTTCGGGATCGAACGACGACGCGCGTGACGCCTCGATAAATCCAGGAGACCGATGATGACGACTCCTTCCGCCGCACCAGCGTCCGGAAACACCGTCCGCCTCCACCGCGTCCTGCGCGCCCCGGCCGAGCGCGTGTACCGGGCGTTCATCGACCCTGACGCGATGGTCAAGTGGCTTCCGCCGCACGGGTTCTCGGGACGGATCCATCAGATGGACGCGCGGGTGGGGGGCGGGTACCGGATGTCGTTCACCAACTTCAGCACGGGCAAGTCGCACTCGTTCGGCGCGACGTTCGTGGAGCTTGCGCCGCACGAGCGGCTCCGTTACACCGACCGTTTTGACGACCCGAACCTTCCCGGCGAGATGCAGGTGACGATCACGTTTCGGACGGTCGCCTGCGGGACGGACCTTCAGATCGTGCAATCGGGGATTCCGCCGATGATCCCCGTGGAGTTCTGCTACCTCGGTTGGCAGGAGTCGCTGTCGCTGCTGGCGAACCTGGTCGAGCCGCAGATTCCGGACGGTCCCTGATGCGCCGAACGCCGGGGTCGCGGCGGCGTCGCGTGGAATGATCCGGACCGGATGGCCGCAGCCCGCGCTGTCCAACCAGGATCGAAGACGACGATGGATCCGCTCAGGGTATACGATTACCTTGCGCAGGCGCGAAGGCGCGTGCTCGGCGCCGTCCGGGCGCTGACGCCGGAGGAGTATCTGCGCCCCTTCGCCTTCGGACTGGCGACCGTCGGGGCGACGATCACGCACATGATGCTCAGTGAGGGGTATGACATCGAGCGGGTTGAGGATCGGAGCGTGCCGCCGTATGAGCAGTGGCCGATCCAGTATGAGAATCCGCCGGCGTTCACCGTCGTCGAACCGATCTGGCGGAAGCAGGAAGACCGCGTGCGCTCCGTCCTCGCCGCGCAGGCGGACGCCGTCGGCGCCGACGGGTCACGGGGCTGGGATCGCCGAATCGCATAGGAGAGCTTCCCCGACGACGCCCGTGGCCGCCGCCGCTGAAGGAGGAGGAGGCGTTGGCGCAAGCGGCGGCGCTGGCGGGTGATGATGCGCCGGCGACGGATGCGGGTGCGGCAGGGGAGGCGCTGGCGGACGCTGTCGTAGCGGGCAGCGCGCCCTGCGGAGCTTTGCGGTCCGGCATGTCACGAATACCGGACGATCCGAGGATCTGATAACCCTCCATCGGTGGATTGCCCGTCCGATCGCCCCTAGGGTCAGGGTGATGCGTCTTCGGGATCGCGGTCGGCGGCGATCCGGGTTTATCGTCCGCGACACCGTGCGGCGGGCGGCGATGCAAACGACTCGACCGGAGGAGTGTCTCGGACGGAGAGACGGCGCAAGCGGTGGGGACGATGCGTCTGGGCCGAACGAGCGGCGCATACGAACCGAGCGAAGCGTCTCGATCGTGGAAGGGGGAAGCGGATGCGGTCACAATTGTGGATCATCGGCGTCGTCGCCGCCTGGGGAGCGGGCGCAGACGCAGTGCAGGCCGACATTATTGTGGATTTCGAGGCCCTTACGCACGGCGTCCCCGCGGGATCGGCGTATGCGAACGTCGGGCTTTCTTTTTCCGGGAATGCACAAGGCTTTGTCCATCGGCACGCCGGCGGCGACGCGCGGTTCTCCAACACCCCCTCGGGCGACGTAGTGCTCGGCTGGTCACACGGCAGGTCGATGTTCATCAACGCCGAATCCGGACTCGTTGACGAAATCGGCCTTCATTACTCGACGCGGCGGCGAAACACGACGTTGAGCCTGTGGTCCGGCATGAACGGAACCGGCGACCTGCTCGCCAGCTTCCGCCTCCCTCGCAATGACGGACGACGTCACGCGAACTGGGACGAGATCCTCGTGCCCTTCACCGGCGTCGCGCGATCCGTGCAGTGGCATGGCGCGCCCGGCGCGATCACTTACATCGACGACTTCTCTTTCACGCCCGCGCCCCTGCCGGGAGCGATGGGGCTGGTCGCGGCGGGCCTGGCCTGTGCGGCGGCGTGTCGCCGACGGATGCGGACGGTTTGACCTCACGGCGACGAACCGCCGCGCGCATCGTCGGCCCGAGAACCACGGATGGACTTCGGGATTGTCATTGAACAGCCTGTTGAAGAACTCGCGATCGGCTTTCGTGATACCGGTTTTTTCCCGGCGAAATTCGCCTCCCGGAGGGAGGCGTTACCCTTTTCAACGGACTGTTATCCCGACCCGACCTGCCTGCGCCGGCATCGGGAGACCCGCTTTCAAGCCGCGTAGTCCGGAGTAGACCGTCGCAGGCGGGTGCGGTTCGGTTTTGAAACCGCGTCGCGGAAAAAGTTCGGCCCGGCGAAAGTCGCCGGGCCTTGGGGAATCCGTCCAAATGGGGTTGGACGGAGAGTGAGCAGTTATGACTTTGGCGAAATCCTGATCCGCTCGCAATCGGACCGCAACCCCGGCAAGGAAACCCGGGCACGATCCTTTCATCGCCCTCTGGGACCGCGAATCTCCTTTAAACCACCTCGGCTTCGCAACCGGAGCCGCGTGCGCACCTGGCCCGCTTCAGCCGCGAGCCAACCCACGGCTGCGGCGGGACGTCCCTCAATTCGGATCGCACACCGCCGCCTTCCCGATCAAGACATGCCGTGCAGAAGACCCCGGATACCGCCGGTATTGATTCACCGGCTGGACAAATCACGTTCGCCGCATTCTCTGAAGAAGGTTAGCGGTCCTGGAGGAATTCGTCAAGTGAGGGATCCCCCTCCGTGCCGGGCGTCCTCGCGACCCCGGAATACCGCCCTCCGGTCCGCACCGTGCGGAGTTGAGCTTCGCGATCCGACGGGAACGCAAAGGAAGCTCAACTCCTCCCGCCAGGCAGAAACGCAGCATGAATGACCCGCGCTGAGCCGCGGGCTTCAGCCCGCGCGATGCTTCGCGCGGGCTGAAGCCGCGCGGCTCGGGTCAAGGATTCTGCAGTTCTACTTGGACGCTGTTGCAAAACCGCCGGTGCAGACGGGAAAAAGAACGCTTCCTTACGGGCGCGGCTCGGTTTTGAAACAGCGTCTTAGAGGGTGACGTCCTCGCTGGGGGCGGCGTTTTCCCGGGTCGTCCGTGACGTCAGCAGCGCCGCCCCCACGGCCAGCGGCCCGATCCGGCCGATGACCATCAGGGCGATGATGATCCCCTTGCCGACGGGCGTCAGCGACGACGTCATGCCGCGTGAAAGCCCCACCGTTCCCAGGGCCGACGCGCACTCGAACATCTGGTCCGGAAGCGGGGCCGTCTCCACCAGCGACAAGCCGTAGATGCCCAGCGCCAGCGCCGCGCCGTAAAGCATGACATTCGCCGCGGCCGCGCGCAGCCGCACCGGCGGAATCTCCCGTCCGAAGAACGTCGTCCGCTCGCGCCCGCGGATGACGCTCACCATCACCGCCCACATCGCCGAAAACGTCGTCGTCTTGAGCCCGCCGCCCGTGCCCGCCGGAGACGCCCCGATGATCATCACGATCGTCAGCAGGTAGACGGACGCCGCCGAAATCCCGCCGATCGGGATGGTGTTGAAGCCCACCGTCGTGCTCGCCGTCATCACCTGGAACCACGACGCCAGCCAGCGTTCGCCGACGGAAAGCCCGCGCACCGTCGGCTCATCCAGCGCGAACAGCACCGTGCCGACGACGGAGACCCAGAACGTCCCCGCCAGGATGATCTTCGACGTCAGGGTGAGCGTCGCCTTGCGCCGGCGAAGCGACTGCCAGACGTCGTTGACCACGAGAAAACCGATCGCTCCGAGGTAGCTCAGCACCATGATGATCGCGTTCAGCCAACCGTCGCCGCGGTACGACTCAAAGCTGTCGTTGAACAGCCCGAACCCCGCCGTACAGAACGCCGAAATGCTGTGAAACACGGCTTGCCACGCCGGGTTCGGCGCGCCGTGCCTCTGAAAGACGGGGAGCAGCGCCGCGGCGCCCGCCGCCTCCACCAGCAGCGTGAACGCCACGATCAGCTTCAGAAACGCGCGCACGTCGAATCCCGCCGGCAGACTCAGCGCCGTCGCCGCCACCTTCTCCCGCTCCGGAGACAACCGTCCGGACACCGACAGCACGAGGAATGAACTGACCGTCATGTATCCCAGCCCGCCGAGCTGGATCAACACGAGAATGACGGCTTGCCCGACGAACGTGTAATCATCCCGCGTGCTCACCGTCGCCAGCCCCGTCGTCGAGACCGCCGACGCCGAGATGAACAGGTGATCCAGCGCCGACGCCCGATCCGTCGCCGCGCACACCGGGAGCATCAGCACGCCCGCCCCGAGCAACACATAGCTGAGATACCCGAGAGGCACGAGCCTCATCGGCGCCAGGCGCAGAACCCGGCGGATCATCCCGCGAACCCGAAGCCGCACACCGCGAAACATGACGATCCTCCCCGGAAGCCGCGCCCGGTCCGCGCCCCGATCCTTCGAGCAGCCGGGACGGGCGCCTGCGAGGACCGCCCCCCCGCGCACCCGAACGTCGGGCACAATGCGGACGGCCGCCTGCGCACGCGGCTTCAACCTGATTTCATGGTTCAAGGGGATCGCGACGCGCGCGGATCGGAGGATCGCCCTTTCAACCGCCGACGGGGTTAGCTGACGGGCTGGACCTTGAAAGTGGTCCGGATCGCCGGTCGCCCGGCGTCCTGCGCCCCCTCCCGCGTCGCCGCGGGAACCTGGTTCCCCCGCTCCGACCCGCAGGCGCGGGCCGGATTAGGCTGCATGAGGGAATTTTCGACCGGCAACGGCGGAAGTCAACCCCCCGCGGCTGCGAAGCGCTGTGGCCGGATTTTTTCGGTCATCAGGCTAAGGAAGTGAACTGCAAGCTCGTTGTGGAAATACGGATCACGGACCTCCGTTCCGCGCGCGTCGCGCGTCTCGGCGCTCCGGTTTCATCCGGTGTGAAGCCCCACTATCATGTCATCGTCATCCGAACCCCCGGCGCTCGACGGTGCAGTACGATGTCAAGGATAAGCGGGCGGTCTGGCGTGGCGGATCGGATCGGTTCGGGGCGGCGGATTTCGGAAGCCCGCGCTCGCAGGAGTGCGTCTGCGGGTTCATCGCGCCGCGCCGGTCGTAAGTCGCAGCGGCGGGTTGCGGATACGTGCCGGCCCGAGGGTTCGAGGAGCACGGAATGAACTTTGATCTACCGGACGACCTGGCGGCTTTGAAGGATCTTGCGGCGAAGTTCGCGGCGGAGCACGTCGCGCCTTACGCCCGCGCCTGGGACCGCGACGCCGACATTCCCCGCGAGTTGATCCGCAAGCTCGGAGAGACGGGCTTCCTGGGCATCTTCACCCCCGAGCAGTACGGCGGAACGGCGCTGGGCGACCTCGGCGCGGCGATCATCATGGAGGAGTTCGCGCGGCATTGCGGCGCGACGGCCCTGATGCTGGACGCGCACAACTCGCTCTGCACGGCGCACCTGCTGATCGGCGCGAACGATGATCAGAAGGCGAAGCATCTTCCGCCGCTGGCGCGGGGCGATTATCTCGGGGCGTGGGCGCTGACCGAACCGGGATGCGGGAGCGACTCGGTGGCGATGACGACCACGGCCGAGGACAGGGGCGACGCCTGGGTGCTCAACGGCGCCAAGCAGTTCATCACCAACGGGCACTACGCGGGCGTGTTCGTCGTGATGGCGAGGACGAAACCGGAAGGCGGCAAGAACGGCATCAGCGCGTTCATCGTCGAGCGGGGCACGCCGGGCCTGATCATCGGCCCGAAAGAGGACAAGATGGGCATGAGGGCGTCGGACACGGTGGGTCTGACGTTCGACAACTGCCGCATTCCGAAGGAGAACCTCTGCGGACCGCTTCACGGCGGCTTCCGCGACGCGATGAAGACGCTCGAGCGCGGCCGCATCACGATCTCCGGCATCTCGGTGGGACTCGCCCGCGGGGCGTTCGAGGAGGCGCTCGCCTACAGCAAGCAGCGCCACGCCTTCGGCAAGCCGATCTTCGATCACCAGTCCATCCAGTTCATGCTCGCGGACATGGCGGTGGACATCGAGGCCGGGCGCCTGCTGACGCACAAGGCCGCGATGATGTCCGACGCGGGGGAGGACTGCAACGCGGACGCCTCGATCGCCAAGCTCTTCACCAGCGAGATGGCGACGAAGGCGTGCCTGGCGTCGATCCAGATCCACGGCGGATACGGGTATACGAAGGAAGTCCCGGTCGAACGCCTGATGCGCGACGCCAAACTGTGCGAAATCGGCGAAGGCAGCAGCCAGATTCAGCGCGTCATTATTGCGAAGACGTTGCTGGGGGGATGAGATCGTGAATCGGGGATCGCCAATCGGGGATCGTGAAAGGGGAATTCGGTGAACACGTGTGGACTCGACGGACAGAAGGGCTCCAATGAACAACTACAGGGAATTGGACGTCTGGCAGGTCGCTATGGAGCTTGTCGAATCCGTCTATCGCATATGTCGATCATTTCCGCAGGAAGAACGATACGGTTTGACTGCGCAACTTCAACGGTCTGCGGTCTCTGTACCCTCGAATATTGCTGAAGGATTTGGTCGAATGCATCGGGCGGAGTATCTGCGTCGTCTTTCATTTGCGCGAGGGTCATTGCTGGAAATGGAGACCCAATTGTTTATTGCAATCCGCCTCAGGCATGCGACATCGGATCAATGCGCGTTGACTTTCGAACTTTCGGGTCGGGTTGGCCGCATGCTTACAAGACTTGTTCAGTCTTTGCGGCAGAAAGACACATAATTGCTTCACTCAACCCAACGATTCCCGATTGGCGACTCACGATTGGCGACTCACGATTGGCGATTCACGATTGGCGATTCACGATTGGCGATTCACGATTGGCGATTCACGATTGGCGATTCACGATGAACTACAACTTCAACGATGACCTGACGATGCTCCAGGAACAAGTGCGGACGTTCGCGTTCCGCGAAGTCGCCCCCGGAGCGGCGAAGCGCGACAAGACCTGCGAGATCGGGGATGACCTCCGCTCGCAGATCGCGGAGATGGGCCTGCTCGGCATCGCCATCCCGGAGGAATACGGCGGGGCCGGGATGGGTTGCCTGGCGTCCACGATGGTGGTGGAGGAAGTCTCCAAGGCCGACGCGGGCGTGGGCGTGTTTCTTTCCGCGCATAACTCGTTGTGCGTCGATCCGATCCAGAGCTTCGGGACGGAGGCGCAGAAGAAGAAATACCTCCCGAAGCTCGCCAGCGGCGAGTTCGTCGGCTGCCTGTCGCTGACCGAACCGGGGAGCGGGTCGGACGCGGGCGCGGCGCGATGCGCCGCCGCGCTGAAATCGGACGGGTGGCGCCTGAACGGCAACAAGATCTTCGTCACCAACGGCAAGGAGGCGGGCGTGATGGTGCTCATCGCCGTCACCGATCCGAACGAGCCGAAGCGACGTCTTTCCGCCTTCATCGTCGAGACGAACACGCCCGGCGTGCGCATCGGAAAGCTGGAGAAAAAGCTGGGCATCCGGTGCTCCTCCACCGCCGAGTTCGTCTTCGAGGACGCGGTCGTTCCGAAGGAGGCGCTGCTGGGCGAGCAGGGACGCGGGATGCGCGTGGCGCTGGCGACGCTGGACGGCGGACGCATCGGCATCGCGGCGCAGGCCCTGGGCATCTCCCAGGCGTGTCTTTACGAAGCGACGCGCTACGCGAAGACCCGCGAGCAGTTCAATCAGCCGATCGGCAGGTTCCAGGCGATCCAGAACAAGCTGGCGGACATGAAGACGCGGATCGAGGCCGCCCGCGCGCTGACGTACAAGGCGGCCTGGCTGAAGGACCACGGCCGCGACTACGGTCACACCGCCGCGATGGCCAAGCTTTTCGCCTCCGAGACAAGCAACCTCTGCGCCAACCACGCGGTGCAGATCTTCGGCGGCTACGGATACACCGAGGATTATCCCGTCGAGCGCTTCCTGCGCGACGCACGCATCACGGAGTTGTACGAGGGGACGAGCGAGATTCATCGCGTGGTGATCGCCCGGGGGCTGGACGCGGGCCGCTGAACCGCGGGAACGCAGGCTCGCTTTCCGCGCGACGCCTCGGGGAGTTCGGCGCGTTGACCGGATTGGGAGGGCGGAGTACGGTGGAGGCGGATCAGGTTCGAGAGGCATCCCGCTGGGGCGACCGGGCGCGCCGGCCTCGCCAACCGCGGGGCGATGACCGCCCGATTCCGGAATGCACACCGCCTTCATGACGAAAACACACCCCGGTCACTGCTGCGTGTTCGGCCTCATGTGGGGCGACGAGGGCAAGGGCAAGGTCGTGGACCTGCTCGCGGGGGCTTATGACTGCGTCGTCCGCTACAACGGCGGGGCCAACGCGGGTCACACGGTCTGGATCGGGCCGGAAAAGTTCGCCCTGCACCTGCTGCCCGCCGGGATCCTCCGCACGGGCGTCGTCGCGGTCATCGGACCGGGCGTCGTCGTGGATCCGCCGACGCTTCGATCGGAGATCGCGGCTTTGCAGGCGCGCGGGATCGCCGTCGCGGAGCACCTGCGCCTCAGCAACCGGGCGCACCTGGTCATGCCTTATCACAAGGCTGAGGACCGGCTCAGCGAGGCCCGGATGGGCGACGAACGCAAGATCGGGACGACGACGCGCGGCATCGGTCCGTGCTACGCGGACAAGGCGAGACGATCCACGGGCGTGCGGTTCGACGACGTGCTGCACGAACCGAACCTGGAAGACCGCGTGCTGCGCATTCTTGAAGATCGGCGAAGCGCGCTCGCGGCGCTGGGCGGGGCGGACGACCCGGGTCTGGACCGGGCGGAGGTTCTGGCGTCCGTGCGGATCGCCCGCGACGAGCTTTCGCAGTACGTCTGCGACACCACGCGATATCTGTTCGACGCGGCGCGCCAGGGACGGCGGCTGTTGTTCGAGGGCGCCAACGGGATGCTCCTGGATCTGGACCACGGGACGTACCCCTTCGTGACGTCCAGCAGCACAGGCCCGGGCGGCATCGCGGGAGGCGCGGGGGTTCCGCCGACGATGCTTCGGCGAACCCTCGGGGTGACCAAGGCGTACAGCACCAGGGTCGGCGGCGGTCCGTTCGTGACGGAGCTTGCCGACGAGACCGGCGACCGCATCCGAAAACAGGGGAACGAATACGGGACGACGACCGGGCGGCCAAGGCGCTGCGGCTGGTTCGACGCGGTGGCGTGCGGATACTCGGCCAGACTCGGGGGGGCGACGGACCTGGCGATCATGCACGTGGACACGCTGGCGGGGTTTGAGCGCGTCGGGATGTGCGTCGCGTATGAATGCCGCGGGCGGAAGATCGAAGACCCGCCGGCGGGAGTGGCGGAGCTTTCCCGGTGCCGCCCGGTGATCGAGTATCTGCCCGGGTGGGGCGAGGAGGTGCGGAGCGCGGCCTCCCGGGAGTCGCTCCCGGACCAGGCGCAACGGTACATCGAGGCGATCGAGCGGCGGACCGGCGTGGCGGCGACGATCCTCAGCGTCGGACCGGAGCGGTCGCAGACCCTGCTGTCGGAACCGTGGCGCTCGTGCGTCGCTGCGGGCGAACCGACTTCGTGAGACAGCCGGACCGGCGCAATGAGGGATTCGTCGCAGCGAGCCGCGGGCTTCAGCCGGCGCGAATGCTTGTCTCGCGGCGCGCCGTGGAATCAAGAATGACGATGGGAATGAAACGGCCGGATGGCTGCGGACAGGATGGGATCAACGGTGCATGAGCGTGATGAAGCGGCGCCGCCGGGCGCGCCCCCGGGCGTCCCCGCGGACCGCATGCCGCGCCACGTGGCGATCATCATGGACGGGAACGGACGGTGGGCGGCGGAGAGAGGGATGCCGCGCGTCCGCGGACATGAGCAAGGCGCGCGCACCGTCCGCACCATCGTCACCCACGCCGCCCGTCTCGACCTTCGCGCGCTCACGCTTTACAGCTTCAGCAGCGAGAACTGGAAACGCCCGCGCGAGGAGGTCGAGTTCCTGATGGGCCTTTACGCCGAGTACCTCGTCGCGGAGCGCCCCACGATCCTCGACAACAACGTCCGGTTCATGCACCTGGGCCGGCGCGCCGGGCTGCCCGCGCGCGTGCTGGACGAGATGGACCGGACGGTCGAACTCAGCGCGGGCAACACGGGCCTGACGCTGGCGCTGGCGCTCAATTACGGATCGCGCGACGAGATCGTGGACGCGGTGCGCTCGATCGCCGAGGACGCCCGGCGCGGCGCCGTCGCCCCCGAGCGGATCGACGAAGCCCTGATCTCCTCCCGCCTTTACAGCGCGGGGCTGCCCGATCCCGACCTGCTCATCCGCACCGCGTCCGAGCGCCGCCTGAGCAACTTCCTCCTGTGGCAGCTCAGCTACGCCGAGATCCACGTCTGCGACGCCTTCTGGCCCGACTTCGGCGTCGAACCCTTCAACGCCGCCCTCCGCGACTACGCATGCCGCCAGCGCCGTTTCGGCGACGTGGGGCGGTAAACGCCGCGGCAAAGTCCCCCACGCGCCGACGCCCACCCCGCGTTGCACGCGGAACGCCGCCCGTTACGATCCGCCGCATGGCCTCACGAAAGCACGCCCGACGGACCGCGTCGAAGAAAAAGCCGCCGCTTTGGAAACGGGTTCTACGCAGCCTGCCCGGTGCGACGGCGAAGGCCGGTTGGGATGCGGCGAAGGTCAGCTCGGTTTCGACGTTCATTCTCACGTTCTTCGAGCAGGTTTACGAACGCTGCCGTGAGCAATCGCCCGCTGAGCGCGCCGAGGTGCGCCGGGGCGTGCTTGATGCTTCTACCGAGGAGTTCTCCAGGGAGCTCGCATCCGTCTACACGTCGCTGCGTGAACAGTGGGCCGGGAGTTTCGGCTCGCGTGGATTCCCAGACGAAGACTTTGCATTCACGGGAATAAAGGGCCGTGACGCAATGGCCGCAGGTCTCCGCGGCGAATCCGTCGCGTATCTCGCCGAGCACGCGCGCGAACTGCTGATCGAGCTGGGCGCCGCCCGCCAGGCGCTGCCCCGGTTTGAGGAGGCCTTCGGACGGATCGAACGGCTGGAGCACCGAGAGGCGGATCTCAGAAAAGAAATCTTCCTCAAGCTCCCGCAGGTCATCCACGGCTGCATTTCCGCGGAGGTTGCGGCGCAACTCAACGCCGCACAGGACGCTGATGCAAAACGCTTCGAGGATTCGTATCTGGGCGCAGTCGCCGGCCGTTTCGACAAGGTCGAGGCCATCGGCGTCGGCCATATCCGCGACCTTCACCAGCGTCTCGAAAAGGCATACGTTACGCTGCGACTGCGCCGGTTCGGCGGCACGTCGCTGGACGCCGCGGAGCAGGTGATTCTTCAACATCCTCTTCTGCTCATTTGCGGTCGGGCCGGCGCGGGCAAGACGACGCTCATGCGCTGGGTCGCGCTCCAGTGCGCTCAACGACAGCCCCCGGACTGGATGGGTTTCGTGCCGTTCTTCGTGCCTCTAAGAAACATCACCGGCGGCAAGCCGGACCTGAGCCGCTTCGTCACTTATGAATTCACGCCTGAAGACTACCCGGCCTACAAAGACTCCCACGGAACGTGGATTCAGTCCGTGCTCGATGGCAAGCGCGCCTTCCTGCTTTTGGACGGCGTCGATGAAATCCCTCGAAGTCATCGTCCGGCCTTCTGGAACTGGCTGGAGGAGTTCATCGGCCGGCATCCCGGCGTGCGCATCATCGTCACCTCACGCCCCGTCGCCGACAGCGATCCCGGTGCGGCGGAGGCCGACAATCGGTTCTGGAACCCGCCCACGGGCTTCACGCAGGCCGACGTGCAGGAGTTGAGCGATGACGACATCAACACGCTCATCCTCCGCTGGCATGACGCCGTCCTGGAGAAGCTGCCCTGCGACGACGCGGACGCCCGCCGCAGGCTGATCGAAGGCAAGGACTCGCTCCCGACCGCGCTCGCCGATCCGGTCAACCGCCGCGTGCGCGAGTTGTGCAGCACGCCGCTCTTGTGTTCGCTGGTCTGCGCCTTGTACTGGCGCGAGGACCGCTACCTTCCGCGCAAGCGCGTCGAACTCTACGAGAAAGCCTGCGACATGCTCACCGAATCCCGCGACACCAAGCGCGGGATCAAGGCCGAACCTCCCTTCGACTGCATCACCCGAGATGAACGTCTTAACGTGCTCGCTCTGCTGGCGTACGACATGATGCACGACGCTCCATCGACCGGCGAAGAATCGCGCCTGGAAGTCGCCCGCGCCAAAGCCCGGCAGTATGTCAAACCGGCGATCCAGGGTTTCGAAGTCGCGGACGCCCGCGCATGCAGCCCTGACAAGCTCCTCGATGACCTGATTGAACGGACCGGACTGCTGCGCATCCCCGCGAAGGACCGCATCGACTTCCCGCACCGCACGTTTCAAGAATATCTCGCTGCCCGACACGCCAACGCCAAGGGCTACCGGGACGCGCTGGTGAACGTCGCGGAGGACGACCTGTGGCGCGGGACGATCATCCTCGCCGCCGGCGTCGCCGTCGGAACCTTCGGCGCCGAACTCACCCGAAAAATCCTCGATCGCGCGAAGAAAACACCCGCGCGCGGGAACGCCGGGCGCCTTCGTCAGCGGAAACTTTACGCCCTCGCCGCCGCGTGCTTCGACACCTTGAAAGACAAGAACGACCCGACGCTCCGTAAATCGGTGACCGCCGGGCTGAAGAAAGTCGTCTCTCCGCGCACCGCGGAAGAGGCGGAGGCGGTCGCCGTCGCGGGGGATGCGCTGGTCCCGCTGCTCGCCTGGGAAAAGCACCGGAAGGATGAGAACGGCGCGTCCGCCGCCCACTGCCTTCGCGCCCTGCGGCATATTGGTTCGTCCGCCGCTCTCGCGTCCGCCAAAGCGTACGAGAACGATGCCCGCATCCCGGTCCTCGAAGCCGTCTGCGAAGATCGAAGCATCAACCCGCTCAGCCTCGCGGGTGTTAAGGACAAGCTGTCGGATTATTCCAGGTGGTTGTCCGTTTCCGAATCCCTGAAGGCGCGCATCACCGACCTTGCGCCGCTGGCGGGTCTGACGCAGTTGCAGTGGCTCTACCTGAATCAGACCGGCGTGACCGACCTTGCGCCGCTGGCGGGTCTGACGCAGTTGCAGTGGCTCTACCTGAATCAGACCGGCGTGACCGACCTTGCGCCGCTGGCGGGCCTGACGCAGTTGCAGGGGCTCTACCTGAATCAGACCGGCGTGACCGACCTTGCGCCGCTGGCGGGTCTGACGCAGTTGCAGGGGCTCGACCTGAATCAGACCGGCGTGACCGACCTTGCGCCGCTGGCGGGTCTGACGCAGTTGCAGTGGCTCGACCTGAATCAGACCGGCGTGACCGACCTTGCGCCGCTGGCGGGCCTGACGCAGTTGCAGTGGCTCGTCCTGAATCAGACCGGCGTGACCGACCTTGCGCCGCTGGCGGGTCTGACGCAGTTGCAGGGGCTCGACCTGAATCAGACCGGCGTGACCGACCTTGCGCCGCTGGCGGGTCTGACGCAGTT
>JAJVHU010000010.1:167911-245678 GCA_022072505.1 Phycisphaerae bacterium
GGCTCGTCCTGAATCAGACCGGCGTGACCGACCTTGCGCCGCTGGCGGGTCTGACGCAGTTGCAGGGGCTCGACCTGAATCAGACCGGCGTGACCGACCTTGCGCCGCTGGCGGGTCTGACGCAGTTGCAGGGGCTCGACCTGAATCAGACCGGCGTGACCGACCTTGCGCCGCTGGCGGGTCTGACGCAGTTGCAGTGGCTCGACCTGAATCAGACCGGCGTGACCGACCTTGCGCCGCTGGCGGGCCTGAAGAAGGTCAATATCTACGTCGAAAGGGGCCGGAAGCTGAACGTGCCCGAGGCCTTGAGGGGCCGCGTGCATGGGGGTTGAGCGGCGCCTGCCGTTCGATGCGCGTCGCCGGTTGCGCGCCTTGATGGGCAGGAGATGGATGCAGTTCTGCGTCGGCGCCCCATCCCGTGGGATGGGGCGCTCGCCCTCGTCGCGCTTGCTCCTGAAGCAAGTCCGGCTGAAGCCGGCTGAGGCGACACAGGGAGTTAGGGAATGCAAACCGGTCCGTCCACCACCGGTTGAAACCGGTGGCAAACCCGAGCCGGCTGAAGGCCGGCTGATGAGCGACCTGCCCGGTTGGACGCGGGTGAACCGGCGATGGGTCGGCTTCAGCCGACCGGGGTTTGCCACCTGCTTCAGCAGGTGGGAGCCAGGCTGCAATACCCCCTTCTTCTCACATCTCTTTTCAGCCGGCTTTAGCCGGGCTTGGCCCATCCGGCGCATGTCCATCCGGCGCGGGTGAACCGGCGATGGGTCGGCTTCAGCCGACCGGGGTTTGCCACCTGCTTCAGCAGGTGGGAGCCAGGCTGCAATACATCCTTCCTCTCACAGGCTTTGGAGCCGGCTTCAGCCGGGCTTGACCCATCTCTGTCCGGCGCATCACAGGCTTCGAGCCGGGCCTGAACGCGGCCTGCGGCATGAGGCTCGCGCTGGCGGCGCACATAGTCGAGGTTCCTCTTGCCAGAATTCACCACACCCTATCCTCGCTGCCACTCCAGCGCCTGGCGGTTCAAACGCTTGTTGGCCTCGAATGAAGACGCGCCTTTCAACTCCTGCACCAGGTCGCTGATCGTGACAAACGGCTCAAGGCTCACCACGAGATGCACATGAGTATCCGTACCGCCAAGACCGTGCAGCTGCAGCGAACTCTGATTCCGTGCAGCAACCCCGGCTCGACTGAATCGCCCATTCCAACGTGCGTTCGCGCGGGCTGAAGCCACGCGGCTCGGTACACGAAAACAGAGAATGCTCCAGGCGCCCTTGATGCGAAGGCTGCAAAGCCTCTACCCCCCGCGTTTCGCTTCGATCGTGTACGTTCCGGATTGCAGTTCATAGACGGCCGCCGCGCCGGCTTTGCGGAGGAACTTCGCGCCGCGGGCTTTGTCCAGCGGCGTGCCGTCTTCGTTGACGCTGGCGGGGTCGTCGGTCGGGACGAACACCGTGGCGGTCACGTTCGGCGGGATGAGCACCGACATGCGGAACAGGCCCGGTTCGAGCTGCCAGGCGACGCCGATGCGTCCGCGGATGGACTCGTAGGCGCCGCGCGCCCAGCTTAGACCCGGTCCCGGTTGCGGACGGAGGATGACGCGGGAGAAGCCGGGCGCGGACGGATCGGGTTGGATGCCGATGATCGTCTTCATCATCCACTCCCCCACCGATCCGATCGCATAATGCGAAAACGAGTTCATGCCCGGATCCTGGAACCCGCGGCCTTCGACGTAACCGTCCCAGCGCTCCCAGACCGTGGTCGCGCCGTGGTCGATCGCGTAGCCCCACGAGGGCATCTTGCGGTTGAGGACGAGGCGGTAGGCCTCGCTGTTGTAGCCGCGGTTCGTCAGTTCGAGCATGAGGGGGACGGTGGAGTGGAATCCGGTGGATATCTGCCCGCCGTAAGGCTCGAAGCGTTCGACCATCCGGGCGGCGGCGCGGGTCTGAAGCGAGGCCGGAAGCAGGTCGAAGTTCAGGGCGAGGGCGTAGCCGGCCTGCGTGTCGCCTTCGAGGCGGCCCTCGGGAGTGACGTAGGCTTTGTTGAAGGCGTCGCGGATTTCGGCGGCGAGCTTTTCATATTTGGCGGCGTCGTCGGTTTTTCCGAGGACGCGGGCCATCTTCGAAAGGAGCTGCGTCGAGCGGGCGAAGAACATCGTGGCGAAGACGTCCTTCGGGACTTCCGCGCCCTTCGCCGGCCAGCCTTCGAGACGGAGGGTGTCGGCGTTGAGCCAGTCTCCGTAGTCGTTGTGCCGGGCGTTCTTCCAGAGCAGGTCGGGGTTCTTCGAGCGGATCCACTCGACCCACCTCACCGCGGCGGGGTACTGCGCTTCGAGGAGGCGGCGATCGCCGTAGAACTCCCAGGCGGTCCAGGGGACGAAGACGCCGGCGTCGCCCCACGCGGGGACGCCCGAGACGCGGACGTTCGAGTCATACGGATTCGGGGAGAAGTCGGCGAAGCGGCCGTCATCGGCCTGGGCGTCGCGCGTGTCGGGCAGCCACTTCGTGAAGAACGCGGCCATGTTCATGTTGAAGCAGGCGGTGGGGGCGAAGGCGAGGATGTCGCCCATCCAGCCGCAGCGTTCGTCGCGCTGCGGACAGTCGGTGGGCGTGCTGTGCAGGTTCGACCGCTGGGTCCAGAGGATGTTGCTCCAGAGTTTGTTGAGCAGCGGTTCGGAGCAGTCGAACTCGCCGGTCTCGGGCGCAGCCGAGTGCAGGACGCGGGCGACGAACTGGTCCTTCGAGGGGGCGCTGGGCAGACCGGCGACCTCGACGTAGCGGAAGCCGTGATACGTGAAGCGCGGCTCAAAGGTTTCTTCCGCGCCGCCTTTGAGAATGTAGCGGTCGGTCTGGGCGGCGCCGCGGAGGTTGGCGGTGTAGATCGTGCCGTCGGGGTTGAGCACTTCGGCGTGGCGCAGGGTCACGGTCGTCCCGGCGTCGCCGGTGACGCGCAGGCGGCACCAGCCGACCAGGTTCTGCCCGAGGTCGAAGACGTGGACGCCGGGCTTCGGCTCCGCGACGGACGCGGCGGCGCGGTCGCGGGTGATGCGGATCGGCTCATTCGGCTGGGCGACCAGCGCGGCGGACGGGGACGGACGAACCTGCGCCGGCGTCCACGCGGCGTCGTCGAAACCGGGCTTGTCCCAGCCGGGGATTTCGCGGCGCGCGTCGTACGTCTCGCCGTCCATCAGATCGTTGGCGCGGATCGGACCTTCGAGGGTGGACGTCCACGATCCATCCGAGACCACCGCCTGGCGCGAGCCGTCGGCGTTCTGGAAGTCGAGCTTCAGGAGCATCGCGGGCAGCCGGCCGTAAATCGCCCGCGGCGGACCGCCGGGGACCAGTCCCGTCAGCCCGATCTCGCCCGCGTACCACCCGTCGCCGAGCGTGGCGCCGATCACGTTCTCGCCTGACCGCAGCAGCGCGGTCACGTCGTAGGCCTGATATTGCACGCGCCGATGATAATCCGTCCACTCCGGAGCGAGCTGATGATCGCCGACGCGCTGCCCGTTGATGCGCAGCTCATACAACCCCAGCGCGGTGACGTAGACGATCGCCCGCGCCGGCGCGGCGGTCGTGGAGAATGTTTTGCGAAGCATCGGAGCGGGCAGCGGGTCATAACCCCGGCGCTTGTGAGAGGCGCGGTCGCCGTCGGTGAGGTTCTTCGCGGACCAGTCGTGGTGTTCGATGCTGTCCTTCGCGGCGACGGGTTTTCCGATCGACACGACCTTGTCACCGTCGAGCACGTCCATCTCGGCGAGCGCCGCGGCGAAGGTTCCCGGGTTGCGCTCACCGAGCTGCGCGACGTCGAGGCGGACGTAGCGGGCGGTGACGGGGGGGAAGCGGTGGGTGACCGGGTTCTCGCCGGGGTTGGGTTGCGGCGCCGCGGTGAGGTCGGCGATGACCGCGGCAGCGGTCGCGTCCTGCGCATCGCCGGCGAGGATGCGGTACTTCACGGGGAACATCAATCCGGGGACGTCCGCGGTCCAGTCATGCGGGCGGGCGGGGTGGAGCGTCACGGCGTCGAAGCGCGTCGGGGCGCCGAGGTCGATCTGAACCCACTTCGGGTCGTCGGCGCGGTTCGACAGCTCGGTGTGATACCCGTTGTGGGCGGGCGCGACGGGCGGCGGCGGCACGGCGTCGCCGATCCACTGCGCGCCGGTCCAGTCCGCAGCGCTCAGCAACCCCGCCGCCCACCACGAAGGCTCGCTGAAGGCGGAGGGCTGATCAGACTGATCCCAGATGCGGACTTTCCAGATCGCGCGTTGCGTCGCGGCGAGGGGTTTTCCGGCGTACTCGATGTGGACGGTCTGAGCGGACGCGATCTTTCCGGAGTCCCAGAGGTCGCCCTCGCCGCGCGCGAGCGTCTCCGCGCCCGTCGCCACGAGGACGTGATAGGCCGTCTGCCTCAGCGCTCGCGCGTCGGTGTTGACGGGTTTGAGGATCCACGAGAGCCGCGGGCGGACGGCATCGACGCACAAAGGGCGGTCGAGATACTCGCATCGGAGTTCGACGGGCGTGATCGCGGCCTCCTGCGTCGCGCTCATCGCAGACCCTGCCAGGATCATGACTCCGCACACCCCTGCCCAGTTCGTCGTGCCACGTGTGAACATGCCGGTACCTCCGTAACGGGCAGTGTGCCGCGAAATCGCCTGTCGGTACAGGGGCGGACGTTCGGCCGCGGGGGACAAAGTCGAACTCGCGACGGTCGGTTCCTTGCGGTCGCGGGGGCAACTTTGATAATCCGACGCGCAGCGCCCTTGACGGGAGGGCGCGGCCGTCGGCGCGGCCGTCAGGACGAACACCGCCTCGTTCACCGCGCTGTGCGATCGTCATCGAAGGATCCGAGATGCGACGGGCGCGGCATCGAGCGCCCCTCGCCTGGAGCGACCCTGCATGGACGCCATCTTCATCATCGTGGCGGTGTCAAGCCTGCTGCAGCTTGCGGCCCTGGTCTTCGCCCTGCGTCTGATTCCCCTGACGAAGGCGCGTGCGGCGTGGATTCTGCTGTCGGTGACGTTCGGGCTGATGCTGCTGCGGCGCGTGCTGTCGTTGATCGAGATCGTGATGCCTGAGGTCCGGGCGGTGACGAAGGGACTGCCGAGTGAACTGGTCGCGTTGACGATTTCGATCCTGCTGGTGCTGAGCATGTGGCAGGTGCGGGAGATGTTCCTGGCGTGGCAGCGCGACCGCGAGGCGCGGCGGATGACGGAGGCGCGGCTGGCGGCGGTGTTCGAGAACGTTCCGTTTGAGCTCTGGGTGAGCGATGAGAGCGGGCGACCGGTGTACCGGAACCCGGTGTTCCTGCGTCGCTGGCCCGCGACCTCGCCGTCGTCGTCCGGGTCGCCGGGGTTTCCGGAACCGCTGGCCGGGTGGTACGCGGACGCCTGTCGGCGCGCCGCATCCGGCGCGGTGTCGGGCGAGGTGCGGTACGCGGAGGGGGGACAGGAGCGATGCGCGTATCTGGTGGTGGCGCCGGTGCGGGACGGAACCCGCTTCGACGGGACCGTCTCGGTCAGCCTGGACGTGACGGAGCAGAAACGGGTCGAGGACGAGCTGCGCATGAGCCGCCAGCGGCTGGCGGATGTGGCCGCGCATTCTCCGGGCATGCTCTTCGAGACCGTGCTCAAACCGGACGGGACGTTCTACCTCTCGTATGCGTCGCAGCGGTCGCGGGATCTGCTGGGCGTGGAGCCTGACGCGCTGATCGGTCCGGGGTTCGACCCGTTCAGCCTGGTGACGGACCAGGACCGCACGGCGGCGCGTGCGTCCGTCGCTCAATCCGCCAGAACGCTCGATCCGTTCCAGCACGAGGTCCGGGTGAACCGGTTCGACGGGCGCATGATCTGGCTGCGGTCGATCGCCGCGCCGCGCCGGCTGGACAACGGCGACACGGTCTGGACCGGGATCACGATGGACATCACGGACATGAAGGTGGCGGAGCAGCGCGTGGCGGAAAGCGAGCAGCTTCTGTCCGGGATCATCCGCTCGGCGATGGACGGGATCATCACGATCAACGCGGACCAGCGCGTGATTCAGTTCAACGCGGCGGCGGAAGCGATCTTCCGCTGCCCGGTCGAGGACGCGATCGGCAAACCGATCGAGACGTTCATCCCCGAGCGCTACCGCTCGACGCACCGGCGGCACGTCGAGGAGTTCGGACGGACGGGGCAGGCGACGCGGCGGATGGGCGGTCAGCGGACGCTCAGCGCCCTGCGCCTGGACGGCGAGGAGTTTCCGATCGAGGCGTCGATCTCGCGCGTGGACGTCAGCGGTCGCGACCTTTTCACCGTCATTCTGCGCGACATCACCGAGCGGATCGCCCGGGAGAACCACCTGCGGGAGCAGGAGCGCGCGATGCGCACGCTGCTGGCGAACCTTCCCGGGATGGTGTACCGCTGCCGGAATGACCGGGACTGGACGCTTGATTTCGTCAGCGACGGCGCGGCGGAACTGACGGGGTGCGACCTGGAGGATCTGCGCGGCGGGCGCGTGCGGATCGGGCGCGATCTGATTCACGAGGACGATCGTGATCGGGTCTGGGAGGACGTTCAGCGGGCGCTGAAGGAGCGCCGCCCGTTCCAGGTTGAGTACCGGATCGTTCGCCCCGACGGTCGGTTGCGATGGGTCTGGGAGCGCGGGCAGGGGATCTTCGACGATCGCGGCGACGTCCTGGCGCTCGAGGGCTTCATGACGGACATCACGGAGCGGCGTTTCGCGGAGAACGCCCTGCGGGAAAGCGAGGCGAGGCTTCAGGCGATCCTCCGTCATGCGCCGAACGTCGCGATCCAGATCTTCGATCGTCAGGGACGGGTTCTGTTCTGGAACCGGGCGGCGGAGCGTCTTTTCGGATTCACGCAGGAAGAGGCCGTCGGCCGGACGCTGGACCAACTGATCCTGGACGCCGCCGACGCCGCCGGGTTTCTGAAGCTGATCGATCACATCGCGCGGACGGGAGAGCACGTTCCGCCGGCGGACTGGAGTTTCACGGCGAAGGACGGGACGCGCGGCGTGGTCTACTCGGGGGTTTTTCCGATCGTTTTCGATCAGGATCGTCAGGCCTACGTCTGCATGGACATCGACATCACCGCGCGGCGCCGCGCGGAGGACGCGCTGCGCGCCGCGAACGAGCGGCTGGAGGACCGGGTGCGGGAGCGGACGGCGCAGCTCGAGGAGACGAACGCGGAGCTGGAGGCGTTCACGTATTCGGTGTCGCACGACCTGCGCGCGCCGGTCCGGCACATCAGTTCGTACGCGCGGATCCTGCTGGAGGAACACGGCGCGGACTTCACCGGCGATGCGAAGCACTGCGCGTCGTCGATCCTCGCGTCGTCGAAGAAGCTTGGCCGCCTGATCGACGATCTTCTGGATTTCTCGCGTCTTGGGCGGCAGGCGGTTCGGCGGGAGGCGGTGGACGTGCCGGCGATGGTGGACGAGGTGTGGCGCGAGGTGGTGAAGCAGTATCCGGAAGGAGCGCCCCGGTTGATCGTGGCCGACCTTCCGCCGGCGTGGGCGGATCCGGGCCTGCTGCGCCACGTCTGGTTCAACCTGCTGGAGAACGCCGCCAAGTACAGCGCGGGCCGCCCGGCGCCTGAAGTGCGCGTCGCGGGATTCGACAGGGGGGGGAAACGCTGGTATTCTGTGTCGGACAACGGTGTGGGCTTCGACCCGCGGTACGCGGACAGGCTTTTCGGCGTGTTCCAGCGGCTGCACCGGGAAGAGGACTTCCCCGGAACCGGCGTGGGGCTGGCGCTGGTCCGGCGCATCGTGCAGAAGCACGGCGGCGAAGTCGCCGCCGAAGGACGACTCGATCAGGGGGCGACTTTCTCCTTCCATCTCCCGGAGAACAGGAATGAGCCTGCCGACGGAAATTCTGCTCGTTGAGGATGATCCGAACGACGTGGACCTGACGCTCCGCGTGTTCCGGGATCACCAACTGGCGAACCGCATCCGGGTGTTCCGCGACGGAGCGGAGGTCGTCGAGTACCTGCTGCCCGACGATCGAAGCCGGTCGATCGAGGCGCCGCGGTTCATCCTGCTGGATCTGAAGCTGCCGAAGATCAGCGGGCTGGACGTGCTGCGACGGATTCGATCCGACGAGCGGACGCGCACGATCCCGGTCGTGATGCTGACGTCCTCGCGTCAGATCCCCGACATCCGCGAGGCTTACGCCCTGGGGGTGAACAGTTACCTTTGCAAACCGGTCGAGTTCGACGCCTTCGCGGAAGTCGTGCGGCAGCTCGGAATGTACTGGATGCTCCTGAATGAACCCCCGGCGTCGTGACCGGAGCGCGCGTCGGGATGGCAAACCGGGAGCTTGACGTTGGCACCCGCCTCCGGGGCGGGAAGGGAGAGCGCCTTGGCCGGACCCGTCAAGGTCGTCATTGTCGAAGACAACGCCAGCGACGTGGACCTGTGTCTGCGCGAGTTGCGGCGCTGCGGGTTCACCGTGAACCACCGCGTCGTTGATCAGGAACCTCAGTTGCGCGACGCGCTGAGCGGCGCGGACTGGGATGTCATCCTTTCGGATTACACGCTGCCGCGCTTCAGCGCGATGGACGCGCTGAAGGTCGTCCGGGCTCAACGCCCCGAGATTCCCTTCATCATCGTGACGGGGACGATCGACGAGGAGTCCGCGGTCAACTGCCTGAAGCGCGGCGCCGACAATTACGTCCTGAAGTCCAACCTGGCGCGACTCGGACCGGCGGTCGAGCAGTCGCTGCGCATGCGCGCCGAGCAGCGTCAACAGCGCCTGCTGAAGGCGCAACTGCGCGAGGCCCAGAAGATGGAGGCCGTCGGCCAGCTCGCCACGGGCATCGCCCACGATTTCAACAACCTGCTGACGGCGATCCAGGGGTACCTCCAGCTCGCCCGGATGCACGCGCCCGCGGGAAGTCCGGTCGAAAACGCCCTGTCGGGGATCGCGCAGGCCTGCCAGAACGGCGTGGATCTGACGCAATCGCTGCTGCGGTTCAGTCGGCGCGGCGAGGCGATGTACGCGCCGGTGGACGTCGTCCACCTCGTCGACGAAAGCGCCCGGCTTTTCCGGCATATCCTTCCGGCGTCGATCGATATCCGGGTGAATCTGCCTGAAGGACGCCGCCTCTGGGTTCACGGGGATGCGACCCAGATGCAACAGGTGCTCATGAACCTCGCGGTCAACGCCCGTGACGCGATGCCCGGCGGCGGAACGCTGACGTTTTCCGTCGCGGAGATGTCCGCCGTGGCGTCGCGACCGGCGGCGCTGCGCGCCCGCGAGGTCGAGGACGACGCGATCCTTCTGACCGTCGAGGACACCGGTCAGGGAATGTCCGAGGAGGTTCGGCGTCAGGTGTTCGATCCGTTCTTCACGACCAAGCCGCGCGGTCAGGGCACGGGACTGGGGCTGCCGATGGCGCAGGGCGTCATCCTGGACCACGGAGGGATGATCGACGTCGAGTCCGAACCGGGGCGGGGGACGCGGTTTCTGATCCTGCTGCCGGCGTGGAAACCGGTGGCGGAGCCCCCCGGCGACATCGACGGCGCCCGGGCGGCGGAGTCGCTGCGGGCGAGCGTGCTGCTGCTTTGTCCGGATCGTCAGCATCGGGCGGTGATGGCGGAGACGCTGGTCAGCGCCGGATGTCGCGTGACGCAGGTGGACGGGATGCAGGAGGCCGCGGCGGTTGGCGGTGGAGCGGGACGCTCGTATGATCTGGTCGTGATTGACCCGGGTCACGAGACCGCTTCGCGCCCCTCGCACGAGGAGCTCAGGCGCATCGGCGGTCCCTGCCCGGTGATCCTGCTGAGGGATCCGGGGTCGGAGGGAGTCCGGCCGCTGCAACCGAATGAGTATCCGCTGGATCGACCGTTCACGATGGGCGAATTCGTCGGCGCCGTTCGCCGCGCGATCCGGACGGGAAACCAGGGAGACCGACCCCGATGAATCCAATTCGAGTCCTTGTCGCCGACGATCACACGCTGGTGAAGTCCATGCTGGCCGAGCGCCTCCAGCGCGAGCCTGACATCAAGGTCGTCGCCACCGCCGGGCGCGCCGATGAGGCGTTCGACCTCGTGCTGGCGCATTCCCCGGACGTGGTGGTGATGGACATCGACATGCCCGGTCTGATCTGCTTCGACGCCGCCCGGCGGATGCTCGCCTCCAGACCGAACACGCGCATTCTCTTCCTCAGCGCGTTCACGCACGATCATTACATCGAGCAGGCGCTGGCCGTCGGGGCGCTCGGTTACATCACCAAGACGGAACCGGCGGACACGATCATCAGCGCGGTCCGCAACGTGGCGAACAACCTCTCGCACTTCTCCGACGCGGTCCGCGAGCGGATCGTGCAGGGGCCTTCGGGGCTGAGCCTGGCCTCGCGCCCGCAAACGCGGGCGTCGCAACTGACGCCGCGGGAGATCGAGGTCGTCCGCTACATTGCCCGCGGGCTGTCGAAAAAAGAGATCGCCCAGCTCATGAACCTCAGCATCAAGACCGTGGACAAGCACACCTGCAACCTGATGGACAAGCTCGACATCCACGATCGCGTCGAGCTGGCCCGCTTCGCGATCCGCGAGGGGCTTTCCGAGCCCTGACCGGCGGCGCCCTGCCGTCCTTTGCGTCACGGCGTCGCCGAAACGCGGAACGTCGCATAATCGGGAGGGCGTCGTCGCTTAAAACCTTGCGCGGATTTAACCAAGTCACGCTGGACACCCGCCGGGTTGATCGTGGAAGCTGCCCTCAACGGGCCGCTATACTTGTTGGACTCCCCCGTCTTGGAGGCGGATACGGCCGGCGGTTTCCCTGTCGCCGGCAGGGAATCGGCGCCGAAGAAGGTCGCGTTACGTCGGAACAAGGGTCCGCGAGTCGTAACGGACCGCGGGAGGGCTCCGGGAACTCCGGAACCACCCTGGCGGTCGTCTCGGGCGGGTGCGCGTTGAAAGACCATCCTGAACAATCCTCAAGCACGGATTACCCGGTTGTGGCGGGGGGACGCTTCGCCCCCGCGCTTCGGATCACCCGGGGTGAGGGGCTGGGACGCCGCATCCCCTGTCGACGGATCGTGACGCTGGTCGGATCCAGACCCGGGTGCAAGGTCAATCTTCAGCACCCTGCCGTGGCGCCCGTCCACCTGGCGTTGGTGCATACCGGATCGCGCTGGTTGGCGTGCGACCTGGCGACGCTGCGCGGGACGCGGCATAACGATCTTCCGCTGCGCGTCGATGAAATGCTCGACGGGAGCGTGCTGGCGCTGGGGCCTTGGGAGTTCCGCGTCGAGATCGCACCAACGGACCCGGAGGCGCCCGGAGCAGGGATCGACCTGGATGCCTCGCCGGGGGATCCGACGCTGGAGCACCTCGGCACGCGGCGCTTGTTTCAGCCGGCGCGCGACGTGTGCCTGATCGGTCGGCGGTCGGGCTGCGACATCGCAATTGAGGACGAGGAGGTGTCCCGCGTTCACGCGATTCTCTTCAAGCATCACGATCGCGCCGTCATCGCCGACGTGCTCGCGTCCGTTCCGCTGCGCATCAACGGCGAACCCCGGCGGTTCGCGCACCTTCACCAGGATGACGTGATCGAGGTCGGGCGCACGCAGTTCAGAGTCCGGTTCCCGCGCGGCGTTCATGCCGCGACGCCCGGCGGAAACGGGGTCGCCGAGCCTCCCGCAACGCCGGAGGCGACGGCGAAAGAAACCGACCTCGTTGACATCCGGACCGCGGAGGGCAAACATTGGCCGGTGGCGGATCGGCTCGAACGCCTCCGAAAGAACTCGATGCCTTCCGGGTCATGAGAAGGAGGCGGCGATGTCGCCTTCGTTGCAGGGCGCGCAAGCGAGGTGCAGGGAACCTTGACGACGAACCCGGTCAACCTGACAGATGCGGAACAGGGCACGCGGCGGCCGTCGAAGGCGTACCTGATCGGGCCCTTGCTGGCGCTTTTATCGATCCCGGCTTATCTGGTCTGGCTGGACGTTTCGCTGCTTCGGTCGACCGCGTTGCAATCTTTCGCGCTGATGATCGCGGGGACCGTCGTCGGGCTGATGACGCTGAAGACAGACCGTCGCCGACGGGTGAAGGCTGCGGCGATCGGCACGGGCGGGTTCCTCCTGCTCGGCACGGGGATGTTCTTTTTCGCCACGAAGCTCCCCCAGCCTGCCGGCGCGCCGGAGGTCGGGGCGCGTGTCCCGGGATTTACGCTGCCGGATCAGACCGGTCAACCGGTCAGCCTGGCGTCTCTCTACCAACGCGGGGCGACGTTGCTGGTGTTCTATCGCGGGCACTGGTGAATCACCTGTCTTTCGGAGCTCCGCGGGCTCGGAGACGTTCATCGCAAGCTGGAGGCGCAAAGCGGTCAGGTGATCGCGGTGTCCGTCGACGCGCCGTCGGTATCGCTCGACGTCGTCGAGCGCCTCGCCCTGCCCTTCGACATTCTCTGCGACGTGGATGCGGCCGTGGTCCGACAGTTCGGGTTGCTGCACACGGGCGGGAATCCCCACGGCGGCGACACCACCGTCCCGGCAATGTTTCTGATCGGGAGCGAAGGCAAAGTGCTCTGGCGCCGCGTCGCGCAGCGGATTCAGGATCGCCCGGACCCGCGTGAGATTCTTGACGCGATCGAGCGTCTTGCCGCCGCCCCCTAAATCGCGGCGCGCGGACTCTGCGGAGTTGCTTCCGCGGCGGCGGAGCGACGGGTCCGTGCGCCGGAGGGACTACGCCTCCTCCTTCGCCCGAAGCGGCACCATCAGAACGGCGCACGGCGCATGCTCCATCACGGCCTTGCTGACCGATCCGAGAAAAATGCGCGTGACCAGCCCGCGGGCGTGCGTGCCGATGACGATCAGATCCACCTGATTGTCGCAGGCGTAGCGGGTAATCTCGGCAACGGGAGCGCCGATCCGCGCATCGGTCACGACGCGCAACGATGTCGGACCGACGGCGTCCCGCACAAACGCTTCCAGAAAGCGCTTCGCCTGCTCCTCATCCGGGGGCAAAGCGAGGACGCCCATCCCGATGTCAGGGGCCGGAAAGGGCTGAACCTCCGGCGACATGATGTGCAGGACGTGGAGCGCGGCGCCGTAGGTCTCGGCGACGGAGCGGGCGAAATGCGCTGCATTGCGCGCGAGGTCCGAGAAATCGGTCGGCAGTAGAACGTTCCGAAATCGCACCATCGTCGCCCCCTTCGGAATGACCCCTGTCCGCCGGCAACAAGCCAACGATCCCGTCATTCTGCGCGTCGAAGACCGTCTTGGCGAGAGAAAACCACTGAAACTGGTAGCAAATCCCGCGCCGAGCAAACCCTGCGCCGCTCACCGACCCCCTGAAATAATTTTTATATCTAAACATTTGAAATCAATATTTTCGACGTTATAATAATCGGCATGTCGGATCGGGTTGATCTCATCCTGGAACAGTGGCGGCGGGAGCGGCCTGACGTAAACGTCGAGTCGCTCGGACTGGTTAACCGAGTCCTCGCTCTGGCGAAACACCTGGAAGACAGGGCTAACGAAGCGCTCGCGCCGTTCGGGCTGCAACTTTGGCAGTATGACGTTCTGTCCGCACTTCGCCGTGCCGGACCGGAATACGCGTTGTCCCCGTCGGAACTTTGTCGGGTGTCAACCCTCAGTTGCGGCGCGATGACGCACCGGCTGGACCGTCTCGAAGAGGCCGGGTTGGTGCGGCGCGAACCGGATCCCGCGGACCGACGCGGATTGCGCATCCGGCTGACCGAGGCGGGGCGGACCTGCATTGACGCGGCGCTGGAACCGCGCGTGGCGCAAGCCGCCCGGTTTGCCGAGACGCTTCCGGTCGAAGATCGCGCTATCCTGGCGGAACTCCTGCGACGGCTCCTGATGTCCTGTGACCGCAGCGCGGCGCCGGAACCCGACCCAGCCTCGTCGGCGTCGCGCCGCAGCCGAGCCGGTCGTCGTCGTTCCCGGCTTCGCGCCCCGCAGACGGCCCCGGCGTGGGCGCCGGACGGACTTCCGGACGTCAGCGCCTCCGCGCCGCGGATAGATCCATCCTGAAGGAGCGTTGCGCATGAACCACCGGCGGGGGCCTCGCTCTCGCCAACCCGCGAAAAAGGAGTGTTGAACATGTCTACGATGCAATTGCCTCAAGCCGCCCCGTCGTCGCCGCGCAAGGTGAAGTACATCCGGGAGATCGAAGCGGTTCCGCATCTTTCGACGGCACAGAAGGAGCGTCTGAAAGCCGTCGCCGACCGCTACGTCTTCCGGGCCAACGATTACTATCTCGGGCTGATTGACTGGAGCGACCCGAACGACCCGATCCGCCAGCTCATCATCCCCCGCGAGGAGGAGTTGAACGACTGGGGGAAGCTGGACGCCAGCAACGAGGCCGCGGTCACGGTCGCGCAGGGCGTGCAGCACAAGTACACGCACACGGTCCTGCTCCTGTGCAACGAGGTTTGCGGCGCGTACTGCCGGTACTGCTTCCGGAAGCGCCTTTTCATGGACGGCAACGACGAGACGTCCAACGACGTCTCGGCGGGACTGAAGTACATCCGGGAGCACCCGGAGGTGACCAACGTCCTGCTGACCGGCGGAGACCCGCTGCTGATGAGCACGCGGCGGCTGCGCGAAATCATCGAGGAGCTGCGGGCGATCGATCACGTTCGCATCATCCGGATCGGGTCGAAGATGCCCGCGTTCGACCCGTGGCGCCTGACGCGGGACGCGGAGCTTCAGGAGGTGCTGCGGCGGAACTCGACGCCGCGGAAGCGCATCTATCTGATGGCGCACTTCGATCATCCGCGCGAGCTGACGGACGCGGCGGTGGAGGGTCTCGACGCCTTCCTCCGGTGCGGCGTGATCTGCGTGAACCAGTGTCCCCTGATCGCGGGGATCAACGACGACGAGGAAGTGCTCGGGACGATGTACCGGGAGCTGTCGTTCATCGGATGTCCGCCGTATTACCTTTTTCAGGGGCGGCCGACCGCCGGCAACGAACCCTACGAGGTTCCGCTCGTCCGGGGGTTTCACATTTTCCGCGGGGCGATGCGGCGCGGGTCCGGTCTGGCGAGCCGGGCGCGGTACGTGATGTCGCACGAGACGGGGAAGGTGGAGATTCAGGCGGTCGATGACCGTTACATCTACCTGCGGTATCATCGGGCGAAGGATCCCGCGATGCGCGGGCGGTTCATGATCTACCACCGCAACGACGAGGCGTACTGGCTGGACCAGCTCGAACCGACCGATGCGTCAGGGCAGCTTGCGCCGGTGTTCACCGCGTCCGCGCCGGACGAGGTTCTCGAGGGTCCGGAGTGAGGGACCGGCCGCCGGGCAGGAGGGGCATCTTCGCCGTGGACGCTTCAACAACGCGATCGTCGCAGCGCCTCGACGGCCGTTTCGTCAGCCTCAACCTGAACGTGCGCGGGATGGGGCCGTCCGCGACGCTGGCGATCAAGGAGCGCTGCCGCGCGCTGCGCGCGCAAGGCCGGCGCATTTACGACTTCGGACTGGGGCAGTCGCCCTTCCCCGTGCCGACGTCGGTCGTCGAAGCCCTGCGCCGCGCCGCGCACGAGAAGGACTATCTTCCGGTGAAGGGACTTCCGGCCCTGCGCGAAGCCGTCGCCGAGTTTCACCGTCGGAAGGAAGGCGTTCCGGCGCAGGCGGAGCACGTGTTGATCAGTCCGGGCTCGAAGGAGCTGATGTTTCTGCTGCAGCTTGTGTTTTACGGCGAGATCATCCTGCGCACGCCGTGCTGGGTGTCGTATCTGCCGCAGGCGCAGATCATCGGGCGGCGCGTCACGCTGATCCCGACGACCTTCGAGGGCGGGTGGAAGATCACGCCGGAGAACCTGATGTGGGCGCTGGTCGGAGCCAACGACGACGCGCGCCCGCGACTGCTCGTCCTGAACTACCCGATGAATCCGACGGGGCACAGTTACACGGTCGACGAGCTGCGCGACCTGGCCGGAGTCGCCAGGCGGTACAACCTCATCGTCCTGTCGGACGAGATTTACGGACAACTGCACTTCAGGGGCGAGCACGTTTCGATCGCGCGGTTCTGCCCGGAACGAACGATCATCAGTTCGGGGCTGTCGAAGTGGTGCGGCGCGGGGGGCTGGCGGCTGGGGACGTTCACGTTTCCGCCGGATTTAAGCTGGCTGCTGGACGCGATGTCCGCGGTCGCCAGCGAGACGTACACGTCGGTTTCGGCGCCGATCCAGCACGCGGCGGTGGAGGCGTTCCGCTGCGGCGTGGAGATCGAGCGCTATTTGTGGCAGGTGCGCCGGATTCTGGCGGCGCTGGGCGCATCCTGCGCCCGGACGTTGAATGAAGGCGGCGCGCGGGTGGCGTTGCCGGTCGGCGCGTTCTACCTGTTTCCGGACTTCTCACCGCTGGCGGACCGGCTCGCGCGGCGCGGGGTGTTGACGGGCGCGGACCTGGCGGGGCGACTGCTGGACGAGACGGGCGTTGCGGTGCTTCCGGGATCGGATTTCGGACGACCGGCGGAGGAAATGACGGCGCGGCTCTCCTACGTCGACTTCGACGGCGGGCAGGCGCTGGCGGCGGGGGAGACGATCCCGCTCGATCAGGAGCTTCCGCCGGACTTCCTGTCGCAGCATTGTCCGAACGTGCTCGAGGGCGTTCAAAGGATCGCGAGCTGGGCGGCCGGCTAGCCCGGCGTCAGCGGTTCGATAACACGAGCGCTTCCCGTATTCTCCGGGGTTTCACGTCGGGAGGGCGTGCGTCCGTGAACCGCGGGCCTCAGGAGGCGGAATTCTCGGATCCGGATCGACAGGCCACGTGAAAGGCGCTAGGATTCATGACGACGGCGGGACGGAAGGACGTCTCGCGGCGAGGCGACGGTTGAACACGCGGGGGAAAGTCATGCGGCAATCACGGCGGGCTGGGAATTCCGGGCGGGCGTGGGTGATCGTGGCGGCGGCTTTGAGCGTTGTCAGCGTTTCCGCGTTTGCGGACGACTCCGCGCGGCCCGCGCCTGTCGCGATCGTCGGCAGCGCCGTGGATGTCGTGGACGTAACGGCGGTGGACGGACCGGTCAACTTTGCGGACCCGGTGATCGAGGAGGTCATGCGGCCGTTGTACAACTCGGGCGCGGCAGGATCGGTGGATGCTCAGCAGTCTTGCGGAGCGTTCGGCGGGGCTTCGATTCCGGCGGCGTTGGCGATGTTCGCGGCGCTTTCGTGGATGAACCCTCGGCGCCGTCGGTAGGCGGTTACTTCGGCTTGAGGACGGGCAGCGAGACGCGCCGTCCGGAGTCGACGGCCGCAGCGATCCGCGTGGACTTTGTTGCGCTGCATCCGCCGTCGGCGCAGCCGCAACCTCGCCCTCGCAGCGCGCCAACCGCGCGATAACCGAGGTAAAGGCCTGCCGCGGCGACGGCCGCGATCACGAAACCGTCCTGAACCGTCACGATCACCTTTCTGAAACGCCGGCGGCGCGGGCGCGCCCGGAAAACATCCCGGCAAGGCTACTTCAACATTCCGAATTTCTCCAGCCGGTAGCGGAAAGCGTCGCGCCGCAGCCCGAGCAACCTCGCGGCCTGCGTCTGATTGTTTCCGCTGCGCTCCATCGCCTGCCGGATCAGCTCTCCCTCGAGCATCTTAAGATTGATCCCCTCCGGCGGAAGGGCGAAAGCCGAGCGGGAGGTCGCCGCCGCCGGGCGTCCGCCGCCGCCGACCACGATGTCGTCGCCCGTCAGCGCGTCCCCTCGGGCGAGGAGGACGGCCCGCTCGATGACGTTGCGCAGCTCGCGGACGTTGCCCGGCCAGGCGTAGGCGCAGAGCTTCCGGAAGGCGGTCTCGTCGATCTGGTGGATGTTTTTGCGAAACTCCCTGGCGAAGCGGGCGGTCATGTGCTGGGCGAGGATGCGGATGTCGTCGCCGCGTTCGCGCAGCGGCGGCAGGAGGATCGAGATGACGTTCAGCCGGTAGAAGAGGTCCTCGCGGAACTGCCCGTCGGCGATCGCCTTCTCGATGTCGCGGTTCGTCGCCGCGATGACGCGGACGTCCACGGAGATTTCGGTCGTTCCGCCGACGCGGCGGAAGCGGCGCTCCTCGAGGAAGCGCAGGAGCTTGGCCTGAAGCCCCGGGGGCATGTCGCCGACCTCGTCAAGGAAGATCGTGCCGCCGTCGGCCATCTCGAAGAGGCCTTTCTTCTGCGCCTTGGCGTCGGTGAACGCGCCGCGTTCGTGCCCGAAAAGCTCGCTTTCCAGCAGGGTTTCGGACAGGGCGGTGCAGGTGATGTTCATGAAGGGGCGCGGGGCGCGGTCCGAGTTGTAATGAATGACGCGGGCGACGAGATCCTTCCCGGTTCCGCTCTCGCCGCGCAGGAAGATGGTCGAGGCGTTGCTTTCGGCGACGCGGCGGATGATGTCAAAAAGCTCCTTCATGCAGGCGTGTTCACCGACGATGCGCGAGACGTCGTACTCGTTCTCGATGTGCTCGCGGTAGTGGCGCACCTCACGGCGCAGCTTCGTCGTCTCCAGGGCCTTCTGGACGGTCCGCAGAAGCTGGTCCATGTCGAACGGCTTGGTGATGTAGTCGTACGCTCCGAGCTTCATCGCATCGACCGCGCTTTCGATCGTCGAGAAGGCGGTCATCATGATGACGACGACGTCGCTGTCGTGCTCCCGGACATGCGACAGGACGTCCAGACCGGTCATGTCGGGAAGGCGGTAATCCAGCATGATGAGGTCGTAGACGCCGCCGTTCAGGGCCTCCAGCGCCTCGGTCCCCGACTGCGCCTCGGTGACCTGGTAGCCCAGCGACTCAAACTTCTGGCGCAGCGACCAGCGGATCAGTTGTTCATCTTCAATGATGAGAATGCGTACGTTCATGTTGGCCTCGAATTCTTTCAGGACCGCCGCGCGGGAGTTCGACGACGGCTGTCGTGCCCCGCCCGGCTTCGCTGTGCAGGTGTAACTCTCCTCCGTGCTCCTCGACGATGCGCCGGCAGATCGACAGTCCCAGTCCGGTTCCGCGGGCCTTGGTGGTGAAGAAGGGCTCCAGCGCCCGGGCGAGGACGTCCGCCGTCATGCCCTTGCCCTGATCCTCGACGCGGAGGCGGACGCGATCGGCCCCCTCGTCGATGTGCAGGGAGATCGCCTGTCCGTTGCGCGAGGCATGCGCCGCGTTGAGCACGAGGTTGAGCACCACCTGCTCGATCTGCCCGTCGTCGGCGACGATGTTGACGTCGTGATCCGGCGCCCGGAAGGCGAGACGCCGCCCGCTGATCGCCGGTTCCTCGCGCACAAGCGTCATCACGCGGTTCACCACCGCGCCCAGCGACACCTCTCGCAGGTGCAGCGGGCGAGGCCGGGCGTACTGGAGCAGGTCTTTCACCGTCGAGTCGAGTCGATCAATCTGCCGGAGAATCTCGACGACGATCGGGCGGTGCGGGTCGTTGTCCGGCATGTGATCGCCGATGACCTGGATTGCGCCGCTGATGCCGGCGAGCGGATTCTTGATCTCGTGGGCGAGCGACGCGGCGAGCTGGCCGAGCTCCGCGAGCTTCTCCGCCCGATCCAGGCGATCCTCCATCGTCGCCCGCTCCAACTGACGCACCCGGTCCAGGTGGCTGCGGACATAGCTCTCCAGCATGATCGCCAGGTCCAGCATCAGCAGGCGGTTCAGCGAATCCAGCAACGGGGCGACCTCCGCGCCGCCGGCGGCAAGCAGCCGCGTGGTCAACTCGTGACGAATCAGCTCCATCCCGAGGAACATGTAACGCTGCGGCAACTGAACACGGACGTGCGTCACGCCGACCTGAAGGCGTTTCTCGACGTACTTCAGGTCGTAAGGCCCCTCGAAGAGTTCCTTCATCCAGCCGGCAAGCTGAACCTTAAGCCGCTCGATCTGCGCCAAACCGCCGACGAACACCGCGCGAGCGCTGTCGTGACGCATCAACTCATCGTAAAAACGCTGGACCACGGCTGAGATGAGCGGCGTCGCCATCGGGGCGAGGCTTTTGAGGTTTCGCTCATCGGCGGTTCCAAAGCCGACATATTGCTTCATCTCTTCCAGTAAAGCTGCATCCATCGCCTGAGTATAACGGCGCAGTGAGCCTTCTGCCGCACCACCCCGAGCAGGCTCCGGCTGGGACTGGCTCTCGTCCGGGCAACCCGGCAGCAACCCCGCAGGCAATGCCTGAGGCCTCGAAGCACGCTGCCGGCGTTCAGCTTCCGTGCAAGTACGCTCCGACTTGAGCCTGGCTCTTTGATACATGTTTCCGCGTTTTTCGCCGACATCCGCTTCGGAGGACGTTGCTTGCCGCGACGCTCCGGGGAAAGTCCCAGTATTCACCTGAAGTTCATTCAAATCGTTGTCCCGGTCAGGGGCACTAGCCGTGCCAGCGGCTTGATTTCCAGGGCTGCCCTTCAAGAACCTTGCCCTCAGCCGCGCCTAAGGCACATCAATGCTTGGCGCACGGTTTATGAATGACGTGCGAGACAAGGAGTCGATCGAACCGGGCATTCCTAAGAGTGCGCCTTTTGACACAATCAGATGAGCTGCTCGGTCCCGATCCGCGTGAATTGGCGCGGCTTTCATCGGAGCGGCGGTCAACCTTGAAGCGTAACGGCTTGGGTAGCGGGTCCGGGAGTCTCGATGTATACCAAGGCCACGGGTGCGGGTGCGCGCCCGGAGCCGATCCGTGAGATCGGCTGGGCGGCGGTTTCCTTGCAGTTTGAGGACGTGGCGGCTACGTGTTCGACCCCCGCGGCGGCAGGTTGGCTCGGATCAGGGCGGAGTTGACTGACCTATGACACGTCTGAGCGACCGCCGGGATGACGTCGATGTCGCCGCAGGGATCCCGCGGACGTCGGGATTGTGTTGCAGCAAACCCTTCAAGGGTCGAACTCCGGGGATATCAGCGCTGATCGGGATGCGCGGTTTTTCCGCAACGTCCCTCGTTGCGGCGTTTTGTGTTGTCGGCGGCGCTGCGGACGCCCAGCCCCGTGAAAGAACGATCCGGGTTTTTACCGACGGGAACACGATCTGGCTTGCGCAAACCGACGTGAAGGACGGGGGGAGATCGACGCTGCGGTTCGGGGTCGCTGCGGTTCACGCGGGCGGCTGGGGAGGAGTCGAACCTTACAACGTGACGCCGATGCAGGGTCGGATCGCGGTTGCGGCCGCCGTCGGCGACCGGCTGCACGTCATCTTTGATGACGGGAGTCATGCGTCACTTGCGGTGGGGCGTGAGGTCGGGTTCTCCAGGAGCGGCGTGGCGCGGCTGCTTCCGCAGCCGCCATCGCCGCATCGCCGGATCGGGGGCGGCGCGCTGCCGCTGCTGCTGGCGTCGGATCGCGTGCAGGACACCGTGTATGCGATCGTGGACGCGAAGACGGTGCGATCGCTTGTTGAAGGCGTCGAAGACGATCACGGCGGCCTCAAGGCGGACGGCGAGTTGATCGAGCACGCGTCCGACCGGTTCGTGCTGCTGCGTTATGCGTTCCGCGGGTGGGAGATCGACCGAGTCCTGCCGGCGGACATCGGTCCGGAGGACCGACTTGAAGCGTTGGCGGCGCGCGACGGAAGGTGCGCGGTCTACTATCGGAAAAGGGAGCGGGGCGCGCTGGTCGAGGCCTTAAGCGGCGTCTCCGGCAACGATGCGTGGAGCGTGAACGACGTGGGAGGGGATCCCGTTGCGTGTGAAGTTCGATCCGCGCGGCTTGAGGCGGATCGTCGCATCCTGCTGTGTTCGGAAAGCCGCGGGGGCGCGGTCCCCGGATTGTTCATGCTGACGAACTCGGGGGAGGGGTGGGGGCAACGACTCGATCTTCAGACGCCCGGACCGCGCGAGGATGCGGTGCTGGGAGACGTTGCGCTGGGCGACCCCGGCGCACTGGGCATTTACGTGGACGCCGCAGGCGCCCTGCACACGGTTGGGTGGGATCTCGCGACCGGGAAAGCGGCCGCGGGAACGCAGCGCGTGCGCGCCTTTGAGCCGGGCCGCTCGCCGGGGTGGCGGGCGGAGCTGACACGGGTGCTGGGGCTGATCGTGTTCCCCGCGCTGATGATGATCGTCCTTTATGCGCGGCGCGGCGCGGTGCTCGCGCCCGCGACGCCGGCGTCCGGGACGGCGCTCGCCCCGGCTTCGGCGAGAGTCGCGGCGTTTCTGATCGACGCGGCGTTGCTGGCGCCGGTGAACGCGGTGCTGGCGTACGCTTTGCTGGAGTTGCCTGCGGCGGGGGTTGCGCTGCCCGAGCTGATTGACGTGCTGGGGTCGGCGCGGCCTTTGCCGGTGGAGATGTTCGGGACGGTGGCGGCTTGCGTCGCGGCGTACTGCGTTTATTCGGCGGCATTCGAAGCGGGTTCCGGCGCGACGCCGGGCAAGCGGTTGCTGGGGCTTCGGGTGGTCCGGGTGGACGGAAGCCGGTGCGGTCCGGGTCCGGCGCTGGTGCGCAACGCGCTTCGCGTGGTCGACGTGATCTTCGCGCCCGCGCTGCTGCTGACCGTCATGACCGTCAACCGCCAGCGTCTCGGCGATATTCTGGCGGGAACGATCGTCGTCGCGGCGCTGACCGCGATGCCCCCGGCGAACCCGGCGGAATCCAGGAGAGGTCCGGACGACCCCGGGGCGTCGTCGTGATCGAGAAGTTGGCGGGAGGGGGGGCGGAACGGACGCCCTGAGGCGCGATGAGGTCGGCGACCAGCGCCACGGCGACGGGGTTCGTTGAAAGGGATCGTGATGCAAGCTTCGGAAGGTCGGGAATCTCGTTCCGGTCATCCGTCTGCCGCGCTGACGCCGGCGGACGCGCCGCTGCGGGCGTCCCCCGGCGGCGCGCTGCGCCCGCGGCGCAGGCGGCTGAAGTCGCTCTCGGTCCTTCCGACGCTTTTCACGCTGGGGAATCTCCTGTGCGGGTTCGCGGCGATCTACTTTGCGCTGCACGCGATGCTGGACCTCGGGGCGGGCACGGCGTCGACGGACGTGGTGACGCTGAAGCGGGCGTGGATCGAGCGGTTCCTGCCGACGTGGTTGTCGATCGGGGCGTTCATGATCGTGCTGGGGATGATCTGCGACGGGCTGGACGGACTGGCGGCGCGGGTGACGCGGAGCACGACGGATTTCGGCGGTCAGCTCGACTCCCTGGCGGACGTTGTGACGTGCGGCGTGGCGCCGGCGATGCTGATGATCGCGTACATGATGGCGGAGTTGCGGGGCGTCACGCTGGTGTCGCCGATCAGCGCGGATTTCTGGGGCAAGCTGGCGTGGATCAGCGCCGCGCTTTACGCCGCGTTCGCCGCGCTGCGCCTCGCCCGGTACAACGTCGAGCATGACCGCGAGGACTTTGACTACCGCACGTTCCGCGGGCTGCCCAGCCCGGGCGCGGCGGCGATGATGGTCACGTTTCTGTTCCTGCACGATCAGCTTCCGCCGGAGTGGCGCGGGTGGATCGTGTACGCGATTCCGGTCTTTCTGCTGGGGACGGGGTGTCTGATGGTCAGCCGGATTCCTTACCGGCGCGTGCAGGCGTTTTTCAAGGGCCGCCGCCCTTTCGGACACGTCGTCGCGTACCTGCTGCTGGCGGGTCTGCTTTTCACGTACAAGGCCGCGTTCCTGTTTCTGATCGGCGTGGTCTACGTGTTGAGCGGACCGGTGGTCTGGGCGGTGCGGCGGCAGCGGATGAAGCACGCGCGAGCGACGGAGCCGCCGGCGGCGGTGACGTGAGGCGGCGCCGGGCGCTGACGCGGGGTTGACGCCGCGCGGAGCGACGCCTGCGGCGCGTTCAAGGGGCGCGCTCCGCGCCCCAGGGGGGCGGGACGTTCCAGTCTCCGAGCGCCGAGATCATGTCACTGACGGCCAGCGGACGCGGCAGGGCGTACAACTCGCCGTAAGGGACGCCGATCATCCCCCCCTCGAACCCGGCGGTCGAGCGGATGTAGTGCTGCACGCGGTCGAGGCGCTCGGCGTCGAACTGCGACCGGTAGCAGGCGACCGCCGCGAGCTTCTGCTCGAGCGTCTCCGTGATGTCCACGACGAAGCGGGAGGGCCAGTGCGTCACCTCGGCTGCGGACGGGACCGGGCGGTAGACGAGATGATCCACGCGGAACGGGGGCGTGCCGTCAAAGCGGTCGTCCCACTTCGTCAGTTGGGCGTAGAACCGGGAGGCCTCGCCGATGAGCTGCCCCTGCCAGTGATCGGGTGAGGCGGCGGGCGTGCGCCCGGCCATCACCACGAGGATGCGCGGGCGGTGCTGTCTGATGACGGAGGCGAGGGCGAAGCGCGCCTCGGGTCCGTCCATCAACATCCGGTTGGGCATCGTCAGCGTGCGGCAGAGGTGGACGCCGAGGATCGCGGCGGCTTCCGCGGATTCGCGGGCGCGTGTTTCCGGCGTGCCGCGCGGCGTGGGTTCGCCGGAGGTCATATGAATCATGCCGACGCGGCGCCCCTGCCGGACGAGGCGTGCGATCGCGCCGCCCATCCCGATCTCAAGGTCATCCGGATGCGGCGCGGTAAAAAGGACGTCCAGCGCGTCGAAGCTCATTGCGTTGCCCTCGGATTACAGAACCGGTTCCGGAGAGGGATCATACCGCGCCGCGTCGGGCGCTCGACCCGGGACCGCCGCGGGCGGGCGCCCGCGGCGCGCCTTCGCTCGCCGGAACGCCCGATCCGTGATAGGTTATGCCGCGTATTTCGGAGGCGGCCGCCTCCTTTGCGGAGATTGCGTCACATGCCAGGTTCACGAGTTTCACGTCGCCGGTTTCTTCAATCCACGGGCGCTTCGATCGGCGCGTTTACGATCGTGCCGCGGCACGTGCTGGGCGGTCGCGGATACACGCCGCCGAGCGAGGTCATCACCCGCGCGGTCATCGGCACGGGCGGGATGGGCATCGCCGGACACGTCACGACGAACGAGGAAGGCGCGCCGCCGGTGACGCTGGCGGTCTGCGACGTGGACGCGAAGCATCTTGCGGAGGGGATGAAGAAGGCGGGTCGAAGCTGTGAGGCGTACGACGACTGGCGCAAGGTGCTGGAGCGGCGGGACATCGACACGATCCACGTGGCGACGCCGCCGCACTGGCACGCGCTGATCGCCATCGCCGCGGCGCAATGCGGTTTCGACATCCTTTGCGAGAAGCCGCTGACGCGCACGATCGGGGAGGGGGCGGCGCTGTGCGAGGCGGTTCGGCGTTACGGGCGCGTGCTTCAGGTGAACACGCATTTCCGGTTCGAGAATTACTACGCCTTCGGCGCGTCGAAGCTGCTGCGGAAGCTGGTGGACAGCGGGCTGCTGGGCAAGCCGCTGACGATCCGGGTGTCGCGCGACCTCGGGTTCGACTGGAAGCTGAAGATGTGGAGCGGGCGGACGGACCTGTCGCCGCAACCGGTTCCGGCTGAGTTGAACTACGAGATGTGGCTGGGGCCTGCGCCGGTCAAACCGTATCACGCCCACCGGGTTCACCAGAGTTTCCGGGGATACTGGGATTATGACGGCGGCGGACTGGGCGACATGGGGATGCACTACCTCGACCCGGTGCAGTACCTCCTCGGAAAGGATGACACGTCGCCGGTGGAGGCGAGCGCCACGGCGCCCTGGCCGGCGCACCCGGACGCCGCGGGACTCTGGGACGAGGTCCAGCTCGTCTACGCGGACGGAGATACGATCATCCTCAAGAGCGGGGAGTGGGGCGCGCCTGACGCAGCCGGTCAGCCCTTCATCTCCGGTCCGAAAGGCAAGGTCTTCGCCAACTACCGCACGGAGCCCGCGGGGTTGTTCGACCAACTTGCCGCCGTCCCCGATCCGCCGCCGCTGGTGAACTTCGAGACGGCGGTGAGGACGCGGCAACAACCCGGCGGAAACGTCAATGCGGCGCACCGCTCGTGTACGTTGGTGAATCTTGCGGTGATCGCGGTGCGCCTCGGTCGGACGCTGAAATACGAACCGGCGGCGCAGAGGTTCGTCGCAGACGAGGAGGCGAACCGTCTCGCGCGTCAGCCGATGCGGGCGCCGTGGCACCTGTGACGCGAAGATTCCGCTACGGCGCGGAGGATGGCTTTCTCAAGGGGCGATCGACGATGCTTCCGACGTTCTGTCTCTTTCTGATCAGCGTTGCGCAAGTCGGACCGGACAAGGCGCCGCTGCGCGCCGAAGCCGCGCAGGCGTCCCGGGACTGGCCTTCGTTTCGGGGGGACGCCCGCCTGACGGGCGTGAGCGCGGGGCGGTTGCCGGAGCGGTTGAGTCTGCGGTGGACGTTCCGCGCGCCGGAGGCGATCACCTCGACGGCGGCGATCGTGGACGGCGTCGTGTACGTCGGGTGCGACGACGGAGCGCTTTACGCCTTGTCGCTTGCGGACGGAGCGGTCCGGTGGACATACGCGACGTCGAACGCGATCCGCTCGTCGCCGGCCGTGCATCGGGGCGTCGTCTACTTCGGGAACGACGACGGCGAACTGCACGCGGTGGACGCGGCGAGGGGTGAAAAAAGGTGGATGTACAAGACGGACGGCGAGATCATTTCGTCCGTGAACGTGGGGTCGTCGAACACGTCCGGCGCGAAAGACGGCGAGCCTTCCGCGGGGCGGGACGCTCTGCTCTTTTTCGGGTCATACGACGATCACCTTTATGCGCTGCGCGTCGCGGACGGGTCGCTGGCGTGGAAGTATCAGACCGCCGGCCGCGTTCACGGCACGCCCAGCGTGGTTGGCGACCGGGTGCTCGTCGCCGGTTGCGACGAGTTGCTTCACGTCGTCGCGTCGGCTGACGGGAAAGTCGTGCGCACAGTCAGCCTCGGGTCGATGTCGGGAGCGTCGGCGGCGGCGGCGGACGGGCGCGCTTACGCGGGCACTTACGGAAACCAGGTGGTCGCCGTGGATGTCGGCGCGGGCCGGACGGTCTGGACGTTCGAGGACCAGGAGCGCCCCTTTCCGTTTCTTTCCTCGGCGGCGGTGACGGACAAGGCGGTGATCGTCGGCGGACGGGACAAGCGCGTGCGGGCGCTGTCGATTGCGGACGGGAAACCGCTCTGGGAGGTTGTGACCGGGGGTCGCGTGGACGGGTCGCCGGTCGTCTGCGGAACGCGCGTGTACGTCGGGTCGGGCGACGGCAACGTCTACGCGCTGGACGTCGGATCGGGCAGAGAGGTCTGGCGCTACGAATCCGGAGCGGGCGTCAGCGCTTCGCCGGCGATCGGAGGCAACCGTCTCGTGATCGGGAACGAGGACGGCACGTTGCTTTGTTTCGGCGAGGCTGCGGCTGCGAGGGAAGGCGCGGGAAAGGAATAACGCGGATGCGGCGACGCCTCGCCGGACCGCGCGGGATGACGCGGGAGGGGGAGGACTGGAGCGAGTCATGCTGATGAACCTTCCGGCCCGCGTGATGATCACGGAGGTGGGTCCGCGCGACGGATTGCAGAACGAACCGGCGCCGGTCCCCGCAGCCGCGAAGATCGCGTTCATCAATGCCCTGGCGGACGCGGGGCTGACGCAGATCGAGGCGACGTCGTTCGTTCATCCGAAGGCGGTCCCGCAGCTTGCGGACGCGGAGGAGGTTTGCCGGGGTCTGCCCTCACGGCCGGAAGTCACGTTTTCCGCGCTGACGCCGAACCTGCGGGGATATGAGCGTGCGGCGGCGTGCGGGGTGCGGCGGATCGCGGTGTTCACGGCGGCGTCGGAGACCTTCGCCCGGCGGAACATCAACATGTCGATCGCGGAGTCGCTGTCGACGTTCGAGTCGGTGATGCGGGCGGCGCGTCGGGACGGCGTGAGCGTCCGGGGGTACGTGTCCACGTGCTTCGCTTGCCCTTATGAAGGCGAGGTGGACCGGCGACGGGTGCTCGAGGTGACTCGCGCGCTTCTGGATCTCGGCGTGGATGAGGCGGCGATCAGCGACACGATCGGGACGGCGGCGCCCACCGACGTCTTCACGACGGTGGGCTACGTCCTTCAGCACGTTCCGCGCGAGCGGATCGCGCTGCACTTTCATGACACGTGCGGGACGGCGCTGGCGAACGTCGCGGCGGGGCTGGAGCTGGGCGTCACGCGGTTCGACGGGTCGGCGGGCGGGCTCGGCGGGTGTCCTTATGCGCCCGGCGCCGCGGGGAACCTCGCGACGGAAGACCTTGTGTACATGCTCGAACGCATGAACGTCTCGACCGGCGTGGATCTGCGGAAGCTGGTTGCGGCGGCCCGCGGGATCCACGAGGCGATCGGCGGAAAAGCGCCGAGTCGTCAGATGCGGCGGCTGGAGCCGGGGCGCGGCACGTAAGACGTTTTCTAGTCGTGCCGAGTTCCGGGTCTTGCGGGCGGCGGGGCGGGGTGGCGCGACTCCGTCTCGATCTTCTGGATTTCAGCGCGGAGGTTGTGCAGCGCCGCGCGCACGCTGTCGAGGAAGCGATCGACCTGATGCTGACCCTTGTGCGGCGGAAGATGCCCCTCCTCGAGCAGGTCAACGAGTTCAAGGATAAGCGCGGCGAACCAGTCCCGGTCGTGGGACCGGACCTGGGCGACGGCTTCGTGATAGCGGCGCTCGGCGTCGCGGTACTCGGGGGCGTCGTGCGGGGTGGTGCGGACGACGACATGAAAGCGGTGGATGACGTTGGCGAGGGTTCGGATCTCGGCGGCGACGGCGCGTTCCCGGTCGATGAGGGCGCGGGCAGCGCGTTGATGCTCGCGGTCCTGCGAGGCTGCGATCATCGCGTCGCGGACGGCGCGGAAGCGGTCGTCCGGCAGGACGACCGGGCGCAGGGCATGCACCGTCGAGAGGCGGCGCAAGGCGCGGGCGGCGGCTTCATGATCGCCGCGGCGAGCCGCGTCCACGGCGCGCTGCTCCAGCTTGTCGACGTGGGCCTCGAGCGAGACGCGGCGATCCGCGAGGTGGGCGAGGACGCGTTCGCAGCGCGCCACTTGCTCCGCGTCGATCTGCGCCGGGTGAGCCGCGAGCAGAGCGTTGATGCGGTCGAGCGCGGCGCGGGCGCGGAGCTCGTCAAAACGGACAAGGTGATCGTGAAACTCGTGCTGCAACTGATTGAAGGCAAAATGTACGCGCTCGCTCGTCCACGTCCGCGGCTCCGCGCCGCCGGATGCGGACTCCTGCAAGGGCCGGTCCGTGACGGGGCGCGTGACCGGGGTGACTTCGGCCGGCCGTGAGAGATCCGCGCGGAGTTGCGCGACGACGGAGCGAAGCATGTTCTGAAGCTCGGGGTCGGCGTGAACCTCCGGATCCGCCAGCCCCCGCGCCTCAACCCGGCCGAGGGTGGGCAGGTCGCGTCCCTCACGAAGAATCTGCGACCGCCATCGCTCAAAAAGCTGCTCGCGGCGCCGGGCGTCGTGAGTGTGCTCGACCTGGACTCGGCGAGGCATGATCGGGGGATTATACCCTCCCGGCGCGGACCGCAACGCGCCAAGCGGGGCGCCCGCCGGGCATGAGTTGGCAGCCGCCGCCGCCGAAAGTAATGTCCTGCGTCGTGCCGCAGATACAGCCCACGCCCGAGCAGATTCGCGCCATCCGAACGACCGGTGTTCCGGTGCTGGTCAGCGCGGCGGCGGGATCCGGGAAGACGTCGGTCCTCGCTCAGCGCTGCGTTCATCTCGTTTGCGACGCGCCGCCGCCGCACCGCTGCGACCTGGATAAGCTGCTCGTGCTGACGTTCACGGAGGCGGCGGCGACCGAAATGCGGGCGCGCATCGTCGGACTGCTCAGGAGCCGTCTCGAAGCCTCTCCTGAGGACGTGCGGCTGCGTGAGCAGTGCGCCCTGGCGGACCTGGCGCACATCTCGACGGTGCATGCGTTCTGCAACGACCTGATCCGCCGGCATTTCCTTGACGCGGGGATCGACCCGGGCGCGACCATCCTTTCCGAGGAGGAAGCGGACATTCTCGCTACGGCGGTGCGAGACGAACTCTTCGAGACGCTTTACCGCGCCGCGACGGATCCCGCGCATCCTGAACATGAAGCTGGTCGCGGCTTTGTGCGGCTGATCGACGATTACGGACTGGGAGACGACCGGACGGCGGCGGAGTTCGTTCTTCGGCTGGCGGCATTTCTGGACAGTGTGCCCGACCCGCCGGGGTGGATCCGTGCGGCGCGACGTCGGCTGTCGGGCGGGGCGGAGATCATGTTGGCGGAGGCCGCGGCGATGTTGGCGCGGGAGGCGCGGGCGTCGGCTTCAGGGGCGCGGGCGGTGCTCCGCCGACCGGCGATCAAGGACGATCGCGTGCTTCAGGTTCGCGCGGAGTTGCAAGGTCTTGCCGATCAGTTGGACGCGGGCGCGGACCGGCTGGCGGAGATCGCCGGCGGGGTCGGCGTCCACGAGGCGGGGGGCGCATCCGCGTCGTTCGAGGCGCTGCGCGCGGAACTTGCGGCGATCGATCCGCGGAAGCCGCCGGGCGCGCGGCGGAACAAGCGAGACCCGTCGCCGGAGGACGAGGCGCTCAACCGGGCGCTGGATGATTTCGACGCGGTGGTCGGGCGTTTCAAGAAGCGCGTGCAGGAAGGCGTGACGCTCTTTACGACGGAGGAGCTTCTTGACGGGCTGACGCGCACCACGCCTTATGCGCACGCGCTGCTGACGCTCGTCGAGTTGTTTCGTGCCGCTTATGCGGAACGAAAGCGGCTTGAGAACGTGCTCGACTTCGCCGATCTGGAGCGGTTTGCGCTGCGCGTGCTGGTCGGCGACGGAAACGAGGGGCGGTCCGGCGGAGCGGAGACGGAGGCCGCGCAGGAGGCGCGGCGCCGGTTCAAGCACGTACTGGTCGACGAGTTTCAGGACATCAATCCGGTGCAGGCGGCGATCCTCGCGGCGGTGAGCCGCGAGGATGAGGCGTCGGGGAACCTTTTTGTCGTCGGGGACGTAAAACAGAGCATCTACCGGTTCCGGCTGGCTGAGCCGGCGATCTTTCTGGAGCGGGCCAAGGCGCTGGGGGCGCTCGGCGACGGCGGGTGCGTCGTTCCGTTGCAGCACAATTTCCGCAGCAGTTCGAAGGTGATCGAGTTCGTCAACCTCGTGTTCGAGGCGGCGTGGCGACCCGGGAGCGGGTTGATCGACTACGACGACGCGGCGCGCCTGCGTCATGCGCGGGCGGAGCGCCCGGAGTGGATCGCGCCGGCGGTTGAGGTCCACCTGATCCCGCGGCGACCGGTGGACGGGGGCGCTTTTGAGGACGAGCAGCCGGAGTCGCCGGAAGCAGACGGCGGAGAGGATCCTTCGCAGTGGGCGGCGATCGAGCGAGAGGCGCATCTGATCGGGATGCGGATTCTCCGTCTGACGGCTGAAGGCGCCGCGCGGCGCGACGGGAAGCCGCTGGGGTTCGCGGACTTCGCGGTGCTGGTCCGTGCGGCGCGGGTGAACGCGAGACTGATCGAGCGGATGCTGACGCGTCGGGGCATCCCGGCGTACGCGGACGCGGGGGGCGACTTTCTGGAGTCGCGGGAGATCCGGGAGGCGATCGCAGCGCTGCGCGTGCTGGACAACCCTCGGCAGGACGTGCCGCTGGCGTCGGCGTTGCGGTCCGGGATGTTCGGCCCCTCGTTGAGCGCGACGGAACTGGTCGAGGTCCGTCTCGCGTCGCCCGGCGTTCCGTTTCACCTGGCGGCGGCGCGATATGCGGACAACGGGGGAAACCGCGGGTTGCGCGACCGACTTCGAGAGGTCTTCGAGACGATCGCCTGCTTCCGTCGGTTCGCGCGTGAGCGTCCGCCGGCGGAGGTTCTCGGGGAGTTGTACGACCGGTCGGGACATCTGGCGCGGGCGGGCGGCGCGCCGCACGGCGCGGCGCGCCGTGCGAACCTGCTGAAGCTGCACGATCACGCCTGCCGGTTCGCCACGTTCCACCGTCAGGGGCTGCACCGTTTCCTGCGTTACGTGGAGTTGCTGGAGGATGAGGCGCGTCGTCCGGCGTCGGCGTCCTCGCGCGGGGGGGGCGCGGATGCGGTGCGGATCATGACGATCCACGCGAGCAAGGGGCTTCAGTTTCCGGTGGTTTTCGTCGCCGGGCTGGGGGCGGCGCTGAACCGGAAGGATCTGGCGGGGACGCTGCTTTTCGGAAGGGCGCGGGGGCTGGGTCTGCGGGTCGTCGATCGAGAGAAATTCCTCGAGTATCCGTCCCTGGCGCATCTGCTGGTACGTGACGAGTTGGAGGGTCATCTGGTCGAGGAGGAGATGCGCGTCCTTTATGTGGCGATGACGCGTGCGGAGGACCGGCTGATCCTGACGGCGAGTCCTCGCGTCATGCCGGAAAACGACGGCAGCGAGGTCGGCATCGACAATGACGCCGCGACAGCGGCGCTGCGGGCGGCGGATGCGCCGATCAACTGGATCCTCGCCGCGTTGCGCCGAGTCGGGCCGGACCGGGTGTCCTGGGGATCGGGAGGCGAGGACGCGGGGACGGAGCGGTTGCCGACGAGCGCGGCGGCGGGGGTCTTTGCGTGGACTTCGGAGGTTGTCGGCCAAGGTTTGCCTGAAGGAGAGGCGTCGGGAGGGCGCGCCGCGAACCTCCGCAGGGCGGTCGCCGGGCTTGCGCCTCTGCCCGAGGGCGAGCCCGTCAACTCGGGGGACGCGGCGCGCGAGGTGTTGACCCGCGTGGAGTATCTTTATCCGCATCTTGCCGCCTCGTCGGTTCCGGCCGTGACGGCGGCGAGCGAGTTGAAGCGTGCGTTCGGCGACGCCGCGGATGCGCATGAGACGCGCGTCGGGACGACGGCGCCGCCGTCGCCGGCGGAGTCGGGGGCCGGGGCTGACGCGGCCCGGCGGCGCGGGATCGCGACGCACCGGCTGCTGCAACACCTGGAGTTCCCGCGCGCCCTCCGGGAAGGACCGGACCCCCAGGTGGCGGAGTTGATTGCGCGGCGGGTTCTGTCGGCGGAAGACGCGGACTTGATCGAAGTGGAGGCGGTGGCGTGGTTTCTCGGCACGCCGCTTGCTCTGCGTCTTGCGTCGCCCGGGGCGATCCTGCACCGCGAGTTGGCGTTTATTGAGCTGGGGCCGGCTGGGCCCGCTGGGTCGGTGGAGGGCGGCATCGTGAACGCGGCGGAGGACCGGGTGCTTGTCCGGGGGATTGTCGATCTGGCGCTGGAGGAAGACGAGGCGATCGAGCTGGTGGATTACAAGACGGACCGCGTGGCGGCGGAGGCGGTTCCGAGGCGCGCGACGGAGTACGCGCCTCAGGTGTCGTCGTACGCGCGGGCGATGGCGAAGGTGTTCAGGAAGCCGGTGACGGCGTGTCATCTGGTGTTTCTGTCGGCTCGGCGCGTGATCGCGTCGGCGGAGGCGCGGGCGTTGGACGCTGCCGGACGAGCCCGGTAGTTTCCCTGCGCGGGCAGCGGAGCGAGAACGGAAGTGACCAGCGCGAGGGAAATCGGGGCCAACGTGGAGCGGCGGATCGCGGCGCTCGGCGAGGAGATTTTCGAGCGAGCGGCGGCGGCGCAGGCTGCGTTTCCGGCGCAGGCGTGGTGGATGGAGCAGGCGACGCGGCTGGTGGACGCCGATCCGCGCTTCAAGGCGGCGGTGTTTCAGTTCGTGGACTGCCTGCCGGTGTTGCGGAGCGACGCCGAGATTTCGCGGCACCTTCATGAGTACCTGGCGGCGTCAGGCGCGGCGATTCCGGGGGCGGCGCTGTGGGCGCTGCGCGGCGCGGCGTGCGGAGGGCGAACGAGCCGCCTCATCGGAGCGTGCGCGAGGGTCGGCGCGCGGATGATGGCGGGCCGCTTCATCACCGGTCATGACGCGGAGTCGGTTCGGGCGACGCTGGAGCGACTGCGGCGCGAGCGGATGACGTTCACGCTGGACGTTTTGGGCGAATCCACGACGAGCGACGCCCGCGCGGACGCCTACGTCGGCGTGTTTCATGACGCGCTGGAGCGTCTGTGCCCGGTCGCGCGGGACTGGCCGGGCGTGGCGATCCTCGACGAAACGGAGTTCGGACCGCAGCCGCGCGTCAACATTTCGATCAAGCTGACGGGGATGGATCCGCACTTCGACCCTGCGACGCCGGAGACGTCGATCGAGTCGGCGGCGCGGCGGCTTCGGCCGCTGCTTCGGCAGGCGCGGAGGCTCGGCGCGTTCGTCAACATCGACATCGAGTCGACGAAGCACCGGGCGCTGACGTTCGACCTTTTTGAGTCGGTGATGAGCGAGCCGCAGTTCCGGGACTTCTCGGACGTGGGGATCGTGGTTCAGGCGTACCTGCGGGACGGCGAGGGGGATCTGGAGCGGATGCTGGATTACGCGCGACGCCGGGAGACGCGCTTTGCGGTGCGGCTGGTGAAAGGGGCGTACTGGGATTCGGAAACCGCCGCGGCGGTGCGGAATCATGCGACGCCGCCGGTGTGGACGCAGAAGTGGGAGTCGGACGCTTGTTATGAGCGGATGGCGCGGGCGATGCTGCGCGAGCGGGCGCTGATCCGTCCGTGCTTTGCGAGCCACAACGTGCGGACGATCGCGGCGGTGATGGCGTGGGCGGAGCAGTTGGGGGTTCCGATCGAGGGGTATGAGTGTCAGATGCTTTACGGGATGGGCGACCCGCTGAAGGCGGCGGTGGCGGGGATGGGTCGATGCCTCCGCGTGTACGCGCCTTACGGGGACATGCTGCCCGGGATGGCGTACCTGATCCGGCGCCTGCTGGAGAACACGTCGAACGATTCTTTTCTGAAGCAGGGGTTTGCGGATCGGGCGCGGTATGCGGAGCGTCTTGCGGACCCGGCGGCGCGGCGTCCGCGGAGTTCGCCGCTGCCCAGGTTGCGTTACGCCTCGCCGCCGAACGAGTTGGAGAGACACATGCCGACGTTTCGTCAGACCGCGCGGATCGGGTTTTCCACCGAGGAGGCGCGAGAGCGGATGCGGGCCGCGATCGCGCGGGTCCGCAAGGGGTTTTCCGCGGACGGGGGCGATCACAGCGATCCTCCTGCGGCATCGGCGTCCCTCGCGGCGGACGCGGTCCGGGTGGATCTTGAAGCGGCGCGGCTGGCGCGCGGGGGCGAGGCGTGGCGGCGGACGGCGGTGGAGGAGCGGTGCGCGCGGTTGGCGCGCTGGGCGGACGGGGTGGAGGCGGAGCGGTATGCCGTCGCGGCGGCGCTGGTGGTTCATTGCGGGATGTTGTGGCGCGAGGCGGACGCGGAGGTCGCGCAGGCGGTGGATTACATCCGGTTTCACGGGGCATGCATGTCCGGTCTTGACGCGCATCCGCGGCGTCGGGGCGTGCCCGGCGAGGACAATGTCGTTCGTTATGCGTCGCGGGGACTGACCGCGGTGTTCAACGGGGCGGGTTCTCCGCTGGCGTGCGCGGCGGCCGGAATGTCGGCGGCGCTGGCGGCGGGCAACGCGGTGCTGGTGCTGCCGGAGGCGGAGGCGGCGCCTGGGTTGAATCTTCTGGCGGAAGAGGGGCGTCGCGCCGGGCTTCCCGCGGAGGTCACGGCGGTGATCGCGCCGGCCAGCGACGCGGTGCGCGATCATGCGGCAAGGCACACGGACGTTCGCGTCGTGGCGGTGTTCGCGGAAGCGGACTTGTGCATGCGGCTGCGTGCGGCGTGCCTCGGGGACGGCGCGCCGGCGTCGTCGCGTCGCGTGTTCATCGCGGAGGGGTGGGGACCGAACCCGATGCTCGTGGATGACGACGCCGATCTGGACGCGGCGCTGACCGGGGTGATGGCGTCGGGGCTGGCGTATTGCGGTCAGAAGCGTGACGCGGCGACGCGTCTTTATGTGGTCGAGGGGATCTGCGACGCCTTCTGCGGACGTCTCGGCGAGGCGCTGTCGAGTTTGAGAGTCGGAAACCCGGAGGATCCTGCGACCCACGTCGGACCGCTGAGGAGCATCGCCGCCGCGACCGCGGTGCGAGCGCGGCTCGACGCCGCGCGGGCCGCGGGTCGTCTGATTTACGAGGTTCGAGCCCCGGACGGTCCGAGCGAGCGGAACGTTGCACCGGCGATCGTTGCCGCGGATCCGGGGGCGAGTCGTCATGCGGCGCGGGCCGCGGGACCGGTTCTTGAGGTGGCGCGATGCGCGAATGTGTCCGAGGCGATCCGGCGCGTGAACGCGGAAGGCGGGGCGCTGGTCGGCGGACTGTATTCGCGCAGTCCGGCCCACATCGGGCTGGCGCGGGAGACGCTCGAGGTCGGAGCGCTTTTCATCAACCGACCCACGGTGGGCGGCGAGGTCGATCGTCATCCGGTCGGAGGACCGGCTGCGTGGGGCGCGGGCATCCGGGTCGGCGATGCGTCACTGGTGGAGGCGATGCTCGTGCCGCGGACGATCAGTGAGAACACGCTGAGGCACGGGTTTTCGCCTGAACCGGCGTCGGACGCCGGGTCGCCTGTCCGCAACGTGCTGCAACCGGCGTAAACGTCCTTGACCGGATCTGCGAGGTCCGCGAATTCGCGGCGGCGACGATCCGCGTCTTGGCGCCTCGACCCCTCCTCTGAAAGCGCGCCCGCCGGCGCCTCCCGCCGGACTTCGGGGGACTTTCCCTGCCCGTTCCGGTAAGATAGACGGCGCCTCCGGGGGAGACCGGGCCGACGGCGCCCGGCGTTCGTGGCGGCGCCCGCGCGACCGGGCAAACAAGGGGAGGAGACTCGGATGAATTGGAATCGGCTGGGAAGAGCGGCGGGAACAGGGGCGGCAGCGTGTCTTCTGGCGACCGCGGCGCTCGGCGCGAGCGACCTGCGCAGGACAAGCGAAGCGAACTTTGCCGCGGAGCAACCTCAGGCACATCTTCGTCATGACGAAGCATCAGGCCGGTTGATGCAGGTCTGGGGTCGGGCGTTCTCGACGGGCGCCACGGCGCAGGAGGCCGCGGAGGCGTTCATTGCGCGATACTCAGGGATGTGGGGCGTCGAGGCCGCGGCGTTGGCGCCGAACGGCTCGCAGGACGTGATGAGCGGGAAGTTCACGACGTTCACGTACGCGCATGTTCACCACGGCGTGCGGGTGGATACGTGCTGGATCACGGCGCTGGTGCGGAACGCGGAGAACGGCGTGGTGCTGGTGAACGCGGACCTTTTCGAGATCCCCGAGGGGTTCTCGACGACGCCGACGATCGACGCCTTCGAGGCGACGCGCGTCGTGCAGGCGGAATACGCCCACCTCAACCTTTTCACGGAGCCGGAGCTGGTCATTTATCCGCGAGCGGGGGCGCCCGCACTGGCGTGGAAGCTGACGGCGACGATCGACGACATCCACGTCTACGAGAACTGGCTGGTCTACGTGGATGCCCGCGACGGAGCGATCCTCGACCGGCATGACGGCAGACTGCACATCGACGTTTCCGGCAACGTTCAGGGCAAGGCGACGCCGGGGCTGAAACCGGACCAGGGGAACAACCCCGCCACACTCACGCCGATCGGCGACGCGCACGTCACGAACCAGAGCAACAACGCGCAGACGTACACGGACGACAACGGCGATTACACGGTGTCGAACGCGGGGAACTCGCCGGTGACGATCGTCGTGGATCTGAACGGCCGGCTGATCGACGTGGACAATCACGGGACGGGGGGCGATCTTTCGGTCAGCCAGAGCGTGACGCCGCCGGGTCCGGGCAATTTCACGCTGAACAACTCGCCGACGGAGTTCGTGACGGCGCAGGTCAACGCGATCCTGAAGCTGCACGAGATCAACGAGCTGATGCTGTCGGTGAACAACAACTACCCGATCAACGACAAGCGGAAGGCGAAGGTGAACATCAGTTCGTCATGCAATGCGTTTTATGACATCAACGGCGATCTTTCGACGAACTACTACCGGGCGGGCGGCGGCTGTCCGAACATGTCTTACTCGACGGTCTGCTATCACGAGTACGGACATCACATCGTGGAGAAGGGACACGACAACGCGTGGCCGACTTACGGGTCGTATCACGAGGGCAACGCGGACGTGGCGTCGGCGATGACGGCGAACACGCCGTGCGTGGGCGAGGACTTTTTCGGGCAGAACACCGGATGTCTGCGGAACGGTGACACGGCGGGGCGGCAGTACCCGTGCAACGGGGGCAATCACTTCTGCGGCGAGGTGATGTCCGGATGCGTCTGGCACACGGTCGAGGCGCTGAACGGCGACGGGCTGGACGGGCTGACGATCACGCGAGAGCTGTGGTTGAACAGCATCCTGCTGCATCCGCCGGGGATTCAGCCGGGGGTTGCGATCGACTTCGCGACGCTGGACGACGACGACGGCGACCTCGACAACGGTTCGCCGCACTACCGGCAGATCGACGAGGGCTTCTCCCAGCACAACATGGGGCTGCCGGACATCGACACGCGTTGCGACAACCTCAAGAAGTTCAAAGGCAACTGCAAGTCCAACGGGAACCTGGTGGCGAAGGCGGTGTTCTTCGACAACTCGACGGATGGGTGGACGGTGACGTTCAACATGGCCGGGACGCCCACGACGGTCGGGATTTTCGACCGCAAGGCGAAGGCGGTGCTCTGCTGTTACGGCACGGGTCCGAAGACGATCAAGCTGACGGACCCGGCGAACTGCCGCAACGACATCGTGACGTCGTGCCCGTAACCTGAATATGCCGCGGCGACGGAGGGCGTCCGCGACGCTTGAAAACAAGGCGTGAGAGGGCTCCTCGTTCGCGATCGCGGGCGAGGGCCTTTTTCTTGAAATCCGAGTCCGCCTCTGACTCCGGCGCTCGGCGCCTTGAGTGTTCAGTCGTTGTGACGCGACGTGCGTCCGGGCCTGGGAGGAACGGCGATCGGTGGATGACGGGTTCTTCTTTCTCTTGAACTTCTGTCGTCCCTCCGGGACTTTCGAGTCATCGGCGACGGCTTCCCAGCACTGGCGTGCTGGGCTGTTTTCCAGCGCTCCTTCCGGGGCTAAGACTCCCGCTCCCGGGGCTAAGACTCCCGCCCGACAACCGGAGTCACGTGGAGATTCGGGGCTTGAGGAGATTCGGGGCTTGAGGAGATTCGGGGCTTGATGTTTTTGCGGGTGCGGTGGTCGTACTTTTCTTGCGTTTGACTGGGAGCGCGGAGTTCCGCCGGGGTCGCGCGGACCGGAGGTCCGTGATCCGCAACTTGTTGCATCGAACCTGCAACTCAGGACACTGTCGCCGTTGCGGTGAGCGGCGCGGAGTTCCGGGGTCGGGTTGCGTCCGCACATCATCGCGGGCAAGACGAGAAGGGCAGGGACATGAAGTACGTCGTCGCGCTGATCGTGGCGCTGGTGTTGAACGCGGCCGCGAACCTGATGATGAAGGTGGGGATGAAAACCGTCGCGGGCGGCGGAGGCCTGTTGAAGGACGGTCCCGCGGGCGCCGTGCTGACGATCCTGAAGAACCCGGTGCTGCTGGGCGGTCTGATCTGTTTCGGGCTGAATGCGTTCTGCTACATGTTTGCGCTGCAAAGCCGGACCCTGAAGATATCGCTGGCGTACCCGCTGATGGTGGGAGGCGGGTACGCGATCATTGCGACGTTCGCGTCCCTGTCGCCCCAGCTTCGGGAAAGGCTGACGGTCGGGCAGTGGGCGGGGGTGGGGTTGATCCTGATCGGGGTCATCCTTGTCGCCGCGTTGACTCCGTCTGAACCGCAGGCGCAAGGCTGAAAGCGGCGGCGCGAACTTCGCTTTTTCCGGCGTCGCGGTAATATCCCGGTCCTTTGCACGGAGGGACGAGGGCGGACCCGGATCCCGGGTGCGGCGGCCGTTGCGCGGCTGGCGGATACCGATCGGAGCAAGGCATGTTCTGGATGTACGCGGGGTTTGTGGCGCTGGTGCTGCTGCTGCTGGCGCTGGATCTGGGGGTGTTTCATCGCAAGGCGCACGTCGTCTCGATCCGGGAGGCGCTGGGGTGGTCGGTGTTCTGGATCGCGCTGGGTCTTTTGTTCACGTTGTTCATTTACGCCGGGTATGAGCATCACTGGCTGGGGCTGGGGTTGACGCACGACCTCATGACCGCGTCGCCGAAGGAGGTTGCGGGTCTGGGGACGGTGTACAACGAAGGCGGCAGCGCGGCGGTGAAGTACATCACGGGGTATCTCGTCGAGAAGTCGCTGGCGGTGGACAACATTTTCGTGATTGCGATGCTTTTTGCGTTTTTCGCGGTTCCGCCGATGTATCAACACCGCGTCCTTTTCTGGGGCATCATCGGGGCGTTGATAATGCGCGGCGCGATGATCGCGGTCGGCGCGCAGCTCATCCTGCGGTTTTCGTGGATCATTTACGTGTTCGGCGGATTTCTGATCGTCACCGGGATCAAGATGCTGGTGCTCAAGGGCGGCGAGTCGGATCCGAACCGGAACGTCATCGTGCGACTGACGCGCCGGCTGATGCCGATCACGGAGCGGTTTCACGGGCAGCATTTCCTGGTGCGGGCGGGGTCGTCGGCGTCGCACGCCCCGCCGGTCCCCGGCGCGGCGGTTGAGACGGACCGCGTCGTGGACACGGCGAAACCCGGGACGATCCTTGCGACACCGCTGCTTCTTGCGCTGGTGATGGTCGAGTTCACCGATCTGATCTTCGCGGTGGACTCGATCCCGGCGATCTTCGCGATCACGGCCGATCCGTTCCTGGTGTTCACCAGCAACGTTTTTGCGATTCTCGGGCTACGAAGCCTGTATTTCGCGCTGGCGGGGATGATCGACCGCTTCCACTATCTGAAGGTGTCGCTGTCGTTCGTGCTGATGATCGTGGGCGTGAAGATGATGACGCACACGTGGCTGAAGCGGGTGCTGGGAGAGCATTTCAACATGTACCTGCTTTTCGTGGTGCTGGGCGTGCTGCTGGCGGGCGTTGCGGCATCGCTCCTGAAGCCGCGCGCCGGCGCGACGAGCGAGCCTGCGTCGTGACCCGCAAGCGGTTGACCCCGCTCGATGCAGCGCCGGTCACTCGGGCGGAGGCGGCGCGTCAAGGAGGGCCTGGTGAATACGACGACGCGCTTCGGGAGAAAGCGTGTCCTCAGGGACGCCGCCCGCGTCGTCCAGGGGTTCGTGAGGTCCGGGAGGCCCCGACAGAGGAACACCCGGATCGGCGACGAGCACGGTCGAACGCGCGGCCTCTCGCAGCATCAGCACCTGCCTGCGGTAGGCGGCGCACGCCCGGCAGTAGAGCAGATGAATCCAGACCGCGAGGCGTTCATGCAGGGCGAGCCTGCGGTCCAGACCGTCGGATACAAGGCGACTGACCTGCCTGCAATTCATGTCAACAGGCTCCTCTTCCGCCGGGCGACCAGCGGGACTCGAGGCAAGATCGCAGGCGCATCCGCGCCCGGTGCAGCAGGACGTGAAGGTGCGTCGCCGTCACTCCGAGAACCTCGCAGATGTCCGTCGTGGACATCTGCACGACCTCGCGCAACACGAACGCGGCCCGCGCCGGCGGCGACAGTTCGGACAGGCATCCCGACAAAGCCCGCCGGAATGCCGCGCGGTCCAGCGGATCCACGCGCGGCGAGAACCAGTCCGCCGGCGGCTGGGCCCACGTTCCGCGATCCGTGAACGACGTTTCATCCTGGGCGCGCTCCGGGGGATCCGCGATTCCGGGACGGCGAGCCAGCGCGCGAAAGTGATCGACGACCTTTCGTTTGAGGATCGCGATCAACCACGTTCTTACGCAAGCCTCGCCGCGATGCCGGGACGGATCCCTGAGGGCGGCGACGAACGTCTCCTGCACGAGGTCTTCCGCAACGTCCCGGCGTCCGACGCAGCGCAACGCGTAGGCGCAAAGCACGTCGCCGTGCTCATCCAGCCACGCCGCGGCGCTCGTGGACGCAGGCCCGAGCGCCGAAGCGTGTTCAACCGGGCGTTCCGCCGCATTTCGTTCCGCAATCGTCAACGTTCGATCCCCAGCGACGCATCGCCTTTCCGAAGCACCCCTTGCCTGGTCTCAAAGAGGGATCATTTTCCCGGTTCCGCGCCGCGCCCGCCGGTCCGTGATCCGAGGGCGCGGAATCGCCGTCGGCATGCCTCGGACCGGCGGGTGCGGTCGTTGCGGGAACCCTCGTTCGTTCTCACCGCCGCCGGGCGGCGACAATGACGCCCGCCGAGCGGCACGTCCAGTACACCGTCGCCCCGTCGGGCGTCACCGCGACATCCACCGGGTCCGGGTCGCCCTCGTGGATGAGCGTGGTTTCACCCGTGTCCGGATCATGCCTCCAGATGCGGTTCATGCCGCCTTCGTCGCCCGGAACGCCCGGAGTCGGAAGCTCGGTGAAGTAGACGCGCCCCTCGCGGTCCACCGCAATCCCGCTCGGCATGTTCAAGTCGCGCAAAAGCAGCATGCGCTCTCCCCCGCGCGGCTGGTAGAGGATGACGCCTGCGGAGGTGCAGGTCCAGTAGGCCGTGCCGTCGTCGTCCACGGCGACGTCCGTGGGTTCGGGTTCGCCGGAACTGAGGTCGAAGACGGTGTTTCCGTCGTAAACGGAGACGCGGTTGCGTCCGCCGTTGTCGCCGTTGACGCCGGGGGTGGGGATTTGCGTGAAGGTCAGTTCGCCCGCCGCGGGGCCGCGGTCGGCGACGGCGATGCCGCTGGGATCCTCCAGCTCATTGAGCACGAGGCTGCGCTCGCCCCCGGAGAAGGTGAGAATGACGCCGGCGGACTTGCACGTCCAGTAAAGGGTCTTGCGTTTTGTGACGGCGATGTGCGTCGGTTCCGGCTCGCCGAACGTCAACTCGCGCAGGTTGCCGTTGCGGTGCAGGCGCATGACGCGGTTGCTTCCGCCGTTGTCGCCGTTGACGCCGGGCGTCGGAAGCTGGGTGAAGTACACGTTTCCCTTGTGATGCACGGCGATGCCCGTCGGGCGCTCCAGGCCGCGTGCGATGACGCTGAGTTCGTAGTCCTGCCCGGACGCCGGCGTCCGGGCGGCGAGGCACGCCGCCACGGCGATCCCCAACCCCAACCTGCTTGTCCCTGTGCTTCTTTGACGCATGTGACCGATCCTCCTGTTCTGATCCGGTTTCGCGGCCCGCCACTTCGGTGACGGGCGCTGCCCTTCCCTTAGTCGTGCGCGGAAGCGATCCCTTACAACCCGCGGAGGTTGTTTTCCGGTGTCGTGCCGACCGCGGTCGCCGCGGGACGGAAACCGTCATGAGTGGTAGGATCGGTTCGGAGCCGCGCGATGAGAGTCTTTCTTGTACAACACTCGCACAGCGACCCGGGATACACGCACCCGCGCGACGAAGTCCGGCGTCATCAACTGCGCAACATCGCGCGGTCCGTCGCGTTCTCGCGGGAGGATCCGGAATACCGCTTCACGGTCGAGTGTTTCTGGATGATCGACGAGGCGCTGCGCCGGGGGTGTGCGCTGCCGGACGGTTTCATCGAGGCGGCGCGCGCCGGGCGGATCGGGCTGACCGCGACGTACCTGAACGGATCGGACCACCTCGACGCCGAGGACTACCGCAGGATGCTCAGGGTTGCGCGGCGCTTCTGCGACGAACACGCGATCCCGCTGCGGTCGGCGATGCAGTGCGACGTCAACGGCGTGAACGCTTGCATGCCGGACCTGCTGAACGAGGTCGGCGTGACGCGGATGTCGTTCGCGATCAACGATGAGCGCGGCGGCGCGCCCTTCACCCGCCCGAACGCCTTCCTCTGGCGCGGTCCGGGCGGCGGGAGGATCCTCGCGTACAACGGGTTCGTGTACCTGCGGGCGAACGAATACGGCATGCACCGGGGGTTTGAGGCGTTCTGCGACGGGGCGCGGAGGCTGGCGGAGGATCTGGTGCGGGCGGGGCACACGCTTCCGGTCTGTCTGCTTCAGGGGTGCGGAACGTACGACGACAACGGGCTGGCTGCGCCGTGGATGGCGCGGATGGCGCGGGCGTGGCGGGAAAGCGCGGGGCAACGTGCGCGTGAAGACGCGCGAGGTTCCGCGGCGGCGGACGCGGGATCTCCGGCCGGCGGACGGGCGGAGGCGTTGTACCGGGAGTTCGAGTTCGTGCCCGCGACGATCGACGAGTTCTTCGACGCGCTGGAGGCGTGCGGCGCATCGTTCCCCGAGTACGCGGGAACCTGGCCGGACTGGTGGTCCGACGGGCTGGCGAGCGCCCCGCTGGAGTTGAAGCGGGCGTACGAGGCGCGGCGAACGCTGCGGGCGATCGAACCGCTGCTGGACGACGAGGACAAAGCGGTCGGAACGGTCTTTGAGGCGGCGCAGCGCGACGTCTGGATGTACCTGGAGCACACCTTCGGGAGCTGGCGCAGCGTGGGTGAGCCGGAAGCGCCGGACTCGAAGCGACAGTGGGCGGACAAGTCGCGCCTGGCGCATCGCGCGGCGGAGGAGGCGGCGCTGCTCGCGGAGGACGTGCTGGCGGCGCGTGCGAACGCGGACGGCGCCGTTTGTTTTCCACCGGAGTGCAGAGACGCGCAGTACGTTGTTTCGCAGGTTCCGAGCGAAGACTTCCCCGAGTCCGGCGAGATCGTGTTTGAGTCGAACGCGGCTGACGTGCGGGCGTGGGTCATCGCGGCGAAGCGGCCGCAGACGATGGCGACGCTGATCACGTGGGCGAGGCCGTCCGGCGACCCTGTTGTCACGCTGCATCGCAAGGCGTTCATCCCCGGGCGATTCCGTCTCTCAAACCGGGTAAATCCGGCTCCCTCAATGTGGGGTCGCTGGACTCCCTCCGTGGTCTGCGAGCGCATCCGTGGTACGCGGCAGCAACTGCGCAACGGCGATCCGACCCTGCCGATCGATCGCGTTGCGGCGGAGGTGCAGTCGCATGTCATTGAGGACACTTCGCTGTGGAAGGGTCTGCGGTGCGGGCTTCGTGCTCCGGGATGGCGTGATCTTACGTTGACGTGCCGATCGTGGAACAACGGCGTAACGTTCGAATTCGTCGTCTCAGGGGTGATCGAGGCGCGCGAGGCGCCCCACGCAACGTTCCTCGCAATGACGCCCGTCGATCGCGCGGATGAAGTGTTTGCGGAGACCGGGGGACACTGGCATCGCCCCGGCGTGGATGAGTTGCCGGGCGGCTGCCGGGACTGGCATGTCGTGCATCAGGGCGTCGAGATTCGCGGGCGGGACGGGATGAACGTCGCGGTCTGGTCGCCGGATGCGCCGGTGGTTCACTTCGGCGGGATCAACACGGGGCGCTGGGGGCGGGACGTTCATCCGCAGAACGGCGCGCTCGCCTTCTGCCTGTATCACAATTACTGGTATGTGAACTTTCCGGCGACGGCGCACGGGCGGATGACGTACCGCTTCCGGGTTGCGGCGGGTCAGGGGCTGGGCGCCCGGTCGTTGCTGGAGAGCTGGAGCCGTCCGTTTCTGGTGTTCGTGGACTCCCCGCGGGCGCGGGCGTTGCGGGAGCGCCGCCTCCCGCGTCTCGGCGGAGCGGTGATCGAGTGAGGATCGTCATTCCGGCGACCCGCGTTCCGAGGGCGCGGACGCCGCGCGGGCCGCGGCGATGAAGGCGCGGACCTGGTCGGCGTCCTTCCGCCCCGGCGCATGTTCCACGCCCGAGCTGACGTCGACGCCGGCGGGGCGGCATACGCGCACGGCTTCCGCGACATTTGCGGGCGTCAGACCGCCGGCGAGGAGGATCGGCGGGGCGCTCTGGAGCAAGCCGCGATCTCGGGCCTCGACGAGTACGCTCCAGTCCGATCGGCGACCCGAGCCGCCGAGCAGAGGGGATGCCGTGTCAAGAAGCAGGAACTCCGCGCCGTCGTCCCGAGCCCGCGTTGCCGCGGCGGCGAGCGCGGCGACGGCCGCGGACCGAACCAACGACGCGCAGGGTTCGGATGGCGCGGGCGGCGGCGCGAGGTGATGCACGGCGATCCAGGTGAGGCCGACATCGGAAAGGGCGTCGAGCGCCGGGCGCGACGGCGGTCCGTAAATCTGAAGGCGGCGCAGACCGAGCGCGGCCAGCGCGTCGGGGCATAATCCCGGGTCGCTGAGAGCTTCGGCGGCGACGAGGGCGACGGCGGTTTCACATCGACCGGTTTCCGCGAGAATCCGTCCGGCGACGTCGAGAGCGATCCGCCGGGGTCCGACGACCAGATTCAGCCCGAACCAGTCCGCGCCGGCTGCGAGGACCATCGCCGCGTCGTCCGGCGTCGTGATGCCGCATATTTTGATTTTCATCGTGGCGTCAGTTGTTGCGGGCGGCGGGCGGGCGTCGCTGACCGTCGTCCGATACCGTCGTGGATTCCCGGCGACGGAGCAAGGCGACGGCGAAGTCGTCCTCCGCGGGGTCCGAAGATTGACCACGGCGGGGCCGCGCATAAAGTAGTTGCCCGAGCCTGACGACAACTGCCGGTGAAGCCCGGCTTGAAAGGGCGACGCGCCGGGCCGCTCGCGGGAACTGCGGACAGGCGTAGCCCGCTAACCGGGTTCTCCCGCGCGGCATCTTAGGGGGTATCCGGGACTTGGACGCTGTTTCAAAACCTCCGGGACAGGGCGGGAAAAGAACGCTTCCTTACGGGCGCGGCTCGGTTTTGCAACAGCGTCTTGGTCGGTTGCAGCCGCGTCCGACGGAAGGACCGGAGTCGGCGGCGTCAGGAGTCGGTGCAGCATGAACACGTGGGTACGCAGAATCGGGTGCGGCTTGCTGGCGGCGGGGATGTTGCTCGGCGCGTCAGGCTGCGCGGATCCGGGCACACAGCGGCGCGAGAAGTTCGGCAAGACGTTCTACCTCGACGGCGCGGGGAACTTGGGGTTCGGCGCGTCGGACGTGCCGTCGGGACTGCGCCGCGCGGGTTACCGTGGCGACGTCGAGATCTACATGTGGACGACCTCGCTGAATCCGCTGGTGGATCAGCTCAACATTCCGGCGGCGCGGTTTCGGGCGTCGGTGCTGGCGGACAAGATCATCGCCTATCAGAAGCAGCATCCTGAGAATCAAATCAACGTCATTGCGCTGTCGGCGGGCACGGGGGTGGCGACGTGGGCGATCGAGGAGCTGAAAGGGCGGGCGAAGGTCAACAACCTGATCCTGCTGGGGTCGTCGCTGTCGAATGACTACGACATGTCGACGGCGCTTCAGAATATGACAGGGCGGATTTACGTTTATTACTCGCCGAATGACGCCGTCCTCGAGATCGTGAAGCTCGTGGGGACGATCGACGGCAAGCGCGGCGTCCCGTCCGTCGGGCAGGTGGGCCTGAAAGCGCCGCCGGGGCAGGAGAGCCGCATCGTCAACATCGGGTGGAACGAGGAGTGGACCCGCTTCGGCTGGGCGGGCACGCACACGGACTGCACGAGCGGGCAGTTCGTCCAGGTGCAGATATCGAAGCACATCGTCGCACCGGTCGGCACGGCGTCCACCGGCGAGCGGCCGATCAACCCGCCGCGCAGCTACCGGGCGTCGAGCCGGTAGACGGGGTTCGAGGGGGCGCAACCCGCCTTCATTGCACAAGGGCACGGACGACCGGATGATCGGGCGGCCTGATGTCCGATCCACGCCGTCAACGTGCGTACGTGACTCGCGCCGGCGAGAAGCTCGCGACCGCCTTGCGCGCGTTTTCGCTGAATCCGGCGGGGCGGGTGTGCGCCGACCTGGGCAGCCACGAGGGGGGATTCGTGGACTGCCTGCTGAAGCACGGGGCGGCGCGGGTTTACAGCGTGGACACCTCCTACGGCACGCTGGCGTGGGCGCTGCGGCGGGATCCGCGCGTCGTCGTCCTTGAGCGCACGAACGCGATGCATGTATCCTTGCCTGAGCGGATCGACCTGACGACGATCGACGTGGGCTGGACGCGGCTGGGGCTGGTCCTGCCGAATGTCGCGCGCTGGCTGAAACCCGGCGGGCGGGTCGTCGCGCTGGTGAAACCGCATTACGAGGCGGATCCGAGTCAATTACGCGGCGGCGTTCTCGACGAGCAGGCCGTCGAGTCGATCGTGGGCACGGTCCTGCATGCGGCGACGGAAGCGGGCTGGGACGTTCGTGGTTGCGTGGACAGTCCGCTGGTGGGTCACGGGGGCAACCGGGAGGTGCTGGCGATGCTGGCGAGGTCGGGTGATCCGAACCCGTCACTGAATGCGTACTGAAAGGAGAGAGTTACCCTCGAAAACAAGGCCTCGGTATGATGATGATTCGGCGGTAGAACAAAGCCGCTGTTGCGCATTCTGCGGGTCATAGCGACAAAAGCCGCTTCCTGACCCTTGACATTGCTTCACGACGTCAAGGGCAGGCGGGGCGGCTCGGTTCCGCAGGAACACAGGAGTCGTTAATCGGAGAAAACCGCATGTCTTACTCGGTGAAGCAGATTGAAGTGTGGGCGGGGGACATCATGAACCGGCCTGGGGCGTTGGCGCGGGTGGTCGAGGGGCTCAGCGCGGCGGGGGCGGACCTGGAATTCATGGTGGCGCGGCGGGTGTCGGAGAACACCAGCCGGGTGTTTCTCTCGCCGATCAAGGGCAAGAAGGTGAAGCAGGCGGCGACGGACGCCGGGCTGATGCCGGCGGCGAACATGCACACGGTGCGGATCGAAGGTCCGGACAAGGCGGGGGTGGGCGCGGCGATCACCCGGGCGGTGGCGGCCGCAGGGGTGAACCTGCGCGGGGCGACGGCGGCGGTCATCGGGAAGAAGATGGTCGTGAACCTCGGCGTCGGCTCGGCGGAAGACGCGAAGAACGCGATCACCGCGGCGAAGCAGGCCTTGAAGAAAGGCAGCAAGAAGCGGTCGAAGTGACCCGCGATCCGGATTCCGGAATGACGGCGGAATTGTCCGGCACGTCGCGTCGCCGGTCGCCTTTGCGAAACTTGCGGACGGCTGACGCGTGGCTCGCAGACCGGATCCACCCGACGCGCCGCCCTCTTCGTCCACCTTTGTCTGATGGTGCTCCCCTTCCGACGCCCCGGCCAATGCCCCCGCCGCTGCGCCGGGAAGGATTTCAATAAAGTTCCGCTCGGGAACCGATCCCATCGTCGGACGTATCATGAAGTAACAGGTTGCCGACACCTGCACGCTGCTTCGGAGGATCTACCACCAGGCGACGGTGCATCCTGAACGGGCATCAAGGGCGATCGGAGTGTTGCACATGCAACGAGACATGAACGTTCTCAGCAACCTTCGCGTCGCATCGCCGTGCCCGGCATCCTGGGCAAACATGACCGGCGATGACCGCAGCCGCTTCTGCGGCCAGTGCAACCTTCACGTTTACAATCTCTCCGACATGACCCGCGACGAGGCCGAAAGCCTCCTCCGCCAGCGCGAAGGCCGACTCTGCGTGCGGTACTACCAGCGCGCCGACGGCACGATCCTCACGCGGGACTGCCCGGTCGGGCTTCGCACGGTTCGGCAGCGCCTGGTGAATACCCTCGCCGGCGTCGCCGCCGCCCTCGGCCTCTTCATATCGGCCCTGACCGCTCTCGGCCGTGGGCGGCCGAAGCTCAGCAACTCCGACCTCGCCGAGCTTCAGCCGTTCAAGGCCATCCGCGACAAGCTCACGCCCGCGGTAACGACCGTGGCGCCGCCGACCCCGACAAACTGGGACGGCGCCGTCCTGATGGGTCGGTTGGCTGCGCCGCCGACTCCGTTTCCCTTTGAACCGACTGGGGAGGGCGTGGAAGGCGACCCGGAACCACGGCGGGAGTAACGCCTCGGATCCCAGGCAATACGCCCAAGATTTCCGCGTTTCCCTCGTGACAATGTCGTAGGAGCGATTCATGCCGAAGAACCTCAGCCTGCTCGACCGCGTCCGTGTCGCCTCGCCCTGTCCGGCGTCCTGGGAAAATATGACCGGCGACGATCGCAGCCGCTTCTGCGGCCAGTGCAACCTTCACGTTTACAATCTCTCCGACATGACCCGCGACGAGGCCGAAAGCCTCCTCCGCCAGCGCGAAGGCCGACTCTGCGTGCGGTACTACCAGCGCGCCGACGGCACGATCCTCACGCGGGACTGCCCGGTGGGCCTGCGGGCGGTTCGCATCCGGCTCGTCAAGACCCTGGGCGCCGTCGCCGCGGTCGTGGGACTGCTTTTTTCGGCACTGACCGCCCTCGGTCGCGGGCGCGACACGACGTCCTCGGCGCGCCTTTCACGACTGCAGCCGTTCAGCGCCATCCGGGCGAAGCTCGCGCCGACGGTTGCGACATTTGCGCCGCGCAATCCGCCGGCTATCATGGGTTCATTGGTTGGTTACGTCGACTCGGCAGCGCTGGACGAGATCGACGTGCTGAAAGCGCCGGATTCCCAGAAGTCGCACAACGTTGCGCCCGACCCGCCCCGCCGCCCGACCCGCCTCTGGCAAGACAAGTCGCGCCAAAAGGAACGGAGAAACGCCCGATGATCCGCCTCGCCCTGGGACAGTTGTGCGTCTTCGTAACCGTCGTAGCGGTCAACGTCGGCATCTCGATCGAGCGAGGCCGGGGCGTCGGCGGGCGCGCCCTCGACGACCTCTTTACAATCGCCATCCTTCCCGTCGCCGCCGGCGTCATCGTGGCGGCGCTCGTCGACCACGTTCGGCCCCTCCGCATCCTGAGCCGCAGAGCGCCGGTCGGGGCAAGGCCGTTTCTCGTCGGCGTGTTCGCGTCTGTGATCACGATTCTGGTCGCCGGCGCTTACATCATGGTCGCGGATATCGCCGTGCCCGACGCCGCATTGCTGTGCGGCGTTCAGTCGCTGAGCCTCCTGATCATCCTGCTGACGGCGCGCCGCGTCTGGGCCGGGCGGTGCATTCGTTGCGACTACGATATCCGCGGGTCTCTGGACTCGGGACGCTGCCCCGAATGCGGGGCGGCGATTTCGTCGCTTCGGCGTTCCGCGGTCTACTGAAACCGCTCAAGCAACTGCTTACACGCTTTCACGCCGGCAAGTTCATCCGTCGGACCTTCGTACTCGATGCCGACGTAACCGCGGTATCCGGCGTCGAGGACGATCTTCATCATCCGGGCGAAGTCGATCGTTGTCTCGTCGCCGGCGTCGTTGAAGGCGTAGCACTTGGCGCTGACCGCCTTGGCCGCGGGCATCAGCTTGCGGATCGACTCGTATTTGTCAGCCTCCTTCGGGAAGTTGCCGAAGTCGGGCAGCGTGCCGAAGTTGGGCTTGCCGACCGCGGCGACGACCCTCATCAGCGAACCCGCGTCGGACGAGAGCCCGCCGTGGTTCTCGATGATGACGTTGAGTTTGTCGGCGGCGGCGAGGTCCGCCAGTTCGGCGAAGCTCTCGGCCCCGCGACGGATCGCCTCCGCGTCGCCGGGCGCGGCGTTCCCGAAGTTGCAGCGGATCGAGTGACAACCGAGCAGGGCCGCGGCGTCCAGCCACTTCCGGTGATTGCGGACCGCCTGTTTGCGCACCGCCGGGTCCGCGTGGCCCATGTCGCCCTCGGAGTCGCACATGATGAGGAGAATCTTCACCCCGTGATCGGCGGCGCGTTTGCGCAGATCATTGCAGTAGTCGAACGTCGGGGCGGGGAAGAAGTTGTTGACGAGTTCAAGGCCGTCCAGTTCGAATTCCTCGCGCGTCAGCTTCGGCAGGTCGATCTGCTTGAGCTTGCCGTCAAAAAAAAGGCGATGCACGGACCACGCCGCCAGTGAGATCGAGAATTTCCTCGAGGCGCCGGACTCCTGCGCCGCGGACTCGGCCGTCAGCGCTCCGCCGACCGCCGCGACCCCCGCCAGACCCGCCGTATCCCGCAGAAACTGTCGTCGCGTCGTGTTCATGCGGACATCTTACGGGAGGCTGGAGATTCTGAGCAACCCAGCACCGGCTTCAGCGCTCAGATCAAATCGACAATTCGAACCCGTATCCGACCGGGTTCCACGGTGATAATGGCGCGGTCCGCCAGGTCATCGGCAAACCGCTGAATCACCTCGATGATGGCCGGCGCCTGCGAGGTCGCGGCGACATCGACAAGCCGGATGATTCCGCAATGCTGTCGCCCGTGATGGATTGCAAGCAGGCCGAAGTCCTTGTCAAGCGTGATCAGGACGCGCTGCTGCTCTGCGGCGACGCGCAGGATTTCCTCGTCTCCCGGATCCTTTGGCCAGTCGCCAACCCACTCGACATCGAATCCGGCTTCCCTCAGCGGCTCCTTCGCCTTCCCCCAGACACAGGTGTCAAGGAGAAGTTTCGTCTTCACGCCTTGTCTCCGTTCGGGGCAGAGATCGGCGCGTCGAGCCGCTCCTGGGCGACCAGGCGGCGCGCGTACAAGATGCAGGCGCGAACGTCTTCCGGCTCCAGCCACGGATATCCCGACAGAATGACCTCCGGCGTGTCGCCCGCCGCCAGCATCCCCAGGACATGCTCCACGGCCAGGCGACGCCCGCGGATGATGGCCTTTCCGCCGAAGATGGCTGGATTGAATGTGATGCGCGACAGCATTTCGGTTTCGGTCGCCACGATGATCTCCCGTTGCTTCAGCGCCAGGGCCGGAGGCGATCGTCCCCCCGACCTATTGTACGCACGGCAACGCTAACGAAACAAATCCGGGTACACGCCCTTGAGCGTCTCGTTCGCCTTTGCGTTCCGGCGGAGGACGTCCACCATCTCCTCGATGCGGGTGAAGAGGCGGCGCGGTTGGCGCGGTTTGCATCGCGTCAGGACGTACTGGGCGATCATCGGGAACGTGATCGACGCGCAGGAGTAGACGACGACGTTGTTCTTGTGCGCGTCCTTGACCTTGCCCCAGCTTTTCGACTCGGCCGCGGTCGCTCCGGACAGCCCGCCCCAGTGCGGCGCGTCGACGCTGAGCTGGATGAAGTAGTCGTGCCCGCCCTTCGTGGTGTCGTAGAGAATCTGGTGCAGCGTCGGCTGGGTCTGCATGTAAAAGTTCTTCGGCGAGCCGCCGCCGATCTCGATGACGCCGTTGTGATCGGCGTCGCGGACGATCGCGGCGGTTTCGATGACGTCGAGGATCGGATTGAGGTTGACCGGTCGGCCGAAAAGGTGCGGGACGATGAGATTCATGCCGATCGAGGAGTCGCCCGGCGAGGAGGTGTACACCGGCACGTCGAACTTCGCCGCCTGCGCGACGAAGGATTTTTCCGGATGCGGCGCGAGCCTGAGCACCTCCCGGCCGAGGGCGTGATGCAGCCTGGCGGTCGAGAAGGGCGTGGCGGTGTCGAAGCGCGAGGCGACGTCCACGATGATGCGGTCGGTGGCCAGCAGCGTGTCTTCTCCGGCGATGAAGATGTCGTAAATGCGGACGACGTCCTTCTCGTTCAGGTCGTTGTCGTCAACGTCCGGGCTGCCCTGCACGACCGGCATGTCGAAGGGGCGGTGCAGATCGTGATAGAGGTTCGCCCCGGTCGAGATGAAGAAATCCACGAAACCGCGCTCGATCAGAGCGTTGAACACGCCGCTCATGCCGATCGGGGTCATCGCCCCGCTGACGGTGATGGCGATCGTCGCGTTGTCCTCGATCATGCGGCGGAAGGTCTGCGCCGCGTCCGCCAGCCGCCTCGCGTTGAACCCGCTGCCGGCGTAGACGTGGTCGATCATGTCCGCGGCGGACTCGTTCCCCGGAAGCGCAAGCGGTTCGATCGTCCGCCCGCTCATGTACGCGTCGTGCGCGGACGCGCCGCTTTCCGCGGCGTCGGACGCGCGGTTCGCGCCGTCCGGCTGAGCGGGCTTTCCAGGACAATGACCGGGTCGATGAGGATGATGGGTGTTCATCTGGTTTTCCGAAAGCGAACGTTCATTCGTCAAGTCACGTGTGTCATCGCGGGTGGACGCCGATGCTCGTCCTCACGGACGCAGGCGCCCCTGAGGGCGGATTATAACGGCGGGGCGACAACCGTCAGCGGTCGGCGACGGCGGGTTGGGGTCGGGGGCGGAGGCGCCTATAATCCGGCGGCGGGAGCGTGCTTCCGACGCAGCGATGTTCATCAGGATTAACGGCAAAGAAGAAGCGATTCCGCCGGACTTGACCGTTGCGGACCTGATCGCGGCCCGCGGCTTGGCGCCGGTGCGCGTCGCCGTCGAGATCAATGAGAATCTTGTTCCTCGCCGCGATTACGGCGCGGTCCGGCTTGCGGAGGGCGACGTGGTGGAGATCGTGACGTTCGTCGGGGGCGGGTGAGGGGAACATGAGGAATTTAGGAATGCAGAATTCAGAATGAAGGATGCGAAATGCGGAACGATCAAGGAGGCGACGCGGTCGAAGGTCGTTACGACGCGGATTCCCACAACCGAGTCGCGCCCGTAAGGAAGCGTTCCTTATTGGTGCCGCTCTGAAAATCATGATCCCGTGTCCGGGACATGCGGCAACCTGGTGCGGCATCCCGCCCAAGACGGAGCAGGAAAGGATTTGATCGACTTTGAACGCCACGTCCGTGCAGCCTGACGCCTACCGCATCGCGGGGTTCACGTTCCGCTCGCGCCTTTTCGTGGGCACGGGCAAATACGCGAACTTCGACCTCATGCGCGCGGCGATCGACGCCTCCGGCTGCGAGGTCGTCACCGTCGCCGTCCGCCGAGACGTGCTCGCCGACGACGGCGCCCCGCGCGCGGACAGCATCCTCGATCATCTCGACGGGCGGCGGATCACGATCCTGCCGAACACCGCCGGATGCTTCAACGTCAAAGACGCGGTGCGCTCCGCCCGGCTGAGCCGCGACCTGCTCGAGGGGATGAACAATCCCGGCGCGGCGTGGGTCAAACTGGAAGTGCTCGCGGATACGAAGACGCTTCTGCCCGACCCGATCGGCACCCTGGAAGCCACGAAGACGCTCGTCGGCGAGGGGCTGAAGGTGCTCGCGTACACGACGGACGATCCGATCATCGCCGCGCGTCTCAAGGAGGCCGGCGCCGCCAGCGTCATGCCCCTCGGCGCCCCGATCGGCAGCGGGCTGGGGATTCTCAACCCGAACAACATCCGTCTCTGCCTCGAATACCTCAAGACGGGCGACGCGGAATACCCGGTCATTGTGGACGCGGGCGTCGGCACGGCGAGCGACGTGACGGTCGCGATGGAGCTGGGCGCGGACGGCGTCCTGCTGAACACGGGGATCGCCGGCGCGAAAGACCCGGTGAGGATGGCGCGGGCGATGGCGCTGGCGTGCGAGTCGGGACGCTTCGCGTCTCTCGCGGGCCGCATCCCGAAAAAGGCCTACGCGACGGCGTCTTCGCCCTGGGAAGGCGTGATCGGCCGGTAGCCGTCAGCGCCGCGCTCCGAGTTCGGCGGCGAGGCGCAGAAACCCCGCCGCGTCCGCCTCCGACATTTCGATCCCGCGCCGCGACATCATTTTTCGCGCGATGTCGAGCAGCTTCCGAGGGTCTCCGGCGCGCATTCCGTCGCCCGTCAGCCACGAAAAGGGCGGCACGTACGACGGCAGCAGGCCTCCCGTCGCCGCCACCGCCGCAAAGTCCAACACCGCGCCGGTCGGCAGCAGCGTGCCGATGCCCGTCTTGACGTGATCGGCGATCACCGCGCCGAAGAACATCTGACCGGTGTCGATCTCGTCGCCGCTGCGCCGGACACGCACCGTGCCGTAAGTGTTCTTCAGGTCCGAGTTGGTCGTCCCCGCGCCGAGATTGACCCAGCTCCCGATCCAGGAATGACCGAGAAAGCCCGCGTGCTGCTTGTTCGAGAATCCCTGGAAGATGCACCCGTCGATCTCGCCGCCCAGCTTGCACACCGGTCCGACCGCATTCGCGCCGTGAAGCCACGTGTGAGGATTGATGCGCGACCCGCGCCCGATGTAAGCCGGACCTTCAAGGATCGCGTAAGCGCCGACACGGACGCCGCGCTCGATCAGGATCGGTCCGTCGGTCGCGTCCAACGTACACGGCCCCTGAAACGCGCAGTCCGCCGCGATGTGCGTCCGCGCCGGCTTCACGATCGTCACGCCGCGGCGCGAACGCGCGGTCGGCCTGCGTCGGCTGAAGGACAGCGCCTCAACCAGATCGTTTTTCAGCGAGGCGATCATATCCCACGGATGTCGGATCATGCGCCCGGCGGCTTCGATCCGGGGAAGATGCGCGACGGCGTGCATCAACGCCTCTCCCCGCCCTTCCGCGACGATCGTCTCGAACTCCGATGCGGCGCGGTCGTCCAACCGGGCGTGCGCCAGTTCGCCGTCACGGTGCGCGACGTGCGCGTCACGCGGCAGGGCGACGCGCCCGTCAGGCCGCCACCGGGCGTTGATGACCAGATCGCCGGCGCGCGTCCGCGGATTGATCGGCCGGAGATCGCGCGTCGCCGTCGCGTCCGCCAGCGCCAACCGGACGCACACCCCCGTCGCCCGGACTTGAAGCAGGCGTTCGAGTCGCTCGAGAACCGTCTCCGGTCCGACGCGGATTTCGTGAACGGCGCGGGCCCGGGTCAGCGGCGACAGCGCCTCCGCCCCCCTGTCCTCGAACACGATGCAACCTGACGCTTTCTTCACGCCCGAACCCCCGCGCCCACGAGTCTGTGCCGGCTCACGCGCGCCGCCGTCCCCGGACACGGCGCGCCGCCCCGCGCCCCTCACACTCGGATCACCTGACCGTCGTACGCAAGCTGCTGGTGCGTCGGCAGCGAGGCGTTTGTCTCCGCATGAGGCAGATCGTGCGCCATGTGCGTAAAATACGCCTGCTCGGCGCCAATCCGGTCCGCCGTCTCCAGCGCCTGCTCCAGCGTGAAATGCGTCGGATGAGGCCTGCGGCGCAGCGCATCCAGGATCAGCACCCGCACGCCGCGAAGCCGGTCAAAGCCCTCCGGCGGGATGCGGTTGCAATCCGTGCAGTACGCGAACGCCCCGAACCGGAACCCCAGCACCGGCATCTCCCCGTGATAGAGCGGAACCGTCGTCACTTCAACGTCCCCGAGGGCGAACGTCGAGCCTTCGATCGGCCTCAGCGACAGGTCCGGCTTGCTCGACTGCGTCTGAAGGTGAGGGTCGAACGCATAAGGGAACATCCGCTCGATCCGCTCCAGCGTCCGCGGCATGCCGAAACAGGGCAGCTCCCGCTTCATCAGCCAGTTGAACCGCCGAAGGTCGTCCAGACCGACGACGTGATCCGCATGATGATGCGTGAAAAGCACGGCGTCCACCGCGTCGATCCGGTTCGCCAGGCATTGCAGGCGCAGTTCCGGGCTGGTGTCGATGAGCAAGCGCGCCCCGCGCCATCGCACCACGATGCTGCACCGCGTGCGCCGGTCGCGCGGGTCGTCCGACGTACACACCGCGCAGGCGCACCCGATCATCGGAACGCCGTGCGACGTCCCGGTTCCCAGCACCACGACTTCAACGTCATCCCGCCCCACGTCGCATCCCTGGACCCGGCGCCGCTGCTTCGCCCGCGCCGATCAGATCAGACCCCGGCGTCCTTAAGAAACCGCTGAAACTCCGGATCCCGCACCAGCACCTCGCGCCCCACCCGGATCAACTCGTCCACGTCCCACGGCGGCAGACTCAGCCGCGTCGGCATGTTCAGGCACCGCTCGCGCTGCAGGTCATCCTCGATCGCCTGAAAATGCACGTGCGCCACGTAGGCGTCCGTCGGCGGCAGCAGAAACTCCGCCGGCGGCGCTGCGTCCGGACACGCCCCCTGAAACGCCTCGAGGCAGCGCGCGTACGCCTCGCGCATCTCCGCCGACCCCGACACCAGCAGACGCGCCATCCGCACCAGCGTCTCGTTGTGATTCTCGATGCCGGTGACCGCCGTCTTGTACCCGATCGTCAGCAGCCCCGGCGACGCCGCCTGGCGCTCGATCGCCTCCTTCGGACGATGCCCGGCGTCCACCACGATGATCAGCAGGCGACGGATCCGCCCCTCCTGAATGCGCCGGCGGATGTAACCGTGCTGGTATTCCTGAATCACGTGCGTCAGACCGAGATTGTCGCACAACCCGCCGTCCACGACGTAACAGAAACGGTGATCAGACTCGTCCAACTCGCAGCGCACGCCGTCCGGCGTCGCCCGAAACCGCGTGATCGACTTCGCCCACGCCTGACGCCGCGCGTCCGCGAGGCGGGCTTCCGGCGAGTTCACCAGCTCCGACAGCACGTCGCACCCCTCCGCCTGCGGAAAATACCGCAGACGCATCGGGCTGAACACGATCGGAAACGCCGACGACGCCGCCACCGCGTAGCCCAGCGGCAACGCCCCCAGATCTGAACCCAGCACGTCGAAATCCGCCTGCGTGAACTCGAACCCGCGCCCCAGCGCCAGGTTCGTCGCGTTGATCACCAGGTAAGGCCGCGAACCGCGCTCCAGCAGATTCCGGTAACGGACTTCGTCGAACACGCGACGGTCGTAGTAATCCGCCGCCACGTCCACCGTGTCCAGCAGGATGAAAGGCAGCAGAAAAAAGTTGCGCGGCGCCAGCAGGTGCCCGATCAGTCCGCTCTCAAGGTCGCGCTGCAGGACACGCTGCTCGTAACGCCCGTCGAACATGGCGTCCCCCCACGTCCCGAACGCCGCCGACGTGAACGAGCCCCCCGAGACGCTGGAGATGACGTCGACGTCGTCCAGCAGGCGGCGCGGCGCGCAGGCGTCATTGCCGACATGCACCAGCGTCGCCGCCAGTTCCTGCATCACGCCGTAAGACAGCGCCGCCGCCCGCAGCCCCCCGCCGGAAAACGTCAGGCATACGAAAAGCTCGTCGCCGTTGTCCCCCGTGTCCGCGGCCAGCGCGTCGAAGCGGTAGCCCGCCGTCGGGTCGGCCAGCTCAAGACGGGAGTTGTGATACGCCGGCGCGATGCAGCCGGATGCTCCACCCGCCGCGATCAGCAGCAGACATCGCGCCCGCGCGAGCCTCGGGGGCGGCAAAGACTGCGATGCCCGCCGGACGGTTCGGAACGCCTCAGCAAGGTGACGCACGACAGGATGCACGCCGGAGGTTGTAACTTCCCGCCGTCGGTATTCCAACTCAGGACGGAACGCGGAAGCGATCAGCCGACGCCCGACGCGCCGCGTCGACGTCAGCGGCGGATCAGCGCGGGCTCGATCCAGTTCAGCCGGTCGCCGATGTCGCCGTTGTCGCCGAAGTCCACGATGAGTTGAAGCTGCGCGGTTGCGGAAGGCTCGCCGGACGCGCCTTCCGCGCCACCCGCTTTGCGCCCCCCTCGCAACTCGACCCGGACCGGTCCGTAAAGGCGCCCCGGGCGAACGTGATCCTGCGAGTGCCGCACCGCGCCGTCCACGACGATCCGGACGGACACGTCCCCCTCCGGCGCCGCGCTGTCGTCAATGCCGAACGACGTCACGAAGTTCTCGTAGACGCCGCCGCCCAGATCGAACGTCAACACGGACCGGCTTTGCACCCCGATCCCCTCCGAATACTCCCGCCCGCCGACGCGCAGTACCCCGCCGACCACGTTGCATCCGCGGCGGTGAGGCCGATCCAGGTTCAGCATCGGCACATGCGTGGCGCTGATCGGCTCCAGTTCGTCCAGCGGCTGCCAGCGACCGCCGACAACGCTCACCGACGCGATCCGCCCCGCGTCAAAACGAACTTCCTCTCCGAACGTCGTCAGCCCCCGCGCCACGCCCTGCTCCAGCATGAACGTTTCCAGCGTCAGCCTTCCTGACGCGCGAAGCTCAGCACGAAAATGAGGCCGCGGCGCCGGCGCGGGACGTTCTCCCGCCAGCCGGATCCCAAGAAAAACGTCCTTCGCAATGCGCTGCGGACCGGCCGAACCCTCCAGCACGAGCGCCTCATGATCCAGCCGCGACATGAACCCGCTCACCGAGTCCCCGTTGGACAGCAGCACTACGTCGTCCGTCGCCTCGGATCGCTCCAGCGCCGCGACGCGATCCGACAACGCCCCCTCCGTCGCCTCCGGCGTCAGGATCAGACCGATCGCCTCCACCGGAATCCGGATCGGTCCCAGATCCCGCGTGTCCAGCAGGATCGACTGCTCGACCGCCTCGGTCAGCCAGCCGCAGACCTCATCCCCGTTCTGCAGCCGGATCCGCCACCCGCGCGCGCGTTCTCCCTCCCCGCCGACGCCGAACGCGACGGAGACGATATCCGCCGTCGCGATCGACCGCCTCGTTCCGTCGCCCAGCGCCACCGTCGCCCCCGAGCGAGGATCAAACGAAACGACGCGCGCCGCCGACAGCTCCCCTTCAACCGTCCGGACGACGGCCGGCGGCGAGCCCGAGACGTCCGCCGATTGCACGATCGCCGTCGCCCTCGGACCGGACATCCACGCCGCGCACGCCGCACACGCGGCCGCACCGCGAAACCCTCGCGGAAACCCGATCGAACACCGGCCCTTGTTCTTCATCACGTTCATTTCTGAAGGATCGGCAGAAGACGGTTCGGCATCTGAAGCACGATCAGCCCCATCGCCGTCCCGTATTCCGTCCCCGCCTGCCCGCGCCAGTACCCTTCCTCGGCCTGCGTCGCGATCAGCTCGTCGCGGATCGCCGGGAACCAGCGCCCCCAGTGCTCGTCGCCCGCCAGGTACATCGCCTGCGCCGCGTAATAATGCCCGTAAAAATAATGACCGACGGACTCGCTCTTCGGCGGCGTGAAACGTTCAAGATAACGCAGTCCGCGCTCGATCTCGTCCCCCTCGTAAATCCCCGCGTACTGCAGCGCGCATACCCCCGCCGCCGACCGCGCGAACGCCGATCCGCCCGAGTTCAGCATATATCGGAACCCGCCGTCGTCGTTCTGGCTGTCCCGGACGTACTGGATCGCACGGTCGATCACCGACTTCTCAACGTGGATCCCCGCGTTCCGCGCCGCCCGCAGCGCCATCACCTGGCAGATCGTCACCGAAATGTCCGCGTCGTTCCGCACCGGCTGATACCGCCAGCCCCCCTCGTCGTTCTGCGTCGCCACGATCAGGCGCACCGCGCGGCGCAACGCCTCGCGCACCTCCGGCCTCGGCGACATGCCGTAAACCTCCGCCAGAAACAGCGTCGCGAAACCGTGACCGTACATCGGCCCGTGTGACGTGTCCGCCGCCAGCAGCCCGCTCTCCGATCCGTGCTTCAGGATGAAATCCACGCAGCGATCGACCTGCGGTGCGTAACGACCGCGCCCCGGAACGTTCCCGTCCATGATGAACGCCAGTCCCGCAAGTCCCGTGATCGCCACGTGAGGTCCGTAGTGCGACAGGCTGCCGAAGCTTCCGTCCGCCGACTGATTATCCGCCAGCCACCGCAGCCCGCGCTCGACCGAAGTGCGCCACGCCGGCGTCAGCTCCCACTCCGCTGAGGGCGCGCCGCGCGACGCATCCGGCGGCGACGGCGCAACGGTCGCGGGCGGCGTCGCCTCCTGCAATCCGCCGCCAGCTGCAAAGCTCAGCGCCGCAACCGTCGCCCCCGTAATCGCGGCACAAGGCTTGAACCCTCGGGTCATCGGTTCTCATCCTCCGGTCCGCCCTGCAGCGACCGGTAATACCGCTCCACCCACTCCCGGAACCGCGGCAGCACCGCCTCGTCCATCCCCTCGATCACCTCGTCCCGGTCGCGCTGCGGAAGGTTTCCCCACGCTCGCCGGCGCTCCTTCAATTCCACGTCGCGGTCCCGCTCCACGCCGTCGCCTCCGGGCGCCGGCGTCGCGTCCTGCCCGGGTTCGCTCGAAGCCTCGGCTGAACGCGGCTCCGCGCCGGGCTGGCGCGATCCGTCAGGCCGGGCGCGCGACGCCGTCCGACGATCCGAACGAGAGGCGTTCGACTGCGGCTTGCGCTTTGTGTTCTGCGCCGCCGCCGCGATCGCCTTGTCCAGCTCCTTGATGATTTCTTTCTGAAGCGCCTGCGTCTCCGCGCCGGCGTCGAACATCACCTCAAGCCGGCGCGCCCCCTCCGACATCATGCGCATGATCTTCGTCATCAGGTCGTCTTCGCCTTCGCCCGTCGTCTGACGCACGAGTTTGCGCGCGAGGTCTTCCTCCTCTTGCGCCTGCACGGCGCCGCCGACGGGCGCGATGAAAACCAGCGCCACGGCGGCTGCCGCCAACGCCGCGCCGCCCCCGACCGAACCGCGCCCGCAAGGAAGCCGTCCCGCCGAGCTCGGCCTGCGCCGCTTCCGGGAAAACGCCGGGACGCTCACCTTCATATTCTCACCCGTCAACGTCATGTTCCGCTTCCCTCGTCGCAACGCGCTGTTTCCGACGGCCGCTGCCGCCGCACCGGATTCTAGGCCGGCCGGAACGCGATCCTCATCCTCCGGCGACGCCCTGCTCCTCACGCGCCGCCTCCGTCACACGCCGCGTCAGATCGAACACCTGCGCCTGATCTTCTCCCAGCTCCCGCAACCGGCGCAACTCGGCTTCGCCCGGCTCACGCCCCGCCAGTTCCGCCGCCAGCGCGACCGTCCGCTCGTTGATCTCGATCTGAATCGCTTTCAGCACCAGCAACTCAGTCACCGTCGGAACAGGCTTTCCCGCCTGTTGCTGCGAAGCCCCGTCGCCGCCGCCTCCTCGTCCGTCATCGTCCGCGAACTCGGGATCCTTGATCGCGTCTTGCGTGCCGGCGAGCCCCGCGATCAACGTCTCCAGCTCCCGCACGATCCGTCCCGAGACGCGCTCCAGCTCCCCGTCGATCGCCCGGCGCGTCAGACGATCCTGCGCTCCCTCCATCCAACCCACGACGCGCTGCAACGCCCACGCAAAAACCGGCGCTTCTTCGACCTGTGCTTGCGCTTCCTGCGTCGCCTTCACCAGCTCGCCCTGGTCTCGCGCCAGGTCCGACGCCGCTTTCGACTCAAGGCGCCCGATCCGCTGGCCCTGCGACAACCGAGCCGCCAGATCGCGGATCCCGGCGTCGATCTCCCGCTGCGCCGCCACCAGCGCCTCCAGCCGACCCTGAATCTCTTCCAGCGTCTGCCTCTCGATGTCGTCTCGAACCTGCTCCGCCGCTTCCGCCAGGGCGTCCAGCGCCTGATGCAGAAAATCCTCCGCGGTCTGCTGCGGCGTCTTCGCATCCGCCGCGCGGGCTTCGCCCAGAACGCGGTGCGCCTCGCTCATCGCCGCTGCCGCCGCGCTGACCAATTCCCCCGCAGGCGCGGATTTCGGCGTCGCCCCGAGATCCTCTCCCAGCCACCGCGCGTTCGTCCGAAGCTGCCCTTGCGGCTCCGCCAGCGCCGCCACCACGTCCGAAGGCGCGGCGACTGCCGCCGCCTCCTCCGCCGCCGCCGTCAGCTCCTCCTGACGCCTCAAAAGCGCCGCCACCTGCTCTTCCGCGCGCTCCAGCTCTTTCCGCAACTCGTCCAGCTCGCGCTTCCGCGCCTCGCGCAGTCCCGCGACCATCTTCGACATCGCGTCCTTCGCCGCGGACTGACTCACGCCCGCCGCCGCCGTCCGGTTCCCGCGCACCGCCTCCGCCGCCGTCTTCAGATGCCGCGGAAGATCCTGCGCCGCCGCCTCGCGCAACGCCTGCTCCAGCGACTCCCGCGCCGCCGCCTCAACGCTTCCGGCGCTCTGATCGCGCATCTGCGCCAGCGCTTTGTTCACGTCGTCGTTGAGTTGCTCCTGTTGCCGCGCCAGGCGCTCCAGTTCCGCCTGCTCCTCCGCCGTCAGCGACTCCACCGCGCGCCCGAGCGTCTCCTTCCCCGCCGCCGCCGTCGCATCCCGAAGCGCCTCCTGCCGCTCAACAAGATCCGTCAGCCGTGACGCCAGTTCCTGAACGTCGCCCCACCGCGAAAGCTCTTCCAGCACCCCCCGCAGGTTCGCCGACGCCTCCGCTGCTCCTCGTCTCGCCTCCGCCGCCAACGATCTCGCCTCGTCCGCCGGCTCCGCATCCCGAGCCTGCTGAAGCGCCCCGGAGGCGCCACTCATCCGATCCGCCACCTCGCCCGCCAGCCGATCCGCGACGTCCCGCACCCGCTGCGCCCAGCCCTCGTCTTCCACCCGGTTGTCGCTCATCTGACCGGCCAGATCGCGCGAGCGACGCACGAGATCGCGGACCGACCGAGCCAGCCGCGCCTCGCGAGACGCCGCCGAAGCCGCTGCATCTCGCTCCGCCTCTGACCAGTCCGCCGTCTCCGCCAGCGCCTCCGCCGACTCCGTCACGCCGTCCTGCTCCGCCAGCACCTGGCGCAACTGGCGCTCGATCCCGTGCAACTGATCGCGCACGCGGCGCTCATACTCCGCCGCGCTGATGATCCGCAGGGTCAGCGACGCGGAGCGCCCCGGACGTTCCGGACCCGCCTCGCCCGGGAACGTGTCCCACGCCGCCACGCAGAACGTCGCCACGTCTCCCGGTTCCAGCGCCAGGCGCGCCAGATCCCAGTCATGACGGAACGTCGCGCTTCCCCGAACGCCTCCGGCTGCTCCCCCCTCCAACGTCACCGGTTCCGACAACGTTGCGCGGTCTTCGCGCGTCGCCTCCAGCGCCGCTGCGGACACGCCGAAGTCGTCCACCGCCTCCCCCACGAGCCGGAGGATCGCCTGCGGCGTCGCCTCCACAGCGCCCGCCGGGTGCGTCAACGCCACCCGAGGCGGCATGTCTTCTTTCATCTTCAGCGTGTAAAGCGCTGCCGTGCGGTTCTCGAACCCGTCCTCGTCCACCACCGTCACGCGGAACTGAACGTCCGCTTGCGGCTCAAAGGTCGCCCGCAACCGGCGCCGATCGTCCGGGTCCGCAGTCAGCGGTGTCGTCCAGCCGTCCGCGGAGTGAAGCTGCATCCGGTCCGCCCCCGCGCCGCGCGCCGCGTCCTTGCTGCTCGTCACAACCACCTCGACCCGGCTCCCCCGGATCACATCCACCGCTTCCGTCGTCAGCGTCAGAATTTCCGGCCCCGCCCCGTCCGCGTACGCCGGCGGATACACCGTCAGGGCCACCTCCTCGATCACCGGGCGTGCGACCGCGACGATCCGACCCGGCTCGCGTCGCGTGCTGGCGTCGCCGGCCTCGAAGTGATAACTCACGTCGCACAGAACCGGCTGGATCACCGCCTCGAATACGTCTCCTTCCCGCTGCATCGCCAGCGTCATCGCCCGCCCTTCCGCATCCCGCAGGTGAACGACGCCGCGCAGCGTGTCCGAAAGTCCCGTCGTCACTTTCATCCGAACTCGAGCGGACTCCGCCAGCGGCGCGCGGATCACCCGCGTCAGGGGTGAAATCTGCACCGTCGTCGGCCACTCCACCGCCCCGAACGGATCCAGATAGCGCGACAGCCCCGTCCACATCCACGCCGGCGATCCGAGGCTCACCGCCGCCAGCAGGACGACGCTGAGGATGAAGAACAACGTCCCCGTCAGCAGCGGACGCGTCGTCAACACACGCTCAAGGTCTCGCCGCGCGATCGCCCGCTCCGTGTTCACCAGGAACTGCCGCACCATCGGCGCCGACCCCGCCTCCACGTTCTGCGCGAAGTTCACCAGGCTCGACAACCGGTCATTGAAATCCCCGAAATAACGCTCGATCCGCGCCGCAATCTGCCCGACGCTCAGCCCCGCCCGCGCCGGACGGTAGATCCAGTACGTCCACGCCAGCGCAAACCCGACCAGAAACGCCCCCCCGATCACCAGCCGAGGGATCGCGGGAAGATTCAGACCCCAGTCCACCAGCAGGATCGCCAGCAGCGCGTACACCCCCCCGGACCCCACCGCCGTGACCCCGTAAAGGATCCACCGCCGGTAAGCGATCCGCCGGATGCGCTCCAACCGCGCGATCAGTTCCCGACTCTGCTCGCTCTCCAGCATCGACATCCGCGATCCCCCGGTCGTCCGCCTTCCGCGTCACCGCCCGCCCGGTCCCTGTTCCCTGTTGCCTGTTGCCTGTTCCCTGTTGCCTGTTGCCTTCCTACACCAGCCCGAACGCCTTCCGCGTCACCCACTCCGCCGTAATCAGCAGCACAAAAAGCAGCGCCGCCAGCCGCGAATCCCACAGCGGCTCCGTCACGTCATCCGGAATCTGCACACTCCGGTCGCGGATCTTCGACAACCCGCCCGCCACGTCCTCCAGTTCGATCATGCTCCCGCCCGTGCCCGCCGCCAACTGCTCCAGCAACTCATGATTCGCCTCCGCCCGTCTCGACTCCAGGTCCAGCGCCTCCACCTGAAACGTTGTCGAGATCGCCCGCTCCGGGACGAACCCCGTCGCCTCGACCTCCAGCAACAGGCTCCCCGGCCGGTCCGCGATGCGCGATCCGAGGAACACGTTGGACCGCTCGTCAACCCGCCGCAGCTCAAACCGCATCGCCGCGCGCCCCTCTCCGTCCACGCCCCGCACCGTCAGCGCATCCCCCAGTGCCGAAGACAACTCGGGATCCAACACACGCGCTTCAACCCCGACGCGCTCCCCCAGGGAGTAACGCCGACGATCCGTCGTCACCGTCATCCGACGATCCTGCCCGAGGCGACGGTCCGGCATCAGCGAACGCGCCACTTGGATCCAGTACGCGTCGTGAAGGAACTCCCCCGTGTGACGGCGCCACAACCACGTGTCATCCGTCCCCTGAAAGAAGAGCTTCCCCGCCCCGTAACGACCCGACACCACCAGCGGCATCGCCCCCGATCCTGCCGTCGCCGTCGGATGCTCCAGCAGCACCGTCGCCCCCGGTTTCGGACCCAGCGATCGCGCGTACCAGTGCCACGACGGAAGTTCCCCGATCAGCCTCGCGTTCTCCTCGGGATCAGGCACGAACCGGAACAGGCGGCTCGCGCGCCCTTCCGGCGTCAGCCGTCCGCGGTATCCGGTGGTGATCGTTCCTCCCGGACCGCCCGACGCATCCGCGTCGATCCGCACCGGAACGAGTCGCTCAAGCGGCGTCCCAAGAAAACGACCCGGCGTATACCGCTCCCCCGCGATCAGACCGAACCCGCCGCCCTGGTTCCCCACGAAATCCAGCAGCATCCGCATCTGCGCCAGGCTCAGCCAGTTGCCTCGCGCGTCCACGTCGCCGAAGATCACCACGTCATAAGGGTTCAGTTCCTCCGGCGTCTCAGGGAACCTCTGGATCGGCAGCGTCCCTTCCTGAACGAAGCCATCGTCGGCCTCCAGCAGTAGCACGCTGACCTTCACGGTCCGCTCCCGAACCAACGCCGTCTTCAGGTACCGGTATTCGTAGCGCGGATACGTGTCGACATAGAGCACGTTGAGCTGCTCATCCAGTACCGTCACGTCGAAGCGCTCCGTGTTGTTCGACAACTCCTGCTCCGCCGCCGGACCCGTCACCTCCACCCGGAACCGGCGCACGCCGCGATCACGAAGCCGGGTGCTTAACTCGACCTCATGCGCCCCCGATCCGCCCTCATCCGCGGAGAGAGCGACCGACGTCTCCGCCAGCACCGCGTTCGTCGCGTCGTCAAGGAGCCGCACCCGAGCCGTCTCCGTCGCCGCCAGCCCGCTCCACCGCAGGCTGATGTCCGCCGCGAGCACGTCATCCGCGAACACCGTCTGCGGCGTCCGGATCGCGTCCAGCCCCACGTCCGCCACCGGCTGCGGCGATCCGACGCGCACCGGGTAAACCGGCGCCTGCCGCGCCTGCGCCGACTGAAGCAGCTCGAACAAGTCCACCGGCGTCGTCGACTGACCGTCGCTGACCAGAACGATCCCCGCAATGCGCCGTTCCGGATCCGCCGCCAGCAGCGCCTGAAGCGCCCCTACCACGTCCGAATTCCCGCCCTCCGGCGTCACATCTCTCAGCCCCGCCGCGACCTCCGTCGCCGACTCAGGCGATCCCGGCGGGCTCGCCTCCCGCAAGGCCGACGCAAAAGCATAAAGTCGCAACCGGTTTCCGGGCGGCAGGGATCCTCGTAACACCGCCGCGTCATCCTTCAGCAGCGCCGCTCGCGCCAGATCCAGCCGCGACAACTCCGGCGCACCCTCGGTCGCAGGGCTGTCCGCCTCGGTTTCCGCCGCGCGATCCTCAGACTCAGTTCCACGCCGCCGGTCCACGCGCGACATGCTGCGCGACTCATCCACCAGCAGGATCACTTCCGACGGCTCGACCCGATTGCGCTGAAGCTTCAGAGTCGGGCGGCACAGTAGCGCCCCGACCAGCGCCACCAGCCCCAGCCGCAACCCTCCGAGCAGCGTCCGACGCAGCACGGACCCGCGCTCACGACGGTAGACCAGCGCCACGCACGCCGCCGCCGCCAACCCCAGCGCGGACAGCACCCACGCCTCCACCGGAACGTCCCACGTCAACCGCAGGGGCGCATCCCGGCCGAGCCGTATCCGCTCCAGATCCAGCAACCACTCCAGCGCGCGTTCCACCATCGTCACTCGACCGCCGCCGTCAGACCACCGGCGACGCTTCAATCATCCCACGTTCCGCTCACCCGCTCGCAGCCCCGTCGCGCCCGCCGCTGGCCGCCCCCGCGAGGATCGGCTCCACCAGCAGCAGTCCCAGCACGATCAGCAGCACCGTCAGATTCAACTCCGTCGCCTGCGCCGTCCGCCCCTGTCCGGCGCCTGATTCCGCTTCATCCTCCAGCACACGCGCCAAGCCCCCCGTCCGCTCCGCCACCACCGCAGCCTCCGTCACCCCCGGGTCCGACTCCCGCGCCGGAACGTTCACCGCGAAATCCAACGACCGCTCGCCCGACTGAAACCGGTAGATGCCCGGGTCCGCCGCCGGTCCCGCGCGAAACGTCAACGACCCGTCCGCCCCCTGCGCCACGGATCCCGCCAGCGTTCCGCCCGACGGCGCGATCAACCGGACCGGAAGGTCCACGTCCTGCGGCTCGATCGGCTCGACGATCGACGACCCGGTTTCAACCGTGCGGTGGCTCCCCGGACGTCCGCACAACATCGACACCGCCTCGACCACCACCGAGACGAAGTCGCCTTTTGCGGGAAAATTCGTCCACTCCATGTTGGCCGATGTCGTGAACATCGCCGAGGTTCCGCGGCCCACCGACTGAATGACCAGCGCCGGATCGCCGGTGAGGTACTTCAGGACGACCCGCGACCCGTCCGCCGCCGGCACGATCGGCAGATAACGCTCGACCCGCGCGCTGAAAAGACCGCTGTCCCGCAGCGACGCGAACTCCGCGACCAGCGGATGCACCGGTTCCGCCAGCGTCATCGTCGTCCACCCCTCCTCGCCTCCCGCCGGGCGCACCGCGTCCCCCAGCGTTCCCGGGAGGATCGCGGGCTCCGTCCCCGCCCCGTGCCGGTTGTAATGCTCAACCGAAACCTGATCCCCGGCGAACACCAGCAGCCCGCCGCCCGCGCCGACGTACTCCGCCAGCCGTCGCCACTCCCGCTCCGGCAGGCGTCCGACGTTGCACAGCACGATGACCGCGTAATCCCGCAGCGACTCTGCCGGGAGTTCGCTGTCGCTGACGACTTTCGGGTCGAACACGCCCGACCCCACGCTCGACTCGTCCGCGGGCGAAAGCGCCTTCTGCACGTACCCCGCGTGCCCGTCCATCCGATCGACCCCGGGATCGCCGTCCACCAGAAGCACGGGCGCCTGACGAATCACTTCAACCGACAGGAACGCCTGATCATCTGCCGCCAGCGCCCCACCCGCCGCACCAGCCAGTTCCGCGCGCAAGCCGTGCGTGCCCGCCTCGTGGAACGTGATGAAACCGTCCTGCGACGCCGATCCGCCGGCGGGAACGGACTCGAACTCGAACGTCAGGAGGCGCCGTTCCCGATCGGTCACGTGCACGCTCACATCACGCGCCGCGCGAACCCCGTAATTCACCACCTCCGCCTCAATCCGCGTTGGAAACCCCGTCGCCGTCAGCGGCGTCAACGAGGTCAGTCGGCACACCGCCGTGTTCGACGAACCCCGCTCCGCCGCTGGGATCAGCACCAGGTCAACCTCCCCCGCGAGCCGTCGCGCCTCGTTCAGCGCCTGCCCGCCGATTTCGGCGGCCTCCCAGTCCGCCCGAGCGAAGTCGCTGACCACGTACACCGTCGTGTTCGCCTTCAGGATCGACGCATCCGCCGTCAGATCCCACGCCGAGGACAGCGCCGCCTCCCAGTCCGCCGCCAGGTACGTCGGCCGGACCTGCCGCAGACGATCCTCGAATGCCAACACCCCCACCCCCTCCCGCGACGCCGCACCGCCCCCCGCCGACGTCGTCACGAGGTGGAACACGTCGTTTTCGCCGAACCCCGGCAGCAAGGCACGAATCCGCCCGAGCGCCGCGTCGAAGCGCGTCTCGTCTCCCCCCGCCCGCGTCTGCATCGACAGGCTGTCATCCAGAACGAACACGCGACGCGCCCGAGCCCTCTCCCCGGCGACCCCGCCGGCCGACGACAGAAAGGGCCGACCCGCCGCCGCCACCCCCAGCCCGATCAGCGCCACCCGCAACGCCAGCAGCAGCCACTGCTCGACAAAGAGCCTTCGACGACTCTGCCGCGTCGCCGCCAGCAGGAACGCCATCGCCGCCCAGACGACGCGCCGGTGCCGACGACGGTTGAGAAGGTGAATCACGATCGGCACGAGCGCCGCCGCGCCCGCCGCCGCCGCGATCGCCGGTTGCACGAACCCGAAACTCTGCGCCAGGACCGGCACCGCGATCATCCTCCCGTCATCCCCCGCGCCGTCCGCCGGCGCATCCGCGTCGCCCGCGACGCCAGGTACGCGCTCAGCGCCACGTCCATCGCCGTCGACGTGTCGAACGACACGTAGTCGATCATCATCCGGCTGCATCCGCTCTGAAGCTGCGAGCGGAACCGCTCCACCTCCGCAAGATAACGCTCCCGCAGCGTGCGAGGCTCGGTCAGCAGACGCCCCGTCCCCTCCAGCCCCTCGAACATCGTCGGTCCCGACAGGTCGAACGTCAGTTCCGCCCGGTCCCAGAGGTGGCACGCCACCACTTCGTGACGCCGGTACCGCAGGTGACGCAGACCACGCAGCGTCGAGGCCACGTCGTCCAGAAAGTCGCTCACGATGAAGACCAGCGTTCGCCGCGGCAACCGCTCCGCCAGATCGTCCAACACCGCCGCCAGCGACGTCTTCGCCCCCTTCGCTTTCCCCTCAAGCTCCTGAATCACCGTCTTCCACTGCGTCGACGCGTTCGAGGGTCGCACAAATTCCCCCAACCCCGCGTCGAACAGCGCCAGGCCCACCGCGTCCCCCTGCTGCAACGACAGGTACGCCAGCGACGCCGCCAGCGATGTCGCATACTCGTGCTTGGACCACGGAGAGGACGCCGATCGGAAGCTCATCGACTCGCTGGTGTCCACCACCAGCAGGCACGTCAGGTTCGTCTCCTGCTCGTACTCCTTGATGTAGTACTTGTCCGTCCGGCCGAAGACCTTCCAGTCAATGTGCCGGATGTCGTCGCCCTGCACGTACTGGCGATGATCCGCGTACTCCACCGACAGGCCCCGGTAGGGGCTGTGATGCAGACCCGTGAAGTACCCCTCGACGATCAACCGCGCGCGCAGCTCCAGCCCCCCGATCCGCGACAGCACGGTCGGATCAAGGAACTTCCGGTAACCCGCGCCCGTCTCGGTGGTCATGCGTGCTCCCGTCAGGATTGCGGCGGCGACGTGAACACGCGCCCCGCCATCTTCTCATCAAGGTGAACCGCCTCCGACGGCGTGTGCTTCACCAGCGCCTCGATGATGTCGTCCGCCCGGACGCCGTCCGCCTCGGCGTTGAAGTTCGTCAGAATGCGGTGCCGCAGCACCGGTTTCGCCGCCCAGCGGATGTCGTCCGTCGAGACGTAGAATCGCCCGTTCAGCACCGCACGCGCCTTCCCCGCAAGAATCAGGAACTGCGACGCCCGAGGCCCGGCGCCCCACGCCACGTAATTCCGCACGATCGAGGGGACTTCCCCTTTCCCCACCCGCGTCTGACGGACCAGCGCCATCGCAAACCGGATCACATGCTCCGCGCAAGGCACGCGACGCACCACCTGCTGCAATTCGAGGATGTCCCGCGCCCCCAGCGTCCGACGCAATTGCGCCTCCGCCGGCGCCGTCGTCATCCGCACGATCCGCAACTCCTCCTCCTCCGACGGGTAATCCACCTGAATCTTCATCATGAACCGGTCGAGCTGCGCCTCCGGAAGCGGGTACGTCCCCTCCTGCTCGATCGGGTTCTGCGTCGCCAGCACGAAGAAAGGCCGCGGCAGCTTGTGCGGGAACCCCGCCGCCGTCACCTGGCGCTCCTGCATCGCCTCCAGCAGCGCCGCCTGCGTTTTCGGCGGCGTCCGGTTGATCTCGTCCGCCAGCACCACGTTGGCGAACACCGGACCCTTCACGAACCGCAGACTCCGCGTCCCCGTCCCCTTGTCCTCCTCGATCACCTCCGTCCCGGTGATGTCCGACGGCATCAGGTCCGGCGTGAACTGAATCCGCGAGAACGACAGCGACATCGTCTGCGCCAGCGTGCTCACCAGCAGCGTCTTCGCCAGACCGGGAACGCCCTCGAGGATCGCATGCCCCTCGCAGAACAACGTCAGCAGCAGCAGCTCGATGACGTCATCCTGCCCGACGATCACCTGCCGCACCTGCTCCCGGATCTGCGAGTAAGCGTCGTTGAGCTTCGCCACCATCGCCACGTCGTCCACCGCGGCGGGCGCCTCGGACTTCGGCCGTACTTCTTCCATCGTCGTTGCTCCCCATCGCCGACCGCCGCCACGGCGCGCGCCGTCCCGGCGCGCGCCGTCTTGGCGACCGACGTCATCTGATTATCGGCGGCAACAAGGCTCGGGTCAGCCCCGGGCGACAAGATTCGTCACGTTCCCGCCTCCGACCGCCTGCAACGAGGCTTGTCCGGGGGAGCAGACCCGCGCCCGGCAAAGCTCGGCGGTCTGATATCCCGCGACGAGGAGCAATCCGCGACATGACCGCAGACGATGCGCCGGACGATCGGAAAGACGTGGAGGCGAAGGTCTCACGCGGCGATGCGGCGCGCGTCCGGCACGCAACACAAGTGACAACGAAGCGGCACGCCGCGCCGCGCCAGGCGGCGAAACGATCGGCGCAAATGAACCCGCCCCTACCCGGGCAGGTTCGGCGCCGCTCCCGCCGCAGGCGCGGCGGCGTCGGCGCCGTTCTTCTCCGCCTCTTTGATCTGGCGGTAAATCTCTTCACGGTGGACGGAGATGCCCTGCGGGGCGTCGATTCCGAGACGCACCTTGTTCCCCCGGACTTCCACGACCGTGATCTTGATGTCGTCGCCGATGATGATGCTCTGGTCTCTTGATCGTGCAAGTACCAACATAACCGGGGATTCCTCCCGCCCTCTCTCGCCTCCGTCTCCTTACGGCCGCAGGTCGCCAGAATCTTAGAGGCGACGCAGCGCCTTTTCAATGTTTTACTTGACATCCGCCGGACCGTCGCCCGGGGGGTGGCAAGATGGGCACTCCAGGCAACAAGCGGCGTCCCTCTGTCCCTTGTGAACGCCCGCAATGCCGATCATCATTGCAATGTCGTCCGAATTCAGGCCTGACCCGACCCCCGTCGCGGGTTATCAGGCGGTGCCTGCTGGCGGTGATGCATGAATCCTGACCGGATGTTCGCCTTGACCCGCGACCTCGTCGCCCTGGACTCCGTCACACCGAGGGAAAAAGAGAAGCTTTTGTTCCTCGAGAGGGTGCTCGACGCCCGAGGCTGGCGAACGCGACGATGCCCGGTGGCCCCGGATCGCTGGAATCTCGTAGCCGGCGAGGCGGACCGGATCCCGATCCTCTTCAATACGCACATCGACACCGTCCCCCCGCAATACGGACCGAAAGAAACGCCCCAGCGCATTTACGGCCGCGGCGCCTGCGACACCCACGGAATCCTCGCCGCGATGCTTGAGGCTCTCGATGAGCTTCGGGAGCATCGCTTATCGGGCGTCGGATTGCTCATCACCGTCGACGAGGAAGGCGGCGCGCATCTCGGCGCTCGGTGCGCCGGCGAGTCGGTCCCGGAACCGGACATCCTCATCGTCGGAGAACCCACCGAGAACGTGCTCATCCGCGCCCAGAAGGGTCTGCTCAAGGCCGACCTCGTCGCGCAGGGCATTGAAGGACATTCCGGATACCCCGAGAGAGCTGACGACGCGCTCGACCGACTTCTCCTCGCCCTGCACGATCTGCGGGCGCAACCGTGGCTGACGAAGCATTCCGCCCAGGGCAACACGCTTAACGTGTTCATCAGGGACGGCGGTCAGGCCTACAACAAGATTCCCGGACGCGCCGTCGCCGGGTTGTTCTTCCGCCTTGCCGAGCCGATGAACGTCATGCGGAACCGGATCGAAATCTGGTTCCGCGATCGCGCCGACCCGCGGCTTGAATTGCGCTGGCTCGGGGGGAACGACCCGGTTGAAGGACTGACGGTGCTGGACGGTTGGCCGACCGGCGTCGCCGCGTACAATACCGACATCGCGCATTTCCGCTGGATGCGGGCGCGCGCGCTTCTTTTCGGTCCGGGCTCGATTCATCAGGCGCACCGCGACCTGACCGGCGATCGCTGGGACGAGGCGGAGTGGATCGACAAGCAGGAACAATGTCGGGGCGCGGAGAACTACGTCCGTCTTGTGCAGGCGCTGACCTCGAGGAAGGCGGACCGGGTCGCGTGAACGCCTCCTGCGAAACCTGCGGCGCGCCGGCCCGCGTGTTCGTGTCCAACCAGCTTCCCGGACGCGGGAAAGTCGTCCGTTGCTTCTGCATCGCCTGCGCCGACCGCGCCGAGCAGACCTGCGACCTTATCCAGCCCGCCGCGCCGCCGCCGCTGTCCCTCGCCGCCGTCTACATCGCCACCGGAGCGTTCGTCGCCGCCCTTTGCATCGCCGCGGACTGGATTCGGCTCGGAGAGCAGCCCGGATTCGGACTTTACCAGCTCGCCGCGCTGCTGGTCTCCGTCGTCCTCTTCCTTTCCGGGCTGGTCATGCGCACGCCCAGCGTCGCCGTCGTCGCCTTTCTGATGGCCGGGCTCAGCGCCTTCGCCGACTGGATCCAGATCGGACTGGTCGAGGGCTTCGGGTGGTGGCAGCGGATCGGAACCGCCGTCGGCGTCATCCTGATCGTCCGCGGACTCTGGCTGGCGCGTCCGCCGAAGCGGCCGACTTCCGGCGCGAACTGATCCCCCTGGCGACTTGAGCTGCAAATCCGCGGCTCGAACCCGGATCGCCGATCTCCGGTCCGCACCCGCCGACCTCCGGTCCGCGATCCGTGCTTATGCAATGAGCTTTCAACTCAGGACACAAAGACACGGCTTCAAAACCGAGCCGCGCCCGTCAGGAAGCGTTCTTTTTCCCGTCTGCACCGGCGGGTTTGCAACAGCGTCTAAGCAGGAACGCAGCATGAATGCCCCGCGCTGAGCCGCGGGATCCGCTCCGAGCCGCGCCCGTCAGGAAGCGTTCTTTTTCCCGTCTGCACCGGCGGGTTTGCAACAGCGTCTAAGCAGGAACGCAGCATGAATGCCCCGCGCTGAGCCGCGGGAGCCGCTCCGAGCCGCGCCATCGCGCGGGCTGAAGCCGCGCGGCTCGGGTAAGTGATTCCGCGGTTCTGCTCAACCGCGCACCCGATGCGCGCGGCGCACCTCCGCCGCGCTGCTGCGGCTGACGTCCAGATCGCGCAGCATTCCGTCGTGCAATCCGTAAATCCACCCGTGAACGCTCAGCGGCGCCCCGCGATGCCAAGCGTCCTGCACGATCGTCGTGTGACACAGGTTCTCCACCTGGCGCATCACGTTCAGCTCGCACAACCGGTCCGGCCGGGCTTCCGGCGCCGTCGCCGCCAGCGCCGCCTCGTGTTCGTGGTGCAAGTCCCGCAGGTGGCGCAGCCAGTTGTCGATCAACCCCAGCGACCGGTCCTGCATCGCCGCCTGCACGCCCCCGCAACCGTAGTGCCCGCAGACGATCACATGCCGAACCCGAAGCACTTCGATCGCGTACTGCAGGACCGACAGGCAGTTCAGGTCCGTGTGCAGCACCAGGTTCGCCACGTTCCGATGCACGAACAACTCCCCCGGATCCAGCCCGACGATCTCGTTCGCCGGCACCCGGCTGTCCGCGCATCCGATCCACAAATACTGCGGCGACTGCTGCCGCGACAGGCGCGGGAAAAAGTCCGGATCGACGCGGGTCCGGTGCGCCGCCCAGCGCCGGTTGTTCTCGATCAGCCGCGCCACGTCGCTCATCGCCCGGCCTCCGTCGTCGCCGATCCTTGCACGGCCAGCCGCCGCGCCTCCTCATATTGCCGACGGAACGCCAGCGTCAACCGCTCCGTCACCTCGAGCTGCGTCACCGCGTCGCGCCGCAGCAGCCGGCCGAACTCCTCCATCCCCGCGCCGTATTCGAGGTTCACCTCCACCGTCTCCCCCGCGACATTCACCTCGAAGGTCGGCAGGCGGGTCAGCATCGCCAGCGCCTCGGGCCGCGCGTCCGGTCCGCCCGCCGCGAGGATCGCCTCCCAACCCCCGCGCAATTCCTCCAGCGCGTCGAGGCACATGCAACGGATCAGCACACGCAGCGAGTTGAACAGCGGCGACGTCCACTCCTCGTGATAGTGCAGAAACTCCTTCATCTCATAAGAGTTCAGATCCGGGTCCGCCATGTGCGCCCGGTTCTCCTCGGTGTAGAAGTCCGTGCGCGTCGCGATCCGGCGCTGGGTGTACCGGATCGGCCCCCCGGGGGCGCCGGCCCGGTACATCCAGAGGCGCTGGCTCGCCGGATCCAGGCAGTACGCGACGAACCGCCTCGCCAGTTCGTGGCGGTAAGGCCGGTTCGTGTCACGCTCGACATTCATGCGCAGCACGCTCACCGGGTCGGCGTTGACGCTGGAGCCCCCCAGCCCCGTTTCCGGGTCATACGGGTTGAGGAACACCATCCGTGACCGCCCGTCCGCCCCCACGCTGTACTGGCTTTGAAACCGCCCGTAAAAATCCACGCACATGCCCACCGCGGCGTCCCCGGTGCTGACGTCGATCGGCGGTTTGTTCGACCAGTCCGTGAAGTATCGCGCGTTCGCCCCGATCAGCATGATCGTCCTCAGCCCCTCGCGCCATCCCCGCGACTTCGCCGCCGCGACGTCCTCCCCCCGCTCCTGCGACGCCGTCGCGTAGCCCGCCTCCTCGATCCCCAGCTTCCGCAGCTCCTCCCAGATCGCCTGCTGGACGATCATCTCGAAACATTTCGTGATCGTGCTGCTCTTCGTCGGGTCCGCCGCACCCAGCTTTCGAAAGTACACGGGGTCCGTCAGATCGGACCAGCGAGTCGGCGGGTGTTCGACGCCCAGCTCCGCAAGACGGTCCACGTTGTAGCAGATGCCGAACGACGACAGCGTCGCCCCGTACCACCGGTCGAACGCCCGGTTCGGGCGCCCGCTCGCGTCCAGGCGCGCGGGGTAGTAATCCTCGCCGCGAAAGCGCTGCGGCATGTAAGGCAGGGTGTCCTGCTCGTCGGACAGAATCCCGATCCGCGCCAGGTTCCCGACCAGCGCCTGCCGGTTGTGATCAAAAGGACCGCCCCCGAAGAACACGTCGATCCCGCAGTCCAGCGGCGTCCCCGCGTCATCCAGATACGCCTCCCGCGCCGCCCACGACTCGGGAGGCGCCTTGTCCTGCGACAGTCTCGGATCCTGTGCGGCCCGACCGATCGCCTCCGACCACGTTCGCCCCGGCGTCTTCGTCCAGTGCTGTCGGAACGATGCGAGCATCTGCGCATCCAGATACCGCGAAATCTCCGTCGTCCCGCCGATGTTGCGCCACTCGATCGTCACCGGCCGGCCGTAATGCGACTCATGCCACGCCGAAAAACCGCGCTCAAACTCGTACCGGATCGCCTCGCCGTGCGGACTGACCGCCACCAGCCGCCACGCCCCCGACGGCGCAGCATCCCCTCCAGGCCGCAACAGAAACGGCGCCGCCACCACCCCCACCAACCCCACCAGAATGACCCCGTGCCCGATCCGCATCCTTTGCCTCGCCCTTCAGGATACTCCTTCCCAACCCTTTCTCCACCAGGCTGCAGATCCGCATTCGTGTCCCGAGCCGCAACTTCGTCATGCAATGACGGACCGCGGATATCCCTCCCCGCACGCCGGAAGAAAGCGATCACCCGCCTCGCCGGGCCAGCCGACCCTCACGGATTCCGAAGGGGCGTCCCAGAGGCGCACCTTGCCATGGCAGCCCGTTGAAACAGGGTAGCGCCTCCCTCCGGGAGGCGAATTTCGCCGGGAAAAACCGGCATCACAAAGCCCGATCGCGCGTCCTTCAACAGGCGGGTAGCCCACCGCCGCCTGAACTCAGCCGG
>JAJVHU010000019.1:0-97653 GCA_022072505.1 Phycisphaerae bacterium
GCCGGCGCGGCGCCGCGCGCCGCGGGCGCCCCGCCCCGGCCCGCCGGCTGAGACCGCGGCGCATAATTGCCTTCCCCCTGCCCGCCGCCGCCCTGACCCCCGCCCCCCTTTCCTCCGAGGAACGTGAAATTCTCGACGAATACGCGGTGCTTTGATTTCTTCTCGCCGTCCTGCGACGTCCACTGCTCCAGCTTCAGCCGACCTTCAACCAGAACCGGCTGCCCCTTCGTCATGTACTGGCAGAAAACCTCGGCCCCGCGCCCGAAAAGCTTGCAGTCGATGAAGCAGACGTCTTCGTGATTATTCCCGTCCTTGTCGCGCCAACGCTCGTTGGTGGCGATCCCGAACTCGCACACCGGCGTCTGACTCGGAAGGTAACTCAGTTGCGGATCGCGCGTCAGGTTCCCCACGAGGATGATCCGGTTGTAACTGGCCATCTCCTGTCCTCCCTTCTTCGCCTCGCCCCTCGCCGCCAGCCGAGCCGCGTCCGTCAGGAAGCGTTGCTCGTCTGTCCCCACGACAACCGCCTCTCGACCGCTCGCCTGCGCGGCACGGTCGGGAAACGCGGCATCAACGCTCGCGGAGCGCGGGGATCCTTTTCACGCGACGCCTGCGCGGACCGGGCCCGCGTTACTCCAGGTCCGGAACCGCGGCGAACACCGCTTCGTCCGGCGCGGACTCGAACCGATCCCGCCTTCCGCCGAACCGTCCGCCCCCGCCGAAACCGTCCTCCGCCGAGCGCGGCGTCTCCTTCGGAGCGCCCTTCAACGCTTCCTGCATCCGCTCCGGCGTCACGTGGTCCGCCCGCAGCACGAGCGCCCGAAGCACCGGCTCCGAGAGCTGAATGTCCCGCTCCAGCGCCGCCACCTTCGTTCCGGACGCCTTGAAGTACGTCAGGTAATACGCCGCGCGCTTGCGCCCCTTGATCCGGTAGGCGAGCCGGCGCTCGTCCCAGCGGGCCGTCGTCACGTCCTGCGCCTCGGCGCGGTCCAGCAACCGCTTGATCTCGTCGCGCGGCGCCTGATCGGACGTCGCAAACGTCGGATCGAACAAAAACATCGCTTCGTATTGGTTCAGCTTATCCATCGAATCTCCACCGCACTTGCCTGTTCCTCACGCGCTGTGACTTAGACGCTGTTTCTTGACCGAGCCGCGCCCGTAAGGAAGCGTTCTTTTTCCCGTCCGCACCGGCAGTCTTGCAACCGCGTCCTGGTGATCCCACCTTGTTATCGCCGTCCCGCTCTAACGCCAGGCCGCTCAAGCGCGCATCGCGCCGCACTCCGCTCTCGGCACGCCACGTTTCCGATCTCCCGACGCGCCTTAACCGTTGTACCGGTTCATCGCCGTCGTCACGCCCTCTTTCAACCAGCATTCCACCGCGTCCGCCGCGCGGTCCAGCGATTCCTCCATCACCGACCGCTCCTCCTCCGCAAACCGCGACAGGACATACTGCGCGCCGATCCCCTCCACCGGACCGATCCCGATCCGCAACCGCGGCCAGTCCTGCCTCCCCAGCCGCCCGATGATGTCGGCCAGCCCGTTGTGGCTTCCGGCCGATCCTTCCGCTCGAATCCGGATCTTCCCGGGCGGCAACGCCAGATCGTCCACCACCACCATCAGGTCCGCAGGCGTCAACTGGTAGAACCGCGCCGCCGCCGCCACCGCCTGACCGCTGCGGTTCATGAACGTCGTCGGTTTCATCAGCCCGACGCGATCCGCCCCCACATCCGTCACCGCAAACCACCCGTGGAACTTCTCGGCGCTCAGATCCACCCGCCACCGCCGCGCCAACCGGTCCACCACGTCGAAGCCGACGTTGTGCCGCGTCCCCGCGTACTTCGGTCCCGGGTTCCCCAGCCCCACCACCAGCTTCACGGCTACTTCTTCTTCTCTTCCTCCGCGGGCTCCTCAGGCCGCACGCGACCGATGCGCTCCGGCAATTGAGGCTCGGTCCCCGGCTCCGCCGCCGCCGGCGCTTCCACCGGCTCCGTGAGCGTCTTGATCGCCGCGATCGTGTCGTTCGGATCGTTCAGGATGACGACGCCCGCGGGCACCACCAGGTCGCGCACCGCCAGCACCTGCCCCACGTCCAGATGTTGCACGATCGGGTGCAGCGTCTCGGGGATCGCCATCGCCAGGCATTCCACCTCCACCGCCGCCAGGTACTGCTCCAGGATGCCGCCGTGACTGACCCCGATCGGAACGCCGCGCAGCTCCACGCCCACCTTCACGCGCACCTTCTCCGTCAGATCGACGCGCACGAAGTCCACGTGGATCGGGCGCTTCCCGAGATGGTCGTACTGCACTTCCTTGACCAGAAACTGAGACTCCTTCCCGTTGATGTTCAGCGCCATCGTCCGCGCCCCGTGCCCGATCGCCACGACGAACTCATGTTCATCGAGCATCACCGACTCCGGAGGCTCCCCGTGACCGTAGATGACCGCCGGGAGCACGCCCGTCTCACGCAGCTTGCGCGACCCGGACGTCCCCACCTTCTTGCGCGGTTGTGCCTTCAATTGAACGTTTGACATGCGACTCGAAACTCCGTCCTGCTTACCGTCCCGCCCCGGACGACCCGCCGCGACCTGAAACCGGGCGACGCGACCGCCATCATGCCGGGCGACCCTTCAACCCATCTTCTTTTCCCAGCGAAACAATTCGCTGACCGACAGGTGCTCATGAATTCGACGAATCCCCTCCCCGATCATCGGCGCCACCGTCAACACCTTCAGGTTCGACAACGTCCGCCTCGCCTCCTCGCTCACGGGGATCGTGTCCGTCACCACGATCTGCCGAAACCCGGCTTCGCGCAGCCGCTCGATCGCCGGACCCGCAAACACCGGGTGCGCCGCGGATACGAAAACCTCCTTCGCCCCGAACTGTCGAAGCAGCCTCGCCGCTTCGCACACCGTCCCCGCCGTCGTGATCATGTCGTCGAACATCATCACGCTCGCCCCCTCGACGTTCCCCACCACGCGGTTCGCCCGCGTCACATCGCCGGCGATCCGACGCTTGTCGATCACCGCCAGGTCGGCGCTCAGCCGCGCCGCAAAATCACTGCCGAACTTGATGTTCCCCACGTCCGGCGAAGCCACCACCGGCGTGTCCAGTTTCAACGTGTGAAAGTGTTCCGTCAGCACCGGCGCCGCCGACAGGTGATCCAGCGGGATGTCGAAAAAACCCTGGATCTGGTCCGCGTGAAGGTTCATCGTCAGCACGCGGTGCGCCCCGGCCTCCACGATCAGGTTCGCCACCAGCTTCGCCGTGATCGGCGTCCGCCCCTCCGCCTTGCGGTCCTGACGCGCGTAACCGAAATACGGAATCACCGCCGTGATCCGGTTCGCCGACGCCCGACGCAGACAGTCGATGAAGATCAGCAACTCCATCAGATTGTCGTTGACCGGAGGCCGCGTGCTCTGCACCACGAAGCAGTCCCGGCCGCGCACGTCGTCGTCCAGCTTGACCAGCGTCTCGCCGTCGGGGAACCGCTCCACCGTCGCCCGACCCTGCTGCACCCCGAGGTATTCGCAGATGCGCGACGTCAGCTCCCGGCACGCCGTGCCCGAGAAAATCTTCAGCCCGCCGATCGGTGCATGATTGTTCGCGTGCCCCGCCATCGCGCCCCCGCCGTCCGTATCCCCCACCTCCAACCAACGCTTCGCCCCTGCTGCCCGCTGCCTGTCCCCAACCTACCCGGCCTGGACTCGAACCAGGAATACCAGAACCAAAACCTGGTGTGTTACCGATTACACCACCGGGCAAAACGCCTTCGCCCGTCAACGAAAATTCCTGAATCCGGCGTTGAATATCTCGGATTTCAGCTTCCAAATCTCAGATGACTGATCCGGTGGCCCGCCGGCGTACCGCGGTTCTCAGATTGCGAGCGCCGGCAATCTCGAACCGCCGCCCGACTCCCCAACACAACAACGCAGGCGCAACCTGAGACCCGTAAAAACGCGGCGTGAACTTCCGCAAAGGAAGGATCGCGGCCGCCGGGAAACCGAGGCCTAAGCGCCCTGCCGCGTACTGCCGGCGCCCACCCGCCGCGGCGGAATCCGCTGATTCCGCCCGACCCGCCCCTTAAAGGCTTCCCGTAACTCCCGTCGTTCCGTCGCCCGGCCCACCGGGAAAGCGCGGAACCTTACCCGCAAACCCGCTCCCCGTCAACCCGCTCCCGGCGCGAACCTGCCGCCCAGCCGGACAGCCGCCCAGCCCTGAGCGCCAGACCCGCAGCGGACCCCTTTCCCGCCCCGTCAGGCGGAAACCCCGCGACCTGCGCCCTCGTCCGTCGAAGGAGGGAGCGGCCCTGTTCCAGGGAATCCGGTCGTCACGACCCGGATCCGATGGTGCGGTGCGGTTACGGCTCGCTGATGAAGTGCATGTTGGCCGCGATGTCCGTCAGGAAGCGCGGTTCGATGTCGAACGCGCCGATGCCGTTGTGACACCGCAGGCAGACGAAGTCGAGCGTCACCGCGGCCCGACCTTCCGCGTCCGTGCGCACTTGCGCGAGATCCTCGGTGAACATGTCCGTGTAAGTCACGGACGTGCTGTCAATGCGGAAGATGTGCGTGCGCGTGTCGCCCATCCGACCGAACTCTCCGACGACCTCAGCCGTCGCGGATGAGGCGCTCTTTCCGACAAAGGGCATGTGACAGCTTTCGCAGGACAGAACCTCGGTGTAATCCCCCCGGGTGAACACCTTCCCCTCGTGCTTGCCCATGTTCTGGTCCGCGTGGCAATCCGTGCAGGCGTTCCGGATCGCGTTGGATCGGTCGTAGGTGACGGAGACGTGCGGGTCGTGGCAGGTGGCGCACCCGAACGAGGCGTGCCCGCCGCTGGCGAGCAGTTCGGGGTACTGCTCGTGATGCTGAATGTAGCCGCCCTTCGCGATAATGACGCCCGGGTTGTCCCCGCGCGTGTGACATTTGCCGCAGGTGTCCTCGCCGGTGGCGGAAGTGTAGATGGCGCTCGTGTCGATCACGACCTCTCCCGCAACCGTCGTGAAGTGGTTGCCGCCCGGACCGTGGCATTCCTCGCACTGCACGCCGGGCTCGAGCCACGTGCCGATGAACCCGGGACGGTTCTCCTGATACTCGGGAAAATCCTCGTCCTGGGGACGCGCCCCGGTCGTGTGACAGTAGAAGCAGGAATACGCATAAGGCTTTTCCGCCTCCGCGTCAGGCTCGTACGCCACGAATCCCGGCGTCGTTCCGTTGGCGGGATGCGCCAGGTTCCACTGCGTCGGCACGCCGGCGACGCCGGTGACGAGGATGTAGCCGTTGTTGTCGATGAAGCGGGCTTTTTTCGTGTAACCGCCGATGACGTAAGCGATGTCCGACCAGTCGAATCCCTCGGGAGGCGTCGGTACGCCGGCGAGCATTCCCTCCTCCGGGAACGACGGCGGCTCTCCTTGAACTTGAGTCAGCTTGTGCGCGTGTCCGTGGACCCGGTGCTGATCCGCGACCTCCGCATGACACTGGCGGCAGGCGTCGGCGCCGACGTACGCCGCGCCTTTGTTGGTCGGGTCCGTCGAGTTGCCGAACGGGGGAACGTTGTCGTTCTCGTTGGAAGGCGGCGTCACGCTGATCGTGCAACCCGTGAAGGCGGCGAGCGCCCCGACCGCGACCATGAACCTCCGTACCGCCGTTGATGCACCGTGCCACCGCGCCGATTTTGCAGCCTGCGACATACCCAACCCTTCCGTTTGTGGACTGACGGTCCGTTTGCGGTCTGACTGCGCTGAATCGCCAGCGCCCGACCGAACATCCGCTTGCGCATCTTTGTCAATTACAGGCAAGAGTGAAACCGCCTGACGGCGACCCCCAACCTGTTCTCACGGCCCGCGCGGAAGTGTATTCACGCACGCGACAACGTCAAGGAAAATATCCGCGCCTCGGCGGACGGCGACGAGGCGTGGCGTCGTCTTGAACGCGGGTGCTCCGCGGAATACCGCCGAGGTTGGCAGCGCGCTTCGAGTCTGATTCAATACGGTCGATCCGTGCGGCGCGGGATCGGATCGGAACGTCGCTTGCCCGGCCGGCAGGGGTCAGCGGACGGCGATGCATGTCCGTCGGCGGTCGGCGCGGGCGCGGTGTAATGACGGTCGAGGATACGGTGCGGAAAAGCACTCTTCTGTGGCTGATGCTGGCGGTCCCGGGCGCGGTGGCGGCCCAGCAGGTGCGCGACGAACCGGCTCCCCCTCCCGACCCGGCCGGCGAGCGGCCGACCGAACGACACTATCGCCTGGACCTGACGGATGCGTTTCTGAACTTCGAATCCAGCCTTGAATCGCGGGCAGTAACGTCGCTCCCGTCGAACGTCGGGCGGACGCGGCGAAGCGACCGGGCGCTGGAACTGCGGGAGTCGCTGGGGTTTTCACTGGAGGGACACGCGTTCGGCGAGGAGACGCTTCAGTTCTCCGGCGACGTCGAACTCGGACTTGCGCAGTCGCGGTTCCACCGCTCGGTCGACGGCGTCTCCGAGACGGACACCGACTCCGGCGCCCTCGTTCGTTACGACCTGGCGCTGACGCTTTTCCCGAACGAGCCGGCGTCGTTTGACGCCTACGCCCGGCGCTCGCGCGACCGCATCCCGCGCCGGTTCCTGCCGTCGCTGGTGGAGGAAGTCGAGGAATACGGACTCTCGTTTCTGCTCACGACGCCCACGACCCGCACGGATGTCGGGTTCGACGCCTCCGACCTCCGGCGCACCGGCAACGTGTCCGGCGACGACGACGAGTCCCGCGAGCGATCGCGCTTTCATCTCGATCACCGGTGGGACATCGGCGATCGCCACGGGCTTCGCCTGACCTACGATCATGAGGACACGGAAAGCGAGTACCAGGGCTCGCGCGGCGCGCTGGACACGCGGCGCGATGAGCTTCGCGTCGAGCACCGGATCGAGTTCGGACGGGAGGGCCGACACGCGTGGGATCTGCTGCTGCGGCACAACGACGAGGAGGGCGACCTCGCCCGTGACGAGACGGAGTTCGCCCCGCGCCTCACCTTCCGGCATACCGACCGCTTTCAGACCACCTGGCGCTACAACCTCTACAAGACCGACTCGGACGGGCTTTCGATCGACCGGCACAAGGCCGACGTCGAGGCCGCCTGGGACATCACGGACGAGCTTCGGCTCACCGCCGACGCCTTCTGGCGCGTCGAGCGCGTCGAGCAAGACGTCGAGACTTACGAATACGGCGGTCTGCTGGACGTCAGCTTCGACCGCCCGACGCGGTGGGGACGGTTGACGATCGACGGCGCGGTGAACCTCGTGCGGGCCGAGACGACCGGCGACGGTCCGATCTCCGTCGTGCGCGCGGAGTCGCACACGCTGGACACGGTGCGGCCCGCGGTGCTGCGCAAGTCCGACGTGCGCCGCCTCAGCGTTCGCGCGTTCAACGCGTCGCGCACGCGGATCTACGCCGAGGGGCTGGATTACACGGTGACGCAGGCGGGGCGTCTGACGTTCGTCCGCCGCATCCTCTCGGGCGACATCGCGGACGGCGAGGCGGTGTCCTTCGACTACGAGTACCGCGTCCCGACCGGCTCCCGGACGGACACGGTTCAGACCGACCTGCGCATCGAGCACGCGTTCGACGGAGGTCTGACGCCGTACTACCTCTGGCAAAACCGGCGGCAGTGGGTGGACGAGCCGGAGTTCCGCAGGCCTTTCGCGGTAGACTTCTTCGACCCGGTATTCGACGCTTTTGCGGACAACACGGATCATCACCGCATCGGCGTCCGTTACGAGCGCGACCGGTGGTCCGTATCCGGCGAATTCGAGCTTTTCAACGACTCGGTCCTGCCGTATGAGGCGTGGCACGTCAGCGGGCGTGCGGACCTGCTGCGAAGCCCCGGTCACGTGCTGGACGCCTCGGCGATGCTCTCGCACTTCCGCTTCGACGGCGACTTCGACCCGCGCCGCGTGACCGCGTTCGACGCCGATCTGAAGGACACGCTGCAATTCTCGGATCATCTTTCGACCTCGCTCGGCGTGGGCTACCGGCATGAGAGGGATTCGATCGACGGCACGACGGAGGGCGTGGACCTCGAGGGGACAATCCGCCTGACGCGCGGGCTGCTGGATGTCGAACTGACCGCCGAATACGATCTGCTCGAGATCGGCGACAGCGAGGATCGGGGTTACGGGGTGTGGCTGAACGTGCGACGCGACCTGTCTGACCTGACGCGGCGGTGAAGGGAGGAGCGCTCGCCGCGGAGACGCGGAGGACGCTCCGCGGCGGGATGAAGAAGATCACGCGGACGATCGATCTGGCGGACGTGATCGGTTTGATCCGCTGCCGCAAGCTTACGACGGAGTTGCGCGGGAGTTGGACAAGAATATGAGGCCGACGTTTTGGAAGCTTGCGAAGGCCGTGAATCTGAACAAGTCACGGTAAGTTTTTCGGGCACGGCGCCAGCCTGCGGAATCGTATGCCCCGATCGGGATGCAAGCCGGAGTGAGCGGTTCGATGCGTGTGGAATTGGACAGCGTGAAACATCGCCTGCGGGTCTACGCGGACACATCGGTCTTTGGCGGATGTCTGGACGAAGAGTTCAAGTCCGCCAGCCTCAAGTTCTTTGCCGAGGTCAGGTCCGGTCGGTTCTGCGTTGTCGTATCCCCGACGACCCTGCGCGAGCTGGCCCGCGCGCCGGTGGCCATCCGAACCGTACTTGCCGAACTTCCGAGGGACGTCGTTGATGTCGTCACGCATTCCGCGGAGGCCGAAGCGCTGAGGGATGCGTACATTTCCGCCGGAGTTCTCGGCATGGCGTCGCAGGCGGATGCTGAACACATTGCCTATGCATCGGTCTCCGAAGTGGATATCATCATAAGCTGGAACTTCAAGCACATCGTCAACTTCGACAAAATCAGGGGCTTCCATGCCATCAACATGTTGAGGGGATACGCATTTGTTCCCATTCACAGCCCACCGGAGGTGATCGAGACATGACGGACAAGGGATTTGATTGTGTTCGAATGAAACATGAGATTCAGGAGGGCATCGCCGAGGAGTTCAAAGGCCTCTCCGTCGAAGAGAGGCGACTTAAGACAGAGGCGATGATTTGCGCTGACCCCGTGCTTGAGTCCCTTTGGCGCCAGGCTCATCCCATTGGGGACTCGGGGATAATCGGCGCATCCGCGAAAGAGCGGAAGTAGCATCTCCCGTGCGTCGAGGCCATCGCAACGTACCGCACCGCGGGCCGAATCTGGAGTCAACGGTGTTTCGACAATACGCATGCGCGATCGCGCTCGGATTCATGGGAGTCGCGGGCTGTGGCGACGTCGCCCAAGACGATGCGGCGACGCTTGCGGATCTGGCATCACTGCGTTGCATGATTCCGGACGATGACCCGACGCTTCAAATGTATCGAGGTGAGCTTGGCGACGGCGAGGAGTTCCATGACTTTCAGACCGCTGTCACGATCATAGAGAGCGGTTGTGACGGAGCGTCCCAGTCATCGGGGTTAGGTGGAATGTGGCGGGTCGGGCATTGTGCCGAAAGCTCCATACGCGTCATCACGCCTGAATACGGATTCAGCTTTCCCACGTTCTTTTATGATTCGGCGAGCGGGGCATTTCTCGGCTACGAACACTTCTGGGACGGCGGCACGTGCAATGGGTGGGTTGACGCTTGGCCTGACGTGGTGGAGTGCAAGGGGTTCGAGCAGGACGGGGAGATCGGGTGCGAGTCTGAAACGTCGGATGAGTAAGGAAGCCCCTTGCGCGTGTCGCTCCCTGTCAACGAACGACCGATTACAATGCCTAAAGACCGCCTGAAAGACCTCCGTGACTCCTATGACGTGATCGTCATCGGCTCGGGCCTGGCGGGGCTGACGTGCGCGAACGTCCTGGCGAAGGCGGGGCGGAGCGTCTTGCTGCTGGAGCAGCACTACAACTTCGGGGGGATGGCGACGTGGTTCCGTCGTCCCGGCGGGCGCATATTCGACATCTCGCTGCACGGTTTCCCGATCGGGATGATCAAGAGCTGTCGGCGGTACTGGACGGAGGAGATCGCCGGCAACATCCGCCAGCTCAAGGGCATCCGCTTCGACAACCCGCAGTTCACGCTCGAGACGACGTTCGATCGGGCGGACTTCACGCGCATCCTGGTCGAGCGGTTCGGCGTCGCGGCGGCGACGGTGGAGGCGTTCTTCGACACCGCGCGGGGGATGGACTTCTACGACGACCAGTCGATGACGACGCGGGAGCTGTTTCAGCGATTTTTCCCGGGGCGCACGGACGTCTGGCGCCTGCTGATGGAGCCGATCAACTACGCCAACGGCTCGACGCTGGACGACCCGGCGATCAGCTACGGCATCGTCTTCTCGAACTTCATGAGCAAGGGCGTCTACATCTACCAGGGCGGAACGGACGACCTGATCTTCAAGATGAAGACGGAGCTGAAGCGCAACGGCGTGGACCTTCGCCAGCAGGTGCTCGTCGAGCGCATTCTCGTGGAGGACGGGCGGGCGCGCGGCGTCGTGGCGGACGGGCGGGCGATCCGCGCGGGCAGCGTGGTCTCCAACGCCAACCTGAAGAACACGGTCTTGAAGATGCTCGACGCTTCCGCCGTCCCCGGGGACTATCTCGACGAAGTCCGCCGGGTGCGCCTCGCCAACAGCAGTTGCCAGGTTTACATGGCGGTGCGCCAGGGCGAGCGCATCCCCTACGTCGGCGACCTGTTGTTCACGTCCACCTGGCCGGAGTTCGATTTCGAGGCGATGTGCGCGCGGGAGGTGACGAGCCGGACGTTCTCGCTGTATTACCCGGACACGCGCCCGCAGGGTCCGGAGCGTTACGCCATCGTCTCCTCGACGAACGCGAACTGGGCCGACTGGGCGGATCTCGACGACGCGGCCTACCAACGCGAGAAGCAGCGCCTGATCGACGCCACGATCGCCGGGCTGGAGAAATACGTCCCGGGCGTCAGTTCGATCATCGAGCACGTCGAGGCGAGCACGCCGCGGACGTTCGCGCATTACACGCAACACATGCTCGGAGCGACGTTCGGCACGAAATTCGAGGGCCTCAAGGCCAGCATGGACCTGCCGAAACGCGTGCCGGGGCTGTTTCACACCGGGTCGGTCGGCATCATCATGTCGGGCTGGCTGGGCACGATCAACTACGGCGTGATCGTCGCCAACGAGGTGGACGGGTTCCTGGGAGCGGGCGCCGCCCGCGCATCGTAACCGCAGCGGAAGAACCGAGCCGCGCCGGCAAGGAAGCGCTCCGCCTGCCGATGCCCTGAACGGCGCGTTCGTTGCTTCAGCCCGGATCGCGAAGCTCCAGTCCGCTGGACCGGAAGCTCGCACGCTGCACGGGCGGACCGGAGGCCCGCGATCCGACGAAGTTTCCGGCGGCGCGGCGTGAGACGAGCGTTCGCGCGGGCTGAAGCCCGCGGCTCAGGGGGCGCTCGTAAGGGAATCATGATTTAGGATGCGTTCATGCCGACCGAGTTGCGTCTTCCGCTTGCCGAGTACCGCCGCAAGGTCTACGCCTCCTGGATCGGGCAATGCGTCGGCAACATGTTCGGACTCGGGTATGAGAACGTCTACCTCGACGAGCCGATGCCGGAGGGCGAAACCCCGGCGTGGAAGGACTGGGTGCTCGACCTTGTGCGTCAGGCGGACGGGGCGTTCTCCGACGACGACACCGACATCGAGTACCTCTACCTGCTGGCGATGGAGGAGTCCGGGGAGCGGGAGGTGACGTATGAGGAACTGGCGCGGCGGTGGATGCATCACGTTCGCAGCCACGTCTGGGTGGCGAACCGGGCGGCGCTGGGTCTGATGCATCACGGTCTGCGTCCGCCGCTGACCGGGCGGCGCGGGGTCAACCCGCACGGGTTTCAGATCGACCCGCAGCTTGTGAACGAGATCTGGGGCGTCACCGCGCCGGGCATGGCGCGTTACGCGGCCGACAAATCCGCGTGGGCGGCGCGGGTGATGGCGGACGGGTGGGGCATCGAGCCGACGATCCACTACGGCGTGATGTATGCGGCGGCGTTCTTCGAACGCGACGTGCGGCGGCTGGTCGACCTGGCGTGCGACTGCCTCCCCGAGGGAGGGCGCTTCGCAGGGACCGTCGCACACATGCGCCGTCTTCACGAGGATCACCCGGTGGACTGGCGGCGGGCGCGGCGCGAGCTGTGTGAGACGTACTACCACGGCGAACCTGCCGCGACGCGCACGATCTGGAACGCGAACCTCAACGGCGCGTGCGGCGTCCTTGCCCTCCTTTACGGCGAAGGCGACTTCCGGCGGACGCTCGAGATGTGCTGCCGGATCGGGTTCGACGTGGACAACCAGGCCGCGACGATGTGCGGGCTGGTCGCGATCGTGACCGGAATCGAGGGCATTCCCGCCGACCTGCTCAATCCGCTGCCCGATCGGGCGTGGTCGCAGCCGCTGAACGACCGCTATCACAACCGCACGCGTTTTGACCTTCCGGATGCGCGGTTGACCGATCTGGCGGCGCGGATCGCGGCGCAGGGCGAGCGCGTCGTGCTGCGCGCGGGCGGGCGCGTCGAGCGCGACGGCGCCGCTGAGACCCTCGTCATCCCGTCACGCGTCGGGTTTCACGCGCCGAGCGAACCCGCCCCGTCGACGGAGCAGACCTCCTCGACCGGACTCGGACGGGCGCCGGGCGAAAACCTCGCCTGGTCGGCGGCACGGATCGCGTCGCACGCGGCTGTGTTGGATGAGGGGGCGCTCTCCCGCATGATCGTCTTCACGCCGCGAGCGCTGCTGGCGGACTCGGTGACGGTGATCCGCGATCAGGCGCCGCTGCCCGCGTGGCCCGGGCCGGATGCGGATCCGCCGCTCTCTTTTTACGGCTTCCTGCCGGGGGGCGCGGACGCCTCGATCCACCACGGCGGGATCGAGGCGTATTACGGATATGAGTGGACCGCGCCGGTGACGATCGGGCGGGTTCTGTTCCGGACCGGCACGCTGGAGGAGATCGGCGGCTGGTTCATTGATCCGCGTGTTGAGATGCGCGACGAGGCCGGGGCGTGGCGCGCGGTTCGAGACGCGCAGTGGCGGCCGGGGTATCCGGCGGGCGAGGAGCCGCTGACGAAGGCGCCGTGGGTGCAATACGAAATTCAGTTCGCACCGGTCGCGGTCTCGGGAATTCGCATGATCGGGCGCGCGGCGGGGGGGTTCGCGTCGGTCGCCACGGTCGCCGTGTTCCGGGCATGATCGAGGTGGCGCGCTTCGGGCGGGCGGTCCGTCGGCGGTCATGCGGGGTTGCCCGGTCTTGACCGGATCCCGCGCATCGCATATCCGCGCCGAGGTGCAGTCCTTCTACTACGACGAGGTCGACTCGACGAACCTTGAGGCCCGCCGTCTGCTGGAGCAGGGGCGGATCGCGGATGCGGCGTGGGTGCTGGCGCGAGGGCAGACAAGCGGCCGCGGGACGCGCGGGCGGACCTGGGTCTGTCCGGTCGGCGCGGGCATCTGCCTCTCGGTCGTCCACGCGGCGCGGAACGTGCGCTGGCCGGTGACGACGGACTTCACGAAGTCCGCGGCGGTGGCATGCGTGGAAGTCCTGCGCGAGGCAACCGGCGCGGCGGTGGTCATCCGCCCGGTCAACGACCTGATGATCGACGGAAGGAAACTCGGGGGGATTCTCACGGAAACGGTCGTCGCGGCGGACCGCGTTGAAGCGGTGATCACCGGCATCGGGATCAACGTTCGCGTTGCGCCGACGTTGACCGGCGATGACGCGCGGGCGACGACCTGCCTGACGGCGCATGTCGCCGGACCGGTCTACGATGACCCGGCGATGCGCGACCTGGCGGAGCGGATCGCCCGCCGCGTGGACGCGCGGCACCGCCAGGTTTTCGCCGGGGACATCGCCGAGATCGAGCGCCTCGAACGCGACTTCCGGGAGCGAGAACCCTGAACGTCCCGGAAGGATAAGGCGGGCGGACGCCTGAACGATCCTCCCCGCGGAAGCAGGACGGACACGACGGCGACATCGCGCGGCGACCCGATCATGAATCAGGTGAGCAGGTTCGTACACTCGTTTGCCGCCGCCGGCTGGGCTCCGGCGGCGGCGCTGATCCTCGTCATCGCCCTCGGGTTCGTTTTTCATGGGGACGGAGCGTATTTCAACTGGGACACCCACCGCGACGCGATGCGCCAGGCGTCCGTTTACGGCATCCTCGCATGCGGCATGACCGCGGTGATCCTCTCGGGCGGGATCGACCTTTCCGTCGGGAGCGTGTTGGCGCTGGTGTCGGTGGCGTTCTCGATGATGAGCCTTCACCGGCAGGGGGGCGCCGCGTTGACGATCCCCGCGGCCCTGATGATCGGCGCGGTCTGCGGCGGCGTCAGCGGCGCGCTCATCGCGTTCGGGCGGATTCAGCCCTTTATCGTCACGCTGGCGATGATGGTCGCCGCGCGCGGACTGGCGAAGGCGCTGTGCGGTGGCGTCAAAGTTTCCCGCTACATCCAGGACGCGGACGGACGGTACATCGCGCTGCCGGTCCCCGAGGCCTTCTCGCGCATCGACGCCCGCCTGCTGGGCGGAAACGTCGCCGTCGTCACGGTCATCTTTCTGACGTGCGTCGTCGTGTGTCACGCGGCGCTGACCCGGACGACCTGGGGCCGGCGCGTGTACGCGCTGGGAGGGAACGAGGAAGCATCCCGTCTGTCAGGTGTCCCGACGCGGATGATGAAAGTTTCCGTCTACGCCCTCAGCGGAGCGTGCGCCGCCGTGGCGGGAATCTGCCAGGCCGCCCAGCTTCAGCAGGGCGACCCGGAAGACGGTGCGGGGTACGAGCTGTCCGCGATCGCGATGGTCGTGATCGGCGGAACCAGCCTGTCGGGCGGGCGCGGGGGCGTCGGGCTGACCCTGATCGGCGTGCTCATCGTCGGATACATCGAGAAAATCCTCAGCATCAACAACGTCCCCGAATACGCCCGCCTGATGTTCACCGGCGCAATCATCCTCGCCGCGGTCCTCTTTCAGCGACGCTGGCGCCCGGATTCCGATGGTCGAGGATGACCCGGAACGGATAAAGAGGAGACCGGAGTCTCCCGGCGACTCCGGTGGCCGGGGGGTTACGATTGTGTGCGCTCATGATCCTGCGGAGCCGTCGCGGCGAGGGGTTCCGCCTACCCGGAGCAGCCGACGATCACGCATCCCCGAGGGGCATCCGAGAACCTTTGTTCCCGGAAGATCCTCCGAAAGCCGCAGCCCCGGCACGATCATCCGAAAACCGCACCCCCGGCAGGGGCGTCAGAAAACAGCCCAGCACGCCAGTGCTGGGAAGCCGTCTTCAATACCCCCGCGCATCAACCCTTCCGGCCCGAACGCAACGTCCGGCGGAACCCTCTCTCACGCCACGGGGACGCCTTCCGTCTCGGTCAACCGTCGGAACAACGCGCTCAGACGCGCGGTCATCGGTCCCGGACGACCGTCGCCGATCGTCCGTCCGTCCACCGACACCACCGGCGCCAGCTCCCCCATCGTTCCCGTGCAGAACATCTCGTCCGCGCGGTAGACCTCCGTCAGCGACAGGTCGCGGACTTCGTGTTCGATGCCGTGCAGCCGGCACAGCTCCAGCACGGCCGCGCGTGTGATTCCCTCCGGGCATGCCACGGGGCGCGGCGTGGCGACCACGCCCGCGTACGCGATGAAGACGTGCGTCGCGTTCGTCTCCGCCACGAACCCGCGCGGGTCCAGCATCAGCGCGTCATCCGCCCCGGCGCGCGTCGCCTCGATCTTCGCCAGGATGGACTGGATCAGGTTGCAGTGGTGAATCTTCGGATCCAGGCAATCCGGCGGAAAGCGCCGCACGCTGCTCGTCGCCAGCGTGACGCCCGACTTGTCGTACACCGGCGGTTTGTGCTCCGCGAGGATGATGAGCGTCGGACCGGCCGTGTTCAGCCGCGGGTCCATCCCGCTCGTGTACTTCACTCCGCGGGTCAGCGTCAGGCGGATGTGAACGCCGTCCGTCATCTGGTTCGCCGCCAGCGTTCGCCGGAGCTGCTCGATGATCTCCGCGTCCGTCGGAATGCTCGCAAAGGCCAGCGCCTTCGCCGACCCGCGCAACCGCGCCAGATGCTCGTGCAGTTTGAAGATGCGCCCGTCGTAAAGCCGCAGCCCCTCCCAGACCGCGTCCCCACCCTGCACCGCGGAATCAAACGGACTGATTCCGGCCTCGTCACGGGGTACGAGCCGCCCGTTGATGTTGACGATCAGATCACGGTTTCGTGCGTCATAGGTCTGAAGCATGACCGGAAAGGTATCCCCGTCCCCGGACATCGGCGAACCCGCCGCCGGCATGTCACCCGACCCCGCGGATCACCCAGCAAACACGGACCCTGGTTCCGGAGAGTTCCTTGAATCAATTCTCCCCGTCCGTCTCAGGCGTTCACCCCGGCCGCCGTCGAATCTGGGTGTTGACATGCCGACGAACATGCCCACTACGGTTCCTGTTGCCCGGAAAGCCTGCATCTGCCGTCCAACCCCCGATTCCCGGGGAGTCTGGTACAGGAGTTGCTCGGAAGTGCGGCGGGAAGATGCAGATGCCGCTGGCTCTGAAGTCAGGAGCAGGCTGAATCCGCACGGATCGACCCCACGAAGCCGGAGGGTACACCCATGTTCGTCGCCGATTACATGACCTCGAACGTCGTCACCGTCAGTTCGGAAAGCCCCCTCGCCGTCGCCGCCGACCTGATGGCGCGGCGACGCATTCACCACCTTCCGGTGCTTGATCCCGCCGGTCGCCTGGTCGGCATCCTCAGCGACCGCGACATCCGCTCCGCCGTCGGGTTCGACCGGACACTTTCCGACAAACTGAAGGTCTGCGAGGCGATGACCCACGACCCGGTCACGGTCACCCCCGTCGCCGGTCTGGACGAAGCCCTTGAGATTCTCGCGGAGGGGCGGTTTGGCGCTCTGCCCGTCCTTGCGGAGGGCGACGCCGAAAGCGCACGCCTCGTCGGCATCCTCACCACGGTGGATCTCCTGCGCGCCTTGCGGAACCTGCTCGGTCTCGACATCCCGGGACGCCGCCTCGAGGTCGCCCTGCCGCACGGCTGCGGCGATCTGGCGCGGGTCTTCAAGACTCTCAACGAGGGCGGATACCCGATCCTCTCCGCCGTCGCCTCGCATCTGCGGGCCGACGGACGCGAGCCGTCCCTTTACCTCCGGGTTCTCCAGGACGCTCCGCGAGGTCTGGAGCGAAGCCTGGAACGCGCCACGGCCATCCTGCTTCACGCCGAACCCCCTCGCCGCCAAAGCTGACCCGCGGGATCAGCATTCCCGGCGTCTTGAGTCTGCATCTGGTTCCGGTTTCGGGGCGCGGGATTCGCATGAACTGACGATCCTGCGCGATCCTGCGGCGCGATCCTGCGAGGAGGAAACGGCGGGACGTGTCGTCCACGGGGTGATCCTCCGGGAGTCTTAGCCCTGGACGGGGCGCTGGAAAACAGCCGAGCACTCCAGTGCTGGGAAGAAGCCCGCGCGGGGGAAACAAAGTTCCGGAGGGACGATAGAAGTTCGAGAGAAAGAGGAATCGTCGCGCCGGCGATTGCCGCCCGCCCCAGGCATCATCACGCGTCGCGCCACAATGACAGATCATCCCAAGCCTGAGCACCGGAGTCAGATGGAGATTCAGGCTCGCTGGAGCAGATCCCTGCCGCCGGATCGCAGACCTCCGGTCTGCGCGCAAAGCTGAGCGGGCCTCCCGTCTGCGCGGAGCGAAGCGGAGTTCCGCGCTCCGCCTCGAAGACAGGGAGTCTGCAATCCGCCGCAACCGGGCCTTGTCGCCGGTCAAGGGTTTCGGCGGGACCGCCGCACCGCCTCACGTCAGCCGGTTCGTCAGATGCCCCGGAAGCCACCCGACCACGACTTCACGGTTGTCCTCGTCCCAGTAGAAATACACCGCGAGGCACCGCTTCGGATCGCGCGTGGCGCTGTTCGTGCGGATATGCGTGTCGAGAAAACGCCTCGGCGCGCCAGGACCGCCCAGGCGCACGAAGTACGTGTCGCCCTGCTCGCCCGCGCGTTCCTTCGAGATCGATCCGGAGACGCGCAGGTTCATCCGCTCGATCGCCTGATCGAACCGCGGTTTCGCTCCGTCCACGCCGAGGCGCATGTCGCGGTAGTCGTCCGCCAGGAGCCGAAGCACGTCGCACACCAGCTTCACGTTCTCGAACTCGGCCTCCTTCAACCCGTGATTGACGGCCCGCGGATGCAGCGAAAGACGCCCGGTCAGGTTCGCCTCGACCCACTCGGGTACGTCCGCGTAGGACGACGGTGCGGCGCTCGCCGTCGCCGCCCGATCGGCCGCGGCCGATCCGACGGCGCGTCGAAGCGCGTCCAGTTGCGCCCGAAGATTGAAGTTTTCGCGGCGGGCCTGGTCCCGCTCCCGCTCCGCGGTTTCCGCCACCTCGATCGCGTCGTCCCGCTCCGCGCCCACCTGGTCGATCTTGGCTTTGAGCGCGACAATCTCCTCCTCGTACACGGCGCGCCACTGCTTGTCCTCGCGGGCCGTCATCCGCCCGCGTTCCGCCCGCCGGTTGCGCGCGTCCACGTAAAACAGGCACGACCCCCAGTTCACCCAGCGCGACGCCGAGTGCTCGTGCGCCTGATCCACGAGAAACTCGGCGTACGCCTCGTCCATCGTCAGTCCTTTGTACCGGTAGCGGAGGATCCATTCCGCCAGGGCGAGCGGGTGATCGCGCGGATCGTCCTGATCAAAGTCCACGCCGGGGCGGTACGTGCGCACCGCGCCGAGGAACGCCGACCACGGCTTGCCCACCAGCTCGGTCCACCGGAACCCGAGCTGCCGCGGCATCGTCACCACGTAAGCGACCCCCAGCACCCGCGCCGCCAGATCCTCCGCGTCCAGAAGAAACGCCCCCGTCTGCAACTTCAGCTTCGTCGGGTCCGGTTCGGTGAGCAGATACACCGGCAACCCGCGGTTCGCTGACGAGACCAGCCGGAACAACCGGTCGATGTCCGCCTCGCTCTGCATCCGGATCGGACGACCGTCGATCGCGTCGGCCTCCCGCATCACGAGTTCGGAGGCGAGCGCGGACACGATCTGCGGGCGCCGCAGATCGATCGGCGCCTCGGTGGACAACGCCGACGAACACAGCACGCGCACGCCGAACTGCGCGCCGTCCGGCGTCGAGGTCAACGCGATCTCCGTCACCCGAAAACGCCCCGGAACCGCCGGCTCATCCCCGTCCGGACCCTGCGCCGACGTGTGTCGCAGCGCCCAACGCCCCTCATCCGGAACCCCGACGCACTCGATCCGGTTCGCCGCGCCCGCGTCCTCATCCTCGAACGTCTCGGCGTCGAGAATCTGCGCCCGGCGCGCCAGCCCGCAACGACGCTCGATCCAGTCCGCAACCAGCGCGCGGGCGTGTGCCGACGGATCGGTGACGCCGGACCCTTCGCGCCGGGTGAGACCACCGGCCACTTGAAACGTCGTGCGCACCGACGCCTGCCCGGGACGGACCACCAGCGGGCGATGCGACAGCGGGTTACGGATCGTCATGAGGCGCGTTCCCGATGCGTGTGCTCCGATGCGTTCATGCCCTGGACGATCTGCGGTCGTTCGACGGCGTTCGCGGAATGCGCCTCATTGACGCAACCCCTTGGCGATCACGTAACGCTGGATCTCGCTCGTGCCCTCGTAGATCGTCGTTACCCGGGCGTCCCGGTAAAGCTGCTCGACGCGGCACTCGCGCACGTAGCCCATCCCGCCGTGAACCTGGACCGCGCGGTACGCGATCCGGTTAGCCGCTTCCGTCGCATAAAGTTTCGCCATCGAGGACGACGGCAGATCCGCCTTCCCCGCGTCGATCTTGTCCGCGGCGCTGGCGATCAGTGCTTTCGACGCCGCCAGTTCCACCGCGCTGTCCGCGATCATGTTCGCCACCGCCTGAAAACGCCCGATCGGCTGACCGAACTGCCGGCGCACCTTCGCGTACTCGATCATCTGGTCCAGGCAGGCCTCGGCGATCCCCGTCGCCTGCGACGCGATCCCCACCCGACCCTCGTTCAGCGTGATCGCGCTCACCCGTCCGCCTTCGCCCACGCCCCCCACCAGGTGATCCCCCGGAATCTCGACCTCGTGCAACGCGATGACCGCCGTCTCGCTCCCGCGGATCCCCATCTTGCCCCGGATCTTCGTCCGCTCGATCCCCCGGCTGCGACCGTCCACCAGCATCATGCACAGCTCGCCTTCCGGACCGCCGTCGCGCAGACGCGCCAGCGTCAGGAACCACCGCGCCGACAACCCGTTCGTGATCCACATCTTCTCCCCGTTGATGCGGAATCCGTCCCCCGTCCGTTCCGCCGCCGTCCCGATGCCCGAGGGATCGCTGCCGGCGTCCGCTTCCGAGATGGCGAAGGCACAGAGGTTGTCCGCGCGACCCATCGCCCCAAGCCACGCTCCCCGCCGATGCGCCGCGGCCTGCTTGCTGAGGATGCTGGTCACCATGCTGTGCACCGAGAGCGTCACCGCCACGGACGGCGAGGCGTACGAAACCTCGTGCAGCAGCGCCGCGTACGTCTTCATGTCGCAGTCCAACCCGCCGGCGGACTCCGGAATCGACAGCGACAGCAGCCCCATCTGCTCCAGCGTCGGCAGCACCTCCGCCATCGAGGTCTCGTCCACGTCCCAGCGACGGTCCGCGTCGATCAGTTCGCCGCGCGCATACGCGCGCACCCCCTCAACCAGAAGTTGTTGTTCTTCGGTCCAGGCTCGATGTGGTGCGGTCCGCAGGCGACGCCTCCTTGGATGAAGACGGTCCGGAATACAAGCCCGGTCCGCCGGCCTAATCTACCGGAGTCCCGGCACAGGGAAAACCCGAACCCGCTCGACGCGGCAGGATCGCAGGCTTCGACGCATGCGCGATGACGCGCCTGATCGTCACGGCGCCGCCGGGGATGACGACGCCACCCGCGTGACCTGAAGACCGAACTTCTCGCCGACTTTCACCGCGACTCCCCGGGCGATCAGCCGGTTGTTCGCCAGCAGGTCCAGCTCCGAGGACGCGGGCGTGTCAAACTCCACGATCGATCCCGGCGTCAGGTCGAGGATCGCCCGCACGCGCATCAACCGCTCCGCCACGCGGACGCGCAGCGGCACGGTCAGACGCAGCAATCCGTCGGGAGGTCCGGCGGCGGCACAAGCCTTCAGGGCGGTATCCGATGTCGCGGGAGAGGACGATTCCGTGTGCGGGGCGGAAGATTCCGCGCGGCTCCCGGGCGGTCTGGCGCCGGGTGTCGTCGCGCGGGCTTTTTCCTGGGTCAGAACCATTGTGATGGCGCCGTCGCGGCGGCAGCGCCCGCCCGACGGACGATGCTGTATCGGCGGCGACGGCGGGGCGGTTCAGCGCGGCGGAGTCCGAAGCGGCAAGCGCTGCGCGATCGCGCTGGTTTCGCGGTTCCGCTTCCGATAACCCGCGTCCGCGGAAATCAGCGGCGGATTACGGAAACCGCTTGACAATCAAGGCGGCGTTGTGTCCCCCGAATCCGAACGAGTTGTTCATCGCCGCCCGCACCGGCATGTCGCGGGCCGTGTTCGGAACGTAGTCCAGGTCGCACCCCTCGCTCGGATTCTCAAGGTTGATCGTCGGCGGAACCACGCTGTTGGCCAGGCTCAGCACGCACGCGATCATCTCCACGCCGCCGCTCGCCCCCAGAAGGTGGCCGACCGAACTCTTCGTGCTGCTGACCACGAGATTGTGCGACGTCGGACCGAAGACCGCCTTGATCGCCATCGTCTCCGCGAGGTCGCCCAGAGGCGTGCTCGTCCCGTGGGCGTTGATGTAGTCGATCTCGTCCGCGTTCATGCCCGCGTCCCGCAGGCACGATCGCATCGCCGCCGCCGCTCCGTCCCCCGTCTCCAGCGGCTGAGTGATGTGCCCCGCGTCGGAACTCGCACCGTACCCGGCCACCTCCGCAAGAATATGCGCGCCTCGCTTCCGGGCGAACTCCAACTCCTCAAAAACCAGGACGCCCGCCCCCTCCGCCAACACGAAACCGTCGCGGTCCCGGTCAAACGGGCGGCTCGCCCGATGCGGCTCGTCGTTGCGGCAGCTCAGCGCCTTCATCGCCGCAAAGGCCGAAAGCCCCAGCGGCGTCAGCGCCGCCTCCGTCCCCCCGGTCACCACCGCGTCCGCGATGCCCGCGCGGATCGTCGCCACCGCGTCGCCCATCGCGTTCGCCGCCGAGGCGCACGCCGTCGCCACCACCTGGCTGACCCCCTTGATCCCGAATTCCATCGAGATGTTGCCCGCCGCGGCGTTGACCATCAGGCGCGGGATCGTGAACGCGGAAACCTTGTCCGGACCTTTTTCCAGCAGTCGGTAGTGCTGATCCTCGATCTCCTTCAGACCCCCGATGCCCGATCCGAGAATCACGCCGATCCGGTGCGGATCCAGCGACCCGACATTCAGCCCGGCCTGGTGGATCGCCTCATGCGCCGCCTGAAGCGCCATCTGCGAGAAGCGGTCCAGACGCTTCGCCGACTTGCGGTCGATGAAGTCGCCGAGACGAAAATCGGTGCATTCGCCGCCGAAGCGCACCTCGAACATCTCCGTCGGAAACAGCGTCACCGAGCGGACGCCGCTGCGCCCCTCGATCAACCCGTCCCAGAAACGGTCCACGCCCATCCCCAGCGGCGTGACCGCCCCCATCCCGGTTATGACGACTCGTCGTCGGTTCATGAAACCTGTATTGCCCCGAAGAAACTCTCCCGCCGCACGCGCCCGACCCGCGCTCCGATCAAAACGCGGCGACAGCCCGATGCGAATCCGGCGACGGGGATCCCCGCAGCCCCTACTTCTTCGCCTGAATCATCTTCTCAACGTAGGTCACCGCGTCGCCCACCGTCTTGATCTTCTCCGCCTCCTCATCCGGGATGGACGTGTCAAACTCATCCTCCAGCTCCATCACCAGTTCGACGGTGTCCAGCGAGTCGGCGTTCAGATCGTCGACGAACGACGTCTCCGCCGTGATCTCCCCCTTGTCCACCCCCATCTGGTCGCTGACGATCTGGATGACCTTCTGCAAGATCTCTTCACGGCTCACTGACGAGTCCTCCTGATTCCGTTGATTCCGCGTCCTCGGGACCGGCGCTGAGGCTTGACCCCGGCCGCGCCCGCGACGTCATTTCACTTGAAGGGTCTGGATACTACCGACCGCCGCACGCACCCGCAACGCCGATCCGCCCGACCGCCTCCCCGTCTCGCGGACCCACTCCCCGGCCGCAATCGGACCGGAATCCGGTCCGGATTTCACATCCGCAGACCGCCGTCCACCACCAGCACCTGGCCCGTGATGTACCCCGCGCCCGGTCCCGCCAGGAACGCCACCGTCTCCGCCACTTCCTCCACCGTCCCGAACCGCCCCAGCGGGATCAGCTTCTTCACTTCCTCGCGGAACTTTTCCGGCAGCACGTCCGTCATGTCCGTCGTGATGAACCCCGGCGCCACCGCGTTGCATGTGATCTTCCGCTTCCCCAGCTCCTTCGCGATCGACTTCGTCATCCCGATCAGCCCGGCCTTGCTCGCCGCGTAGTTCGCCTGCCCGGCGTTTCCCATCACGCCCGCGACGCTCGAGATGTTGATGATCCGCCCGTACCGCGCCTGAAGCATCGCCCGGCTGACCGCCCGCGTCAGCCAGAACACCGACCGCAGGTTCGCCGTCAGCACGTCGTCGAACTGGTCGTCCTCCATGTTGAGGAACAATCCGTCCCGCGTGATCCCGGCGTTGTTCACCAGAATGTCCGCCCGCCCGTGCGCCTCCAGCGCCGCGTCCACAAACGGCGCGATCGACTCCCGCTTCGTCACGTCCAGAGGCCGCGCGTCGATCCGGCCCGGAAGCTCGCGCCGCCGCGCCTCCTCCACCAGATCCTGAAGCGCCGCCTCCGTCCGCGCCGCCGCCACGACCGTCGCCCCGCGCTGCGCCAGCGACAGGCACACGCCCCGGCCGATCCCCCGGCTCGCGCCCGTGACGATCGCAACTTGTCCGTTCATGTCGCGCTCCCTCTGATCAACCCCCGCGCCCCGACGATCGGCGCGCAATCCTCAGTTCGCCGCCGCCGCCTCGATCCCCGCCGCCGTGCTTACGTTGACGCACTCCGCCCCGCGGCGGATCTTCCGCATCAGCCCCGTCAGCACCCGCCCCGGCCCGAACTCGATGAATCTCTCCGCCCCGTCCGCGATCATCCGCTCGATGTCGCGCTGCCACAGCACCGGCGACGTCAATTGCGCCGCAAGTCCCCGTCGGATGTCCGCCGGATCCGCATGATACGCCGCGTCCACGTTGCGGATCACCGGAATCCGCGGCGCCTCGATCCGCGACTCCGTCAGCATTCGCGCAAGCCCGTCCGCCGCCGGCTGCATCAGCGGCGAGTGAAACGCCCCGGCCACCGCAAGCCGCACCGCCTTCCACCCCCGCGCCTCCGCCATCCCCACCGCCCGCGACACCGCCGCCGCCGTCCCGCTGATCACCACCTGGCCCGGGCAATTCAGGTTCGCCGGAGCAAGAACCTCGCCCCCGCGAGCCTCGGCGCAAAGCGCCTCGGCCTCCCCCGCTTCCGCCCCGATCAGCGACGCCATCGTCCCCGCGGACGCCCGCGCCGCCTCCTGCATCAGCTCGCCGCGCCGCCGCACCAGCCGCAGACCGGTCGGAAAGTCGAACGACCCCGCCGCGTACAACGCCGTGTACTCGCCGAGGCTCAACCCTCCCGCGAACGCGAACGCCTCGCGATTCCCCCTGCGCTCCAGGAAGGCCTCGAACGTCGCCACGCTCGTGACGAAGATCGCCGGTTGCTGAAGGTCCGTCTGCTCCAGCTTCTCCGCCGGACCGTGAAAGCAGAGGTCGGCAAGGTCGAACCCCAGAATCCGGTTCGCCTCCTCGAAGAGGCGCTTCGCGGCCGGGCTGACTTCATAGACGTCCAGACCCATCCCCGCGCTCTGCGCGCCCTGTCCGGGAAAAATGATCGCCGTCTTCACGACATCCTCGCTTTGCTGCGACGGCCGGAACCGCGGGCGACGCCAGCCGCGCGCCCAGGGACGGCCCTCCGGATTATCCCGCCCGCGCCCCGCCTCACACGCGCCACACCGCCACCGCCCACGTCAATCCCGCGCCCAGCCCCAGCATCATGATCCGGTCGCCGCTGCGCACGCGCCCGTCCCGCCGCGCCTCATCCAGCGCCACCGGAACCGACGCCGCCGACGTGTTCCCGTAACGATCAATGTTGATCGCGATCTTCTCCGGCGGCAGCCCGAGCTTCTCCCGAACCGACTCGATGATCCGCAGGTTCGACTGATGCGGGATGACCAGCCGAAGGTCGTCCGGCGTCAGGCCCGTCGCCGCCATCGCGCCGTCGATCAGCTCCGTCATCTTCACAACCGCGAATTTGTAGACCTCGCGCCCTTTCATCCGCAACAGGTGCAGACGCTCGGCCACCGTCGTCGCGCTGGCCGGAAGTTGCGATCCCCCCGCCGGCGCCCAGATGTCCTGAAGCTTCGTCCCGTCCGCCCCCATCGACGCATAAAGCAGCCCGCGCTCCCGGTCCGCGCTCGGCGTGATCACCGCCGCCCCCGCCGCGTCCCCGAAAAGAACGCACGTCGTCCGGTCTTCGTAGTCCGTGAATCGCGTCAGCGTCTCGGCGCCGATCAGCAGAATGTGCCGGTACATCCCCGCCTGCACCAGGTTCGCCGCGACGATCGTCCCGTACATGAACCCGCTGCACGCCGCGCCCAGATCGAACGCCGGAATGCCCGCCAGCCCCAGCCGCGCCTGAACGTTGCACGCGGTCGCCGGAATCGGCTGGTCCGGCGTCGCCGTGCAGAGAATGATCAGGTCGATCTGCCGGCGGTCGATCCCCGCGTCCTCGATCGCCCGCTCCGCCGCACGGCTCGCCAGCGCCGAAGTCGCCTCGCCTTCCGCCACGCGCCGGCGCTCGTGAATCCCCGTGCGCGTCACGATCCACTCGTCGCTCGTGTCGAGGTAGCGCGTGAAAAAATCGTTGGTCAGAACGTGCTCGGGAAGGTCTCGACCCGTCCCCTTCAATATCGCCGGAAGGATGGCGCTCATGCCTCAGCCTCGCAACGCCGCGCCCGACAGACGCTCGATGACGCGCTCCTTGAACCCGAGGGCGACGAACCGCTTCGCCGCCTTGATCGCGTTGGCGATCGCCCGGCGCTCGCTGCGGCCGTGGCACACCACGCTGACCCCGTTGATCCCCAGCAGCGGCGCGCCTCCGTACTCGCTGTAATCATGACGCTTCCAGACCCGCTCCAGCGTCGCCTGCATCCGCTCCCGCGCCCCGTCCGGCTCCTCGCGCACCTCGTGGGCCAGCGTCCGGAACAACCCCTCCGCCAGACCCTCCACCAGCTTGAGAATCACGTTGCCGACGAACCCGTCGCACACCGCCACGTCGCATCGATCGTTGAAAAGATCCCGACCCTCGACGTTCCCGATGAACCGGATGCCCGCGTCCGCCTCCAGCAACTCATGCGTCTGACGCACCAGGCGCGTGCCCTTCTCGCTCTCCTCCCCGACGGACAGCACCCCCACCCGAGGGGCCGCGATCCCAAGGATCATCCGCGCGTATTCCGACGCCATCACGCCGTATTCGTAAAGGTGACGCGGCTTCGCTTGAATGTTCGCCCCCACGTCGCAGATGACGAAGGGACCGTGAAACGCGGGAATCGTCACCGCGATCCCCGGGCGGTCCACGCACGGCAGCGGACGCATCTTCAACTGGCACGCCGCGGCGAACGCCCCGGTGTTCCCCGCGCTGATCGCGGCGTCCGCCTCGCCCTGCGCCGCCAGCCGCGCCACCGCCGCCAGCGACGAATCCTTCCGCGCCCGCAGCGCCTCCACCGGCGGATCGTCCATCCCGATCACGTCCGCCGCATGCACAATCTCCGCCCGCCCGCGCGCGTCCGCGGCGTCCGCCAGAAACGGCTCGATCACCTCGCGCCGCCCCGTCAGCAACAGGCGAAGATCCCCGTCCTCGCGCAGCGCCGTGATCGCGCCTTCCAGGATCGCCCGCGGCGCGTGGTCCCCGCCCATCGCGTCCACCGCGATCCGGACCGCCATCACGTCGCCTCGTCGCCCGTGGGCAGCATCACTTTCGCGCTGACGTACCCGCAGCTCCCGCACGAAACATGCGGCAGCTTCGCCTTCCCGCACTTCGGACAATCCACGAGGTTCGGCACGCTCATCGCATGATGCGCCCGTCGCCGCCGCTTCGCCGCCTTCGAAACTTTCTTTACTGGAAGCATCGCCCGTCCGTCCCCGATCTCGACCCGTTTTTCGCACCCGGACGCCGCGAAACCCCCCGCAGCCGACCCGGAATCCAGAACCCGGCAGCGTAAAACCCCCCGTCAACCCTGTCAAATGTCCCGGCGCAGGGGGTTAGCCGTCTAGCCGTCCGTTGAAAAAGGGTTACGCCTCCCTCCGGGAGGCGAATTTCGCCGGGAAAAAACCGGCATCACGAAAGCCGATAGCGAGTTCTTCAACAGGCTGCCAAGCCCGACTGAAACCGGATGAAGTGGAGTCAGAGCGGCAGGAGAGCTTTTTCGGGGGCGCGATCCACTCGTTAAAGCGGGTGCAGACCCAGTCGGTTGAAGTCGACCCATCTGTAGTTGAGCGTGCCGCGCGCCGCAAGCTCGCGATCACCCTTGACGAGAAACTCGGCCTGCACAAAGATCGGCCGACCGGTCTCGAAAGCCTGCATGCCGCCCTGCGAGCCGGTGGGGGGCGAAAACAAGAGAGGCGGGGTCGGACATCACGCCCCTTGCGCGTCAGGAGCGGATTCTGGGGAGCGGATTCATGGATTCGTCTCCGCCAAGCAGCCGAGAAGGAGCGACGAGTCGATGCCTTTACCGGAACAACGCGTCCTTCCTGCCCTGCGGATCACGAACTACGACCACAGCAAGGCGTATTACACCAACGCGCTCGGCTTCATCGTAGACTGGGAGCACCGCTTCGCGCCTCACCTTCCGGTCTTCATGTCGGTCGTGCGTGACGGCATGCAGATCTTCCTGACGCAGCACAGCGGCGATTGTCAGGTGGGCGGGTTAGTCCACTTTGTGGTCGCGGACGTGGATGCGCTGCACAAGGAGTTTTGTGATCGAGGCGCCAGGGTGAGCGAGGATCCGAACGACGACCTCGGCTTCCGCAATATGACCCTCATGGACCCGGATGGCAACCAGTTGCGATTCATGGAGCCGTCAAGCAAGCCGGCCTGACAACGGCACGCGGCGAGCGGCGATGCGCGCCGTTGCTGAGGCTCGGCGTTGGGTCGTGCAGGGGGATCCGTTCGGAGAGCGTTCATGACGGTTGGAAGCCTGGTTCGTGTTGCGGTTCTGCTGCTCCCGGCGTCATGCAGTCGCCATGAGGCGCCGTATTCGCACGCCCCGGAGCCGCGGGAGCGATCGGCTCCCGAAATTCAGGAGAACGCGATGCGAGCGACAAAACCCTCGGACCACGAGATAGTGCTGACGCAGTCGTTTGCGGCTCCCCGCGAGGCGGTGTTTGCGGCCCTCACGGATGCAGGGGAAGTGGCCGTCTGGTTGCAGCCGACGGCCATGACGCTTGTGTCCTTCGAGGTGGACCTGCGCGTCGGCGGCAGTCTCCGTTACGTTTTCGAGCGTCCAAACGGCCGCAGGATCGAAGTGCGCGGCGGCATCGAGGCCGTCGAGCCCCCGCACCGCTTCGTGTACCTCGAATCCTACGACTTTTCGCCGCTCAAGGTGCGGGTGACCACCGCCCTGGAGGAAGCCGGAAAGAAGACCGTCCTTACACAAACCCTTCGTTACGCGTCGAAGCAGGAACGCGATGAGGATTATCCCGGGGTGACCGAAAGTTCGAAGGAAGTCTTCGCCAATCTGGATCGGTACGTGGCGAAGGGGTCTCGGTGATGAAGGGCGTCGCGATCGAACACGGCGCCGCAGCCGACGCGCGGGGGCGCACGCGCCGCAGAGGAGCCGTCAGGCCGCCATGACGACCATGTGGATCTGTCCGACATGCCGCCGCCGGTTCGTGCGGAAGAATCAGCGTCACGCCTGCGGCACGGGCGATCGGGCCGGCGTTCTGCGCAACCGACCCCCGGAGGTCGTCAAGCTCTATGCCGCGTTGGAGACGTTCGCAAAATCGCTTGGGCCCGTGGAATTCGTGACGCGCGAACGATACGTCCTCCTGCGCAGCCGTCGCGTTTTTGCGGACGCGGTCATCCTGTCGGATGCGCTCCGGCTCGCCATCCACCTTCCGCGCAAAGCAGAAGACAAGCTGTTCTTCAAGGTTGCGTCGGACCGGAGGCATGTGACGCACGTCGCTAAGCTGCGTGCGGTGGAGGAGCTTGAGTCCTTGAAGCCTTTCCTGCGCGAAGCGTATGAGCACTCCGTCTCGTAAGCGGCGGGCGGACGACGGCCTTGGCGCGGCCGACGGCCTTGGCGCGGACGACGAGCCCGCCCGCCCCTCTGCCGTCTCGTGCAACGGCGCGCCCGCGCATCCTCCCGCCGCAGGATCGCGTCAGAGGATCGTGGGTTCCCGCGATTTCCGCGCCCCGCAAGCGGAGCCGGAGGGAGGTTCAGGAGTGAATTTTATTATTTGATTTTTTTCACATAATCAAATATGCTCAGGCGATGGCGGGACGAAGGACCACGAGCACGCATGTCGTCACGGACCGGGCGCAGCGCGAGGCGCTGGCGTCGCCGTTGCGACTCGAGATCATCGGGCACTTTGAGCACGGTCGGGAGTTGTCGGTGGGCGACGTGGCGCGGCGGATGGGTCGCCCCGCGGCGTCGATGTATTTTCACGTTCACAAGCTCGTGGGCGCGGGACTCCTCGTCGAAGGGGCGGCGCGGGGGCGGGGTCCGGCGACCGAGGCGCTCTACCGGGCGGTGGCCGACCGGATCGCGCTGCAACTGAATCCGGGATCGGCGGCGAGCGTGGAGGCCGCGTCGAGAACGGTGCGTGCGCTGCTGCGGCAGGCCGGGCGGGAGTTCGAGCGCGCGTGCCGGTCTGGGACGCTGCCGGAACGGATGTTTCCGCAAGCGACGACCGGCCGGCGACAGCGCGTCCGGCTTTCAGGCGTCGATGCGGCTGAGGCGCGCCGCCGGCTCGATGCGGTGGAGCGATTCCTGATTCGTCGCAACCGCAAGTCCGGCGGGATCGAACATACCTGGACGTCGCTGTTCATCCCGGTCGGCGATGCGCCCGGTCGCGGCCGACACCGGAGAAAGGGCGGCGGCAAATGAACCGTGGTTGAAAATCGGCGACGACAAACACGCGGGGTTGAAAACCCGCTTGAAAGGCCCGAAATGCACGCTTCCTTACCCTGGGCATCGCTGCACGACGTCCAGGGCAGGCGGGCGCGGTTCGGTTTTGAAACAACGTCAAAGGCTCTCGCGTTGACGGTCTGGGGCGCGACGGCAGCGGAGGATGCCATGAAGGAAACCACCGAGCGAGGCACGACAGGGTTCACGTTGCAGTCGAATCTGATCGTCGTGGACGTGGTTGTCAACGGCGTCGGCGGCCAGTTTCTCCTCGACACCGGTGCAGCCGGCACGGTGCTCACGAAGGAATTCGCCGAGCGGCTGAAACTTGAGGAGGTCGATCGTTCGGCCGGAGCGGGCGCCGGCGGAACGGTGAGGATGTCCATCGTGCGCGTGGATTCGATCACGGTGGCGGGGATCACCGACCGGGCGATCGCCTGTCCGGTGATGGACATCGCCGACGTTCGGGCGCATGTCGGCAGCAACATTGACGGCATCCTCGGGTTCGACTTCTTCGGTTCGGGGACATTGCACGTTGACTATCCTGCGCGGCGCGTCACGCTCGAACGTCCGGCGCGACGTGGATCGGCGGAGCCGTTCGTCGTGACCGGCGGCGTCGTGCGGCTGAACGAATTCGGGTTGGAGGTGCCCGTCGCGTCGAAGGGATGGACGACGACGACGGACACCCCGTTGCCGACGATTCCGGCGATCTTCAAGGGGCCGGCAGGCGCCGAGATCGCGGTCAGCATCATGAGCATCAACGGACTGGGGGTCGCCTCCATGAAGGCGTCGCTCGATGCATCGGTGGCGGCGCAGGTGGAGGATTTCGAGCGGTTCGGGTCCGCGGACGTGCAGCGGGCCGGGCGGCCGGGGTATCGGATCGAATACGTCGGAACGCACAAGGGTAAGCGGCTGCGGTTCGCCACCGAGGCCATCCTTTTTGAGAACGGGTTGGTCGTGCTGACCTGCGAAGCTCCGGTGGAGGCGTTTGCGCAGGTAGCGGCGGATTTTGAACTCGTTCTTTCGAGTCTTCGCGCGTATGAGGGTCGCGTCAATGCGAAATGAAAGACGGGGGAGGCGTCGCCGTGCCGCCAGATGGCCGCCTGTTGAAGAACGCGCGATCAGCTTTCGTGATACCCGGTTTTTCCCGGCGAAATTCGCCTCCCGGAGTGAGGCGTTACGCTTTTTCAACGGACTGATAGGCCCGCCTCCTGCTTCGCCCGCAGCCCAGGATCCACCCGCCGTGGTTGTAGATCGTCCCGACGCGTGTCGGATCCGCGGCCGGGGTGTTCGTCGGCGACGTCGCGGTCTGAGTGCCCGCCTGCCGGTGCGCCGTGCCGCAGGATTGCGCAGGATCGTCAGTTCTCATGCGCATCCAACGCTTCGCAACCGGAGTTGGGTTGAGACTCAGGTTCCCGCGGTTGCGGCTCGACCAAGTCGCCTCATTGCAAGGCAAGGCGCTGCTCCCCTGATGTCGCCGGGGCGGGGGTATCCTTGCGCCAGCCTTGCCGGGCGTTCCGCCCGTTGCGGTTGCCGAGCCTCGGGGCAGGGGGGTAGTCTGCTTCCTGATGTCTGAAACTCGTGTGAACGTTCTGATTGTCGGCTCCGGCGGCAGGGAGCACGCCTTGGCTGCGGCGGTCGCGCGGTCGCCCAGGGCGGGCCGGATCCTCGTGGCTCCGGGCAACGCCGGGACTTGCGAGGTCGGCGAGAACATTCCGGTCGAGCCGACCGACTTTGACGGGCTGGTGAAGCTCGCGCGGGATCGCCAGATCGACCTGACGATCGTCGGACCGGAGGCGCCGCTGTGCGCCGGCATCGTCGACCGCTTTCAGAAGGAGGGGCTGAGGATCTTCGGACCGACGCGCGCGGCTGCCCGGATCGAGGGCGACAAGGCGTACGCCAAGGCGCTGATGCGCGCCGCGGACGTGCCGACGGCCGACGCCCGCGTCTTCACGCGCTTCGAGGACGCGCGGACCTACGTCCTGACGCGAAGCGAGGGGCTGGTCGTGAAGGCGTCGGGGCTGGCGGCGGGGAAGGGCGTGGTCGTCTGCGACACGCCCGCGCAGACCGTCCTGACGCTGGAGAAGTTCATGATCGAACGCGCCTTCGGCGACGCGGCTGACACCGTCATTGTCGAAGAGCGCCTCCAGGGGGAGGAGTTGTCGGTCCTCGCGCTCATATCCGGCCGCGCGATCTGCCTCCTGGAGACCGCCCAGGATCATAAGCGTCTCGGCGACGGCGACACAGGAGCGAACACCGGCGGGATGGGCGCGTTCAGCCCCGCGCCGTGCGCGACGCCGAACGTGCTGCGCGCCGTCGAGCGCGACGTCCTGCTGCCGATCGTGGACGCGCTCGCCCGCGAGTCGCACCCGTATCAGGGCGTCCTTTACGCCGGTTTGATGCTGACGCCCGCGGGACCGAAAGTGCTGGAGTTCAACTGCCGGTTCGGCGACCCCGAGGCGCAGGTCATCCTCCCGCGCATCCGATCCGACTTCCTCGACCTGATCGAAGCCGTCGTGGACGGTCGGCTCGAGGAGGCCGACTTGCAGTGGGACGACGGGGCGGCGGTGTGCGTGGTGCTCGCGTCGCGCGGATATCCCGGTCCGGTGGAGGACGGGAAAGTGATCGACGGGCTGGAGGCGGCGCGCCGCGTCCCGGGGGTGCAGGTGTATCACGCCGGGACGCGACCCCTGGAGCACCGGATCCTCAGCAAAGGCGGGCGCGTCCTGGCCGTCACCGGTCTGAGTGAAACCCACGAAGAAGCCCGCCGCCGCGCCTACGAAGCCGTCGGATGCCTCCGCTTTGACGGGATGCAATTCCGGACGGACATCGGAAACCGCGCGTTATAAACCGCCGGCGCTTGCGGTGGCGGAAGCAGCGCCGGATGATCGAAGCCGGTCCGCAAGCCCCGGGTTCGGCTTCGTCGCCGCGCCTCGCACGGGTTGAGCCGCGGAGAGGAACCCCTCGGAGTCGGGAGTCAACAAACCGGGAGACCAGAATGCGCACGATGCGATGGAACATGCGAAACGTCCGCGTAACGGCGGTTGCCGCGATGATCGCGCTCGGAGGGTGTGACCGCCAGGCGACCGTCTCGACCACGGAGGGCGGGGGCGGGTCCGGCGCGGCCGACGCCGCGCCGGCGCGGAAGCTGCGCATCGGCGTCTCGATCCCGGCCGCCGACCACGGCTGGACGGCGGGCGTCAACTGGTGGGCGAAGCACGCGTCGCAGCTCTATCCCAACGTCGACTGGTCGATCGTGTCGGCGCTCAATCCCGAGAAGCAGGTCGCCGACATCGAGGATTTGATGGTCAAAGGCGTGGACGGGCTGGTCATCCTCGCCACGGAAAGCGCGCCTCTGACGCCCGTGGCGCGCAAGGCGCATGAGCGCGGGATCTTCATCGTCAACGTCGATCGCGGCTTCCTCGAACCCGTCGCGGACATCTTCATCGAGGGCGACAACAAGGCCTTCGGGCGGAAGAGCGCGGAGTTCATCGTCGAGAAGCTCGGCGGCAAGGGCAACGTCGCGATCCTTGAAGGCATCCCCTGCACGGTGAACACCGACCGCGTCGAGGCGGCGCTGGCGGTCTTCGCCCGGCATCCGGAGATCAAGGTGCTCGGGCGCCAGCCGGCGATGTGGAATCGCCAGAAGGCCCTCGAAGTCACCGAAAACATGCTCCAGCAGCATCCGAAGATCGACTGCCTCTGGGCGTCCGACGACGACATGGCGCTGGGCGCGATGCAGGCGGTCAAGGAGGCCGGGCGCGACAAGGAGATGTTCATCTTCCCCGGCGCGGGCATGAAGGACGTCGTCAAGATGGTGATGGACAAGGATCCGCTGATCCCCGCGAACATCACCTACCCGCCCTCGATGATCGCCACGGGCATGCACCTGTGCGTCTCGGTCCTGTCCGGCGAGCGGGAGAAGATCATGCAATACATGCCGCACCACCTGATGATCGACGTCGAACTGATCACGCCGCAGAACGCGAAGCAGTATTACTTCCCGGATTCGATCTACTGATGCCCGAGGCCGCCGGTCTGTTGCATGACCCCGGAGCGCGAACCTCCGGTCCGCACTGTGCGTAGCAGAGTCGCGCGGTCGTGATGCGTGCGGTCGGCGCGGGGCGCGAAGTTGAGCTTCGCGATCTTGATGGATCAACGTTCGCGGCGGCGGCGACCGGAGAGGGCTGGAGTGCGTGAGATGAACGTAACGGTGCTTTTCCCGATCGTCGTCGGCGTCTGCCTTGTCGGCGCCTTTGCTCAGGTGCAGCGCGGCGATCGGTACAGCGGGTCGAACGCCGTCAGCCGCAGCGAGGTCATCGCGCGGAGCGGGATGGCCTGCACGTCCCAGCCGCTGGCGACGATGACGGCGATCGACATTCTGAAGAAGGGCGGGTCCGCCGTGGACGCCGCAATCGCCGCCAACGCCGTGCAGGCCCTGGTCGAACCGACGACCTGCGGCATCGGCGGCGATCTTTTCGCCATCGTCTGGGACGCGAAAACCAGGAAGTTGCACGGACTGAACGCCAGCGGGCGCAGCCCGCACGGCCTGACGCTCGATGAATTGAAGAAGCAGCTTGACGCGCTCGGCGTCGCGTCCATCCCGAAATACGGTCCGCTGCCGATCACCGTCCCGGGCTGCATCGACGGCTGGTTCGAACTGCACGCGAAGTTCGGACGATTGCCGATGTCCGAAGTGCTCGCTCCGGCGATCCGCTACGCGAAAGAGGGATTCCCCGTTTCCGAGCTGATCGCGCAATACTGGGAGAACGGCGGGCGCGTGCTCAAGGACCAGCCGGGATTCGCGAAGACATATCTTCCCGGCGGAAAGGCGCCCGCCAAGGGCGACGTGTTCCGCAATCCGGATTTCGCCGCGACGCTGGAGGCCCTTTCGCGCGGCGGGCGCGACGCCTTTTACCGCGGGGAGCTGACGCCGAAGCTGGCCGCGTTCTGCGAGCGCAACGGGGGTTACCTGCGCGAGCGCGACTTCAATGAGCACGCCTCCACGTGGGTCGATCCGGTCTCGACGAACTACCGCGGCTACGACGTCTGGGAACTGCCGCCGAGCGGTCAGGGAATCGCGGCGCTTCAGATGCTCAACATGCTGGAGGCGGCGGACCTCAAGGCGCTGGGGCACAACTCGACGGAGTACCTGCACCTCCTGGTCGAAACCAAGAAGATCGTCTACGAGGACCGGGCGCGATACTACGCCGATCCCGAGTTCCACAAAGCGCCGCTGGACATGCTCCTCTCGAAAGCCTACGCCGCGCGACGCCGGGCTCTTTTCTCGCCGGATACGGCGCTGACCCGGATCGCCCCGGGCGAGGCGGCGCTGGCCGAGGCGGATTCAAAACTCGGCGACGGCGACACGATCTACCTCACCGTCGCCGACAAGGACCGCAACCTCGTCTCGCTCATCCAGAGCAATTACCGCGGCTTCGGTTCCGGTTTATGTCCGGACGGGATGGGTTTTTGCCTTCAGGACCGCGGCGAACTCTTTCACCTCGATCCGTCGCACCCGAACGCCTACGCCCCGCACAAACGCCCGTTTCACACCATCATTCCCGCGTTCGTCACCCGCGACGGCAAGCCGTTCCTCAGCTTCGGCGTGATGGGCGGCGACATGCAGCCGCAGGGACACGTGCAGATCCTCTGCAATCTGATCGACTTCGGCATGAACCTTCAGCAGGCCGGCGACGCGGCGCGCTTTCATCACACCCGGTCGAGCGAACCGACCGGGGAAATCATGTCCGACGGCGGAACGCTCAACCTCGAAACCGCGATCGGCGAGGACGTGCGCCAAGCGCTGGCGGCGAAAGGCCACCGGATCGGCAACACAAAAGGCGGATTCGGCGGCTACCAGGCGATTCTGTATGACGCCGCGCGCGACGTCTACTTCGGTGCGTCCGAATTCCGCAAGGACGGGATGGCGGCCGGGTATTAGCAGATCGCCTCTCCAACCGAACCGCGCTCGCAAGGAGGCGCGCAGATCGAACGCGCCTGGACGCCTCTGAAGGAATGTCGGATCCCGGCGCATGTGGGCGCCGGGATCCGGGCGGAACGGCGGCGCGGCATCGCAACAGCCGCCCTTTCTCTCGAACTTCTGTCGTCCCTCCGGAACGCGAATTTCATCGGGAAAACCGGCATCACAAAGACGGACCGCGAGTTCTTCAAAGGGTTGTTACCCGTCGGCGCCGAAAAAGAAGGCTTCCTGGCGGAGCGCGGCCCCGTAAATTGGGCTTCCTGACAGGCGCGGCTGGGCATGTTGGACTTCGGATGTACGATTGTGGAGATGATGTCGGCGCGGCAGATTCGATCCGAAATCAGACATCGTGGATCGCTTCGTTACGGGCGCGGCTCGGTTTTTGATTCGCGTTCGAACCCGCCGAGTCTGTCCGATATTGCCTGACGCCGGGGGTCCGGTTTCAATGCCGAACCGGTAACAACGGGAAGGATCGCTTCCTTACGGGCGCGGCTCGGTGTTTGATTCGCGTTCGAACCCGCCGAGTCTGTCCGATATTGCCTGACGCCGGCGGTCCGGTTTCCACGTGAACGTTCACGGACGGTTTCGTGGCGGCGGGTGCGCGACGCCCCGCGGACAGATAAGCCGCGGCGGCTCCAGACGGGTCGCGGCGTCACCGATGCATCCTTGGTTTGAGTCGTAACCGGGGGTGCAGGGTTTGCGCGTACTGGTGGTTCATCCGGGTCGAGGTCTGCCGGCGGCGACGGCGTCTGCGCTGCGTGCGCGGGGCTGGGACGTCTGCGAGGCGACGGATTTTCATGCGGCGGCGGAGGTCGTGGGGGCGGGCAACGTCGACGCCGTGCTGGTCAGCGATCCGGGCGGCGGCGGCGACCGGGAGGCGGTCGAGGATCTGTACCGCACGCTCGACGCGGGGCGCGTGGCGTCGGTGGTGGTGGCGGACGATCCGGGCGCGCATCGCGTTCGGGATGATTCCCTGCTGGATTTCGCCCCGCGCGGCGCGGGGGAAGCGGATCTCGCCCTGCGCCTCGCCACGGTCAGCCGTCATCAGCGCTACGTCCGCCAGATCGAAAGCGAACTGGAGCACATGCAGCGCCTCGGCAAGCGCCTCAACGAGCACTTCAGCGAGGTGGACCAGGAGATGCGCCTCGCCTCGCGCCTCCAGCGCGACTTCCTCCCGAAGATCGCCGAACCGATCAACAACGTCACGTTCCGCACGATCTACCGCCCGGCGTCCTGGGTGTCCGGCGACATCTACGACGTCTTCCGCGTCGACGAGGATCACGTCGCGTGCTACGTTGCGGACGCGGTGGGGCACGGGATGGCGGCGAGCCTGCTGACCATCTTCATCAAGCAGGCGGTCGTTCCGAAGCGGATCACCGGGGAGCGTTATGACGTTCTGGATCCGGCGGAGACGCTGGCGATCCTCAACGAGGCGCTGGTCGCGCAGACGCTGCCGAACGCGCAGTTCGTGACGGCGTGCTACGCGCTGCTGAACACGCGCACGCGGAAACTCCGCTTCGCGCGCGGCGGGCATCCGTATCCGCTGTTGTTCAGCGCCGGCGGCGGCTGGACCGAGCTGAAATCCTCCGGCGGACTGCTCGGTTTGTTCGGCGGTGAGACGTTTCCCTCGGCGGAGGTGCAGCTCGAACCGGGCGACAAGGTCGTGTTGTACACGGACGGTTTCGAACTCGTTTTTCAGGAGCCGTCGCGCGCCGCCAAGCTGGACACGCGGGCCTACCTGAAGCGCTTTGAGGAACTGTGCCGCCTGCCGCTTTCGGAGATGATCCCACGCATCGAGGCGCTGCTCGACGCCGACCACGGCTCACTGAACCCGCGTGACGACGTTTCCGTCGTGGCGTTCGAGATCCGCGGTTGACCCAGGCGGCGGGACCGTCCGGAGCGTGACGACGGCCTCCGTCGCCGGCGCCGGCGGGGCGTCGAACATCCGCGAGAGCATCTGCTCCAGCCGCCGCGCCCACGTGTGATCGCGGCGGAAGCGCATCAGCCCGCCCTGCGCCAGGTCCGTCCGTCGAGCCTCGTCGCCGAGCAGCGCCGCCGCCTGCTCCCGCGCGTCAGCCGGATCGGCGAACGCCGCGATCTCGCGCCCCGGCTCGAAGTGTTCGGCGACGCCCGGGCGATCCAGATGAAGACAGGGGGCGCCGCCGGCGGTGATCTGGAAGGCCTTGTGACTCAAGCCTTCCTCGTCGTTGCACTGGTTGACGTTGAGCGCGACGCGCCCGCGGGCGTACACGGCGGACTGCTGATCGTAGTTCACCCACGCAGCGCTTCCCGGAAGCCCGACGCTCGACCAGTCCTGTCCGAAGACGCCGACGCGGAAGTGCCGGCTCAGGTAGAGCGGCACGAACGCCCGCTGCCACCTGCCGAACTCCCACATCGCGTGGAGGGCGTCGAAGTAGATTTCGTAGTGCTCGGTGAGGTGCGCCGCGGCGTCGGGATGAAGCGCGGTGAGGTCACTGAAGTGTCGGAACGCGGCCCGACGCGGATCGCGCCGCTTCGCCTCCACCCAGTCCCGCCCGAGGCGCGCAAGCTTGTCCCGCATGAAGGCGTCCGCCCGGGTGCGCCACACTTCGTCGAGCATGCGCGCGGTTCGCCCCGCCACCGCGCCGAAGATCTGCTCCGTGTCGGGCGAAGCCTGATCCAGAAACGGCGCGACCTCCTCGGGCAGGTACGGCGGAGAACCCACCACCGCGACAATATCGAACTCCGGCGCGACGCCCTCGGCCGGGCGCACCAGCGACGGATCCTCGCCGACGGACAATCCGTAAACGCGCTCCCAGCCGAGGAAGCGGCGCACTTCCTGCGCGGCGTAGTCGGCCTTGAGGAAGTGATGCTGGTGCGCCTGACGAAGCACCGCCTGCGCGGGGCGCTGCAACGCGGCGCGTTCATGCGCCCAGTGCGGGTGATCGGTCCAGAGCATCAGGTGCGGGACGCCGGCGTGGCCGAAGATGCTGGTCGCGCGGCCGGTCGCGTCCTTGAGCACCGCCAGATCGAAGACGCCGTTGAACGTGTAACTGATGACGAGGTCGATCTTCTCGCGTTCGAGGACGGTTAGAAGCTCGCGCGCGATCCGGTCGCGCGGCGCGTCCGGTCGTGACCAGAGGGCGCCGAGTTCCAGCGCCCGAACGTCGATCCCGAGCTGCCCGGCGCCGGCCGCCAGACCCGCGAGGTAGAACCGGCTGACCCGACCGGGGTTGAGCAAAACGAGAGCGCGTCGGACGGCGCGCCGCGGATCCGGGTGAGGTGCGTGTGAGTCGGCGTTCATCATCAAGAAGGAGCCTCCGTGCGTGCGGCGCGTCCGCGCTGGGTCATCCGTCGTCCCGGTTGTTATCGGCCTGCTGAAGGAAACTGGCGGACAGCACGATAACGAAGCGGATCCGCAGTGCGGTAACGCGCGGAAACGGCGCGACCGGACTGACCCCCCGCCCCATCCCGGGGATCGTCGTCTTGCCGACGGCATGACACGGGCAGGATGGACCGCAACTTGCGGTTTGCAAGGAGTGTAGAACCGGGTACAAGTGGCGTTGTCGCCGTCGAACCTCCTTGAGATTCGTCGGCGGTTCCGTGCCGCTTAGGGCGGGTTGGGCGGCGGGCGGGTCGTCCCCGGCGGTGCGCGGTTTGTAACCTCAGGGAAGTGCAATGCTTACACGCTGTTTCAGAACCTTCTCGGATGGCTCGAAACCCCCGCTTCATAAGGGGCGCGGCTCGGTCTTTCAACGTATCGTTCATTCGTGTCTTCTGTCGATCGCGGCTTGCACTTCGTTTTGCGGGGCGGCGAAGGCCCAGGATGCGAACGATCTATCCGGCGTCGAGGCGCGGATTCGCGCAGTGTCCAGGTACGTGGACGTCGGTCGCGCGGTCTGGGTCGAGTTCTCGCTGGTCAACACGACGGATCGGACGATCACGCTCAGCGTCCCCGGGGGGGCGGGAGGAGCGCTGGACAAGGAGATGGGGCTGCCGTTTCCGCACATTTTCAGCGGCGAGGGCGCCGGCGCCGGAATCTCGATCGTGAACCTGAACGACAATTCGTCGCGGGCGAACCTGATGGACTACGCCCGGCCGGCGAACCCCGCGCGGATCGTCCTGGCGCCGCGGGCGAGCGTCGGGCAGGTCGTCGATCTGCTGAAGTTCTACCCGACGGTGCTTCGCGTGCCCGGTCGCTACCGCGTGACGTGGAGCCCTTACGGCGGGCGACTGACCAGCAACCCGCTCACGCTCGACATCGCACCGCTGCAACAGGCGGAAATACACACCGATTACGGCGTTCTGACGTTGCGGTTTTATTACGATGATGCGCCGCAGTCGGTGGCGAATTTCCTGGAGTTGGCGCGGGACGGGTTCTACAACGGGACGCCGATTCACATCACCCCCGGACATTTCATGCTCTGCGGAGACCCGGTGGGCGACGGGACGGGCATCCGCCGTGACGGCCGGAAGGTTCCGCCGGAGTTCAATCAACGTCCGCACCAGAAGGGCAGCGTCTCGATGGCGCTGCTTGAGGACGATCCGAACTCGGCGAGCTGTCAGTTCTTCATCTGCAACACGAGGCACGCGGACTGGGACGGGCGTTACACCGTCTTCGCGCAGCTCGTCGGCGACGCTTCGTTCGTCACGCTGGACCGGATCATGAACGTTCCGCTCGACGAAGCCGCAGTGCCGGTCGAGACGCTGCGCATCCGCTCGGTGCGGCTGACGAATCTGCGTCCGGAGTGGGCGGACCTGGCGTCCGTGCCCGGCGCGGAGTCGATTCAGACGACGTCGAAGTAAGACGCTGATTCAGAACCGAGCCGCGCCCGTCAGGAAGCGTTCTTTTCCCGTCCGCACCGGCGGATTTTGAAACGGCGTGTAAGTTGGGGCGGTACCTCCGAGCCGCGCCCGTAAGGAAGCGTTCTTTTCCCGTCCGCACCGGCGGATTTTGAAACGGCGTGTAAGTTGGGGCGGTACCTCCGAGCCGCGCCCGTAAGGAAGCGTTCTTTCCCCGTCCGCACCGGCAGTTTTGAAACGGCGTGTAAGTTGGGGCGGTACCTCCGAGCCGCGCCCGTCAGGAAGCGTTCTTTTCCCGTCCGCACCGGCAGTTTTGAAACAGCGTGTAAGTTGGGGCGGTGCCTCCGAGCCGCGCCCGTAAGGAAGCGTTCTTTCCCCGTCCGCACCGGCAGTTTTGAAACGGCGTGTAAGTTGGGGCGGCACCTCCGAGCCGCGCCCGTCAGGAAGCGTTCTTATTCCGCCCTGTCAGTGAGGCGTTGAAACAGGGTCTGAACGGTCGCCGGCGTTCCGTCCGCCGCCGGGCGGGCGCGAGGTCGGCGGTCGAAGCCGCTTGAAATCCGACCGGCGGCGCGGCACGATGATCCCGCGTTCATGAACCTCACCCGTCACCAGATCGCCGCGGCGCAGAAGGTGTTCGCGGCGGGGTAATTCGTTGGAGAGGGATAGGCCGTCGCTCCGACACGACAATGAGGATGTCCTCTCTCCGAGAGGACACGCTGGGCATGGCGCCTTTCCGAGCCTGACCCACCCGCGCTGTTGATAAATGAGCGACGATCCTCGGAGAAACCGCCTGGGGTTTGATTCTCCCTGGCCGACGATATAATTGACTGAGGATGCCATGCCACGCGAACTGACCATCATTTACGAGCCTGCCGAAGACGGCTGGTGGGTTGCCACCATCCCCGAAGTGCCGGGCGCTTTTTCGCAGGGACGAACAAAGGCGGAGGCGCGCGCGAACGCATTGGATGCACTGTCGGAGCTGACGGCCGCACGTGAGCCAACGCTGCCTGCGCATACGCATTTAGGCGGTAGTTGTCTGCTCATGCTGATGGCACTGAGCACTTCGATTACTGGCTGCTTCCTACCCATGCGAAGTTACGAGAATCCTCAGCTTCGCGCGCAATTCGAGAAGGAGTTTAGCAGTCGTGAGCTCGATCCAATTGAAGGTTTCTGGCGAAGCGATAACGAATATGCGGAAGGAGTAGGCGTAATCTACCGCACTGATCCCAGCCTTAATGATGGATTTCCCTTCGCGAGTCGGACCATCAGTGTACATCCGAAGCGCCTGTTACCCTACTCGCCGGATTACACACGCGTCGGTGCTCGTTTCAAACCGTCTTTGGATGCAGGCGCGTATCACGGACAAATGCTTATGGTCCAAGGCGCTAGGCATTTCTGGGTAGACTCAACAGGTCGGCTCCTAGACCCCACTACATTAGAGTATTCGGTACAGACAGACACGCCCGTGCTCGGCGGGTCGACACAGCGAGCCTATCTCATCGGACCAGACCGAGTCCTGAAATCTCGGCTTGCCATGACACATACGAGTCGCCCTGAGGCTATAGAGGTTCCCAAGAGCAGCCACGGATCGGGATTCCTGGTTTCTCGCTCGCACATCGTCACAAATCAACATGTCGTGCAAGGAGCAACCGACATCAAGTGTTTTGTCAACTCGCTTGAGGTAGGAGCCAAATGCATTGCATCGGACCCCGACACGGATCTCGCCATTCTGGAGCTTGCTGCCCCTTGTTCAGCAACAATCCAGCCGTTCCGGGTTGGGCGATCCGCCGAGGCCCGGCAGGGACAGAGAGTTTTCGCCATGGGATTTCAGATCGCGCATCTGCTTGGCAACAGACTGAGCGTTCATGAAGGCATTCTCAGCGGCCTTTCCGGTCTTGAAGATAGAACTTCACAATTTCAGGTTGAGATGAGCGTTCATCCTGGAGGCAGCGGTGGTCCTTTACTTGACGAGCGCGGTGTAGTCATCGGCATTGTTACCTCCAAACTCGGGTTTGGCTATCTTTTGAACACAGGCGACATACCTCAAAGTATGTTGTTCGCAGTAAAGTCGGATTGGTTACAACCGTTGCTAACAACTGCAAGAGTCATGGAAGGCATTGAGTCGCCTGCTTCCGAGGCTACACTCCTGTCCCTCGACGAACTAACCGCACAGTTCGCCCCGGCTGTCGTGCGCATCGAGACGACCAGGTAATTAACAGATGCGAAGAGAACACACCATCGATCATAGAACTCGGATCTTCTTCTTATCAGTATGCTCACCACGTACTCCCACGCCGACGCCTCGACGAAGCCATGATCCCCATCCTGCGCGCCAAGAGCGGGCAAGAGCGGCTGCGAATGCTCAACGGGATGTTCCGATCCGCGCGGCAGCTTGTCGAGTGCTCCATTCGGGCGGCCCATCCGGACTGGCCTGAACAGGCCGTTCAAGAAGGGGTTTCCAGGAGGATGCTCCATGGACCCGGTTGATCTCGTCGCCGAGTGTGCCGGCATCATGGAAAGGCTCGGCATCCCTTACCTCGTTACGGGTTCAATCGCTTCCATCTATTTCGGCGAGCCGCGGTTGACCAACGACGTGGACATCGTCCTCGCCCTCACGCCGGGAAAGATTGCGCCTTTCTGTGCATCCTTTCCGCAACCGCCCTATTACGTCAGCGATGAAGCGGTCCGCGACGCCGTGGCTCGCCATGCGCAGTTCAACGTGATCCACTCCGAAGCGGGACTCAAGGCGGACTTCATGATTGCGGCGGATTCCGAGTTCAACCGAAGTCGGTTCGCACGTCGGTCAAAGGTCCAGATCGGCCCGCAGGCAAGCGTCATGATGGCCTCTCCCGAAGACGTCATCATCAAGAAGCTCGAATACTTCCGCGAACGCGGCTCCGACAAGCGCCTTCGCGATATCGTCGGCATCCTGAAGCTGTGTCCGCAGCCGATTGACACCGCTTACATCCTCGAATGGGTGGATCGTCTGGGATTGCGAGCCGAATGGAAGCGGGTTCGGACGCGCGCGGGGATGGAGCCCTGACGGCGGCGGAGGCCACGACAGCCTTCGACTAGCGATTTTGTCGGCGCTGTGATCGTCGGACAACGCCGGGGGAACGCGCTTCCTTGCTCTTGACCTCGCTGCGCGACGTAAAGGGCGGGCGCGATCCATGGAGAGCGGCGGCGATCGGCGTGGGGGGGGGGATGCGCTTCCTTACGGGCGCGGCTCGGAGGCGCCACGCCGGCTTACACGCTGTTTCAAAATCCGCCGGTGCGGACGGGAAAAGAACGCTTCCTGACGGGCGCGGCTCGGAGGCGCCACGCCGGCTTATCTCGACTTTTGCCGTTTCTGAAGGAAGGAGATCCCCTGAATGATCGAGGACATCAAAACCGCGGCCTGGGGTTTTGATACTATTAACCCGGTCATCAAATAGTTTACGTAGCGCGAAGTGTGTCGACTGCGTAAGCCGCGAGAAATCGCTGTAATCAGGTTCAACGTGTGTAAACTATTGGATGACCCCATTAATAGTTTGACGTCAAACATTGAGGTTTCAGCCACTCGAAGCAAGTGAGCGATCGGACCAAGGAGCTATTGTCAATTTCTGTGGACGTCCCTCTGTCAGGCGGCGTCTTTCCTGAGTTGGTTGACGAACTGAGTTCCTCCGATCACGTCCGGCAGCAAGCTTGAGCCATTCAGCGCCCGCCAGTGTTGCTGGGCGCACTGCACCAGGCGGAACACCATCGTCAGCGTGGCCATTCGCGATCCACAACCTTTCGTTCTCACCGTCCGCAATCGCACCGTGGCGAACGTGCTCTCGATCGGATTCGTGGTTCGCAGGTGGATCCCATGCTCCGCCGGAAAATCATAGAACGTCAGCAGCGCCCATCACGATCAGGATGCATTGACGCTTCTCGTCGGGGCCTTCACCTGCGTTCCCCAGGCGAACATGGAAGTGAATGCCATCCACCCAGAAGTAGACGCACCGCTTGTCCGCCAGCGAACGCTTGCTCCAGGCTTCGTATGACTCCGGGCATCTAATGGTTTACATGCGCTCCACTGAATGCGACTGCAAAACATCGGCATAATCCAGTCGTTCGTACAGACGCGGCGTCAACTATTGGAAGACCGGGTTAATGGTCCGCCTGCCAGCTCTCCTTGAGCCGCACCACCGTCGAGGCCGAAAGTCCCGGCGCGTCCGGCCCGGGCAGGGCCATCAAGGCTTCACTGAAGTCGCCGGTGCTGATGCCCTTCAGATACCACCACGGGATCAGTTCCTCGATGCTCCGCGTCCGCCGCAGGTATGGCGGCAGAATCTTCGAAGTGAAACGCGCGATGACCTGGCCGTCGACGTCGACATCCTGCATGACGTACCGTCGAGTCGAAGGCGATGCCGAACGCCGACTCGCGTCCGCGCTTCGGCATTCCTCAGTCGAAGGCGATGCCGAACGCCGACTCGCGTCCGCGCTTCGGCATTCCTCATCAGTTGCGCCGCCGATGCGCGACCCGAAGACCTCAACGCCTCGACGGACGACCTCCTCCGCGGCGCGGCGCGGCGCCCGACGTTGTGAACCTCGACCCGCCGCCGCCCCACGATGCGTCGATCATGCACCCGCGGCTGGCGAACCGTCACCGGACCGAGGCCGGTCTGAATCCGCCGCTTACCCTTGTAACCGTTGCGCACCACGAGCCGATGACCGCGGCTGTCGAGGCACGCGGCATGTTTCTCGAGGTACGCCGCCACCTCGGCCTCGATCGCCTGGGCCAGCAGCCGCTGCGCCCCGTCGCGCAAGAGGCCCGTCAGCACGTCCTGTCCCGAAACCTCTGGAAACCCCAACGTGGATCCGGCGCCCAGTGCCGAGCTCGATCCCCCTGGAAACCCCGCCGCTTCCGCAGTACCCTGCCTCATTTCGTAAAGGGTGAACTTCAATATCCACCCAGGATACGCCGCCTTTCTTTTCAGGTCATCCACAGGATTTGGTCATAGCTCGCAGCGGAATTCGCGCGGGCTGAAGCCGCGCGGCTCGGTTTTGAAACCGGGACTCAGCTTACACTCGAGCGGGCGGGATCCGGAGGCCGGGGATCGAGGCGGCGTTGGGCTTCGTGGCTGCATTTCTCGTAGACGGTGGCGAGGAAGCCGATCAGCGGAAATCCGCCGCGTTCAAAGGGCGATGCTCCGAGCTGCTCAAGCATCGACGGTTCAGGTTGGCCGGAAGGGTCGTCGGGCGGCGTCTCGGGCAGCGCGGCGCCCAGCGACCAGAACTGCGCGGCGTCCGTGGCGCCGGAAGCGCCGGTGACGTCGGAATCGCTGGAGGCGCCGGGAGCGCTGGAGGCGCTGAAAGCACCGGAAGCGCCGGTCGCATCGGCATCGTCGATTGCGGGCGGATGAGCGGCGTTGTCAATCATTGTTACTTTCGAGACAAACGTTTGCGGGGTCGTTCAGGCGCAGATGAGACGGGCCGCGGCGCTCCCGCGCCGCGGCCCGCACGTCCGTCATTATCCGGCGCTCCGCGCATCAGCCGCCGTTCTTGCCCTTGTCCTTCTTGTCGCCCTTTTCCGGTTTTTCCTTCTCGGTCTTTTCGGGTTTCTCTTTGTCGCCCTTCTTGCCCGTCGGCGCGTCATCGTTGTCGTCGTCGAGGGGCAACTCCGTCGCTTCCTCACTCGCCACGGCCTTGCCCGTCGCGTCCACCGTCACGTTCATCAGCTTGTCGCCGACGACGCAGTAGACGGAGTAGGACAGCTTGCCTTCCGTGACGGCGCCCATCGCCAGGACGGCGCGACCCTTGGCATGCGCCTCAGCCGCCTCGACGGCCTTGCCGAGCGGAACCTTCGACTCATCCATCTTGGCGACAACCGCCTTGCAGTCGTCGATCACGTCGCTGAACCGCGCCGACACGGGCACCGCCACCGCGACGACCAACCCCAGCGCCATCAATCCACGCACAAACGTTTTTGAACGAAGCATCTTCAGATCTCCTGGATCCTTGAATCCGCCAGCCCGATCGGCGGCACAACACCGCCGCGTGAAGTCCGGTAACTGCGCGGAATGCTATCCCACTCAGGTTCGGCGACGCAAATCCGGCCTGTCGGCCAAGTCGCCAGCGTACCTCATTCCAACCGGATAGGCCGGTCCGCCCGCGCAGACCGATCCTGCCTGGTTCCAGTTTACTTCAACGTCGCATTCCGGCAGGTTCTTGCATTCACCCTACTTTATCTGACGAAGACGCCCGGGGATGCCCCCGCGGGGGTCGCCGGGAACCGAAACCGGTTCCGGTTGTCGTGGGAGGGCGAGCCGGTCAGGAAGCGTTTTCCGGAATTCGCAGAGGGAAGGAGCCGGTTCCTGACGGGTTGCGGTTCGGTCGCGCCCGATGTAGGGCGTCTCAACCCCGACCTTGCAGACTCGCCAACTTGTCTTGACGTCATCCCGTCGGCCTTCGACCGTATTCGGTTCAGGCGGCGTGCCAGGTGGGGGGAGCGCCGGGAGTCACGTGAGTTTATTGCGGGGAATCGCGCATGACGGTGCAGTTCATGTTGACGCCGGAGGAAGTCGCTTCGTGTTACCCGGTGATGGCTCAGCTTCGCCCCCACCTGAGTCGAGAGGCGTTTCTCGCGGGGGCGGCTCGCCAGCGGGAGCAGGGCTACCGCCTGGCCGGAACCGTCGATGCTGACGGAAAGGTTGCGGCGGTTGCGGGGTTCCGGTTTTTCGACGCGCTGGCGTGGGGTCGTGTCCTGTATGTGGATGACCTGGTGACGGACGAGGCGCGGCGGTCGCAGGGATACGGGCAGGCGCTGTTCGATTTTCTGATCGCGCTGGCGCGCCGCGAGGGGTGCGACGAGTTCCACCTCGACTCCGGCGTGCAGCGCTTCGATGCGCACCGATTTTACCTTCGCAATCGGATGCGGATTTCGAGTCATCACTTCGCGCTGCCGCTGGCGACGCGGTGACGGGGGCTTACAATCCGGCGCGGATCGGACCGGCGGGCACGCTCCGGTCCGACAATCTGCGACGGATGCCGATGCGAAGGACGTACCTTGTCAGTCTGTTCCTGTTGTTGGAGTCGGCCGCCGCCACGTTGAGCGTCGCGCAGAGCGCTGACCCGGACAACTGCCTGCTGTGCCACCAGTTTCGCGGGCTTTCGCGTTACGACCGTCAGCGGGACGAGTTGCACGTTTTCTTCGTTGACCCGTCGTACATGCACGATCTTGCCGGTCCGCACGCGCGGCTCGCCTGCACCGACTGTCACCCGCGCGAGGAGGTTCGCGTGGTTCCTCACGCCCCGGTGTCGCGCGTGGACTGCACGCGGACTTGCCACGTCGCCGGGGCGTCCGGCGTGATGACGACGTTCAGCCACGCGGGAGTCGCCGAGGCGCTTCGCGGCGGCGTGCATGATCCGAGGGAGATGCGCGGGCTGCGCTTCGCGGAGGGGCCGCTGCTGGCGTCCGGACAGTCGGACTGCCTCTACTGTCATGACGAGCCCGTGTTCCGCGGGATTGAGCGTGCGCTGCCTCAACTGACGTTGTTCGGGGACGACGCCCTCGCGCGCTGCACGACGTGTCATAAGGATCAGCTCGGCGTGGACGTGGCGTACGCGCTGAAGCATGTCGCCGCCCGCCTGCAACCCGCGCGATCGACGCTGGAGGTTGCGCAAGTGTGCGCAGTGTGTCACAGCGATCCGGCGTTTCACGCCGAACCCGGTCGTCACGACGCGGTGGCGAGCTACATGCGCACGTTTCACGGGAAGGCGGCGCTTCTCGGGGACGAGTCGACGGCGTCGTGCATTTCGTGTCATGCTTCAGGCGGACGCGATGTTCACGCGATGCTCGCGCATACCGACCCGGCCGCTCCGACGCACACGGACCGGCTTGCGACGACGTGCAGCACGATCGCCTGTCACCCCGGCGCGTCGCCGAGCCTGGCGGACACGGGGGTGCATCTCGACCTCGCGGCGTCGCGCGGAACGATCGAGTATCTGCTGGCGGCGGCGTTCATTCTGCTGACGACGTTGACGTTCGGGCCGTCCGCGGTTCTCGCCGTTCTCGAGCTGCTGCAGCTTGTCGCCGGTCGGGAGTCGCCGCGCGACGAGCACGTGCGGGAGCTGGCGCAGCGCTTGATGTCGGATCCGGCAGGACGCCGGCGGCTGGTTCGCTTCACGGTTCCGCAGCGGATTCAACACTGGATCCTGGCGGCGTTGTTCGTGCTGCTGGTGCTGACGGGCTTCCCGATGAAGTTCGCGGATCAGGGGTGGTCGGCGTGGCTGATCCGCGGGTTCGGCGGGCTGGCGGCGGCGCGGGCGCTGCATCACTGGGCGGGAATCCTGCTGGTGCTCGGTTTCCTGGGACACATGCTGCACACGATGCTGCTGGTGGCGAGGCGGTCGCGGCGCCCTGGTCCGGACGGGCGTCCGGCGGGCCTGTTGTCGTCGCTGCTGGCGCTGCCGATGTGGATGACGCTGGACGATCTGCGCAAACTACGGCACCTTCTGGCGTATCTTTTCTTCCTGCGGTCCGATCGTCCGAAGTTCGGGCGTTTCGCGCTGAAGGAGAAGTTCGAGTACATCGGCGTCTTCTGGGGGACGATGATCCTCGGCGTGACCGGCATGATCCTCTGGGGCGAGCAGACGGCGTCGCACCTGATGTCGGGACGGGTGTTCAACCTCGCGGCGATCGCGCACACGTATGAGGCGTTTCTCGCGCTGGTCCACGTCGGCATCCTGCACACGTACAACGTCATGTTGTCGCCGCATGTGTTTCCGCTGTCGCCGGCGACGATCACCGGAACGACGCCGCCCGGGGAACTCATCGAAGGACACGCGGCGTTCGTCGAGGACGCCGCAAGGGAGCTGGGGCTGCGTCCGCACGAGGAAGGAGGCGCGACATGAGCGGGTCATCGACCGGTCGCGCGGCTCGCTGGGGCAGCGCTCTGGGGCGCGCGGCGCGCACCCTTGCAAAGCGTGGTTACGCCCTCGCCCTGATCGGGTTGATCGCTTACTCGAGTTTCCTCGCGTTCCGCTACCTGGTTTACACGTTGATGCTTCCGGCGGAGGCGCCGGCGCAAGTGACGCAGCTTCCGCGGCGCCTGGACAGCCGCGTTATCGAGACTGACCGCGCCGCGTGGGCGGGGTTGCGGACGGTGGAGCACGCCCGAGCGCCGCTTTCGCATTATCATCGCCTCGACACGTGGATTCAGCCGGACCGGGCGAACAACTGCACGACCAGCGGATGCCACCCGCCGCTGCCTCATGCGGAGCGCAAGGAGGTCCGGGCGTTTCTCAATATGCACGCCACGAGCATGCACTGCGGCGTTTGTCACATGCAGACCGACGAGCCACCGCTGAACCTGACCTGGTATGACCCGGCGACAGGCGCGTCCCGCGGCGCTCCGGCCGTTCTCGATGCTTACGCGAAACTGCTGTCGGTCGAGGCGCATCCTGACCGGTTTGACGAAGACGCCCGTCGCATGCTCGTGGACCTCCTGCGCCGCGCGGCGGTCGAGGCCCAGGACGGTGAGATCCTCGTTACGCTGGCGGATCATCTGAGCCGCCTGTCGCCGGAGGCGGTTGAAACGACGGATATCCTTGCCGGGGCGAGGGCGGTCCTGCCCCGCTACTTCCGCGGCGAGTACGGCGCGAAGCTCGCTCTGCGCGGCGCGGACGCCGAGGCGCCGATCCTGGCGCATCCTGGGGTGGAAAGCGAGGTTGAGCGTTTCCGCGCGGCCGTCGCAATGACCGACGCGGAAAGAAAAGACCTTGTCGACCGGCTGCATCCGCTGCGGCGGACCGAGGCGCTGATATGCTCGGATTGTCACGCGGACGGCGGGGTCGTGGATTTCGCCGCCGTCGGGTATCCGCCGCAGCGCGTCCGGGAACTGACCGGGTCGATCGTCGCCCGCATGATTCAGCACATCTCCGACGGCTCGCCGTTTTATCTTCCTGAGTTTCTCACGGCGCCCGGGTCGGGTGAACCGCAAGCGGGAGAGGGTTCCGCGCCGTAGTACATTATCGTCTCGTTGGACGTTTTTTTAAGAAGCCTGACGATCAATCAACGTTGATGTCGGGTAGATGAGGCGCCCGCGAAGCTCCGATCGGGATGCCGACGGATGAACGTGTCCGTCTTGTGACCGCAACGACGGGCGAGGCAGGGGTATGAACGAAGCAAAAGGGGTCGGCAAGGCGCCGCAGATCGGCCGCAACGTGTACATCGCACCGACCTCGTACGTCGGCGGCGACGTCTCGATCGGTGACGAGTCGACGATCATGCATCACGTGATGATCCGCGGCGACGTGTCCGCGATCCGGATCGGGCGTCGGGTCAACGTGCAGGACGGGACGATCATTCACACGCAAACCGGCGTTCCACTGCACATCGAGGACGAGGTGTCGATCGGTCACCGGGCGGTGGTGCATTGTCGTCGCGTCGGGCGCGAGGCCTTGATCGGGACGGGAGCGGTCGTGCTTGACGGATGCGACGTGGGCGAGGGATGCATTATCGGAGCTTGCGCGCTGTTAACGCCCGGAACCGTGATCCCGTCGGGAACCGTCTGGATGGGCGTTCCCGCGCGTCAGATCCGCGAGGTCAGTCCGTCCGAGCGTGAGTATGTGCGCCAAGTGGTGCAAACGTACTTCCGTCTCGGGCGTCTACACGGGAGCGGGGCGTACCCGCCGGCCGGGTGCGGGTTGTTGAATGAATAACAGACGCCGGGATCGGGGGCATTTAAGCGACGCGAGGGGTCGATGTTGTCTAACTTTTTGTATTCACTAAACTTAAAGAGGGGGCGTAGATGTAAGTTCGTTGCGATCCTCAAAAACGTCATTTGATCATCCGGTGGAACCCAACCTGAACGCGTTGGCCGGGTTATAATCGGTGAAGCAAAGTTGAATCGCATATTGCCCGGGAGTCTGCGAATCTACCTGTGCGGTAAGCTCGGCGGCTGGCGACCAGACTCGGGGGGTTGTCAGGAGCCGCGCATTTCGACGGGGCGACAGGACGTGGCTCCGTCAATAAAGGTAGAAGAGGATCGGGAACGCGCAGGAGGCCTGTGTGTCGATAAATGAACCCTCCATCAACCCGCCGCCCAGCGGCGCATCGGAACGCGCGCCCTTCGACGCCACGGGATCCGGCGTGAACCGTCCCGGACAGGTGATCGGGGAGTTCGAGCTGCGCGAGATGATCGGGCGCGGCGGGATGGGGACGGTGTACAAGGCGTGGCAGCAGTCGCTGCGGCGGCTGGTGGCGGTCAAGGTGCTCGCGCCGCACATCGCCGGATCGCGCGGGAACGTGGTGCGTTTTCAGCGCGAGGCGCAGGCGGCGGCGAAGCTGCATCACCCGAACATCGTCCCGATCTTCGCCCTGGGCGAGGATCAGGGGATTTACTACTACGCGATGGAGTTGATCGAGGGCCGTGGGCTTCATGAGATCATCCGCGAGGAGCGTCAGCGCGCGGGGCTGGAAGCGCCGGAGGAGGATCTTGACGCGACGCGCATTCTGAACCGGACCGGGTCGGGGGCGACGCCGGCGCCGAAGGCGCGCGAGCTTTCCGCCGAGGACACCGCGGTGATGCTGGCCGGCAGCGGGGCGTGGTCGGCGGCGGCGGACCGGTTCGAGGTGATTGCGGCGCAGCTCTCGCGCATCGCCGACGCGCTCGCGTACGCGCATGATCAAGGCGTGATTCATCGCGACATCAAGCCGCACAATCTGATGCTCAGCCGCGACGGGCGTCTTTTGCTGACGGATTTCGGGTTGGCGCGGATCATCGAGCAGCCGGGGATCACGATGACCAGCGAGGTTGTCGGCTCGCCGTTGTACATGGCGCCGGAGCAGATCAGCGGAGACGGGACGATGACGGCGCGCAGCGACATTTACTCGCTGGGCGCGACGCTGTATGAGTGGATGACGCTGCACCCGCCGTTTTCCGGGCGCACGCGCGAGACGGTGATCACGCAGATTCTGACCGGCGACGTGCGCGCCCCGCGGCTGGTCAATGAGCGGATTCCGGGGGATCTGGAGACGATCTGCCTGAAGAGCCTGGAGCGTGACCCGTCGCGTCGTTATGCCACGGCGCATGAGTTCCGTGACGATCTGAATGCGTATCTGTCGCGCGGTCGGATCAAGGCCCGTCGGGCCGGCGCGGTCGAGCGCGGGAGGCGTTTCCTCGGGCGTCACAAGATCGGCGTGGTCGCGGCCGCGGTGCTGCTGATCGTGGCGTGCGGCGCGTACGTGATCGTCCGTCAGCGGGACACGATCCGCCGCATTCAGCGCGACGGAACGCTGGTGGACGGCGGCGACCGGATCGAGCGTCCCGTCGTGACCGCGGCGGATCCGTCGGATCCGCCGCCGGGACCGCCGCCGCGTCCGGGTCCGGGACGCGAAGCCGGCGGACCGCAATCGCCGCCCGGGAACCGGCCGCGACCCGGTGCTCGTCCCGGGGATCCGGTCAGCGCGATGCTGGCGCGCCTTTTCCCGGCGGAGTCGCTGGTGTTTGGCGCCGGGCGCGAGATCGTCGAGCGGAATGCGCCGTCGATCGTGTCGCAGGCCGAGGGCATCACGGGGAGCGTCGCCAACCTCCTGACGATGAACGTGCAGGCGGGCGATCTGGGGACGCTCGACGGGCTGAGCCGGCTGGCGGCGGCGGACGTGTTCACGCAGGCCGGTCCGCTCAACGACCTGGTGCTGGTGTTCGACCCGCTGGAGCCGGACCCGAAACTGGACGTCCTGATCCGGGCGCTGGAGGACGACGCGGCGCCTCAGCGGCATCTCGAGTTGGTCACGCTGCTGATCGACGGCGACCCGAACAATGACGCCGCGCGTTATGTGCGCGCCCTGCTTTACGGCCGGACGGAGCAGTTCGATCGGATGGAGACGGACGCGTCGGAGTTCATCCAGCGGCATCTTCAGGACGCGCATGCGTACCTGCTTCGGGCGGTGGCGCGTCTGATGGCCGGACGGGCGGAGTCAGCGCGCGAGGACATCGCCGAGGCGCTGGAACTCGATCCTCAGATCGACCTCGGGCGCACGCTGCGAGGGATCGTCGATCTGCACCTCGGGGACACCGGCGCGGCGGTTGCGTCGTTCGACGAAGCGCTGCAGCGGCGGCCGGACGCCGTCCTGGCGATGCTCGGACGGGCGATGGCGCGGATGATGCGGTCGGAGCCTTCCGCCGCGATCGCCGATCTGGACCGCGTGCTCGAGTTGTTCCCGGACAACGTCAGCGCGCTGGTCATGCGCGGGAACTGCGCGACGGAACTGGGCGATCATGCCCGGGCCCGCGAGGACTACGGCAAGGCGATCCTGATCGCGGGACAGTCGCCGGCGCTGATGAGCAAGCTCCTGTCCGCGATGGCCGCGGAACAGGGCAACCTCGCCCGGCAGCAGGAGCAGGCCCGCCGGTCGTCCGAAGGCGTGCCCGCCGACCGCACCGGTTCAACCCCGGTCGAGGGCGCGGCGACGCCTCAGGACCGCGCGGCGACGGAGCGCCCCGGAGCGTCGCTTCGACCGAACGAGCTCGGCGCCGCGCCCGCTGCGCCGCCGGGAATGCGCCTCGGATATCCGCGTCAGCCTTGACGGCGCCGGCGACGGGTGGACATCGCTGCGCCTTATCGCGGGACGCAGCCTGAGACGCTCGCCCCAGCGCCGGTTGTCGCTCATATGCGAATCCGCCGGTCGTCCGGCAGCGGCGGCGGCAGGACCGCGGCCAGCAGGTTCCGCGTGTACTCCGCGACCGGAGCGCCGAAAACCGCGCTGACCTCGCCCGACTCCGCCAGCCGCCCGCGCTCCAGGACCGCGACGCGTTCGCACAGAAAAGGCACGATCGAGAGGTTGTGCGTAATCAGCAGGCACGACAAGCCGCGCCGCTTGCGCAAGTCGATCAGCAGGTTGAGCACTTCCGCCTGCACGGAAACGTCCAGCGCGCTGGTCGGCTCGTCCAGAATGAGCAGTCGGGGATCCGTGACGACGGCCCGCGCGAGCGCGACGCGCTGCCGCTGTCCGCCGGACAACTCGCCCGGGTAACGATCGAGGAAGTCGGGGCGCAACCCGACGTCCTCAAGGGCTCGCGCGACGCGGACGGAAACCGTTTTGCGGGACGTCGCGCCGTGAATTCGCAAAGGCTCAGACACCAGATCGCGGACCGACCGGCGCGGATTCAGACTTCCCGCGGGGTCTTGAAACACCAGGTGGACCTCGCGCCGGAAACGCCGCAGCGCGTCGCTCCGCAGCGAGGACACCTCGTCTCCGCGAAACCGGATGCAGCCGGAATGAAGATCGATCAGCCGCATCACCGCGCGGGCCAGCGTCGACTTGCCGCTTCCGCTTTCGCCGACCAGCGCGAGCCCCTCGCCTTCGCGAAGGCGGAGGCAGACCTGATCCAGCGCGCGGACCCCAGCGCCCGCGGAGGTCCGGTAGCAGACCGTCGCGCGATCCACGTCGAGCAGATAACCGTCGTCGCTATCGGACATCGTTACTGACCCTGCCGCGTGCCGCCGGGCCTGCGGTCCTAGAACAACCGGATGAATCTTGCCGCGGATTCAACCTTCAGGACGCGGCGTCCGTCAATCCGTAAGAGCCTCAGACGAAGGATCGTCCTGAAGGCGTCGGGGAGCGTGGCGCGAGGACCGGAGGCTGGAACGGCGCCGGGAGTTGAACGATGGCGTACATCACCGCGAAACCGCAGGGAGCCGCAACCCGCAAACCGGCGGACGTCGTCCGGGAGTGGCTTGAACAAGCGGCGTCCGAAGGTCGCCCGGATCATTACTCCGGCAAAAGGAAGCATCCGCGGATTGACTGGCACGCTCCGGCGATCGTGCGCGTGCGGGCGGGGCAGCCTGACGAGCGCGCGTACTACGGTCAATGCACGAATCTGAGCACCCGGGGCGCCGCGGTCAGATGCAGCGAAGGCGTGCCCGAGGGATCGGTCGTCGTCCTGCACATCAACGACGGCGAGGAATCCGTGTCGGCGAAGGTGAAGCATTGCTCGGTGGGCGTGGGCAGCTACCTGCTGGGGCTCGAGTTCCTGCTCGAGGCAAGGTGATCCGCGGCGCCGGAACCCGACCCGGCCGGCCTTGCAAAGCAACATCCCCACCCGAAGGTCCAGACTGTTCCGATGATGATCCACCACGGCCAGACCACCGCCGACTGCCACGCCGGGAACAAGAACAACATCCACGATGGGACGCCGTCGGCGGACCTCGCCGGTTCCGTCGGGAAGACCGACTGACCGATTTTGAACCACGCCAGCAGGACCGCCGACGAGAACATGATCCAGAGGTTGGCCCGGTCGCTCCCGCGCGTCTTCGTCAGCACGCCCAGAAGAAACACGCCCAGCATCGCTCCGAACACCAGCCCCGCCCAACTCAGCGCCTCCCACAACAGCCCCTGCGACCCGCGTAACCCGAACGCCACGGCCGCCAGAATCGCGCCGAACGCAAAGGTCAGACCGCGAGCGACGCGAAGGTAATGCGCCTCCGACCGCGCGTGCCCTTGCGGGGCCCGCAGCGTCATGAAAGGCCGGTACAGGTCGGTGACCGCGCTGGAGGACAGCGCCCCCAGCGCCGACGCGGCGCTGGACATCGAGGCCGCGAAGATCGCCGTTACGAGCAATCCGCGCAGCCCCACGCCCGACGGAAGCGTGTTCGCGATGAAGAAGGGGAACACGCCTTCGCGTGAAACGTTCGGCGTCGGTCCGGGCGCGTGCCCCCCGGAGTACGCGAGATAGAGCATCGTGCCGACGGACAGGAACAGGCACACGATGGGGAAGCCCGCAAAGAGATTGAAGATCAGGGAGCGCTGGCTTTGCCGCACGTCCCGGCAGGTCAGCATGCGCTGGGTCAGATCCTGATCCGTCCCGAGCGCGGCCATGTTCTGGAGCGTCGAGCTGACCAGCAGCAGCCAGAAGACCTTGTCCCAGGGCACGCCCTCCGCCGGTCGCCACGTGAACGTGTGCATCTTGCCCGAATGCCACGCGGCGGCGACGTTCTCGTGCCACGCGCCCGGCACCAGCAGGAAGAGGAACACCAGCGCCGCGACGCCGCCGCCGATGAACGTCAGCGCTTGCAGCAGGTCCGTCCAGAGGATCGCCTTGATCCCGCCGTGAGTCGTGTACGCCGTGACGACCACCATCATGCCGCCGATCACCCACGGCAACGACCAGTCAAAGGTCTCGGAGACCGCGATGGCCGATGCGAGGACACGGATCGACCCGCCAACGATCTTCGAGAACATGAAGCACAGGGCGGCCGTGGTCTGCGTCCGGCGCCCGAAGCGCTGCCCGAGGTACTCGTAGACGGTGGTCACCGACCCCCCGTAAAACGCCGGCAGGAGCAGGAAGACAATGAGCCAGCGTCCGAGGAACGCGCCGGCATAAAGCTGAAGGTAGCTCCAGTCTGCGGCGTATGCCTCCGCCGGGACGCCGATCAGCGTCAGGGCGCTGACCTCGGTGGCGATGATCGACATGCCCGCCAGCAGCCAGTGCTGGCGCCGCCCGCCGAGAAAAAAATCCGTCGTGTTCCGCTCGCGGCGTCCGGACCAGAACCCCACCGCCAGCGTCACGGCGAAGTATCCGATGAAGACCCCCCAGTCCGCCGGACCGAACACGCGGGCGCATCCCTCCTCATTTCCCGGCGACGTGCAAGAGGCGTGTCGGCCGCGCCGCCGTCGCGCGCCTCTGGCGTTGTCGCGGCGGCGAGCTTAACCTTGAACGCCGTGAAGGGGTAGCGCGGATCCCGAACGTGAGGCGCGGCGGGGGTCGGGTCGTCCCCCGGGTCGGGCACGTGGAAGGAAAACGAATCATGAGCAGGTTGGTCGCAGGCTTGGCGTTGACCGGATGTTGGTGGGCGATCGCGGGCTGCCAGTCCGGCGGGGAGCGGACGGCGCAGGCGGATACGCAGAAGTCGGCGCTGTCGGGACAGGCGGAAACATCGCAGGCGGCGCCCTCCGCCGCTTTGCAGACCGAGGTCAAGGACGAGGCGAAGGAGGCGAAGGAGAAGGAGCGCAAGCTGGCGGACCTCCTCCAGCGCCACGCCGTCGCGAAGCAGCGCCTGAAAAAGGCGCGACTCTCGATCGACCAGTCCGAGGAGGATCACAAGTCGAACATGACCCGCATGACCGCGGAACTGAACCTGGCGAAGCGCCGCCTCGAGGACTTCGAGAAGAACGGCGCGCCGCAGCGCATCGACCGCGCGACCCTTGGCGTGCAGTGGGGCGAGGACAGCATCAAGGAGCAGGAGGAGGAGTTGGCCCAGCTCGAAATCACCTACAAGGCGGACGAGATCGCCACGGAAACCAAGGAGATCGTGCTGGAGCGCGCCCGCCGCCGGCTCGAGCGATCCCGTCGAGACCTCGTGCTCCAGAAGAAGGATCTCAACACGCTCAAGACCGAGACGATCCCCCGCGAGAAGGAGGAGATGAAGCTCGGCGTCGAGAACAAGGAGCGGGAAATCGCCGCCGCCCAGCGCAACATCCAGTCCTCGCGGATCGACCGCAGGATGGAGCTGATGAACGCGGAGAACGATCTGGCGAAGGTCGAGCAGGAACTCTCGGACCTCGATCCCGAGGCGCTGAAGAAGCTTCAGGCCCAGCCGGACAAGGATGAGCCGATCAAGACCGATGCCGCTGAAACGAAGCCCGCCGGGGAGAATTGAACGATGTCCGCAACCTGGTTTCGCAGAAGTGTCCCACCGGCGCGGGCGGAGCGCCCGGCGCATCGGTCTTTTTTCCGGCGCAGTGCGTTGATTCCGGGGCTCGGCCTGGTCGCGTGCGTCGCCGCCGCCGCCGCTTCAGCGCAGGATTCGACGCCTCCCGTCGGCGAACCGGTCGCCGCGGCGACCGTCGAATCCGCCAAGCCCGAGCCGACCCTCGAGCAGGTGCGGACCGCGATCACGCGCGGGCTGGGCTTCCTGGCGAAGGATCAGAACCCGGACGGGTCGTGGGGCGGTCTGAAGGACGGGACGAACACCTTCACCGGCGACGTCTGGAGCAACCCGGAGACCCACCTGACGTGGAAGGTCGCCACGACCGGGTTGTGCGTGCTTGCGTTGCTGGAGGCGGGCGACACGGCTGAAGACGCAGCGTCGCTGAACAAGGGAATTGACTACCTGCTGGCGAATCCGGTCCTGCGCAGGCCCAGCGACTGGGACACGATGAACTGCTGGGCGAACATCTACGCCCTTCAGGCGCTGGCGGAGGTCGCGGCGCATCCGCGCTTCGCCGAGTCGCCGCTGCGCGAGCGCATCCGCGAGGTCGCCGCCGGACACGCGAAGCAGCTTACGCAGTATCAGTCCATCAACGGCGGCTGGGGTTATCTCGAATTCGACATCCCGCGCACGCGGCGCCCGCAGTGGTCCACCAGTTTCACGACCGCCGCCGCCGTCATCGCCCTTCAGGATGCGAAGCGCTGCGGGATCGAGGTTGACGCGAAGACGGCCGAGCGCGGCGCGCGGGCGATCCGCCAGTGCCGCCTTCCGACCGGGGCGTTCACCTACAGCGTCAACGCGGTTCCCAGTCCGGGCGGGGCGGAGTGGATCGACCAGATCAAGGGATCGCTTTCGCGCATCCAGGTGTGCAACCTGGCGCTGCTGTATTGCGGCGATCCGGTCACGCAGGACACGTTGCGCTGGGGGATGGACGTCTTCTTCGAGCACCATCGCTGGCTGGACAACGCCCTGCACAAGCCGATCCCGCACGAGACGTACTATCTGAACTCGGGATACTTTTATCTTTTCGGCCACTACTACGCGGCGCGGGTGCTGGAACTGCTGCCCGAGACCGACCGGGCGAGGTACCGGGCGTCGCTGCAGCGGGAAGTGATGAAGATCCAAGGCACGGACGGCGCGATCTGGGATTATCCGATGCACGCTTACGACAAGCCTTACGGCGCCGCGTTCGGCGTGATGGCGCTCCAGCGCTCGCTGAAGACGCCCGATCGTCCATCCCCGTGATGCGCCGTCGCGACGCCGGCGTCCGGTTCACGCGCAGATATGACCACGGCCTTGCTGCAACTCGACGGCCTGACGAAGCGGTTCGGCGCGGTCACCGCGCTGGACGGCGTCTCGTTTGAAATCCGCGAGGGAGAGTGTCACGCGGTCATCGGCGAGAACGGCGCGGGCAAGAGCACGCTGGGCAAGATCGTCGCCGGCATTCACCGGCCCGACGCCGGGCGCGTCATCTTCGACGGTCGTGCAGTCGCCTTCCGCTCGCCCCTCGACGCCGCCGGCGCCGGCGTCCGCATCGTTCATCAGGAACTGGCCACCTGCCCGAACCTGTCCGTCGCGGAGAACCTTTTTCTCGGAGAATTGCCCGCCCGCTGGGGCTTCGTCCGGCGCGGCGAACTGAACCGGCGCGCGGCGGCGCTGCTCGCCGAGGTCGGGCTGAACGTTGATCCGCGCACCCCGATGAGCCGCCTGTCCACCGGGCAGGAGCAGCTCGTCCAGATCGCCGTCGCCGTCGGGCGCAAGGCGCGCCTCATCATCATGGACGAGCCGACCAGCTCGCTGACCGAGGGCGAGTCGCGGCGTCTCTTCGACATCATCGCCCGTCTGCGCCGCGAAGGCGTCACGCTCATCTACGTCTCGCACCGCCTCGACGAGATTCAGCGCCTCTGCGACCGCGTGACCGTCCTGCGCGACGGCAGACACGTCGAGACCCGCCCGATCGCCGACGCGGGCACGGACGAACTCGTCCGCCTCATGATCGGTCGGCCCGTCGGCGAGTATTTCCCGCATCATGCCTCCGTCGCGCGCGGTCCGGTCCGCCTGTCCCTGCGATCGCTCACCGCCGCCGGCCGGTTTCACGACATTACGTTCGACGTCCACGCCGGCGAGATCGTCGGACTGGCGGGGCTGGTCGGCGCGGGACGCAGCGAGATCGCCCGCGCCGTCTTCGGCGTCGATCGCTATGACTCGGGCGAAATCCTGCTCGACGGTCAGCCGCTGCGCGTCCGGGGTCCGGGCGACGCGATCCGCCGCGGCATCGGACTCCTCCCGGAGGACCGCAAGCGGCAGGCGCTCGTCATCTCGATGTCGTGTAAAGAGAACCTCTCGCTGCCCCTGCTGGACCGCCTCCGCCGCTGGATCTTCGTTGATCGCCGGGCGGAGCGCGCCGTCGCCCGCGAGTACTTCGAGAAAATGCGCGTCGCCGCCGCGGGGATCGACGCGCCGGTCGCGTCGCTGTCCGGCGGGAACCAACAGAAAATCGCGCTGGCCCGCTGGCTTGCCCGCCGATGCGACGTCCTGATTCTCGACGAGCCGACGCGCGGCGTGGACGTCGGCGCCAAGGCCGAGATCCACGCCCTCATCGACGACCTCGCCGCCTCCGGAAAGGCCGTGCTCCTCATCAGCTCCGAGCTTCCCGAGCTGCTGAACCTCAGCAGCCGCGTCCTCGTCCTCGCCCGAGGGCGCCTCGTCGGAGAACTCCCCCGCGCCGACGCCACCCAGGACCGCCTCCTCCGCCTCATGGCCGGAATCCAGGCCGCGTAACCCGCCGAACCCTCCGCGCGCCCGTAAGGAAGCGCTCCGCAACCGACCCACGACCGTCCGACTCGACCGTAAAACCGAGCCGCGCCCGTAAGGAAGCGTTCTTTTTCCCGTCCGCACCGGCGGTTTTGCAGCAACGTCTTATTGACTCCTTCACGGGTTGTGCTACAATGATGTTTGAATCGAACCTGATGGATCGGTTCGGGAGCGCCCGGTATGACCCTCAGTCGCGTTGACGCCGCCGCGGCAAGTGATGCGCATCGCCGCATCGCCGCATCGCCGCATCGCCGCATCGCCGCATCACCGCATCACCGGCGTTTTTTCCCGTGAAACGCTGTTTCTTAACCGAGCCGCGCCCGTAAGGAAGCGCGCGGTTCCCGTCTTTCCAGCGGCGGACCCTTGCCCCCGCGTCTTCGTCGTTTCACAACCCGGAATCCGCCGCGCGGGCTTGGTCGCCTGCCGTGCGGACGGGCGTCTCGTTTTTTCAAGGAGTTTTCACAATGACAAAGCGTTTCTTGCGCCGACGGTGCGCGCTGACGGCGGTCGTGGCGGGGTTATCCGCCGCCAGCGCCAGCGCGGCCCTGTACACGTGGACCGGCAACGTCGACAACGACTGGACGACGACAGGGAACTGGTCTTCTTCGAGCGCCTTGTCCGCTCCGGGGGCGAGCGACGACGTGGTGATCAACGATACCTATCCGCGAAGCACGGTGATCGTCGATACGGCGGACCGGACGGTGCGCAACGCGTTCATCGGCGACGGGATGACCCTTCAGCTCGACTACAACCTGACGGTCAGCGCCGCCGGACACGGCAAGCTCGAAACTTCCGGCGCCGTAGCCCTTGTGGGTTCCGAGGAGGGATCAAAAACGCTGTCAGCGCTTTGGCATGTCGTTTTTTCTCGGACGACGGCGACGGAGGTCACCACGGACGCAGGGGCCCGGTTGCTTGTGGAGTAGGCGCGAACGTGGGCGGGCTGGGCGGCAAAAAGATTCCCGGAAAGCAAATTCCAGGAAGCGCGTAAGAACGCGGCAAGTCGAGGGACAGAACAGGGTCAGGCGGGGCGATGCAAATCGCCCCACGAAAAAGGGGAGCATGATGCGACACAACAAGGCAAGGGCGTTCGTGGCGCTGGGGCTGGCGCTCCTGACGTCGGCGGCGCGGGCGACGGATTACACGTGGACCGCGGGCGGCGACGGTCACTCGTGGACGGACACGAGCAACTGGAGCCCAAGCGGGTATCCGCAGAGCTCCGCCGACACGGCGGTGATCCCCGCGAACTTCAACGGAGACGACGACCACTATCCCATCTTCAACGATTCCACCGCCCGGACGATCAAGAGCTTCAAAGTGCTCAACGGCAGCAACGCGGCCAACCGCACCGTGCTGGAGATCGAGGAGCAGTCGTCGAGCCGGATCCTGAAGATTCTTGACCGGGACGGCCTGGATCCGGGCCAGGGACGGATCGAGCTGAATCGCGGCAGCGAGCTGTGGCTGCTGGGGGGCGGCGTGCTGCCGCTGCTGAACACGTTCACGTTCGACAGCGACAACGCGGCGAGCGACGCCGAGCGCCCGCAACTGGTCCTGGGCGACGGGTCGGTCCTGTATATTTCAACCGGATCGTCCGCGAGCCTGACATCGAAGAAGCTGCGCGGCGGCGTGATCCGCGGGCAGATCACGTCGCCGGACAAGGACGAGACGCTGGTTCTGCACCCGGACCTGAGCGGCTCGTTCGCCATCGATGTCGCCCTGGCCCACATCGGGGCGATCACGACGTTCGTCTCGGGGCAGACCAACCTGGACCACACCATCCGGTTCTCCTGCCTGCCGAAGACCGGGACCGGGGACGTCAACGTCACGCCGGCGCCAAGTTCGTCGAACCTGGCGACGTTCGTGTGGGACGCGCCGTACCTGGCGATGGGGTTGATCGACATCGGGGAGCACGGCGAAAGCGTCGCCACGGGGAACCGGCACGTGGTCACCTTCGGCGGCACCAACGTGCGCAGCGGAAGCAAGCTCGAGGTCAAGACGCGCATTCTTTACGAGGCGGGGGGGATCGCGCCGGAGTGCTTCGATTCCGAGGAGCCGTAAGACGCGACATCAAAACCGAGCCGCGCCCGTAAGGAAGCGTTCGGGAAGGGAACAGGGAAGAGGCAATAGGCAACAGGCAATAGGCAATAGGCAAGAGGCAATGGGCCACGAGTTTACCGAGCCGCGCCCGTAAAGAAGCGTTCAGGAAGGCGACAGGGAAGAGGCAACAGGCAACAGGCAACAGGCAAGAGGCAATAGGCAACAGGTTTACCGGGCCGCGCCCGTAAGGAAGCGTTCCGGGAGGCAACAGGCAAGAGGCAACGGGCAATAGGCAACGGGCCACGAGTTTACCGAGCCGCGACCGTAAGGAAGCGTTCCGGGAGGCAACAGGCAATAGGCAACGAGTTTACCGAGCCGCGCCCGTAAGGAAGCGTTCGGAAAGGCGATCGCCGGTCCTTGACGTCGAGCGGCAAGGTCAAGGCAAGGAAGCGGGCGTTTCCGGCCCTTCAAGGGGAGATTGACACCGCGTGGAGATGACGAGGAACTGACGTTGCGGGGAGATGGCGAGGCGCTGACGCGCCGTGGAAATAAGACGCGGTTGCAAAACCCCCAGTGAAGACCGGAAGAAGAACGCTTCCTTACGGGCGCGGCTCGGTTTTGAAACAGCATCTAAAGGAGGTTGATTCATGTCGCATCGGAATCAGAAACGAATCAGGCTTGGACTTGCGGTCATGTTGGCAGGGATCCCCGCCGTGGCGATCGTCGTCGCCGCGGCGTCGCCGGATGAGTTCCGCTGGACCGGCAACAGCCAGTCCACCAACGACAACTGGGACGACAGCGGGAACTGGCAGAACCTCACCGGCTCGCGGAACTGGCCTGGCGAGGATGGACTGGACGACCCGCTGGACTCGGTCACGATCGACGACACCAATCCGCAGGACAATGTGCATCTGAACGTCACGTCGTTCGTCGTGACGCTGGACGGCCTGCTGCTGGGCGACGGGCACGACCTGACGCTCGGGGAGCACCTGAACGTCAGCGGCGTCCTCCAGTGCGAAGGCGTCGTCGACCTGTTCGGGGCCAAGAACATCAACGTCTACGGCGTCCTGCGCATCTACGCCGACCAGGACACGACGGTCGAGTTCGTGTCGGGCGGCGGGCTGCTGGCGGTCGGCGGAAGCTGAGGCGACGGGGGTCGGACGGCGACGGCGGTCGAGCGGTCATGAGGAAGGGAGAGCGGAGGCATGAGAAGACACAGGTATTGTCAGAAGAACTGCGTGCCGGACGTGGCAATCGGCATCATTGCCCTCGCGTTCACGTCCTACGCGGCGGCCGCCCAGGACTGCCCGGAGCGGGAGTATGGCTGGACGCGGACGATCGGGGGGAAGGGCTTCGACTCGGCGCGGGCGGTGGCCGTGGATGCGCAGGACAATGTCTATGTCTGCGGCGAGTTCACCGACAAGGTTGATTTCGATCCGACAGAGCAGAAGGATAAGCGGCGGTCGAAAGGAGAAAATGATGCCTTTGTATCGAAGTACGCGCCAAACGGCGACTACTTAATGGCGATGACGATCGGGTCTGATGGGTTTGATAGCGCTTCTGATTTGGCCTTGCATTCCTCGGAAGGCTTTGTCGTAGTTGGCGACTTTGATGGGCGCGTCGATTTTGACCCTGGCGACGGAAAAATCAAACGCGAGGCCAGAGGTGTCCGGGAGGCATTTGCTTGCCGCTACTCGCAGGATTTTGTATTCGATTGGGTTTGGACTGCTGGCGGTAAAGGCGAGGGAACCGCCGCGAATGCATGGACAGTAAGTATCGGCCGCCAGAATGAAGTGTTCATCGTCGGAACATTCATAGGAACAGTGGACTTTGGTGAAAACTTGGGGCATAGATCATCACCGACATCTCGCGATGTCTTTGTCAGTAAACTAGCTGATGATGGACGACCATTATGGGTGTCGACATTTGGGGGATCCACGCGCGACCACGCAACGGCCAGCGCCACGGATTCAACTGGAAACATTTACATTACAGGTGAATTCACGGGTACGGCGGACTTCGATCCGGGTGAAGGAGAAATGCTTCGGACCTCTAATGGTAGCCGAGACGTCTTTGTCCTAAAACTTGACTCCTCTGGGAACCTCGCATGGGTTAGAACCATAGGAGGGGTTGGCGACGACGTGGGTCTCGCGCTGATGGTCTCAGACAGCGATGAGGCGTACATCGGCGGGTATTTTGAGGATTCCGTCGATTTTGACCCGGAAGGATCGGGTGACGTACATGACACGGGAGGCGCATCGTTCCATGCCTTTGTTACGCGCGTTTCGGCGGATAACGAATACCGATGGACCAAAACCTTCGGAGGTTCGGGACTCGCGTATGTGGATGGAATCGCTCAGTACGCGGATCGCCAGTTAGTGCTCGTGGGGGGGTTCTTCGGCGCCGTGGACTTTGATCCGAGCGCCGGGCGTGATGAGCGCCTTTCCGAGGGCAAGCGGTCATGTTACGTCGGCGACTGGTCGCTGGACGGCGACTATTGTTCGACGCAGACGTTCGGCGGGGCGGCGCTGGATGCGGCCCGCGGAGTCGCGGTGGACGGCGCGGGAGCCGTTCGCGTGGTAGGCGAGTTCGGCTCGCCCGTCGTGGATTTTGACCCGACGCGGGGCAAGGATAAACGCCGGAATCGCGGGGTTTATGATGGGTTTGTGGTCGGTCTGGACCATTGACGCGTGGATCGCGTAAAGGAGTGCATGAGGATGAATGCGAAACCGTCAGCGATTGCGTTCGTATGCGCCTGTTTGGGACTCTTTGGCGCCGCGCCCGAAGTGCAAGCGGATTGCACAAATCCACCGCTCTACACGTGGATCGGCGAGAATACGAATTGGCATGATGTGGACAATTGGGGTCCGAATCAGAATCACATCCCCACCACCGGCGATGCCGTCTACATTCCCAGCGTGGACTCGAATCTCTATCCCGTCATCACCAGCAACAGCGTCGAGATATGCGCTCTCGAACTCGATAAATCGGATCCCGAGGGTTCCGCTCCGACGGTGACGGTGGACGAGCATGCGAGCACGTACAACACGCTGACGGTCACGGGTCGCAACGGGCTGGTGGTGGGGGCGAACTGTGCGATCCGGCTGATGAAGCACGGGGGGCTGATCCTGGAGGCGGCGGGGACGGTGGAGCTGGACGGTCGGATCGTGTTCGCGGACAGCGCGGTGCAGCAGCGTCCGTTCCTGACGCTGCCGGCGGGGGCGACGATGCTGACGGGGTCGGGCATGATCCTCGGGCGCGACGACGACAGCGGCGACGAAGAGGAGTTCGGCCTGATCCTGGGCGACGGGCAGCACGAGTCGTGGCTGGTGGTGGGTCCGAACAACGGGCTGCACGGGTCGCTGTGGATCGACGTGGGATTGGTGAACAACGGCGTGGTGGACCCGAACGCGCAGGACGCGCCGACGTATGGACGAAGGGTCTACCTTTACTGCCTGCCGAAGATCGGGTCCGGGCGGTGGGATGTGACGGGCGGGGCGTCGGGCGAGAACCAGGAGAACAAGCTGATCGTGCTGGCGCCGGTCGCGGGCACGGGGAGCCTCAAGGTGGGGGCGTACGGGCTGCTGGACATCCAAAATCACATGACCGGGTTCAAGAAGCTGGAGTTGGAAGGGAACGCCCAATACTCGGTCCTGCAGAACGTGTTGTTCGACGTGAATCGTTTTGTGAGGACGTGTGCGCATACGGAGTAGCCGGGGATCGGGATCGGGTGTCGGGTTCAGGGTTGGGAATCCGAAACATGCCGCTTGCAGGCGGAATCGCACAGGGTGCTCGCGGACTCGCGTGCCCGGGCGGAAGGCCGGCGGGGAGGGAGTGTCGTAAGTAACTTCCGGAAGGGGGGTTACGGGGACTTGTCGGGGAGGCTCGGCGGGGTATACTGACAGGTCTTCGGGCAGCCGGGGGTGCGGCGGGCGAAGTGTTGCGGTTTGCGGTGGGAAGCAGTTGTCATGGCGCATAAAAAGGGACAGGGGTCGACGCGGAACGGGCGGGACAGCAAACCGCAATTCCTCGGGGTAAAGCGGACCGGCGGGCAGGAAGTGACCTGCGGAACGATCATCGTGCGGCAGAACGGCACGCAGTTCAAACCGGGGCACAACGTCGGTCTCGGGCGGGATTACACGATCTTCGCGCTGACCAGCGGCGTGGTGCGGTTCCGCGGGCGGATGATCGACGTGCTTCCGTCGGGGGCGTAAGGGCGGTTCCGTCGGGGGCGTAAGGCGCGCGATCGGTCGACGCGCCAAGGGGGGGCGTTGACGCGCCGTCGTCCCTGGCAGAGCGGTTGGCGGTTGGTGGGCACTCGATTGTTGTTCAAACGGCGGGTGCGCGCAATCATCATTCGACCGGGGCGCGCGATTGTTGTTTGATCGGGGGGGCGATTCTTGTTCAAACGGCGGGCATCGCCCGCCCTGCATGCGGCGCCCTCGACGCTGAAACCTGATGCCCGAACCCGCATCTACTCCGCCCACTCCGGGCCTACCAGCACCAGCTTCAAGCTCATCGGATCCAGGTTGATCGAGATGCGCCCCGCGGAGTCGGCGAGGGTTCGGTTTCCTGCGAGACGAAGCTTCGGCTCGACGAGCACGGGACGCAGCGGGTCGATGCCCGTCTGTTGCGAGCGGGGGATGAGCGGTTCCAGTTCGGGGCGGACGACCGCGACCATGTCCGCCTCGACGAGGCCGGGTTCGAGCACGGCCTCGCGGCGCTCGTCGGAGGCGTTGACGACGACGATGACGGTGCGGTCTTCGTGCGAGCGCGAGAAGGCGAAGATGCGGCGGTCGTCATCCGCGAGGACGAGCTTGAAGTCTCCGCGGCGCAGCGGTTCGTAGCGCGCCCGCACGTCGTTCATCAGACGGACCAGCGCCCGGTAGTCCGCGCGGTAATCCGGGGAGGGTGCGTCCTTCCGCCCCGGTTCGATCCACCACATCGGGGCCAGCGCCGCGTCGGAGTGCGCGCCGGTCATGCCGACTTCGTCGCCGTACATGAGCATGACGGAATGCGGCAGGCACAGAGTCAGCGCCAGCGTGAGGCGCCAGGCGCGAAGGGCGCGGAGACGGTGCTGCCTGGACTCGGCTGAATCGGGTTGCGGAGGGGGGAAACGGCTGGTCATTCGACCGGTGTTCACCGAGCTGAACGTGTTGACGAACACCGCGGGGTCGTTCGATCGGCGCGAGGCGACGAGTTTCTCGACGTGGCGGGCCCAACTGGAATAAGGAAAGTTGGTTTCAAAGCTCAGCCGCGTGTCCGGCTGTAACTCCACGGTGGCCAGGACGGGAAAGACGCGGAGGGACTCTGATATGCGCAGGTTGCTCCAAGGCGCGGCCAATACGACGGCATTCCGGTTGGCGTCCGCAACCGCGCTCAGGACTCGCCTGCACGCCGCCTCGTCGTGGTTCTCGTCCACGTGGATCATGAATCCGTCGAGTGCGTCCGGGGTTTTGCCGGTCATCACGGGCTTGAGCCATCGCACCATCTGCGGGATCGCGTCGTCCACAGACAACGGCGGGCGCCAGTTTTCAGGGAGAACGTGCGGAACGCCCTGCGGTCGGTGAATGATGAGGGGAATCTCGATGACGACCCGCAGCTTGGCGGCATGAGCCTCGCGGATCAGGTCGAGCAGCAGTCGATCTCCCGCCGTCCAGCTTTCCGCGGGTGACGGGTCGGAGGCGGCCGTCGTGGGCGGGTCGGGCAGGCCTACGTCCGGGCTGACGTGCCACGTGGAACCCAGGGGCGCAGGCCACTGCGGGTTGTCCGCGAAGACGCGGGCGAGGCAGATCGCACCGAAGCCGAGTTCCTTGATGTAGGCGAGTTTCTCCCGCACGCCCTGCAAGTCGCCGCCGTAAGAGAGGGCGGCCGTCTTGAACGTGTCTTCCCAGGGCGCGTCCGCCGCGACCAGCGGTTGCGTCCACGGCCGGGTGTCCGGCGGATCGTTGTCCTTCGACCCGTTACGGAAGCGCGGGACATCGAGGTAGTACCAGGTCACGTCGCGCGCCCAGTCCGGGACGGCGGGGGCGTCGGCCGGGGCTGTCGTTGCACGTTGTTCCGCGAGGGCGGGCGGTTCGACGGGCGCGGTCGGGTTCGGTTGCGCGGGCGGCGACGGTTTCGGAGGTTCGGTCGCGGGCGGAGGCGCTGGCGGCGGCGGGTTCGGAGGCGGTTGAGCGGCTGCCTCTGCGTTGAGACCGAGGACGGTCAGCGCCGCAAACCCGATCGCGCGAACCCTCCCGCGTCGTCGCATGTTCAATTCTCCCGCGGCGGAAGCACTTTCGCCCGGACTTCGCCGAAGCCCACGCGGAACCCGTCGCCCCGGCACCAGCCCCTGAAGATCACCGTGTCGCCGTCTTCGAGGAACTTGCGCGACTCCCCCGTCGGAAGCTGAAGCGGCTGCGTCCCCTTCCACGTCAGTTCGAGCAGGCATCCGCGCGACTCGGGCGTCGGTCCGGAGACGGTTCCGCTGCCGTAAAGATCGCCGGCGCGCATCGGCGTGCCGTTGCTGGTGTGATGGGCGAGCATCTGAAGGATGTTCCAGTACATCGTGCGGAAGTTGACGGCGCTGATCCGAACCGGCTCGCGCATCGTCGCGGTTTGCAGGTGCGTCTCCAGGTGAATGTCGAGGCCCCAGTCTCCCGGCGAGCGCAGATGCGGCAGCGGCGCGGGATCCTGCGCCGGGCCGGGCACGCGGAAGGGCGCGAGGGCGTCCAGCGTCACCACCCAGGGACTGATCGACGTGGCGAACGACTTGCCGAGGAAAGGCCCGAGCGGGACGTACTCCCAGCGCTGAATGTCCCGCGCGCTCCAGTCATTCAGGAGCACCATCCCGAAGAGGTGATCCGCGGCGCGGCTGATCGGGATCGGCTGACCCGGGTCATTGCCCGTGCCGAGGAAGACGCCCATCTCAAGTTCGTAGTCCAGCGCGCGGCTGGGTCCGAACGTCGGCATCGGGGCGTCGTCCGCCTTCGTCTGCCCGCGGGGTCGATGCACGTCCGCGCCGGAGAGGAAGATCGAGCTGCTGCGTCCGTGATAGCCGATCGGCATGTGCAGCCAGTTGGGGGTGAGCGGGTTCGCCGGGTCGCGGAACATGCCGCCGACGTTGGAAGCGTGATCCTTCGAGGCGTAGAAGTCGGTGAAGTCGCCGACCTCGACGGGAAGGCGCATTCGAACGTCCGCGCGCGACCGCAGTACACGGTTTCGGGTCTTTGCGTCGTCGCGGAGCGTGGGGCTGTCCGCCGACAGCAGCGTCGTGACCCAGTGCCGCACTTCCGTCCAGACCGCCCGTCCGCGGCGCAGGAAGTCATTGAGCGTCGGCCGGGCGAAGACGTTGTCCGCGGCGAGCGACGTGGCGTCGAAAAGACCGGCCTGATGCGCGGCGGAAAGGTCGAACACGAGGTCGCCGATCGCCACGCCGACGCGCGGGGGTCCGGCGTCCTCGAACACGCCGTAAGGAAGGTTCTGGATCGGAAAGTCGTGATCCGCGGGGACGTCGATCCACGAGCGCAAGACCGGATTCGCAGGCGTTTTCATGACGCGGCGCTTATACGCCGGGGTCGCGCCGGATTCAACCTCGCCGCGTCACCACCACCCCAGGGCGCGCAAGTCGTCCACCGGTTCGGTCAGGCTGCAACTGCCGAAGGACAGCGCCAGCGCGCCGCGGGAGGCGCGAATCCGCTCAGTCGTCAGTCGGCGTCCGCGCCACGCGATCGTGTCGTCGCGGATCGAGAAGGCGCTCGCGTCTTCCTCCGCGAGCACGGGTTCGAGATCGCGGGCGGAGATCCGCTCCGTGTGCGCGAGCGCCGCCGCCACGAAGACGTTGAGGAAACCGTGCATCCTCGCCCCGACCTCCCGGGATTCGTGGCGCAGGGGATGATGCAGTCCGGCGGTGGCCTTGAAGGGAACGTCCGCGCTCGCGCATTCCGCGATGAAGGCGGCGACCTGCGTCACGGGCGGAATCTGATGCGCCTCGACTCCGCCGGTGCGGAGTTTCAGACCGAGCGCGCGGTGGCGATCGCGCGCCGTCCGCGCTCCTTCCACGGCGTGCGCGAACGCCCTCGTCGAGTCCTCTCCGGGCGTAATCTCCAGAAAAAGCGACGGGATTGCGGCGTCGCCCGGCGAACCCGCGTCGCGCCACGTCTCCGCCGCGGCGGAGGCGACGCGAGCGACGTCTCGTGCTCCGGCCTGAACGATCGAAGCGGGCAGGCGCGTCTCCAGCGCGTCCACCAGGACGCCTCCCTCGAGACGCTGGTGGAGGCCGGAGACCTCCGCGAGGTCAGTATGAAGCCCCGTCAAGAACGACGCCTCATCCTCGCCGCCGCGCCCCAGCCCGGAGAAGCGCCACGGCGCCTCGCCCGGTTGCGCCAAGCGGTTCCGCAGCGCGTCCACCGCGCCGAGCGTCGCACACGGACAGACGAACCGCGCCAGCATCCACGCCGCCTCGCCTTGAAGATACGCGGCGTAATTGCGCAGCGCGTCCGGCAGCGCCAGCTTCGCCGGCGGGAACAGGCCGGCGTAGTCGAGGATTCCGCTCAAAAGCGTGCGAAGACTCTGCTTCATCTTGACGGTCCGAAACCCGGTCGCCGGATCCGCGCCCGGCGCGTCGACCTGGCCGGGGGCGCCGCGGCGTCTTCCGCGGTCCGACGATCGCTCGACGGGAATCCGCGTCCTGATGTGACGGGCGCGACTCGGAAACCGAGGCACGGTCCTGTCACGGTCCGGTGATGTTTCCCTTGAAGACGCGGTAATCCGGAAGGTCCACGTCATTGTCGCCGTTGTTGTCGAACACGCCGCAGCCGGTGTCCGCATCGCCTCCCGCGCCAGTGAAACAATTCATGAACGCCGCGATATCGCGCAGATCCACGTCGCCGTCGCGGTCGGCGTCGCCGAACTCCGCCTTCGAGGCGGGCAGCGTCAGATCCGCGAACACAATGAAATGATCCGACGCCGCCGCGCTCGTGCCCGACGACAACGCCGACCCGCACTTCGCCAGCCCGCCGCCCAGCCCCTCGTCACGCGAGTCGTACACCTCCGACGGCGGGTCAAAACCGGAAAGCAACGCGCTGACGAGGATGTAATCCAGCCGGCGACCTGAGCTGTCCCGCGTCGCGTCGCGTCCGTCCTTCTGACGCGCTTCCAGCGCCGTCACTTCCGGTCCGGATGACGAAGTCAGGTAGATGAAAGGGTCGTTGCGGATGCCCTGCGCGTCGAGGATCGTCCGCAGATCCCCGCCCAGCCGCCAGTTCGTCGGCATTCCGCCGGGAATCTGGGTGAAAGGATCCGGCGGGCGCGGCACGCTGTCGATCTCCTCGTTCATGTCCCCGAGGATCACAAAAGCGTCAACATCCGTGTCCAGATCGCCGACGGCCTGCGCGGCGCGCAGCGACTCGACGGCGCGCCGGAACTCGTCCGCATCGGCGGTTCCCGCCTTCCAGTGCTCGGTCACGAGCGTCAGCGGCGTCGCCCCGGGAACATCAAGCACGACCTCGACGATCAGTCGGGTGATGTCGTTGGCGTTGGAGTCGCCCGAGAGCGACGCGGAGGTATTGATCGTCGTGCGCATGAAGGGGTGCCGGCTCAGGAAGCCGTTGCGCAGCGAGCCGAAGGGGTTGCTCGTCGGGACGATCGTGTACGCGAACCCGGCGTCCTCAGCGAGATCGGCGAAGTCATCCAGCTCGTCGCCTTCGATCTCCTGGATCGCCGCCACGTCGGGACAGAGCCGATCGAGGATCGCCAGCGCCGCGTTGTACTCGCTGCTGCCGCGCACGCCGATCGTCTCGAGGTTCCACGTCGCCACCCGCACGACCGTGTCCGCCGACGCCCCCGCGGCGCCGCCTGCAAGGATGAGCGCCGCGACGATCCCGTCTTGCCTTCGCACGATGTTCCCTTTCCCCTGCCGTCCGCACTGCTCCGGGCCGCCCGGCGGGCAGGGTCGGCGTCGCTCCGCCTTCGGCGCGCAAGGCGCCGAGGCCGGGAGACATTGTAATAAGATCGACGCCGCGGGTGAAACCCGGCCCACCGTGCGTCGTCCGCTTGCGCGGAAGGTCGCTTCGGGGCCGAGTCGCACGTTGCGACGCCCTCGTTCGCGGGATTTGGGTTTGACCGGCCGCGCCGACGTTGCATATTCTCCCGACATGGCGATCCGATTCTTATGCCCGTCGTGCCGACAACCGATCGAAACCGACGATGTCTGGGCCGAGAAGCTCGTCGCGTGTCCGTTTTGCCGGACCACGGTGACCGCGCCGGCGCTATCCACCCTCGGGACGGTCGAAACCGTGACGGGCGTCCCGGGGGCGCGTCCCGCGTGGTCGCCGGACGCCTCGTGGTCGAACGCGGACACGGGCGCCCCGGGTCCGCCGCAGTTCGTCGCGGACGGGGATTCCGCCCGAAAAGACGCCGGCGCGCGACGACTGGCGACCCTCGCGATCGTGCTGGCCGGGCTGAGCATCGTCGCGTTTACCGCCATGTCGCTGATCATCGCGCCGCATCGCGAGGAGTTGTTCGCGTTCACCAAGGATTTTCAGGACGGCGGGTCGTTCATGCAGGCGCAAAAGGAGATGATGAACGACCTGATGAACCGTCCCGGCGGGATTCCCGGCTGGTACGTGGGATCCAGCGTGGCGATGTGGTTGGGGGCGTTGTTGTGGGCGCCGGCGCTGATTCTGGCGCTTCTAGGGATGCGTCGCGCTGCGGCAAGATCGCGGGCGATCACGGCGCTTCTGATGACCGTCGTCGCCCCGATGATCTGCTGTTGCACGTTCATCCCGACTTGATGGACGACGACGCGGCGCCCGGTTCTCGTGCCCTCGCGGCGGGGAGCAATGATGACCGAAGCCATCCTTCGAGAACTCCTGGAGAGCGTCCGGGTCGGATCGACGACGCTTGACGACGCCGTTGCGCGGCTGACGCATCTTCCCTTTGAGGCGCTTCCCTTTGCCCGAGTCGATCATCACCGCGCGATCCGTTGCGGTTTCCCGGAGGTCATCTTCTGTCCCGGGAAGACGCCGGAGGACGCCGCCGGGATCTTCGAGGCCCGGGCCCGCGCGGGCGGAAACGTGCTCGCGACCCGCGCCACGTCCGAGCAGGCCGACGCGATCCGGCGCCGCACCCCCGGCGCGGAACATCATGAGCGCGCCCGCGCCGTGACGCTGCATCAGGAGCCCGCCGCCCCTCCGCTCGGGACCGTCGCGATCCTTGCCGCCGGAACCAGCGACGCCCCGGTCGTTGAGGAGGCGAAGGTCTCGTGCGACATGATGAACCTCGCGGCGCACACCGTGTACGACGTCGGCGTCGCCGGATTGCACCGCCTCGTCGCGGCGTGGACGGAGCTGCGCGACGCGGACGTCCTGATCGTCGTCGCCGGGATGGAAGGGGCCCTGCCGAGCGTCGTCGGCGGGTTGACCGACAAGCCGGTGATCGCCGTCCCGACCAGCGCCGGATACGGCGCGAGCTTCGGCGGGCTGACCGCGCTGCTGGCGATGCTCAACACCTGCGCCTCCGGCGTCACGGTCGTGAACATCGACAACGGTTTCGGCGCCGCCTGTGCCGCGGGGCGGATGCTGCGCGCCCTGCGGCGGCGCGGCGACGCGGCTCCCTGAGGCATCCCGGTCCGCGCTGGTCAGACGTTTCGCCGGCGACTATCCTCCGCCCGGACGCCCCGAAACCGAAGGAGTCGTCATGTCCGATGTTCCGCTTCGCGTTCGTTTCGCGCCGTCGCCGACGGGGTATCTTCACGTCGGCGGAGCGCGGACCGTGTTGTTCAATTTCCTGCTGGCGCGCCGCCACGGCGGCACGTTCATCCTGCGCATCGAGGACACGGATCAGGACCGCCACGTCGAGGACTCGGTGGCGAAGATCCTCGACGACCTGCGCTGGCTCGGCATGAACTGGGACGAGGGGCCGGAGAAGGGCGGCGACTTCGGGCCTTATTTCCAGAGTGCTTGCCTCGACGAATACCGGGCGTGCGCCGCGCGCCTCCTCCAGTCCGGCCGCGCGTATTACGCGCTGGAGACCCCGGAGGAACTGGACGCGATGCGCGAGCGCGCCCGCGCCGGGAAGCGATCGTTCAAGTACCTGCGCCCGGATCCGCTGCCGACCGTGCAGCAGGGCGAAACCGCGAAGGCGGCCGGTCACCCCGTCGTCGTCCGCCTCAAGATGACCGGCGAGCCGATCACCGTGCAGGACGACGTGCTCGGCGACGTGACGATGCCCGCCGAAGAACTCGAGGACTTCGTCATCGTCAAAAGCGACGGCTGGCCGACGTACCACTTTGCCTGTGTCGTGGACGACGAGCGCATGCGCGTTTCACACGTCATCCGCGCGCAGGAGCACCTCATGAACACGCCGAAACACATCGCTCTCCAGCGGGCGCTGGGCTTCCGCACGCCGCGCTACGCACACCTGCCGATCATCTTCAACCTCGACGGCACGAAGATGAGCAAGCGCGACAAGGAGAAGGCGATCCGCGAAGGCCGCAAGCCGCCGGAGATCGAAGTGCATGATTTCCGCGTGTCCGGATACCTGCCCGAGGCGCTGATCAACTTCCTGGCGCTGCTCGGCTGGTCCAGCGGCGACGATCAGGAGCGGTTCACGCTCGACGAACTCGTGCGGCGGTTCTCGCTGGAGCGCGTCGGAAGGACCAACGCCCGCTTCGACCGGGAGAAACTCCTCGCATTCAACACGGAGTGGTGCGCGCGGGTCGCCCCGACGCGCCTGCTGGAGGCGTTCAAGGACTTCCTCGCCGTCAACAAATCGCCGCTGCTGAAGTTCGACGAGGCGACGCTGGGCCGCCTGCTGGCCGCGAAAAAGGGCCTGCGCACGTTCCGCGACGTCGAAGACTCCGCCCGGTTCCTGACCGTCAGCGATGACGAGGTTGCGTATTCGCCCGACGCGGTGCGGAAGGTGCTGGAGAAGAACGATGGCGCGGGGTATGCGGCGCTCGCCGCGACCCTGACGGAACTGGACGCGCAGGCGGACTGGTCGCCCGAGGCGCTGCACGCCTTGTTTGAACGCACCTGCGCCGCGCGAGGCCTGAAGATGGGCGACGTCGCCCAGCCGCTGCGCGTGGCGATCACCGGCATGACCGTCAGTCCGCCGATCCAGGACAGCCTCTCGCTGCTGGGGAAAGCCGCGACCTGCGCCCGCGTCCGGCGCTGCCTGTCCCTGCGGGAGTCGGCGTAAGCGCCTCGCACCTCGCCCCCTCCTCCCTGTGCGCCCTCTCGCGGCTTACGCGCCCGCCGCGCGGACCGTGTTGCGCAGCACGCCGATGCCGCCGATCTCGACTTCGATCGTGTCTCCCGGTTTCAGAAACACGGGCGGCTTGCGGGCGAACCCGACGCCCTCAGGCGTCCCGGTCAGGATCAACGTCCCCGGCAGCAGCGTGAACTGGTGAGACACGTAGCTGACCAGCTTTGCGCAACCGTGAATCATGTCGCGCGTGTTCGAGTCCTGCATGACGACGCCGTTAAGCCGGCTTCGGATCGGACACGCCGCCGGGTCCAGCTCGTCCCGCGTGACGATCCAGGGTCCGAGGGGGCAGAACGTGTCGAAACCCTTTGCGCGGGCCCACTGCTTGTCATTGCGCTGACAGTCCCGGGCGGACACGTCGTTGGCGCAGGTGTATCCGAAAACGCAATCCGGCGCTTCCGACTCGGACACGTTCTTCACCGGGCGGCCGATGACGATCGCCAGCTCGGCCTCGAAGTCCACTTCGCTCGGCGCGGGCGCGGGCAGCATGATTTCGCGTCCCGGGTCGAGCACGGAGGTGGTCGCCTTCATGAAGATCAGCGGCGCCTCGGGAACCTGCGCGCCCGTCTCCTTCGCGTGCGCGGCGTAGTTGCGCCCGATCGCGAAGATGTTCGGCGGGACGACCGGCGCGAGCCACCGCGCAACGTCCGCCCGGTGCGCCGCGATCACATGCGCGCCGAACATGTCGCCGTCGATCGGCTCCGCCGTGCCTTCGTCTACGACGCGCCCCCAGAGGACGCGGCCATCCGTCGTAAGAAACCGTGCAATGCGCATAAGAGGATGATAGACGTCGTGCGTCGGGGCGTCACGCGGCGGAAACGCTTGCGCACAAGTGCGTTCCTCGAAGCGTCTTCCGTGTACCTTCGGGGCGGACGCCTACATCCGCGCCACGCGGGCGGCGAGATCCACCGTGCGCGAGGAGTAGCCCCACTCATTGTCGTACCAGCCGACGACTTTGATGAGCGTGCCGCCTTTGCCGGGCATCGTCATCGTGCTTTCCGCGTCGATGATGCAGCTCGCCGGGCTGCCGATGATGTCGCTGCTGACGATCGGGTCCGTGCAATACTCGAGGATGCCCTTCATCTTCCCTTCGGCCGCGGCCTTGAGCGCGGCGTTGATCGCCTCCTTCGTCGCGATCTTCTGAACCGTGGCGACCAGGTCCACGATCGAGCCGTCCGGAACCGGCACGCGCAGGGAAAAGCCGTTGAGCTTCCCGTCGAGGGCGGGGAGCACCTTTCCGACCGCCTTCGCGGCGCCCGTCGTCGTCGGGATGATGTTCTGCGCGGCGGCCCGGGCGCGGCGCAGATCCTTATGCACGAGATCCGAGACGCGCTGGTCGTTCGTGTAAGCGTGGACCGTCGTCATCAACCCTTCCACCAGACCGAACGTCTCGTGAATCACCTTCGCCATCGGGGCGAGGCAGTTCGTCGTGCAACTCGCGTTGGAGATGCACAGGTGGCTGCTCTTGAGCTGGTCGTCGTTGACGCCGAGGACGACGGTGATGTCCGGCTCGTCGCTGGCGGGCGCGGAGAGGATCACCTTCTTCGCTCCGGCCTTGAGATGATCGCCGTAACCGCCCTTCTCCGATGAACGCTTCGTGAACCCGCCGGTGGACTCGATGCAGACGTCGATCCCGAGATCCTTCCAGGGCAGCTTCGAGGGGTCTTTCTCGGCGAGCACCTTGACCGCCTTGCCGTCCACGACGAGCGCGCCGTCGCGGGCTTCCACGTGCTTCTCGAAGCGGCCGTGGACGGTGTCATATTTGAGCAGGTGCGCGAGGGTGGGCACATCGGTCAGGTCGTTGACGGCGACGATCTCGAAGTCGGCCGCACGCTGCGACATGATGCGAAACACGATTTTGCCGATCCTGCCGAGTCCGTTGATCGCCACCCGAACCGCCATGACAGTCCCTCCTTTGCTCGCGCCGGCGCCGCCGTCCCTGATGCGGCGCGTGTCTTACCCTGAAACCAGCGAATCCGCAGAAGACGCAGAGGGACGCAGATGTGCGAAGGCAACGATGCTCGTCTCTGCGAACCGAAGCGCCGTCGGTGCGGAGTGTTCCGGATTTCAATGCGGAACGCGGATGAGAGTGTAAGAGGGCGGCTGGCGCCGTCAAGGAACACGCCGCGGGTCGGGCGGACTCGCTCGCCTCTCCTTCAAGCCCCTAAAAAAGCGGGGCAGGTCACCGACCCACCCCGCCGCTTCACCCGTCGTGGAAGCTCTTTCAAAACTGAACCGCGTGGCTTCAGCCCGCGCGAATTCCAACAAGGATTCCGCCCGGCCGAGCCGGTGGGCGACCGTTTTGAAGCAGCTTGGGAGTCGCTACCGCCAACCCGAGCCGCGCCTGTCGGAAAACGCTCCTTGACGTCGCTGATGCTTTCAGTTTCTGAGACCTTTCCCGGCGCCGGTCCACGCCCGGTCGCGGGTCAGCCGCGGAAGCGCCGGCGGCGCAGGCCGTACCAGCCCAGCCCCAACCACAACGCCTCAACGAACCCGAGCGTTCCGCACGGCGCACCGCCGCGGCAGCCGCCGTCACCCCCGCCGGAGTCATTGTCGTTTTCGTTTCCGCCCGTGTTGTCGTTCTCGTTTTCGTTGTCGTTATCGTTGCCCTGCCCCGGAGGCTCGTCCACCGGGAGCACGATCACGTGCAAGGTGGCCGTGAAGCCTCGGAACGTCGCCGTGATGTCGGCTTCGCCCTCCGACACTCCCGACAGGACGCCGTTGTTGAGCACCGTCGCGACGCTCTCGTCGCTGGACGTGAACGTGCTCTCGTCCGAGGATTGCAGGTTCTCGACGATCGACGCGTCGCAGTTGACGCCGAGGAGCACGAGCTGAATGTCCTCGTCCTCGTCGATCGTCAGGTTATCCACCGCAAAACGGACCGATTCAAGCACGACGATGTCGTCCTCGCACTCGCCCGGCTCATCCACCAACGCCACCGTCGCCAGCGCGGTCTCGGTCACGCCGTCGTTCTCGATCGTGATCGTCGCCTGACCGTCCGAGATCGGCGTGACCAGTCCGTCCGCGCTGACCGTGACGATGCCGTCGGTGTCGACGTTGTACGTCGTGCCGCTGGCGGCGAGCGTCAGGTCGCGGCGGGCGTTGTTCGAGAAGACGCCGAGGACGCGCAGTTGCACGCGCCCGTTGGCGCTGGTGATCGTGAACGCATCCGGGTTGACGATCAGATCCTCCAGGGTGATCTCCGGCGGGGCCTCGCTGACGGTCGCCGACGTGCCGGCGGAGACCGCGCCGTTGGTCGCCGTGACCGTGCCGGCGCCTTCCGCCGCGCCGGTCACGAGTCCGTCGGCCGTAACCGTCACCACGTCGCCCGCCTGCGTGTACGTCGTTCCGGTGCTCGCCGCGGTCAGGTCGCGGACCGAGCCGTCCGAGAAGGTTCCGGTGACGACAAGCTGCTGCGTGCCGCCGACCTCGATCTCGAACGAAGGCGGTGTGATCGCCAGTTGCGTCAGCACCGCACCGCCGCCGCCGCCGCCGCCGCCCCCACCGCCCCCGCCGCCGTCACAGTCGCCGCCGTCGAAGTTGCAATCCGCGTTGTTGCACGCCTGATCGCAAACGCCGTCGCCGACGTTCTCAACCGGACAGCCGGGAGCGCACTCGTCCGGCGAGCATGTGATCGTCAAAGCGCCCTTGCCGAGGCTGCCCGCGAAGCTGCCCACGCGGATCAGGTACGCCGTGCCCACCGTCGTTTCCAGCGTCACGCGCGACTGCAATCCGCAGGCGTCGTCGTTGCACGCCAGCGTCTCCCCGGAACCCGCCGGGCACGTCTCGCCGTAAACCGCCAGCCTCGTGTCCGCGTCGCTGCCGCAAAGCTCGATCGTCAGCGTGCCGTCGCAGGTCGCCGTGTACGAGTACCAGATGTCGTTGGCGAGCTGGGCGTTGTTGCAGCAGAAGTCGCAGCCCGGCTCCTCGAAGCCTTCAGTCGTCGCGTTCACGACGTCGAACTCGGTCGAGCCGTCGGTGGCCGCGATCGCGGTGTCACAGGTGTCGTTGTCCGGGGTCGCGCCGCCCTCGACGGCGATCGTCAGCGCCCCGCCTTTCACGTTGCCGAGGGGCAGACGGAACGTCTTCGGCGACGTGAACCGCGCCAGGAAACGCACGCCCTGATCCGTGCGGTTCGGGTCGCCGGTGTCGCGCCGCGTCGCGTCGATCGTGTCCGTGTCGTTTACCGTGGCCGTCATCCGCGCCACGCGCACCGGGTCGCCGTCCAGTGCGACGATGAAGCGCGGGTCCACGTCGTCATCGATGTCGCCGTCGCCGTCGTCGTCCTGCTCCAGGTTGGCGTAGTCCGCGCTGACCCGACCTGGGAAAAGGGTTGTGTCCCTGAAATACAAGGCGTCGGAGAGGATTCCCGTGTCCTGCAAGCGCCACTCGAAGTCGGAGAGCACAATGCCCGCGCCGGTGTCCGTGAAGTCGAACTGGAGGCTGCGCAGATTGAAGAGGGGGTTATCCACCCCGGACGACGACAGAAGGATGTCGACGAACACTTCAGTTCCGGCGGGAACCGGATCGACGATTTCGTTCCCGTCGCCGTCCACCGCCCGCAAGGTCACCACGATGTCGGCCTGCACCACGCTTGCCGCAAGCCCGAAGGTCAACAACACACCCGCCGTCTTCCGGATTGACATATGCCTCGTCTCCACGGAGCTTAAAAACAAACCCGTCGCCGAACCGCGCAGTGCGCGACGGCGACCCGCCGGTCGTGGCTTTGTTATCGGTCCAGAGCGATCCCGGACACCAGCCCCAGTTTATCGGAATAACCCGCCCCTCACAACCGCCCCGGACCGTCTGACATGCCCGGCAACGGCCTGATTCCGGGACGTACCCTCAAAGCCTAGGACGCCGCAAGCGTCCGGTCCACCCCGCAAGCCCGGCGGATGAACCGGAGACGGGTTCATTTACCCTCGGCGAGCGCCTGTTGAAGGTCAGCGAGATACTCATGTTTTTGTGCGGCGAGTTCTTCGGGCATCGCGACGTAATGAAAGTCAAAGACTTCCTCCGGACGCTGGACGGCCCGGGCGGCGAAGCGATCCCGGCCGATGCGAAGCTCATCCTCGATCTCCGCGGCGACCCGGGCGATGCCCGCGTCGTCAAGAAGCCCGCGCGTCTTGAGGTACATCTCAAAGCGCGGGATCGGATCCTTCTTCTCCCACCGCCGCACTTCTTCGTCGGAGCGGTAAACTTTCGGATCGTCCGCCGTGGTGTGCATCTCCATCCTGAAGGTGACGGCCTCGATGAACGTCGGACCCTCATGACGGCGGGCGCGGTCGACGGCTTCCCGCGTCGCCGCCGCCATCGCCAGCACGTCATTGCCGTCCACGCGCAGGCTCGGCATTCCGAACCCGATCCCGCGCTGGGCGAGCGATCGCACGCCGCATTGCTTCTGAAACGGCACGGAGATCGCGTAGCCGTTGTTCTCGCAGAGGAAGATGACCGGGGCCTTGTAAACCGCGGCGAAGTTCAGGGATTCGCTGACATCGCCCTCGGACGACGCCCCGTCCCCGAAGTTGACGAGCACGACCTGGTCCCCGCCGCGGTAATTGATCGACATCCCCAGCCCGACCGCTACCGGAACATGCGATCCGATCACGATCGACATCGGCATGTCGTTGACGCCCTCGGGCAAGCCGAAGCCCTCGAAGTATCCCGCCCACAACAGCAGGAGCTGGTCGATCGTCCAGCCCCGCCAGAGCTGCGCGCCGAAGGAGCGGTAAGAGGGGGAGTACCAGTCCTCGCGGCGCAGGGGGAGGATCGAGCCGATCTGGACCGCTTCCTGCCCGCGTCCCGGCGCGAAGGTGCCCATCTGGCCCTGCCGCTGCATCATGATCATGCGCTCGTCGAGTTTTCGCGTCAGCAGCATGAAGCGGTGCATCTTCAGCAGGGTCGCTTCGGGGAGATTCGGGTCGAGCGCGGGGTCGGCGCGTCCGCTCTCGTCGAGGATCGAAAGCTCCTCGACGACCAGTCCGATGTCGAAAGTCTTGCGCGGCATGCCGGCATGATAAGGCGCGCCGCCGGGCGGGTCGAACCGGCGCGCCCGCGGCGCCGGCGAGCAGGCGCGCGGACCGGGTCGATCATCTTGAAGGACGCGCGTGTCCGGGATAGGCTCTTGCGCCATCAGGATCGACCCGCCGGCGTCGACGCCGGCGCCACGGAGAAAAAAGTTGAGCGTCGAAGCACCCGTCGTGCAGTCCCGAGTTCACGTGAAGGCCGGCGAGCTTTGCGCCCACGCCCTGCGGATGACGACCGTTGCGGGCTCCGGTCACCCGTCCAGCGCGATGTCGCTGGCGCACCTTGTCGTCGAGTTAATGTACCACCAGATGCGGTTTGACCCGGCGGATCCGTGGAACCCGCGCGCGGACCGGCTGGTTCTGTCCGAGGGGCACGCCGTGCCGATCGTCTACGCCGCTTACGCCGACCGGGGAGGCGTCGTCGGGACGAAGCCCCAGCCGCGCCCGCTGCACATCGACGACCTCGAGACGTTGCGCAAGCTGGACAGCGTGCTGGACGGACATCCGAACCCCGCGGAAGGGTTTCCTTTTTTTGACGCCGCGACGGGATCGCTGGGGCAAGGCCTGTCGGTCGCCGCGGGACTTGCGGTCGCGGCGCGGGCGGACGGGAACGACCGCCGTGTTTTCGTCCTGATCGGCGACGGGGAGTCGCGCGAGGGGCAGATCTGGGAGGCGATGGATTTCATCGCCGAGCGCGGGCTGACGCGCGTGTGCGCGGTGTTCAACTGCAACGGGCAAGGGCAGGCCGGCGACGTCTCGGACCAGCAGACGCCGGAGATGCTTCGCGCCAAGGCGGCGGCGTTCGGGTGGGAGGCGGTGACCCTCAACGGGCACGATCCGCAACAGGTGTCCTCGGTTCTTTCGCGTGCCGGCAAGGGGGACAAACCGCTGGCGGTCATTGCCCGGACGGTCAAGGGCTGGGGCGTGCCGCTGCTTCAGGAGGGGAACTATCACGGAAAGCCCCTGACGAAGGCGCAACTTCCGACGGCACTGGGGCAGCTTGAAGGGACGATCGCCTCGCTTGACGCCGAGGCGGATGAGCCGCTGGAGGCGCCGCCGGCGCCGCCGAAAGCGGAAAGAGCCGCCGCCGTCGCGCGCGGAGGGGCGGCGTGGCCGGATTTCGCCGCGGGATTGCAGCGCGTCGGGCTGGAAAGCGCGTTGACGAAGAAGCGCCTTGCGACGCGCGTCGCCTACGGCGCGGCGCTGGTCGTCGCGGGCGACGTGGACGGGCGGGTGTTCGCGCTGGACGGCGACGTCAGCAACTCGACCTACGCGAACAGGTTTGCCGAGCGGCACCCGGATCGCTTCGTCGAGTGCAAGATCGCCGAGCAGAACATGATCAGCGCGGCCGTGGGTCTGGCGGCGGCGGGCAAGGTTCCTTTCGCCAGCAGTTTCTCAAAATTCCTCGCCCGCGGCTACGATCAGATCGAGATGGCCGCGATCACGAGGGCGAACGTGAAGCTCGTCGGGTCGCACTCGGGCGTGTCGCTGGCGGCGGACGGACCGTCGCAGATGTCGCTGCCGGACCTGGCGTACTTCCGGAGCATGACGCGCGTGGACGACGGGCGCGGGTCGCCGGTGTGTCGCGTCTTTCATCCGGCGGACGCGGTGTGCGCGTACGCCTGCGTGAAGCACATGCTGGAGCTGGAGGGGCTGTGTTATCTTCGGACGCACCGTCCGGACGCGCCGTTCCTGTATTCCGCGGAGGAGCACTTCGACCTGTCGGGGTGGAAGCGCTTGCGCGAGGGGTCGAAGCTGACGCTGGTCAGCACGGGTTACATGGTTCACACGGCGCTGGCGGCGGCCGACGCCCTGACGAAGCAGGGCGTGAATTGCAACGTGTTCGACGTGTATGCGTTTCCGCTGGAGTCGTCAGGCATTCTTGACGCCGCGGCGTCGGCGGGAGGGCGGATCCTGACGGTGGAGGACAACTACGCCGGCGGGCTTCACGCGGAGCTAGCCGAGGCCGCGGCGTCGCGCGGGGACGGGTTGCGCGTGACGGGGCTGACGTGCCGCCGGCTGCCGAAGTCGGCGTGGACCGCGGAGGAAGTGTTCGCTTACGTCGGCGTGGGGTTGGACGACGTTCAACGTGCGGCGAAAACGCTCCTGAGCTGAGCCCGTGCTTGATCAGGCGCGCAACCGTCTTGTTTTTTCGGTGCGTTCGCGAGCGTACAATGACGGCATGAGGCGTCGCCGATCATCCTGGGTTACAACGGTCGTCGCGGCTTTTGCTGCGGCGGCTGTCGGAGGGGCTGGTTGTGCGGCTCCCGCAGGGCATCATCGTCCGACGGCCTTGGCTGGTGATGCGGAGAGTAGCGGGAATGTCGCCGGAGTTAGATCAAGCATGATCCCGGAAATCAATGTCAAGCAGGCCCGCGAGCGCCTTGATGGCGGTGAAGGTTATGTTTACCTCGACGTGCGCACGCCCGAGGAGTTCGCGGAGGGGCATGTGCCGGGAGCGATCAACATTCCGGTGGCGTTCGCCAACCCCGCGACGGGAAGGCTTGAAGCGAATCCGGATTTCGTGACGGACGTGATTCAGGTTCTGAACAAAGATGACAAGATCATCGTGGGGTGCCGGTCCGGCGGTCGCTCCGCGATGGCGCTGGAGCAGTTGATCGACGCGGGATTTTCCGGCGGAGTCAACATGATGGGCGGTTTTTCCGGCAAGACAGACATGACGGGAAACCTCATCGCGCCCGGATGGACCACCCTGGCTTACCCTGTGTGCGGACACGGTCCGGCGGGGTGCAGGCAATATGAGGCGACGAAATAACAACCGACACCCGCTCAAGAAACCGACCTTTGTCAGGATTCCCCAACGCCGTCTTCCGTTGATTTCGTTCTGAACCCTGAACCCTTCTTGTCCCGTGTCATCACCGATCCACGCACCTGAGTTGGATACGCCGCTGGGTTGGTTGAACACCGACCGACCCTTGCGGTTCGACGGCGAGCTGCGCGGGCGCGTCGTGGTGCTGGATTTCTGGACGTATTGCTGCATCAATTGCATTCATATCCTGCCGGACCTGGCGTTTCTCGAGGCGAAATATGCGAACGATCCGGTGACGTTCATCGGCGTCCACAGCGCGAAGTTCACGAACGAGGCTGACCCCGGGACGATCCGCGCCGCGATCCTTCGCTACGAGATCGCGCATCCGGTCGTCATCGACGACCGCATGAAGCTCTGGCGGGCGTACGCGGTGCGGAGCTGGCCGACGGTCGTCGTCGTGGATCCGACGGGCCGGGTGGCGGCGGTCGAGGCCGGCGAAGGTCGGCGTGACGCGCTGGACCGGGCGATCGCGGAAGCGCTGGCGCAGGGGCGCTCCGCCAGAACCTTGGCGGACGGACCGGTGACGGTTCAGCGCGAGACTTCCGCGGCGGGGACATCGCCCCTGTGTTTCCCCGGAAAGGTGTTCGCGGATGCGGAGCTTCGCCGGATATTTGTCGCCGACTCGAATCATAACCGGATCGTCGTTGCGGACTGGCCGGATGAGCGCGGGCGTTGTCGCGTCGTGAAGGTCGTCGGGACGGGCGCCGTGGGCGCGGCGGACGGTCCGGCGGAAGCGGCGACGTTTCATCATCCGCAGGGGCTGGTCACCGGGCAGGGCGTGCTTTATATCGCCGACACGGAGAATCACCTGATCCGGGCGATCGACCTGGAGGATTACTCGGTCACCACCGTCGTCGGCACCGGTCGCATGACGTACGACTTCGCCGGGGGCGCGCTGGGCATCGATCAAGGGATCAATTCTCCGTGGGATCTGACCCGCGAAGGCTCGACGCTTTACGTGGCGATGGCGGGCGAGCATCAGATCTGGCGGATCGACATGCCCGTCGGTTTCGCCCGGGCGCTGGCGGGCACCGGGAGGGAGAACCTCGCAGACGGTCCGACGGAGCGGGCCGCCTTCGCCCAGCCTTCCGGAATTTGCCTGCACCGCGGTCATCTTTTCATCGCTGACAGCGAGGTCAGCGCGATCCGCGGGATCGACTTGGCCGTCGAGCGTGTGTACACGGTGATCGGCGAGGGATTGTTCACCTTCGGCGACGTGGACGGGGCGCATCCGAAAGCGCGTCTTCAACATCCTCTCGGCGTGGCGTCGTGGAGCGCGGGGTTGCTCGTTGCGGACACGTACAATCACCGGATCAAGGTCGTTGATCCGGCGGCCCGGACGGCGCGGACGATCTTCGGAAGCGGATTTCCTGGGCGTTCGGACGAGGGGGGCGGATTGATGTTGTTTGAGCCGGGCGGGTTGAGCTGCGCCGGCGACGAGGTCTTCATCGCCGACACGAACAATCATCGCGTGATTCGCGCGGACCTTCGGACACAGCGGTGGACGGAGCTGGAATTTGTCGGGTTGCAACCTCCGGCGCCGGAGAAGACGGCGGCGGGGGCGGCGTCGCCGGCGGGGGTCGTCGCGGCTGGGGCGGCGCGCCTGCGTGCGGGCGCCAAGGCGACGTTGCTGCTGGATCTGCGCCTGCCCCCGAACGTTCACGTGAACGAGAGTGCGCCGTCGTCCGTTGAGGTGAAATGCGGAGCGCGGCGTCTGATTGCGACATCGGGATGCTCGGGTCGCCTGCCGCTTGCCGTGGCGCTTCCGGTGCTCTCCGAGCAGGACGGGGGCACGTGGATGGTGACGGCTTCGTTCCTGTGCTGCCGGGACGGCGAGGCGGGGGCGTGCTTCCCGCTGGACGTGGCGTGGTCGCTGCCGGTGACGGTGTCGGACGACGGAACGGACCGCGTGACGCTGACGCAGGCCCCGGCGACGGACGTCGCATTGCCGGGCGCCTGACGCCGTCGGCGCCGGGTGTGCAAACATGTCCGGGCCTTGCGGTCAACGTGTGACGGCGCGGCCCGCGCGCCTACAATCCTCCGATATGAATGCCGGCGATCTTTCTGAGAAGCTTGCGGCGCTGGGCGCGCCGTTTCTGTCGCGGGAGGAAATGCTCCGCGACGCGCGCGCTTGCGAACCCGGCGATCTGCCGGATCGTCCGCGGCGCCTGCTCGTACATCACGAGCATATGACGGCGACGCTGTCGGCGTGGTACGACGGTCCGGTCGAACTCGAGGTGATCCGGTCCGAGAGCGGACCTTCGAGCTACGCGCGCTACATCCGCCTCCGCGAGCCGCGAGGCCGACGTGTCGTCGAGGTCGGCGTCATGCGGCTGAACCTCGCGGCGCTGCCCGAACCCGCGCGGAGCGAAGTGCTCGCGCAGCGGCGCCCGCTGGGAGAAATCCTGATCCGCCACGACGTGCTGCGCCGCGTCGAGACGCGCGGGTACTTCGCCTTCGGGAAAGGATCGCCCGTCGTCGCCGCGTTTGACCAGCCCGGAGTGGACCAGGCCTGGGGGCGCGTCGGGTTCATCTACTGCAATGAGCAGCCCGGCATCGAGCTTTTCGAAGCCGTGTGCTGAGCGGGCGGGCGCGCCGGGGCGTCATCCGCGCGGGCGCAGGACGTATTGAAGCTCGGCCGGCTCGTCGGCGTTGTCGAAGACATCGAAGTCCGGCCGCGTGATCGGATCGAGCAATTCCCGGAAGAGCGCGACCCAGTCCCGCTTGATCGCGGCGCGCGTTTCCGGTGCGAGGGCGTGGGTCATCCGGACCAGCAGCGGCGCGATCGGACGCAGGCCCACGTCCCAGAGGTGAGCGTGCGTTCGCGTGGCGAAGGCGTCGCAGCGTTCGATCGAAAGCCCCGCATCGTTGAAGCGGCGCTCCCACGTCTCGCGCGACGCCAGCGAAGGCCAGCAGTCCAGCCGACCGCGGCCGATGATCCGCAGGAAATCCGCTCCGAGCGCGCGTTCAAAGCGGTCGAGCGTGTAACGTCGCATGTCCGACAGCTTGACGTGCAGGATGACCTCGCCGTCCGGGCGCGTCACGCGACGAAGCTCGCGAAGGAACCCGTCCACGTGGGTCATCCAGTACGCGCTGTTGCAGTACGTCCGCCGGAACGTCCCGTCCGGGAGCGGCAGAGGCGTGTTGCCGTCGTGGCGGATGAGCCGGTCGTAGAACCCCAGGGTGGCGGCCTTGCGCAGGAGGTTCGGCTTGAGGTCCGTTCCGGCGCTGATCGTTGCGGGAGGACGAGTTTCGATCGGCGGGGCGTAGTCCTCGGGTTCGGCGTCGAACATGTCCGCGTGACCGTGCGTGACGCGCTCCAGAGCGGCGACGGCGCGAAAGACGTCAAAGTCGGGGCGAAACCGCCCTCCTGCGTCGATGAAGCTGAAGATTCCGTCCCCGCAGCAAACATCGATCGACGGAACGCCTCGGGGCGCGGTCGAGAGCGCGAGGCTTCGCAACGTCATCCAGAAAGCGTTCTCGGGACGCAGCCAGTACGCATGAAGGAAGGCCGACAGCAGCGACATTTTTTCCGGCCCGGTCTCGATCTCGGGGCTCGACGGCTTGATTGCCGGCGCGGCGTGGAGGGGCGGAAGGGTCAGCATACCGCGCTCCTTTCCGTGAAGGCGGCGGCGTGGATCGTGTCGACGCGCGGGAGGCGCCAGCGGTGGATCGGGCGGGTGAGCAAGGCGGAGCGCGTCGTGAACCCGGCGGCGAACCCGTGGCGCCGCGGCAGGCCCGCAATCCGGTCGTCAAGCGCCCCGAAGGGATATGAGAAGGGGCGCTGCGCCGGCCCCAGCAGGTCCGTCAGCACCGCGGCGCAGCGGCGGACGTCCGCGTCCGCATCATCGCAGGAGAGCCGGATCAGCGGCTCGTGCGAGAATCCGTGTCCGCCGACCGTGTGTCCGGCGGCATCGAGCTCGCGGGCGTCGCGCCCGCTCAGGTACCATCGTTGCGCCCACGTCCGTGGATCGCCGACGTGAGCGCGGAACAGGTCGTCCAGTATCCGATCGCGCTCGAGGATCGGGATCTGATGATGCAGGAGGTGCTTCAGGCGGGCGCGGGCGGGTTCTTCATAAGCGTAACGGTCGAGTTCTCCGTCCTCGCCGGTCGCTGGATCAATCCTGAGGCCTGCTTCCCGGGTCCGCGTGCGCACGGCGTCCAGAAGGGTTGCGTCCGGCAGGGCGTTCAGGAGCAGGTGAACCTGGTGCGCGGCGCACATTCCGCCGCCGGTGAGCGTGCGTCCCGAGGCGAAGAAGACCCCCGCAAGGCGTCGTTCGCCCAGGATCGGCGCGACGATCTCGACGTGATCGCGCAGTCCGTCATCGAACGTCAGCAGGAACGCGCGACGCGGCAGAGGTCGTCCGCTGGAAAGCGCGTCCAGCAGTGCGGACCAGGACGTTGGCTCACCCCAGCGGGATAGATCATCAAGCTGATCCTCGAAGTGACTCGGGCTTATCCCGCGGATGCCGGCCGCGTCACGACCGTCACGCGCGCCCACGTAATGATACATCACGACGAGGCACGCGGGATCCTCGCCGCCGACCGTCGTCAGGTTGTCCGCAAAGGCGGTCATTGTCGTCCGACCCGGCTTTATCGGTCGCGCAGGGTCTGCGGATTGACCGGTCGGACGGCGCTCCAGCAATTTGCCGGGCCTTCCGATAAACACGGCACGGGGCGCGAAGGAACGCGACCGGATCGTAGCGCCGGCGACAAGGGCTCGGGGGCGAGCACCTGCGAAGGGTCGAACGCCGGCAGGCGTCGGAAGGGAATCCGGCCGCTACGGTCCTTCCTTGTCCCGCCGCGTCGCGGGCGCGTCGCCGCTCGGCGCGTTCTCATCCAGGGGTAGACAGCAGAAGGGGAAGCACGGCATGTCGCAACGTCCACGAATCAGCGTCGTCATCGCCACGTACAACCGGAAGGAAGCCGTCCTGGAGACGCTGCGATCCCTTCCGACGGCGGGCATCGACTCCAGGCTGGACGAGATTTTCGTGGTGGACAACGGTTCGACGGACGGAACGAGGGAGGCGCTGGCGCGCCTCGCCGGCGTGCGTTTGATCCTCGCGGAGCGCAACTTCGGCAGTTGCGCGAAGGCGATCGGCGCGGACCACGCACACGGGGAATTCCTGCTGTTTCTCGATGACGACGCCCGACCGCGGGAGGGGTCGATCGAGACGATGTTGGCGCATTTCGCCGCGGAGGAGAAACTCGGCGCAGCGGCGTTCGTCGTGCGGCTTCCGGACGGCCGTCGCGAGTGCAGCGCGCTGCCGGGGGTGTTCGCCGGAACGTGCGTCGGCTTCCGGGCGTGGGCCTACCGTCAGGTGGGCGGGCTGGACCGGACGTTCTTCATGCAGGCCGAGGAGTACGACCTGTCCTTCCGGCTGCTCAACGCCGGCTGGCGCGTCTCCACGTTTGACGACCTTGTCGCCGATCATCTCAAGACCTCGGTGTCGCGCGACGCCGCGCGCACCACGTATTACGACGTGTGCAACAATCTTCGCGTGATCGGGCGATATCTGCCTCCGCCGCTTCGCGCGATCTACCGGCGGGACTGGATGCAGCGTTACCGCTGGATCGCGGAGCGTCACGGACATCTCAGTGCGTTCTGGCGCGGGGCGCTCGCCGGGCGATGGCGAACAATGATCGAGCGGAAGGAGTACCTCTCGCAGCGCCTGTCGGCGACGGCGGTCGAAGACGTCTTCGCCCTGACGTTCGTGCGAACGCGGTTCGAGCGGTTGCGAGAGCAGGGCATCCGCCGCGTGATTCTCGCGGACCTCGGAAAGAACATTCACGCATTCAGCGCGGGGGCGCGGGAATCGGGGGTGGAGGTGCTCGCCGTGGCCGACGACTTCTTCACCGGGACCGGGCGCGCTTACCGGGGAACGCCGATCATCACGACGGCGCAGGCGCTGACCTGCGCGCCGGACGCCTTTGTCGTGTCGAACACGTCGTACGTTCACGCGCAGGAGCGGTATCGCGACCTGGTCAACCGCACGAGCAAGCCGGTCTACAACTGGTTCGACGGTTCCGAAGCCGGATCAGCGCCGTCGATGCCCGAGACCCGGCCGCGCGAGGCGGCGCGGCGCCTGGTTGAAGCGCCTTGGACGGCGTCGCCCGCCCGAGAAACGTACGCCGCGACACGCATGCCGGCCACCGTGCATGAGGCCGCGATCGGCGCCTGGGCGGAGTAAGCCCGATCGGAAGCCTTGCGCCGGCCGGAGGAGCCGGACTGACCGAGCATGAGACTCCCGGAGTCGCCTGATGCCCGACAAAACAGCGTTGATCACCGGCGTGACCGGACAGGACGGATCTTACCTGGCGGAGCTGCTCCTCGAGAGAGGCTACCGCGTTCACGGGGTCGTCCGCCGCGCCAGCGTCTTCACGACGCAGCGGATCGAGCACCTCTACCGCGACCCGCACAGCGGCGACGTCCGCCTGCGCCTTCACTACGGCGACCTGCTCGACGCGATCTGCCTGCGCCGTCTGCTCAACGAGGTCCGACCGACCGAGATTTACAATCTCGCCGCTCAGTCGCACGTCCGCACCAGCTTTGACGAGCCGATCCACACCGCCGAGGTCGTCGCGATCGGCACGCTCAACCTCCTCGAAGCCGCCCGCGACTACCGCGACGAGACCGGGATCAACGTCCGGTTCTACCAGGCTTCCAGCAGCGAGATGTTCGGCAAGGTGGTTGAGACGCCGCAGACCGAGCGCACGCCGTTCTACCCGCGCAGTCCTTATGCGTGCGCGAAGGTTCATGCGTTCTGGCAGACGATCAACTACCGGGAGGCGTACGATCTTTTTGCCTGCAACGGGATCCTCTTCAATCACGAGTCGCCGCGCCGCGGCGAGACGTTCGTGACCCGCAAGGTCACGCGGGCCGCGGCGCGCATCAGGTTCGGGCTTCAGGACGCGCTTTACCTCGGCAACCTCGACGCCCGCCGGGACTGGGGCTACGCCGGGGACTTCGTCGAGGCGATGTGGCGCATGCTTCAGCAGCGGCGCCCCGACGACTACGTCATCGCCACCGGGCAGACGCACAGCGTCCGCGAGCTGCTCGACGAGGCGTTCGGGATCGTCGGTCTGGACTGGTCGAAGCACGTCCGGATCGACCCGCAGTACTTCCGGCCGACGGAGGTGGACCTCCTGCTGGGCGACGCCTCGAAGGCGCGGTCGCAGCTCGGCTGGACGCCCGCGGTCACGTTCAAGCAGCTTGTGCGGATGATGATGGAAGCGGACCTCAACCTCGCCCGTCAGGAGCGCACGCTCTTCGACGCCGGATACCGCGAGGGCAACATCCGCACGGCGCCGGTCGAGCAGATCGCGCCGCGCCGATCGGCATCCGAGGCTTTGACGGCGGTGACGTAGACGGCATGAACGCGTGAACCCGCGCTGGTCCAACCTGCGAGTCTGCGTCACCGGCGGCGCCGGGTTCCTCGGACGTGCCGTGTGCCGCCGGCTGGAAACGCTGCAACCCCGGGCGCTGATCGTCCCGCGGCGCAAGGAGTACGACCTCACGCACACGGGCGACGCGGAGCGCCTGATCCGCGACACGCGCCCGGACCTCATCGTTCACCTCGCCGCCGAGGTCGGCGGGATCGGCGCGAACCGCGAACGCCCCGGCCGGTTCTTCTACGCCAACATGATGATGGGCGTGAACCTCATCGAATCCGCGCGGCGTCACGGCGTTCGCAAATTCGTCCAGATCGGCACGGTGTGCGCTTACCCGAAGCACTGCCCGCCTCCGTTCCGCGAGGAGGATCTCTGGAACGGGTTTCCGGAGGAGACAAACGCCGCTTACGGCGTGGCGAAGCGCGCGTTGCTCACGATGCTCCAGGCGTACCGCGCGGAGTACGGATTCAAGGGCGTTTACCTCCTGCCGGTGAATCTTTACGGACCGGGCGACAATTTCGACCCCCGCACCTCTCACGTCATCCCCGCGATGATCCGGCGGTTCGGCGAGGCTTCCGCACGAGGCGAGTCGGAGGTGGTCTGCTGGGGGACGGGCACGGCCGGCCGCGAGTTCCTTTACGTGGACGACGCCGCCGAAGGCATCGTGCGCGCGTGCGAGGTTTACGACGACGACGAGCCGATCAATCTCGGGACGGGGCGCGAAGTGACCGTCGGCGAACTCGCCGCGATGATCGCCCGCATCATCGGGTACCCCGGGTCAATCCGCTGGGACGCCTCGATGCCCGACGGGCAGCCGCGCCGCCAACTCGACATCAGCCGGGCGAAGGCGCGGCTGGACTGGCAGGCGAGGACGCCGCTGGAGCGCGGACTGGAGCTGACGGTCGCCTGGTGGCGAGCCAACGAGCAGCGAATTGCCGCCGCCGGCGCCGTGCGAGGGGGTTGACGCCGCGGTCCGCGGTGCAGGCGTTCGCGGGTCTGCGGCGCTTGAATCCGCAACGTACATCCCTTACCACCTTACGTGGTGATCCGGCACGAAACGTGCTTGATTCAGTTCACCGGCGCTGGGTGGAAAGCCCGACAGCGCCCTGATTCCGATCGTGGCGCCGCTCGGCGCCCGCAAAGCAGGAGGAACGTACACATGACCGAGTCGGCAGGCATTCAAAGCGTGCTCAAGGAATCGCGCGTGTTCCCTCCGCAGGAGACGTTCGCAAGGCAGGCCCACCTTCGCGGACTTGATGAGTACCGCAGACAGCACGCCCGCAGTCTCGCCGATCCGGAAGGGTTCTGGGCCGAGGCCGCGGCCGACCTGCACTGGTTCCGGAGGTGGGAGCGCGTCGTGGACTGGAAGCTGCCGGACGCGAAGTGGTTTGTCGGCGGAAAGACGAACGTTTCGTACAACTGCCTCGACCTTCAGATCGAGCGTGGGCGCGGCGATCACACGGCGATCCTCTGGGAGGGCGAACCCGGCGAAATCCGACGCCTCACCTTCAGCGACTTGCGCCGCGAGGTGTGCCGGTTCGCCAACGGATTGCGCAAACTGGGCGTCCGCAGCGGCGACCGCGTGACGTTGTACATGCCGATGATTCCGGAACTTGCGGTGGCGATGCTGGCGTGCGCGAGGATCGGCGCGCCGCACTCGGTCATTTTCGGCGGGTTCAGCTCTCAGGCGATCGTCGATCGCGTCATCGACGCGGAGTCGCACACCATCGTCACCGCCGACGGCGGATATCGCCGCGGCGCCGTCGTCCCGCTCAAGGCGAACGTGGATGACGCTTGCGCGAAGACGGACCTCGTGAAGAGGGTGATCGTTTTCCGCCGCACCGGTCAGGCCGTCCCGATGCAGCCCGGGCGCGACGTCGCGTGGGACGAACTGGTCAAGGACGTCCCGGATGAATGCCCGGCCGAGCCGCTCGACAGCGAGCACATGCTTTATCTGCTTTACACGTCGGGGAGCACCGGTAAACCGAAGGGCATTCATCACACGACCGCGGGTTACATGGTGTACACGCGCCTGTCGGCCAGATACGTCTTCGACCTCAAGCCCGACGACGTGTACTGGTGCACCGCGGACATCGGCTGGGTCACCGGACACAGCTACGTCGTTTACGGCATCCTCGCCAACGGCGTGACAACGCTCATGTACGAAGGCGCGCCGAACCACCCGGCGTGGGACCGGTTCTGGGACATCATTGAGCGGCACAAGGTCACGAAGTTTTACACGGCGCCGACGGCGCTGCGGGCGTTCATGCGCCAGGGCGAGGAGCATCCGAACAAGCACGACCTCTCGTCGCTGAAGCTGCTGGGGACGGTCGGCGAGCCGATCAACCCCGAGGCGTGGATGTGGTATCACCGGGTGATCGGCAAGGAGCGCTGCCCGATCGTGGACACGTGGTGGCAGACGGAGACCGGCGGCATCCTCATCACGCCGCTGCCCGGCGTCACGCCGACGAAACCGGGATCCGCGACGCTGCCTTTTTTTGGCGTCGAACCGGACATCGTGGACAAGAGCGGCACGAGCCAGCCCGCCAACGTCGGCGGGTTCCTCGTCATCCGCAAGCCCTGGCCGGCGATGCTGCGCGGCATTTACGGCGACCGCGACCGCTACGTCCGCCAGTATTGGAGCGAAGTGCCCGGGGTCTACTTCGCCGGCGACAGCGCCCGCCGCGACGAGGACGGATACTTCTGGATCATGGGCCGCATCGACGACGTCATCAAAGTCGCCGGACACCGCCTCGGAACGGCTGAAGTCGAGTCGGCGCTGGTCAGCCACCCGAAGGTCGCCGAAGCCGCGGTCGTCGGCATCCCGCACGACATCAAAGGTCAGGCGATCGCGGCGTTCGTGACGTTGCGTCTCGGATCGACGCCGACCGACGCCTTGAAGAAGGAACTCGTCGAGCACGTCGGGCACACGCTGGGGGCGCTGGCGAAACCGGAGCAGATCCGCTTCACGGACGCCCTTCCGAAAACCCGCAGCGGAAAGATCATGCGCCGCCTGCTGGTCGAGATCGCCACGAAGGGCGAAGTCAAAGGCGACACGACGACGCTCGAAGACTTCGGCATCCTCGCCAAGCTCGCGGCGAAAGACGAGGATTGACGGGCGCGTGCAGGGGGTCGCGCGTCGCCGTGTTTCAAGCGACGGCAGGAACCGATCCCTTGCAGCTCGCGCCGTGAATCAACCCACATTGAGGCAACGCACCCGGTCCTGAGGCGGACCGGGCGTGGCCGGCTTGTCCGTGTCCCGGCAGCGCTTCGCGCCGGGCGGATGCGAATTGGCGGCGCAGACGGAGCGCGTCCGGCGTTGTCGTCGATCCCCTGGTGCGGTATGATGCGACGACGCCTCGCGGCGGCGCTGAATCCGGAGGATGGACGGATGCTACCCTCGCTGCACGGACGTAGGATTCTCATTGTAGACGATGATCCGGACATCGCGTCCGCGATCGAGGCGGCGCTGCGCGAGTCCGGGGCGACGCTCACGGTGGCGACGGACGGGGAGCAGGCCGTGACCTTGGCGCAAAGCGGAGCGCCGGACCTCATCATCCTGGATGCAATGCTGCCGAAGCGCAGCGGTTTTCTCGTCCTGGAGAAGCTCAAACCCGGGAAGCGCCGGGAGGACAAACCGCACATCATCATGATCACGGCCAACGTGGGAAAGCGGCATCAGGACTGGGCGATGGGCCTGGGGGCGGCGGCGTACATCAACAAGCCGTTCCGGATGGAAAAGCTCCTCTCGACGGTCGGCAAGCTGCTGGTTGACGCCGACGCGCCGCCGCCTGCATAATGCGGGCTTCCGGCAGTCGCCGACGTAGCTCAACGGTAGAGCACGGCTTTCGTAAAGCCGGGGTTGTGGGTTCGAATCCCACCGTCGGCTGTCAGCAGGAGACCGAACCGACGGCGAGCTTCCCCCGTCACCAAGCCGCCCGCCTACGCGACCTGTCCCACGTGGTTCCAGAAATCGACGATGCGCACGACCCGTTGCGAGAATTCGTCGAAGGACGTCGACTTCGGAACGTAGGCGTTGGTGCCCAGGTCGAGCGACTTGCGGGCCGTCTCCTCCCGCTCCAACCCGCTGAACACGACCACCGGAAGCGCTCGAAGCGCCTGCGTGGTTTTGATGGCCTCCAGGACGGTCAGACCCGGCATGTCCGGCAGGTTCAGATCAAGCAGCACCAGGTTGGGACGCGCCGCAGGCGCTTCACCTTCGGGCGAGAGCAGGCGCAACGCCTCCGCGCCCGACGTCGCAACCGTCAGGCGGGTCATGAAGTGCTCCTGAATGACCAGCCCGATCAGCGCGGCGTGGCTGGGGTCATCCTCCACGACCAGGATGCGGAAGGGCGGCTTGTCGTCCGTCGAGGCGCGCAGGTCGGGCGCCTTCGGTTTGAGTTCCTCCCGGAAGACCGGGATGCTTCGCGGCGCTTCGATGCCGAGGCGCACGCGGTTCGCGCCGGTGCGCAACACGCGAATGCGTATGTGCTCTCCGATGCAGACTCCGGTGTTTCTCAGTCGGTCAATCACCAGCATGTGTTTTCTCCGGGTTCGGGTCGTCGCCTGCAACACGGAAAGCGG
>JAJVHU010000019.1:97753-205848 GCA_022072505.1 Phycisphaerae bacterium
GCTGACATCGCTAACCCCGCGTGTTGGAGGCGGGGTCCATCCCCCTGAGCGAACGTTTATGTGAAACTTGTAATCTCGGATCCCGGCGGCCTGGGGAGGAAGTCACCCCAGATTAAAATGCTTTTGTCGGCTTCGGGGGATGCCGCTGAGGCCTCGATCAAAGGACTGACCTTCTCCACCTCCTCGTCATTATCGTCAACACCCTCAGAAAGCGAACCCAAGACCCTTCAAGGCTTGCTGCAATTCCGCGGAGGGCACGGGTTTGTTCAGGAATGCAACACGGGAGTAAACCTTGGCAAGATCGACGTCGGCCTGTTTTGTGGAAGTGGTGACGACGACAACCGGCAGATGCTGGAGTTTCGGGTTGGATTTGAGTTCCGCGAGGAGTTCGTGCCCGTCGAGACGAGGGAGCTTAAGATCCAGAATCAGCAGGTCCGGATGATCGCCGGTTGAGGCTTCCTTCAGGCGAGTCAGCGCCCGCTCGCCGTCGAGGATCAACTCCAAGGAGGCCCGCGGCGCGACCTCCGCGAGCGTCAACCGCAGCAGCAAGGCATGACCCTCATCATCTTCAACCAGCAGGATTCGATGCAGCGTGGGATTCACAACGGTTGCCCCCCGACAAGGATCCGACTCGTTTCTTTCCGGAGCGAGGGCCGCCCCCGGCGTCATCCCGTCCCTGATTTCGCATTGATTTCGAGATCGGCCGGCAGCGAAAACCAGAAACACGCCCCGCGGTCCTCCTCCGACTCGACCCAGACCCTCCCGCGATGATGCTCGATGACCCGCTTGACGAGGCTTAAACCCACGCCCGTCCCTTCCGGGTGACGATGAAGGCGCTGGAACAGTTCGAAGATGCGCTTGTGATGGTGCGGAGCGATGCCGGGTCCGTGGTCGCGGACGAAGAAGCGGATCTCGCCGCCCCGGCGCTCCCAACCGACTTCAATGCGCCCGCCGGGCGACGGGCATCCGTACTTCAAGGCGTTCGTCAGCAGGTTGTCGAGGACTTCGTGAAGCCTTGCCGGGTCGAAGCTGATCACCGGCGACTCCGACGCGACAAGCACGCTCGCACCCGCCCGGGCGATCGACTCGGCGTGCGCGGTCACCCAGTCGTCGACCAGCCGGCGGACGTGGACGGGCTTCGCATCACTGGAAACCCGTCCCGCGCGGCTGATCTCGAGGAGGGCGTCGATCGTCTCGCGCATTTTGCCGACGGCGTGCGTGATGTGTCCGGTAAACTCGATGATGCGGTCCGTGCGCCCGGCTTCGACGTCGCGGGCGAGGTACGCGGCGAAGCCCTGAAGATTGACCAGCGGCGATTTCAGGTCGTGCGAAACGGTGTACGTGAACTGCTCCATCTCCTCGTTGCGGCGGAGGAGTTCGTCGTGCGCGCTTTGCAACGAGGCCTCGGCGCGTTTCCGCTCCGTGATGTCCACGATGGAGGCGAGCACGACGAGACCCTCGTCGGTCCGGATCGGGTTCAATCCGATTTCCACGGGAAACTCGTGTCCGTCCTTGTGCAGTCCGTAAAGGTCGCGTCCCGCGCCCATCGGTCGCGCGTGCGGATCGGCGAAGAACGCGCCGCGGAACTGCGGATGCGCCTCGCGGAAGCGGCGGGGGACGAGGGTCTCGACGGCGTTTCCGAGCAGTTCTTCCCGCTGGTACCCGAACATCGTCTCGGTCTGGGCGTTGATCAGGAGAATGCGCCCCTGGGCGTCGGTCATCACCGTGGCGCTCGGCGCCGCCTCGACGGCGATGCGGAAGCGTTCCTCCGCGCGTTTCCGCTCGCGGATGTCGCGGAGGATGGCGACGTAATGCTTTGCGGAAAGAATCTGGAACTCGCCGACGGACAGCTCGACGGGGACCGGATGACCGTCGCGGCGCCAGCCCGTCGCGGTCAGCCGTCCGTCTTGTGACGACGCGACCGCGCCTTGAAGCTGTTTCCACCACGCTTCCGCGGATCCGGAACCGTCTCCGGGACCGAGGAGGCTCCAGATGGACTTGCCGAGGATGGCGGACGCCTCGTATCCGAAAAGGCGCTCCGCGGTCCGGTTGAACGCGGAGATGTCGCCCCGCTCTCCGACCGTGATGATGGCGTCGCTGGCGTGATCAAAGATCGCCCGAAGCTGCGACTCTCCGGCGCGCTGGGCCGCCTCGATCCGTCGTCGTTCCTGCATCTCGCGGGTCAGCTCGCTGTTGATCTTCGCCAGCCCCGGAAGGCTCAGCGCCTTCGGCACGGTCGGGATCAGCGCGAGGACCGTCGCCCACGACGCGACCGCCGTCAGCACCTTCAGCAAGGCCGCGAAACGGTACGCCGGCCACCAGAAGATCGCCGACTCCATCAGGTGGTTCGTGCCGCAGGAGAGGATGAACAGGCAGAACAACCAGAAGATGCGCGGGAACGGAACGTCACGGCGCTTCAGGATGAAGTACGCAAGCACCGCGGGGATCATCGTGTACGCCCCCCAGATCGCGGCGTCGGCGACGATGTGCATCCACCCGTGCAGGGGGGTCCACGTTCCGCACGTCCAGCGCGGCGGAAAGTCCGACGTGTCGAATAATCCGGCGATTCCGGTCATCATGACGGGCTCCTCGGGTATGACGGGGTCGTGCGCAGATCCGGTTGGCGGCAGGCGAAGGCAAACCCGTGGCGCGGGGATTCATAAGCGGGCGCCGTCCGAACCGCCAGTGCATCCGCGCGGGTTGCGTTGCTGATTCCGCTTGACCTTTCACGGCGAACGCCCTTGCAGCCGCCTTCCGATCCCTGGAAGCAGCTTCCGAAGGCTTTCGCGACCTCCTTGCGTCGAGCTCCGGGTCATTGCGGAGCGAGTTCGTTCCGGGCGATACCAACATCATTGCGGCATTTCGCGCAGAGCACAAGGGGGCACAGGTTCGGTCGGGTCTTTCGAGGCGCGGATTGACGCATCCTCATGATCCGGGCCGCCTGAAAAGGTCAGGCTCGGGTTTCTCGCGCCCGCGGCGCGGGGTTCGCTTCCGTCCGGCGCGCAACGTGCCTATCCCTAGGGGGAGTCTGCGAAGGTCTCGACGTCGCGGCGCGCTCGGGCGTCGGTGTCGGCGACCTGGCAGCAAGACCGCGGTGGGCCTTCGCAGCCGGATATGAAAGGAGGTGCGCGATGGACGCCTTGAGGAAGGTCCGTCGCCGGTTGGGGTTCACGCTGGTCGAGTTGCTCGTCGTCATCGCCATCATCGCCCTGCTCATCTCGATGCTGCTGCCGTCGCTCAAGGCGGCGCGTGAACAGGCCAAGGCGGCCAAGTGTCTGTCGAACGTGCGTTCGATCAGCCTGTCCTTCGTCAACTACTTTGACGAGCAGAAGTTCTTCCCGATCTACATCCAGCAGACGGACGGCGGAACGGGCTGGTGTACGTGGTCGTGGGGCGGCTGGGGCGGACGCAACCGGGATTACTGGGAGCAGCGCGACAGCGGCATCTTTTACGTGCCGACGGAGAAGCGGCCGCTTTCGGCTTTCATGACCGCGGGGACGATCGAACCGGAAAGCAAAGGCGCGGACGGATTGTGGAACACCGCCGACGACCGCGTGACGCCGATGGAGGTGTTCGAATGTCCGTCGGACTTCGGCAGCGCCCAGGGCGAGTACTGGGCCGAATACGGCGATCGTCAGCAAAGCGAGGTCACCGCGTACGACGACGTCGGCACGAGTTACCAGCTTTCGTGGCTGTGGTGGTACCAGACCTACCCCCAGGTGAACTGGGAGAAGAAGTTCGAGATGGGGCAGCGGATCTGGATCAACGCCTCCACGCGCGACAGCAGCCGTTTCATGATTCTTTTTGAGGATCCGGCGGATCGCGCGTTTCATGAAGGCGCGGACAGCCGCCAGCAGCGTCGCGCTCCAGGCATGCAGGTCTGGGGGTTCCACGGCAAGTTCTCGAAGCACGTCGCGGGCTTCATGGACGCGCACGGCGAGTATCTTTACATCGACACGCGCCACGAGACCGGTCCGGATTACACGACCGTCGATGAGTGGTATCGCGGGTACGGAAACAACCCGGACTGGGCGTATGACTGCGGATACCAGCCGCACCTGGATTCGGGGTTGTCGCCGCACCGCTCGCGCGGTTGAGCGGGCGAGCCTGCGCGCGGGGAGGAGGTACGATGTCCACGACAACGAAGAATACGGTGTTCCTGGTGATCCTGGTCGCGGCGGCTTCGAGCCTGGTCTGGCGGTGGATCAAGCCCGATGAAGACGCGAAGCTGACGATCGCTCCGGAAAGCCGCACGATCTGGGTCTGCGAAGGATGCGGGCACTGGGGGGAACTGACGGCGCGGGAGCTGAGCGACGCACGGCGCGAGGCCCAGCTCGCCCGCATGAAGACGCAGAAAGCGCAGGTCACCTCGGTTCGCCAGACGGTCCTGAAATGTCCGAAGTGCGGAGAGCTTCAGATGCATCTTGGGCTGAAATGCACGTCGTGCGGGAAGGGGATCGTCGGCAGCGACTCGGATCTGTGCCCGGACTGTGCAAAGGCGGCGCCGAAAGGAGCGACGAAGCGACGGACGCCCTGACCGGCGGATCCACCCTGCTGTGAGGCAGGCGAAATCCCCGGGACGGGATTGTCGGGCGGGCTGGCGCGCGCGGTCCGCGCCGGGTCCGCAAACCCGCATGCCGCGTCGCAAATCGCGCCGGCGACCGTGATGACGAAACCCCGGTCCCGCTCGCCGACCCGCGAATGACGCTGCACGCGGCGGGTCGCAAGCGGCACGACGCACGATCCCCGCCAATCCGCAATCTTCAGGTGAAAAAGCGAACCTCGTTTGTTATGATGGACTTCGCGCCGTAGGACGCCCTCCTCCGGCGCGGGGGCAGGGTCGTACGTCATCGCATCATCAAGGGAGCAGGTATGAGCCGCGGGACCGTTGTTCGGCTGGCGTGGGCGGGGTTTGTGGTTGCGGGTTGGGCTTCGGGCGCCGCGGGGCAGCATGCGCCGCTTCCGGAAGCGCTTGAACCGGGCGCGCTGTACCTGACCGGCGGCTCGTTCGACACGGCCGGTCTGCCGGATCTGCTCAACCCCCCGGTCGAATCTTTCCCCGCCGCGCCGGGCAACATCCTACAACTCGACGGTCCGCTGACGCTTGAACGCTCCGCGGCGCTTCAGGGCGTGGGGGTCGTCTTGCACGCCTACGTTCCGTCGCACGCCTACCTCGCCGATTTGACGCAGGCCAGGCCCGCCGAGGTGGCCGCACTCGGGTTCGTCCGCTGGGCGGGTCGGTGGCAGGAGGCGTGGAAGCTCGATCCGTCGATCGGGTTGCGGCTGGCGCCGTATCAGACGCCGGAGCGCGTCGAGCTGGAGAAATCCGGCTGGCTGAACCTCATCGTGACGCTCTTTCACGGCGTGGACCTCGCGCAGGGGATGAACGAGCTTGCGGCGGCGGGCGCGCAGGTGCTCAACGGGGAGATCGTCGCGGAGCAGGGGCAGGTCGAGGTGTTGTATCCCGAGGCGCAGTTGGCGCTGCTGGCGATGGAGGCGTCGGTGCAGTACGTCGAGGAGGCGCCCGAGCTGACCCTGCGCAACAACAGCAACCGCTGGATCGTGCAGAGCAACCTGACCGACGTGTACCCGCTTTACGACGCCGGCCTCGGCGGCGCCGGACAGATCGTCGGCATCCTCGACGGGCGCGTCACGCCGAATCATTGCTCCTTCTTCGATGACGTCGCCTTCGGCAACGATCATCGCAAGATCCAGGCCTACAACACCAGCACGGGCTACGACCAGCATGGGACGCATGTCGCCGGCACGGCCGTCGGGGACGCCGGAACCGATGCGAACACGCGCGGCGTCGCCTATCTCGGCAAGCTCTGTTACAACACGATCCCCTCGTTCGGCGAGTCCGCGATCAAGAGCCGCCTTCAGACGCACCACAACCAGGGCGCCCGCCTGCACACCAACAGTTGGGGCAACGACAGCACGACCTCCTACGACAGCCTCTGCCGCGGCATTGACGACTTCTCGTATGTCAACGAGGACAGCCTCGTGTTGTTCGCCGTCTCGAACCAGAGCACGCTGCGCAACCCGGAGAACGCGAAGAACCTGCTGGCGGTCGGGGCGAGCAGCGACGCGCCCAACCAGCATCGGCATTGTTTCGGCGGTCGCGGACCGACCAACGACGGCCGGCGGAAACCGGAAATCTACGCCCCCGGCTGCGGAACCGTGTCGTCAAGCGGGACGTCCTGCTCGACGGCGTCGCTGTCGGGGACGTCGATGGCGTCGCCGGCGGTCGCGGGAACCGGGATGCTCGTGCGCCAGTATTACACCGACGGGTATTACCCGAGCGGATCGCGGCGCTCGCAGGACGCCTTCACCCCGACCGCGGCGCTGGTCAAGGCGACGCTGCTGAACGCCTGCGTGGACATGACCGGCGTCACGGGCTACCCCAGCGACACGGAAGGCTGGGGGCGCGTGCTGGCGGACAACGCGATTCATCTGTCCGGGGACGACCGACGCACGATCGTCACGGATCGTCGGAACGCCTCGGGGCTGAGCACGGGGCAGACCGAGGTCTCCACGTTCGAGGTGCTCGGGTCCGCCGAGTCGCTCCGCGTGACGCTTGTCTGGACCGAGCCGGCGGCGTCCGCGGGCGCGAACCCCGCGTACATCAATGACCTCGATCTCGAAGTCGAGCGCCCGGACGGCGCCCGCTACCGCGGCAACTACTTCGAGAACGGGCAGTCCGCGCCCGGCGGGACGAAGGACGCGCGGAACAACGTCGAACAGGTGCATGTCGCGTCGCCCGTCCTGGGAACCTGGACCGTGCGGGTGATCGCATCCGCCGTCAACCAGGGCGGAACGCAGGGCTTCGCCCTCGTCGTCGCGGGCCGGGTCTCCGAAGGCGGGTCGATCGGCGACCCGACCTGCGACGACGTCAAAAAGCTCACCGCCCGATGCCGCGACACCGGCGCGATCAAAGGCAAGGTGCGCATGTTCAACTCGAACTTCGGAGGCCGGACGCTCCGCGTGCTCATCGACGGGTCGATTGAGGTCGAGGCGACCCTCGACGGCGAGGTCGCGAGATTCTCGTCCTGCTGCTTCGCCGCTGGAGATCACGCGGTCGAACTTGCCTTCCCCGACGGCTGCGACGCCCTTAACCGGACGGCTTCCTGCCCGTAGTCGACGCTGGGCGAGGCAGGTGCAACGAGACAGGCGCAGCGCGGCAGGCACAGCGCGGCAGGCACAGCGCGGCAGGCGCACGAAAGGGCGTGCCCGTGGGGAGCAGAAGCAAGGACGGAGCAGCACGACGACCTGCCTTCACGTCGATCGGGAAGATGATTTCGGCATATGCGCGGCCCCCGAGGTCGTCAATCCAAAAGCGGAAGAGCCGCTTGGCCGTCCGCTCTCGGCAGGCCGATCCTGCGCCGCGATGATGCGTCCGCCGCCGAGCGCTCGGCGACGACAACGACGCCAGCAAGATGCCGGAACGCACCGACATCCAGAACATCCTCATCCTCGGCGCGGGTCCGATCGTCATCGGGCTTAGGCTGCGGGTTCGACTTGTGTTTGAAAGTCGTTCTTCGAGTTAGCATTCGTGCTCGGGGCGGTGCATCCGGTCAACGCCGAACGTAGCATGGCGGGGATGAGTGCATCCAAACCACGCAGTGGCGCAGCAGCTTTGGGATTGGCGTGGATGTTCAGCATTTTGTCTCGCGTCACCATCAGACCCTGCTCGATCAGCCATCCAAGTGCATCGCTTCCGCCAATACTGCGACGGGTAGCCCCTCAACGCGACGAAAACCAGCGTCATTCGTCAGGAACATCGACACGTCTTGTTCGACCGCAGTGGCGGCGTGAATCGCATCCGGTGTCTTGAGACCGTTCTCGGCGCGAATCCGAGCGGCGCGTTCGAGAATACCCAAGGTGATCGGCAGCAGCCGGAACTCGTGCGAATTCATGAGGAAGTTTCGAAAAAGCGCTTCCAGATTCGGCTTGCCATCTCGGATGGGCTTGATCAGCGTCTCACACACGACGAGCTCGCTGCTCAGCACGGAGAGCGCGCCCGCTGCCGTTTTCTGCCACAGCGGTTCGAGCATTTCAGAGTAGGGTGCAACTTTCTCCACGGCGTAGATCACCATGTTGGCGTCCACGTAAACCGATCCGGTCGACGGGAGGATCAGCGATCCCACGAGTCGCGCTCCTCGCGGATGTAGGAGTCGACTTCCTCAGCGGTCTTGAAGAGTACGCCGCCCGGGCACTCGGCCAGAATATCCACGACCGAGCGCTTCCCCTGCGCGTGGGAGATGGGTCGAATCGTCACGTCGACCGTTTCGCCCGCCGGCAGGTCAGGCGCGAGAACTTCGATCAGTCCGCCGGCCTTTACGTTCGTTCGGATTCGTCGTTCGGCAAGCATGGCGTTTCGTTCTCCTATCGAATCTCCACGCGGGATGAAAAAAGCGGCGCGATCCGGGATTCGGCATCAACCACACTCCCCGCTAGAATCCCCCCGACACGGAGATTTCGTACCGCCGGGCGCCGGCGGACGCGGTCGACCAGAGGATCGGTGGAGTCGATCTGGGCCACATTATCAATTTTCATAGGCAAAGGCCAATCTATCAACCGTTACGTTTACGACTTCCGCTTTCGATCGTGGCCCATTCCCTTCGGCCGAATGGTCGGCGATTGGTTCTCCGCGCACCGCCTGCGAATCAGTTCAATGAATCCCTCGATCGTGCCGCCACCTTCCTCCCAGAGTTTGGCGCGGATTGCGCGCACCTCGGCGACCACAGGGTCATCCGTGGAACTTGATTCGGGAACCTGCTTGCCGTGTTTCGCTGCTGCGGTTCGCTTTTCCATGCTCATTAATCCAATTCCGTGTCTGGCGGCATCAGAGTAAGTGGCGTCGTGATGACCGGCACGTGCAAACCAAGCCGCCCATTGAGCACCGCAAGGTGTTGAATCTTATTCGCGTTGGCGAGGTGTCGGCAATTCCATGTGAGGAGGTAATCCATTCGGTGCAGGGACGCCAGGGCGAGATGAACCGCGTCGCCTCCCGCTTCTTTGGGCATCAAACGGTGTTCGATGTAGTACTCCGCCGCCTCAACGAGCCCTTCGGGTTCGCCAAGACGGGAGACCTCCGCGATCAATTCCAACGCCAAGGATGCCTTGCGGGTGGGAGCGTTGGCGAGTTCCGCCCGTACGGCGTCCGACGTGAACAGGCGAAACTTCGAGCGGTGCCGGTCCCACCATGCCCGCGTGATATCGCGCCAGGCGACGACCAGCGGCGACCGGCGCGTTTCATGATAGAAACTTGGGATCGTCGTCTCGATGTACACACTTGCCGACATCGCCTTCCATGATACCGCCTGCCGAAACGGACTTCCAACGCGCATCGGCTCCCCTCGGCAAGCCGTCCGACTCCCGCTAGAATCCGCCGACCGTGCCAAAACGCACCGACATCCAGAACATCCTCATCCTCGGCTCCGGTCCGATCGTCATCGGGCAGGGCTGCGAGTTTGATTATTCCGGGACGCAGGCGGTCAAGGCGCTGCGGGAGGAGGGGTACAGCGTCGTGCTGCTCAACTCGAACCCTGCGACGATCATGACCGACCCGGACATGGCCGACCGCACGTACATCGAGCCGATCACGCCGGAATTCGTCGAGAAGATCCTTATCAAGGAGCGGGAGGACGGCCGTCCGGTTCACGCCGTGCTGCCGACGCTGGGCGGTCAGACGGCGCTGAACGTGGCGATGGAGTGCCACGAGCGCGGCATCTTCGAGCGGCAGGGCTACACGGATGCGGAAGGGCGCCTGCGGAGGGTGGCGATGATCGGGGCGTCGCCGCAGGCGATCCATCTGGCGGAGGACCGCACGGCGTTCAAGGAGACGATGCAGGCCATCGGCATCGACGTGCCGAGGTCCGGCGTGGCGCACACCTGGGAGGAGGCGCAGCGGATCGTGCGGGAGATTCACCTGCCCTGCTGCATCCGCCCGGCGTACACCCTCGGCGGCGAGGGCGGCGGGTTCGCGCGGACGACGGAGGAGTTCGAGGCGATCTGCAGGCGCGGACTGGCGGCGTCGCGGGTGAGCGAGATTCTCATCGAGGAAGACCTCTACGGCTGGAAGGAGTTCGAGCTGGAGGTCATGCGCGACCGGATGGACAACGTGGTCATCATCTGCTCGATCGAAAACTTCGACCCGATGGGCGTGCACACCGGCGACAGCATCACCGTCGCGCCGATCCAGACGCTGACCGACAAGGAATATCAGAAGATGCGCGACAGCGCCATCGCCATCATCCGCGCCATCGGCGTGGACACCGGCGGGTGCAACATCCAGTTCGGCGTCGATCCGAAGACGGGTCGGCAGGTGGCGATCGAAATGAACCCCCGCGTGTCGCGCTCGTCGGCGCTGGCCAGCAAGGCGACGGGGTATCCGATCGCGCGGATCGCGGCGAAGCTCGCCGTTGGTTACACGCTGGATGAACTGCCCAACGACATTACGAAGACCACGCCGGCCAGTTTCGAGCCGGTGCTCGACTACGTCGTGGTGAAGATTCCGCGCTGGTCCTTTGAGAAATTTCCCGATGGCGACGAGACGCTGACCACGCACATGAAGAGCGTTGGCGAGGCGATGGCCATCGGACGCGGCTTCAAGGAGGCGTTTCAGAAGTGCATCCGGTCGATGGAGATCAAGCGCGCGGGGTACGGGTTGGACGCCAATGATGCGTGGTTGAAGTGGAGGCAATCCGAGCCGCGGGCTTCAGCTCGCGCGAACGTACAGGCCACAGAACGAGTGCATGATTGGAATACGTCCCAGCAGAACGAAGTTCGCGATGTGCGCGACGATTCGCGCGGGCTGAAGCCTGCGGCTCAGGAAGCGCTCCTGGGCGGCACGACCGCCTCCGAGGCGCCGCCGGATACGCAGGAAGAGCACGCCGCCAGTTGGCCGATTCCTGAGAAAGTGCTGATCGACAAACTCTCGCGGCCTTCGCAGGGGCGGCCCTATTACATACGTTATGCGTTCAAGATGGGTTGGTCGGTCAGCCGCGTTCATGAATTGACGAGCATCGACAAGTGGTTCCTGGAGCAGATTCAGGAACTCGCGCAGTTCGAGGACGAACTGCTCATGCCGAAATCAGACCCTCCGGGCGCTCCGCCCACAAGCGAGGCCTCTGCTCTCCTCAGATCCCGAACGCTCGGCTACAGCGGACTCCAACTGGCAAGGGCAACAGGAGAAAAGGGTTCGTTCAGAAACGGCCCATCGCCGGTCTACAAACTGGTGGACACTTGCGCGGCTGAGTTCGAGGCGGCGACGCCGTACTACTACTCCGCTCATGAAACGCCGGTGACGAATGCAGAATGCGGAATGCGGAATGAAGAATGCAGACCCTCTCCTTCGACTTCTCTCGCATTCAGCATTCAACATTCTTCATTCAGCATTCAAGACGAAGTCCGCCTCACCGACAAACCGAAGATCGTCGTCCTCGGCGGCGGACCCAACCGCATCGGCCAGGGCATCGAGTTCGACTACTGCTGCTGCCACGCCTCATTCGCCGCGCGCAAGGCCGGATATGAGTCGGTGATGGTCAACTCCAACCCGGAAACCGTCAGCACGGATTTTGACACCAGCGACCTGCTGTTCTTCGAGCCGCTGACGCATGAAGATGTGCTGAATGTCATTAAACGATTGAATGATCGGAGAATGCAAGATGAAGAATGCAGAATGCAGAATGACGCCGGCGACGCGCGGACATCCGCGCCCTCATTCAGCATTCAGCATTCTTCATTCAGCATTCCTCTCGTTCGCGGCGTCATCTGCCAGTTCGGCGGCCAGACGCCGCTGAACCTCGCGCAGGGATTGAAAGACGCCGGGGTTCCGATCATCGGAACCCAGCCGGAGATGATCCATCTCGCGGAAGATCGCGAGGAATTCGCCAAAGTTCTGCGCGAGTTGAGTCTCCTGCAACCGCCCAGCGGCATCGCGCGGGGCCGCGTCGAAGCGCTCCGCATCGCCAAGCAGATCGGCTATCCCGTCCTGGTCCGCCCCAGCTACGTTCTCGGCGGTCGCGGCATGCGCGTGTGCAACAACGAGGGCGATCTCAACGCCTACATGGATGAAGCGCTCGCCGCAACCGACCGCACCGAAGCCGAGCGCGACAATCCGATCCTGATCGACAAGTTCCTCGTGGACGCGATCGAAGTCGACGTCGACGCCGTGGCCGACTTCGGACGGGTGTGCGCCAAGGGCGTCCTGCCGTCGTCCGGGGACGAGATGTGCATGGTCGCGGGGATCATGGAGCACATCGAGGAAGCCGGCATCCACAGCGGCGACAGCACCTGCGTCCTCCCGCCGTTTTCCCTGGGGAGGATGGTGGTCGAGGAGATTTTCCGCTCGACCCGGACACTTGCGAAGCGCCTGCAGGTCTGCGGCGCGATGAACGTGCAGTACGCGGTGCTCAACCGCACGGTGTATGTATTGGAAGTCAACCCGCGCGCCAGCCGCACGCTGCCCTTCGTCGCCAAGGCCACCGGCGTGCCCTGGGCGGAAGTGGCGACGCGCGTCATGCTCGGCCAGAAGCTGCGAGACGTGCTCAGGGAGCACGGCGTGACCGAGACGCCGATGCCGAAACATGTGTCGGTCAAAGCGCCGGTCTTCCCGTTCAGCAAGTTTCACGGGGTGGACGTGGTGCTCGGACCGGAGATGCGCAGCACCGGCGAAGTGATGGCGATCGCCTCGAACTTCGGCCGCGCGTTCGCCAAGGCCCAGATCGCCACCGGGATGTCCTTGCCGGCGGGCGGCAACGTCCTGATCAGCGTGAAGGACGAGGATAAGCCGCGGATCGTGTCTGTGGCCCGCGAACTGCGGGACATGGGGTTTTGCATTTACTCGACGACGGGAACGAGAAAGGGGCTCGAAGCCGCGGGGATCCCCAGCCTGCTGGTGTCGAAGCACAGCGAATCCGGGGCGCCATTCCTGAAAGACCTGATCGACGACGGAACGCTGCACCTGCTCATCAACACGCCGATCCACACCGGACCGGCCAGCGCCGAGGGGCGATGGCGCGCGGCGGCGTTCGCGCGGCGCGTTCCGATCATCACGACGCTGGCGGGCGCCGTGGCGGCGGTGCAGGCGTTGCGCGCGATCACGAAATCGGAAGACGGCCACATCGCGACGCCGCTTTCCGTCCGGCCGATTCAGAGTTACCACGCGCCGTCGGGCGCGGCGGGATAAGCCGCCGCCTCAAAACCGAGCCGCGCCCGTCAGGAAGCGGGCTTTGCCCGCCCGCCGCCGGTGGTTTTGAAACCGCGTGCCAGGCGCTTTCCCGCTGCGCGAATCGCGCCCGCCTGTCGTTGACGCCGCGAAGCGACGCCCAGGGCGGGAAGCGGGCGTTCGCCGCGACCATTCGTGACAGCGCGCCGGCGTCTCAATCCTCCGGCCGCATCCGGCAGTCCGTGATTTCCCCCGAAAAGGGCGCGTCGCCCGGCGGGATGGGCAGCCGGATCGCCGCCCAGTCATTGAAGTCGCGCAGCGTCGTGCAGAGGCGATCGTCGCAGACGCCGCCGTCGTCGCCGCAGACGGACGACAGTCGTGCGATGCAGTTGATGTTCCGCGAGAAGTTGCGGCGGAACCGCCCGTCGCCGTTCCAGTCCACGGGCACGTCGCCGCAGACGCCGACCTCCTCGTCGAGGAAGGTCTCATCGAGCTGCGGGCGCGAACCGTCGGAGTAATCGACCCCGCCGTCCCCGATCGCGTCGCAGTTCGTGTCCGTCCCGGGAAACGTGTACCGGTAGTTCATCACCGAGTTGTAATTCGGCTTGTATGTCCGCTCCTCGCTCCCGCCGTGGCGCAGACCGAGATTATGCCCGAGTTCGTGCATGCAGACGGTCGCGACGCGCAACGGTACGCCGTACCAGGTGTCCGAGGCGACGATGAAGTCGTCGCCCGGAAGCTCGGCGATGCCCGAATTCCGGTTGGCGTTGAACTGGTGGCAGAAGATCGCGTAGTGAAACAGGTCTTTCCGCCGCGGATCGAAGTTCGCCGCTTTATACAGGTTGAATTCGTCGTCGAACGTCACCTGCAGATCGATGCCCAGAAAATTCCCCCCGGTGTAGGGCTCGCCCTGCCCGTAGTCCACGTGCAGGGAAATGCCCGGCGGCTGGCCGTAGGGGTTGGCGACCGGGGCGTCGGCGAACGCCTCGACGATCATGTCGATCGACTCGGGCAGGGGACGGTGCGAGTGCATCCCGCCGCTTGCGTCGTCGGTCCAGTCGATTTCGAGGAAGATGTCCTTGCGGACCGGGTTCGCGCCGAGCCCCGGCAGATCGAGCCCGGCGAGGGTTCCGAGCACTTCGTCCCCGTCGTCAAGGCCGTCGCGGTCCGTGTCGGGGTTCAGGGGGTCGGTCCCCGTGTGCCAGCGATCACGGTATTCCCCGTCATTGGTCTCGAATACGTCCCAGAGTCGATCGCCGTCGGCGTCAAGTGTGGCCAGTTCCCAATTCGCTACGTAGTCCGTCGGCGGTCGGTCCGGGGCGTTCGAGCGGATCGGGGCGGTGGAGGTCACACGCGCCGGATCGCCCTCGGTGTCGTCGTAGTCCCCGCCGAGGAATCCGTGTCGGTCATGTCCGCTGAAATCGAGAAGCTCCTGCGCGCCGGGCGCTTCGTCGAGTCTCCAGTATCCCAGCAGTCCGGTTTCGCCAAAGCGGACCTGGCGATTATGCCGGTCGAGAAGCTCTTTCTCCGTCAGCGCGCGGCCCCAGAGGCGCACCTCATCCAGTTCGCCCCTGAGAAACGCCGAGGCGTCCGAATCCGACCCGTCCGCGCCGAACACGAGCGGGGCTTCCCCGTCGCGATCGAGCGTCACCGCCGTCGCCTGTCGCGCGTGAAGCCGGGCGTTGATGTAGAGCCGCAACTCCCCGGCGGCGCCGTCGAGCAGAAGGGCGATGTGGCGCCACTTTCCGGCGACGAGCGACTTGGCGTCGACCGAGACCTCCGCCTCCCCCCCGGCGCCTGCTGCGCGTCCCCGGAGCCTTCCGCCAGAGATTTCGATGAAAAACTCCCTGTGCTCCACCTCCGAGCCCCACTTTCCGACAAGACGCTGGGGGGATTCCAGATCGACGGGGTTAAGCCAGCACTCCACCGTCCACGACGGCCCGAGCAGGCCGATGCCCGTGTCCGGGATGACCGCAAACTGCCCGGCGCCGGCAAAGGAAAGCGCATTTCCGGCTCGGAACGACTCGACCCAGCCGATCGACGCCGTCAAGACCACGACGGCTGTCGCAGCAACCAGAGATTTCCCGCTCATCCCCTTTTCTCCTTGTGACGCGGGCGCCGATCGTTGAACGCGACCGCCCGACACACGTTCTCTCCAGGACGACTGACCGGGGTGGGTGATGCCGATATGATACCCGCGGCCAGGCCGTCCGAACAGCCCCACGACACAGGTTTCGGACGGGCATCGCCGACACGGGTCTCGGGGGGCCTCGGTGGCGACGAAGGCGACAGGCTGCCGACCTGCCGCCCGATTACTCCCGTCGCAGAGCATCGATCGGATCCAGGTTGGCCGCCTGCAGGGCGGGGTACATCCCGGACACCAGTCCGACGAGCACCGATAACCCGAAGCTTAAGATCATGTACTGCGGCTGAACGATCGGCGTCCACTCCGCGACCCGGCTGAGCACCATCGAACCGACCCACCCGAGAATGACGCCGATGACGCCGCCGCCGGTGGACAGGACGATCGTCTCAATGAGGAACTGAACCGTGATGTGCCGGCGGCGTGCCCCGAGCGCGCGGCGAACGCCGATCTCGCGCGTCCGCTCGGTCACGGTGGCCAGCATGATGTTCATGATGCCGATGCCGCCCACCAGCAGCGAGATCCCGGCGATGAACCCGAGGACGCGCTGGTTGTTGACCTTCTTGCGCTCGGCGATCTTGAGGCGCGCGAGGGGGACTTTGATTTCGTAATCCTCCGTCGGGTGCGTGCGTTCGAACACGCGCTTGACCATCTCTGAGACGGGCAGCACGTGTTCAAGCTCGTCCACCTGAATGATCAGCCCTGAAACGAGAACCTTGGTCATCTCGCGCGAGCCGGTGCGGCGCTTGACCGTGATCTCGGAAAAGAGCTTGTTCACGGTGGTGATCGGGGCCAGGATTTCGCGGTTAAGGTTGCGCTCCTCGACGCCGCGCTGAGGGGTGCCGGCGACCTGGACGTTGCGGAGGACGCCGACGACGCGGAAGGGGATCGCCGTCGGGTAGCGCTCCGCGAGGATGACCTGTCCGATCGGATCCTCGTGTTTGAAAAGCTCCCGTCGCACATCCTCCCCGATGACGCAGACGGCGTGTTCGGCGGCGAGATCCTCGTCGGTCAGCGATCGTCCGAAGGCGACGTCGATGTTGACGGCCTGGAAGAAGGACGGCTCGGTTCCGGTGACGGAGGCGTTGCTGCGCCGGTCGCGCCAGCGAACGATGTCGGAGACGGTGCGCAGAACCGTGACGGAAGCGAGGTGGGGGAGCGTGTTCTCGATGAGTTCGACGTCGGAAGGCTTGATGCCGTATTCGAGGAGCGACGCGTTGCCTTGCGAGACCTGCGTGGTCTGGCGCGGGGCGACGGAATCCACGAGCACGTTGCGCGTGCCCATCAACTGGATGCTGCGGAGTTCGTCGGCTGACGCCCCCTCGCTGACGGACAACATGCAGATGACCGCGGCCACGCCGAAGATGATGCCCAGCACGGTCAGCAGCGACCGCAGCTTGTGCAGCAGAAGGTTGCGGACCCCCAGTTTCAGCGTTTCAACGTTGAGCAGCGTCATCGCCGGTACAACCCGCGCCGCCCGCCGGATCATCCAGCGCGACCCGCGGACCCCGGGCGGCGAGCCGGGCATGATACCCTGAACCTTCCCTGCGTCCCACCGGCGTGCAGGATCGGCGGCGAGAAGGCCTCGGCGTCATCCGCCGTCGGGCGCACCGGCGCCGGCGTCGTCAGGCGTCGCCTCGTCGGATGATTTCTTTCCGGACTTGCGACGCTCTTTCCGCGGGGGTTTCTGCTCGCGGAGGTCTTCGAGCGGGGTGGGTTCCGCGCTCTCAGCGGCGGCGGCGCCCTTGTCCTCCGCGTCGTCGCTCTCAGCCGCGCGCGCCGCGGAACGCGACTCGGCCTTGGACAGCAGAGTGGCGGCGAGACGTCGCTGGGCGGGGTCGAGCTGGGCGCGGATGTCAGCGCGCATCTTCGTCAGCAGGGCGGTCAGCTTCTCCTTGTCACCGGCGACCCCGCGAGCCTCATCCTGAGTCTGGCGGTAGATGTCGATGATCCGTCGGCGCTGGTCCTCGTTCAGGCGCATCGTCGGACCGGTCACGACGCCGATGAATTCCTTCGGCAGGAGCTTCGCCCCGACGTCGGTGTCCTTCGTCATGCCGAACTCGTCGGCGATCTTATAAAGTTCCGCCGCCTGCTGGCGCGTGAGTTCCGCCTCGACGGCGGACAACATCTCCGCGAAATCAGGTTCGCCGGCCTGCTCCGACGAAAGCTGCTTGTTCCGAAGTTCGGTCAGGCGCTGCATGATGGATCGGAGTTTCGCTTTGTCACCGGCCTTTTTCGCTTCGTCGGCCTGGCGCTTCAGCGCCTTGTACTCCTGGCCGAATTCCTCCTGAAACGCTTTCTTCGCCGGGGCGGCGGAAACCGCTTTTGCGGTATGATCGAGGAGGATGGCGTGGACCTTCGCGCGTTGAGCGTCGGACAGCTTCAGCCGCTCCACCAGCATCAGCTCAAAGCGCGAAAGCTGCTCCTTGCCGCCGAAACCGGCCTTCTCATCCTCCTTGACCTGCCCTGTGTCGCGCAGGGCTTCCGCCTCCTTTTCCCAGCCGGGCTTCTTCGGGACATCCTGGGCGCACGCCGCGGAGCCCAAGCCGGTCGAAAGCAGGAGGGAAACGGAAAGGATGAGCATCTTTGAACAAGCGATCATAATCTGTGCTCCGAGGCGAACCGTCGGCGGGCGATCCTCGGCGCTGGCCAACACGAGTCAGCGCCAAGATCGCCTTGAGAGAAACGTCGGCAAGACGATCATATTGTTGTTCTTCGGCGGGGGGTGCAACGCGGGGAAGCGGGGTTTACCCGGCAGGGGGTATTTGAGAGTCGCATTCTGCCGAGATCGTCAGCGGGATGCCGAAATGACGCCTTGAACGTAACTGTTTTTGCAGCATGTTTTTACATACCGTAATCGTATTCGGAATGCTCTTTTTTCGGCGGGAGTCGGCGTGGGCCGATAACGCGGGGGCGGGATCGTCCTGGATCCTGGCGCTTTTCAGCGCCGGCGCCTACGTGATGATCGCGCTCGCCGGCTCGGTCGCGTCAACAAGGCTTGCCTTCGCACGGATGCGCAACAAGCCGGACCAACTCAGCGAGGTCGGTCGACGCCATCATCATCACGTCGATCTCATCCGCGGATATCTCGTCGCCGGTTTTGCGATGTTGTTCTACCTCTCGCCGTGGGGCCGGCAGGTCTACGCGATCGAGCTGGGACCGTGGGCGAAGATCGTTGCGGACGTGATCGTCGTCGCTCCCTATCTGGCTGCGGCGGTGCTGGTCTGGGCGGCGACGTATCCGGTCGATCGGGCGTTCCGCGAACATGCGGCCGGACCCGGGGAGAGTCTTGCCGCGGACGGGGGGATGCCGTCGCGGCGCGCGTTCGTGTTTTACAACCTGCGGTTTCACGTTCTGATCGTCGCGTTGCCGATGCTGGCGATCCTGTTTGCGTCGAATGCGGCTCGGGGATACGGCGGAACCCTGCGGCGCTGGTTGTTCGGGTGGCCGATCGCGCCGGATGTCGTGGTCGGCGCGGTGGCGATGATCGTGTTCCTCTTGTCGCCGCTGCTGATGCGCCGAGTGTGGACGGTCGTTCCGATGCCGGCGGGTTCCTTGCGCGACCGGCTGGAGCGGATGTGCGAGCGGATCGGGCTGGGCTGCCGCGGGATCATGATCTGGAAAAGCGACGGGATGATGATCAACGCGGCGGTGATGGGGGTCGTGCGGCCGGTGCGCTACATCCTGCTTTCCGACGGATTGTTGGAGTCGATGAACGATCGCCAGGTCGAGGCGGTGCTGGGGCACGAGGCCGGTCATGTCAAGCGGCGGCACATCGAGTATTTCCTTCTTTTTGCGCTGGTGGCGACGCTCGCGGTTTCAGGCGTCGCGGAAGCGGCGCTGCATCTCTTTCCCGCGATGTCGGCGGGGGCGGTGGAAGCGGTGGGGGGGGCGGCGACCCTGGTGATCTGGGGGCTGGGATTCGGGTTCATTTCCCGCAGGTTCGAACGCGAGGCGGACCTTTTCGGCGCCGCCAGCATCGCGCCCGACCTGGACACGTGTACCTTGCCTTGCCGGGTTCATTCCGACACCGCGGTCGGGCGTCACGACGATGTCGCGGACGACCGCGAAGGGCCGTGTGCGACGGCGGCGAACGTCTTCGTATCCGCGTTGGACAGGGTGGCGGTGCTTAACGGGCTGGATCCGGAGGAGCCGAGCTGGCGTCATTCATCGATCGCGTCGCGCATGCGGCACCTGACCGGGCTGGCCGCGGATCCTGCGATGGCGCGCCGCTTCCGCCGCAGGCTGTCGCGGATCCGAGCGGCGTTGATCGTACTGTCGGTGCTCGGATCCGCCGCATCCGCGGCCTACGTTGCGTGGGGCGATCCGATGTTGTTGCGCGGGGGCGCGGCGACGAATGTCGAGTCGGAGCGTAGCCTGGCCGATCGGACCGGCGCTGCGCGGCGGTAACGTCGGCGGATGCCGGGCGGCGCAAGGGACATTCACCTTCGGCAAGGTCCGAAGCTCTTCCGAGGCGCGCCAGCCGCGGCAGGCTCCACCTTCGACCTCACTGCGGGAAACTCTGCAAAGCTTGTGCGAGCGGAGCCGCTCGCGCCGCTTGACGCGGCGCATTTCCCCGGCGTGCCCGTCATCGGCGATTGTAAAGCGGATCGACTGACAACCAGCGGCAGGCGGCGCCGCAGCGCGGGCACATGACGGACGTTTTCAGCGCCGTCCAGGATCCGGAGGATGTCCGGTATTGCGCATATCGCGGGCGATCCGGATCGACGGGAGCGGCCTCGAACATCAGTTGGACGGTGAGCACGCCGTGCGTCGGGCATTCAACGTCGCTGGCGGGAACCGCGGGAGCATTGCAGGTTTGACAGATTCGAGGCGAAATCTGCCCCGCAGCCTTGAACCCGTGTCCCGCGTCGCATACCCAGGACAAGGTACGGGCGCTGAGGGGCCGCTGGACCGCCTGAACCTCCGGTTCGTCGGTGCGTGTGAGACGCCAGAGAACGACGCCGGCGACAATGACCGCCACCGGCAACCAGACCGTCAGAAGCGAGAACCAGTGTGAGCGCTCGCGGTTCACGACGCGGATGCGGCGGACGGTGGACGTAAAACCCGAGCGAGCCACGCGATCAGCGCCTCGTCTCGCGCTCGGAGGACGGAAGCGAGCCCGTGTACCAGTAAAGCTGGTCGGAGGAGAAGTTGTAATGCTCGACATCGTGCAGATCGGTGCAGATCGAGCATCCGCCGTTGGCGCAGCGCGAGTAATACTCGCGGATCGGATTGCGCATCACGTCGATCGTGCGGGCGGTCGTCACGGAGTTCCCGAGCGTCAGGACATTGATCCCGACGCCGTGCCGCGTCGTGATCCAAGGATAGCCCTCGTCATCGTAATTCGGATCGTATCCGTCGTCCCACTGCAGCATTGAGGCGTTGCGCGGCGGTCCCTTGTCCTTCCCGTCGTCGTCGCGCCGCGGGGCGAAGTGCCGATCCGGACCGATGTCGGCGACCAGCAACGTGTTCATCGGCCGAGACGGTTCATGCCGGTCGACGTTGGAGAGAAATCCGTCGCCCGCACGCATCAGAAAATTGTTCAGTCCGTAACTCGACGCGTTGGCCCAGTCCGACAGGTCGTCCTTCTCGTCCAGACTGCGCCAGCGGTTCTTGAACGGATCCTCGGGACAGGCCATCACCGTGCGGTCGGCGAGCGGTCGCGGCATCAACTTCACGAACCAGGTGTTGACGCGGTCATCATCGACAACATCCACGTTCGGCAGCCAGCCCGCGCTCTCAAGGCGGTAGATCTGAAGCGCCTGCCCGATCTCACGGAGATTATGCATGCAGACCGTGTTGTTCGCCTGCCGCATCGCCTGGCCGACGCCCGGAACGAGCAGAGCGATCAGGATGGCGATGATCGTGACAACCAGGAGAATCTCAAGCAGAGTGAACGCGAGGCGGCGCTGCGCCAGCGGGGACCGGCAGCTTCGCGATAGCGTGCGCATCGTTCCAACTCCGTTACGCTCGCGCCCGGTTCGAGCGGACGGGATCACACCGTCCCCGACGCCGGAAATTCGGCAATCCTCGTGCGCGACCCGCCCGCGCGATTCCCGTCGGGAACATTATTCATGTATTCAATGCGCGGATTCCCGACGGCTGTCAAGTCTTTTTTCGGCACGATCCCGGAAATTCCTTGCGGCCAAGCCGAAAGTGGCCTGGAAAAACACCCCCTTCAAGGGGCGTGGTTTCTACCTGCGACGGCGTTATAATCCGCGCTGGGGCGGATCAGCGCGACGTTTCCGGTCGATCCACCCTGATGCTTTCAGCCCCGGCGGCAGGGGCGTCTGAAGGGATCGACACAGGTGTTTGAATGAATCTTCGATCTTGCATAACGGAAGAGTTATTGCCCTTTGTCAAGCAGCCGGGCCAGTACATCGGCGGCGAGATCAATCAGCTTTGCACGGAAGATCGTTGGCGGTCCGCCGCTGTCCGCGTCGCCGTGGCTTTTCCCGACACGTACACGATCGGCATGAGCCACCTCGGGTGCCAGATCCTTTACTGGCTGATCAATCACACCTCGGGATGCGCCGCCGACCGGGTTTACGCGCCGTGGACGGACGCCGAGGCGATCATGCGCCGGAAGCGGTTGCCGCTTTTCACCTGGGACACCCGGCAGCCGGTGGCGGACGCGGATATTCTGGCCATCTCGCTTCAGTATGAGATGAGCTTCTCGACGGTCCTGACGCTGCTTGATCTGGCGCAAATTCCTTTGTACGCCGCGGATCGGTCGGATGAGCACCCGCTGGTGATCGCGGGGGGGCCGCAGGCGGACAACCCGGAGCCGATGGCGCCCTTTCTGGATCTGGTGGTGCTGGGCGACGGCGAGGACTCGATGTCCGCGCTGCTGGCGACGGTGAAGGAACTCAAGACCGCCGGAGTCCGTCGGCGCGACATGATCCTTGAGATCGCGCGCCGGCATGACTGGGCGTACGCCCCGGCGTATTACGACGTCGGGTATCACCGCGACGGGACGATCCGGTCGATCGAGCCGACCCGGCCGGGATTGCGTTCCCGCGTCGAGCGGTGTCAGACGCCGGATTTCGAGCATGCGCCGTTTCCGCTGCGGCCGATCGTTCCCTTTGTCGAGGTCGTTCACGATCGTTTTGCGATCGAGATCATGCGCGGATGTCCGCAGCGGTGCCGGTTCTGCCACGCAGGATACACAAAGCGACCCCTGCGGCTGCGCACCGTCGATCAGATCATGAACATCGCGGAGGAGATGCACCGTGCGACCGGGATCGAGGAGTTCGGGCTCCTGTCGTTGTCGACGGCGGACTACCCGCACCTCCGCGAGCTGGCGGAGCGGGCGAACCGGCAGTTCGCCTCGCGCCGGGTGAACATCTCGGTTCCGTCCCTGCGCGTCGACAAAATGCTGGCCAACATCCCCTGGATGGTGAACACGGTGCGCAAGGGGGGGCTGACGATCGCCGTCGAAGCCGCCCGGGACGACATGCGCGAGGCGATCCGGAAGAAAGTCACGGACGGGAACCTGCTGGACGGCGTGCGCGAGGCGTACAAAGCGGGTTGGCGGTCGGTGAAGTTGTATTTCATGTCGGGGTTCCCCGGCGAACGCCCGGAGGATATTGACGGGATCTGGGAACTGAGTCGACAGGTCAGCGAAGCCCGGAAAGCGGTGGCGGGACATCCGGCGTCGGTCAAGGCGTCGGTCGGGTGGCTGGTTCCGAAGCCTTACACGCCGTTTCAGTGGGCGGCGCAGCCCCGAGTCGAGTACTTCGCGGGCGTGCGTCAGCGGTTTGTCGAGTTGATGCGGAATCAGCGCCGCGTGCCGGTGAAGGTGCAGATGCACGGCATCGAGCGGTCAATCCTTGAGGGGGTGTTCGCGCGCGGGGATCGGCGTCTCGCGCCCGTTATCGAGCGAGCCTGGCGGCTCGGGGCCAGGCTCGACGGTTGGGACGAGTGCTTCAAACCGCAGTTCTGGAAACAGGCGTTCGAGGAGGAGGGGATCGACCCGGACTGGTACGCCCACCGGGAGCGGGCCTCGACGGAAATCTTCCCCTGGACTCACCTTCACGGCGGTCCACCGGAGGATTATCTCCAGAATCAGTACGACGACGTGTTCGTGAAGATCGCGGCGCCGAAACCGCGCCCGGCGGTCGTCGCGGTCTGACGGTCGCCTGACGTTGACGCCCCGGTGCGCGAGAGGTGTAATGCGTCCGACGGTCCGGGCGGTAAGCACTGGATGCGAGGGATGACGCCGTCGTCGCATGACGCGGGCGTTGCTTCGAGGGGAGTCGCGCATGTTCACGGGATTCGAGGGATCGACGCGGATACGGAGCTTCGCGCTGGCGGGGCTTGTGTGTGTGTGCCTGTCAGGTTGCCGGACGGACACGATCTTCAATTCCGGCGCCGCTCCGAAGGGACCGACCGTCGCGGTTCCGCAGACGCTCGCCCCGCGTCCGGTCGATCCGGAATACCTGCACGGGGTGCGCGAGGCGGACCTGATCGAGGAGGTCGTGACGAGCCGGGAGGCATACGTCGCCTCGCTTCGTGCGCTGCACGAGTCGTACGCGAAGTCGGGACGCGCGATCGAGCGTGACCGCGCGGCGTACGAGTTGAGCGGCCTCGATCGGGTGCAATGCTTCCAGTACGTCGTGGAGGCGGAGGTTCCCCCCGCGGATCTGCGCCCCACCGAGGCGATCCCCGAAGCAGACAGGTTTTATGCCGAAGGCGTGAAGCTGATGAAGGAGGGCGGCTATCACGTTCCGGGCATCTACCGTCGGGATAAGATGCTCACGGCGCTGAAGCGGTTCAAGGCGCTGATCGAGCAGCACCCGACGAGCGACAAGATCGACGACGCCGCGTTCTACTGCGGGGAGATTCACAAGGAGTACTTTCCGGATCAGGAGTTGATCGCGGTCCGGTGGTATGAGCGGGCGATCGCGTGGAATCCGAAGACGCCGCACCCCGCTCGGTTTCAGGCCGCCGTGCAGTACGACTACCGCCTGCATGATCGCGCCCGGGCGCTGGAGTTGTATCACGGCGTTCTCGAACAAGAATCCGAGATCGACATCACGAACACGCGCTTCTCCTCGCGGCGCATTGATGAGTTGACGCGGGAGGGCGTGGCGGTGCGACCGAGATCCGCCGATGACGGGGAGACGGCGCCGCAGTAGATCGCCGCAGGCCGCGCGGACCGGGTTGCGGGGGAGACAGGACTCAGATGCCGCGGGTATTCGCCTGGGTCGCCGGATGCGAGGTGTTCCTTCTCGCGGCGGCCCTCGTGCTGGGTCTGACCGCAACCGACCCCGTCGGCGTGCGCCGTCACGTCGGACTGGCGTTGTTCACGTCCTTGCTCGCCTGTCTGATTCATGCCGCGGTGCTGACGTACACGGCGGTCGTCGGGAAATTAATTCATCAGGCCGTCGCGTTGGGGGCGCTGGATCACGCGCCTTTCGAGGCCGCGAGAAACATTAAGCGGCGTCTGACGTCGCTGATCGGCGCCGGCATGTTGCCGGTCGCCGTCGTCGTGGGCACCGGAGCGTGGCGCCTGTCGGGGACGGCGGGTCAGCGCTGGCACCTGCTCGCCGCCGGCGCGGCGTGCATCATGAGCGCCGTGGTGTTTTACCGGCAATACGAGCTTCTTGCGCAGGCGGCCGAAATCCTCGCGGACGTGATGAAGACGTACGAACGTTCCCGCGCTCGACCGGCGATCCGTCCGTCAGCACAAGGAAGCAAACCGGCCCCCGGGATGGCGGTCGCGCATCCTCCCGGAAGCCCGCCGGACCCCCTCGTTGCTGGAGAGCCGCAGGATGTCGCCGGCTGATCTCCCGCACGCACGCAACCCCGCCGTCGGCGCCGCCGGCCTTCGTTCCGGCGCGGAGGGCCCGCGGCGAATTCGGGGGATCGCCGCCCTGATGCTGGCGGCGGCTCTTGTCGTGCGGCTTGCGCTGGTGTTTCAGTCGAAACCCCCGGTTGAGCAGGGGCTTTACGTCGACGACGCCTTCATCGCGCACAAGATCGCGCAGAACATCGCGGACGGAAAAGGAATCGCGCAGGGCGGGAGGCCCACCAACGGATTCCAGCCCTTTTATGTGTTTCTTCTCGTTCCGATGCAGGCTTTTCTCGATCTTCATGCCGCGACGCGGGGGTCGGGAGTGATGAACGCCGTGCTCAGCGTGCTCGGTGCGGGGCTTGTTTTTCGAGTGTTGTCACGACGCTTCGGCGGCCGGGTCGGGTTGATCGGGCTGTTTTTGTGCGCCCTTTCCGCGCCGCTCGCGCGGGTGTCGCAGAACGGACTGGAGACGACCCTCGCGTTGACGCTGATGCTGCTCGTGCTGGATCTTCACGTTCGAAGTCGTCGAGACGGCGTCGCGGAACGGCCGGATTCCGGGGTTGTCCTCGGAGGCGCCCTCGGGTTGGCGGTCCTGGCGCGCGTCGATCTGCTGCTCCTTGCGGTTCCGGTCGGCATCGAGCAGGTGTGGTCGCGGATGCGCCGGGGGCGCGCGGGTTCGGCCGCGGCAATGCTGACCGCGGCCGGACTGGTTGCCGGACCGTGGTTTGCCTGGAGTTGGGTGACGTGCGGCCGCCTGATGCCGGTCAGCGGTCCGGCGACGCGGACGATCGCCCAGCTTTATGCGGATCCCGCCGGGCCTACCGGCGACGCCGCCTACTTTCCGCTCGGCGAGGCGCCGTTTTCGTTCTACCGGGCGCATCTGGCCAGCGCGATCCGGCATGTCGCCGAGGAGTCGCCCCTGAGTCTTCCGGTGCGTTATGTCGGCGAGGCGCCGCCTTGGGCGTGCCTCATCTGGACAGGGGCGTGGGCGATCGTCGCCTACCTTCTTCACCGCGGGTTGCCACGCGACGATCCCCGGCAAGGGAGGTTTCGCCGACTGCTCGTTGAGGCCAGACCGGCGTGGGTCTTCTGCGGATTGCTCGTCGTCGGATACGCCTGCTGGTGCTTCGGGAACTGGTGGATGTGGCGTTACATGGCGCCGGCGGCGGTGTTGCTTGTCCTCCCCTCGGCGTTGTGGGTGGACACGGTCCTGGACTCGGCGGCGCAGCGATCGCGGGCCGGCGCAGCGGCGCTTTCCGTCGCTCTTGCCGCGATCTACGTCGCTGCGGCGGTTCGAGGTCATGTGACGCTCTTCCGGGATCCGCCGATGATCAACGAACCCCGGATGTACCTCGACGCGCTGGATCTTCGGGACAGGCTGGAGCCTGAGGCTCGCGTCGGCACGTTTGAAAGCGGAATCCTCGACTACTTCCTGCAACGCGAGGTCATCAACCTTGACGGGAAAACAAATGAAGCCGCTCACCGGGCGCTCGCCGAGGGCCGGATGCATGAATTGCTCGACGAACTGAGGATTGACTACGTGGTTTCCAGCCCGCCGCTCGTGCGGGATCTGCTGCTTCGCCGCGGGCACTGGCCGGAAGGAACCCTCTCGGTCGTCGGGCGATTGCGGCACAACGTCATTCTCCGGGTGATGCCGCCTGTCCCGGCGGCGGGTTCTTCCGAGCCTTTGCCGACAGGTGACGACAGGGACGCCGGGGGTTAGGATGCGCTGCGGCGAAAGTCGCGGGGCAGCCGCCGCGCGGGGGCGTCGGGTCCGGCGCCGCCGCGCGGGGGCGGGCATCAAGTCGAGACGCGGTATCCGGAGGCCAGGTCGATCATGCGCGCCGTCGTTCAGGATCAATTGTCGGTTTTTCTTAAGAACCGTCCGGGCATCCTCGCAGACCTTTGCGAAACCTTGTGCCGGCGCGACATTCATGTCCGCGCGATGACGGTGCTCGAGTCCTTCGACATCGGGACGGTGCGGATGATCTGCGACAACGTCACGCTCGCCGAGGAATGTCTCGCGAAGTTCGGGGCGAGCTTCATCGTGGTGCGCGTGCTGGTTGTCGAGATCGCCAACCGCCCCGGTTCGATCGCGGCGATCGCCCGCACCCTGGCCGGCGCGGGCATCAATATCGAGTACTTATACGCCTCGGCGAGCCCCGGCTCCGAGCAGACGCTCGGCGTGCTGAGGATCGCGGACCGGGATTTCGAGCGGGCGATCGCGCTGGATTTCCCGGACGAGGTCTGATCCACCGGTGATCCAGGACGACACGGCGATCGTGCCCGCTGCCGCACCGTCCGCATGCACGGATCTCGGGCGGTTGCGCGTCTACCGCTGGTAGTCGAGCCGCGTGAGCTTGTACTGGGAGCGCACGTAGATTTCCGCGCGCTCGTCGCGGTCGCGGTCGGCGACGATCAACCACGAGGCCCACCCGGGGCAAGGCTTCCGCACGAGGACTTCCCCCTTCGAATCCAGCACGCACACCGCGCCGCCGTGGAAGAAGATCACTTCGTCCCCCGGGCGTCCGTCCACGTCGCCCAGCGCCAGGTGCTGCGGAAGCTGCATGTTCTCAACCTTCAGCTCCACCTTCCACAGTTCATGACCTTCGGCGTCCGTTGCGGTCAGCACGGCGGCTTTCGGCGGTCTCCACCCTCCCGGTTGCTGCTCGTCTCCGGCGACCGTGGACAGGTACACGACGCCCCAACTCGATCCGAGCTTGCCGACGGCGAACGTTTCCTGTCCGAACATGTCCGCCGTCGCCTTCTGAATCGGAAGCTCGATCAGCGTCTCCCCGGCGGGGCTGATGCCCAGCACGCGCCCCTTATCCCGGACCCAGAACACGCGGTCATCGTACTTGCTGCCCCCGGACGAGAAGGCGATGTTGCCGCCGCTGGCGCGCACGGACCACGTTTCTTTGAGGTGATCTTCGTTTACCGGCTCGGCCCCGCCGGGCATCGTGAAAGCGCCCGTGCGCTGCTCGAACGCTTCGTCGATCTCCTCCGCCGTCATCTTCTTCGCGCTCGGCAACGTCTCGCCGTCAAGCAGTTTGTCCAGGTCGGACCGCATTGCCTTCGTCGTGGGTTCCGTGATGAAACCGCTGTAGCGTCCCTGCGCCACGCCTTCCTTGTCGACGAGCACGGCTCCGAACGACCACTGCTCCTCGAAATATTCCCCGGCTGTCGCCCGATCCGGATCCAGGGCGACGACCACGCCGGGATCATGCCCGAGATCCTCGATCAGCTTGTCGGCGTTCGACCCGGTATGAACGTAAATGACGTGAACGCCCCTGTCCGCGTAGTCACGCTGAATCTCCTCAAGTTTCTCAAGGCTGCGGTCGGTCTGCTGAAACCCGAACCCGCCGACCCCGAAGTGCAGCAGGACGACGTGACCCCGGTAGTCGCTGAGAGAAACTCGCTCCCCGCCGTGAGCGGGCAGGTCGAACGCCGGCGCCTCCTGTCCGGACAACTCGAACTGCTGCGCTCCCGGACCACCCCCGCCCATCATGCCGCCGTAAAACTTCTCCACCTTCTTCGCCGACGACGGAGGGGAAAACGCGAGACGCGACTCCTCGAGCGGTTCGTTCACGCGGATGTCGCGGACGTCGTACACCACCTTGAATTCCGTCACCGACATCCCGCCCTGCGCCTGCTCCATCTGTTTCTTCATCATCTCCGAAAGGTCGATCTCGACCCGGCGGATCAGGCCGTCCCGCTTGCGCAGATAAACCCGCGCCGGCGTGTCCGAGGTCACCATCGGAATCTCGGACGCGTTCATCTTCCCCTCAAGCACGGCGCAGTCGTCGTCCCCGACGCGCTCGGAACCGGTGACGTCCAACTCCTTGAAGATCGACGTGAAGAGCTTCGCGGGCTTCGGCGAGAGCATGATCTGCCCGACGGCGATGTTCATCCCCGCCAGCCCGAGGTACTCCTCGATCTGCTTCGCAACGTCCTCCTCGACCGGCTTGACCTGATACCGCTGCGTGTTCTTCACGTACACGGTCAACTCCCGCCCGTCGGATGCGACCGTGTGCGTCGGCGTATCAAGGCGGAAGCGCCGCGCCCCGGCCATCGCGAAGGTGATCTTCTGCCCCTCGTTCATCCCCCCGAATGCCGCGTCGGTCTTCATTTCGACGATGCCGTCGTCGGAGTACGACTTCAGTTCGCGGAAGGTCTCGAACGTGCGCTTCAGCATGCTGATCGCCCGCTCGGAATACCCTTCCAGAGGATTGTCGTGCTCTTCAGCCTCCTGACCGGCGGCATTGACCGTGACCGAAACCGTCAGCAGCAGCGCGATTTGACGAGTGCGAAGCATGTGTAAAACTCCCTGCGGCAGGATCATCCCGAGGCGCCGAACCCGGTTGCGCAACCCGGCCTCCTGCAATGACTTCGTCGTTTCAGAACGTTTTCCGTTAATGTGCGGAATTGTCAAAGCGACCCGGGCTCAATCCGCCGGAACGCAGCGCCCTTTCGCCCAGGCCCGCAGCGCCTCGACCTGCTCCGCCATCGTCACCGACAGCGGCGGCGACGCCTCGACCGCTTTCAACAGGCGGGCGGTCGTAAGCTCCTCGCCTGCGTCGAACGCCTCGTGCAGCCCCGCGAGCACCGCCTGCTCGATCTCCGCGCCGCTGTAACCCTCGGCCGCCTTCGCCAGGGCGGGCAGGTCGAACGTCGCCGGATCCCGTGACCGTTTCCGCAGGTGAATCTCGAAGATGTCCATCCGGGTGGGGGGCTTCGGCAGATCAACGAAAAAGATCTCGTCAAACCGCCCCTTGCGCAACAGCTCCGGCGGCAGGGCGGCGATGTCGTTCGCCGTCGCCACCAGAAACGCCGGCGCCCGGTGCTCCTGCATCCACGTCAGCAGCGTGGCGAACATGCGACGGGAAAGCCCGCCGTCGGTGCTCTGACTCGCCGCCGACGCGAACGCCTTCTCGATCTCGTCGATCCAGAGCACGACCGGCGCCATCATCTCCGCCTGGCGCAGCGCGTCGCGCAGGCGCCGCTCGGACTCGCCGATGTACTTGTCATAAAGGGCGCCGACGTCCATCCGAAGCAGCGGCCGACGCCACGCCGTCGCGATCGCTTTCGCACACAGGCTTTTCCCGGCGCCTTGAACGCCCAGCAGCAGGATCCCGCGCGGCGGAGTCAGTCCGAACTCGATCGCGCGCCGTGACCACGTGTCCTCGCGTTGCTTCAACCAGCTTTTCAGCCGCCGCAGCCCGCCGATCTCCGACAAATCCAGCGGGCGGTCCACGAACTCCAGCAGCCCCGCCGATTGCAGCGACTGTCGCTTGCGCAGCAGCAGGTTCGCGGCGTCCTGCTGATCGAACCGCCGGTCGCGGCAGACCGCTTCCCGCACCAGCATCCGCACCTGCCGCCGCGTCAGCCCCCGCAGGTTGCTGACGATGTTCTCCAGATCCGACCGGCGGATATCGATCTGGATCGCTCCGTCGCGGCGCTCTTCGGCCAGCGCTTCCTTGAGAAGTCGTTCGATCTCCTCGGCGTCGGGGAGCGACGCCTCAAAACGCGTCGTCCAGTCCGACAACACCGCCGGAACGTCCTCCCGGTGATCGATCAACACAAGCTGAAGGTCCGACGACTGACACTTGCGGATGAGGTTCCGCAGCAGTCGCAGCGTCCGGTCTTCCCGCAGGTGCGTGACCAGATCCAGAAGGACCGCGATCGTCGGGTCGCGCATTTCGTGCAGGTAATACAGCGCGGCCGCGGGGTTCTCCGTCTCGGGAACCGGCGGCTTGCCCGCGACCAGCCCGTCGCGCACGCCGCCGATGATCGACCACTGCCGCAGCGATCGCCCGAGCGCCATCGCGGCGTCGCGCACCAGCTCCAGAACGTATTCCTCCTCATGTGTGTGAACGAACACACAGGGATGCCGTCCCTCGAGCAACTCCCGCAGTCGATCCAGATCGGTCATGCTCACGTCCCGGCCGCGCCGGGGCGACGCGGCTCGCGCAGCATACTTCCGTCGTCTGCGGCAACAAGCGCGGACGCCTCGTCCAGCATCCTCGACACCCAGCGTTCCACCGTCGTGCCGGAATCAGGGAACCGGCAGACGCGGACACGCAATCCGAGCGGCTGCCAGATGCGCGGGTCGGTCGGCCCGAAAACCGCCGCCGTCGGAACGCCCAGCAGCGCCGCCACGTGCGTCATCCCCGCGTCCATCCCCAGGTAAGCCCGAGCACGGCACAGCAGGTTGACGACGGCGTCGCAGTCCGTCTCGAAGTCAACTGGCGCCGTGCGACGAAGCCGGCGGTCGAAAGCGCCTCCAAATTGTTCCGCTTCGTCCGGACCGATCATCCACCTCACGGCGTGTCCGGCCGCCGATATCGCCTCAACAAGCCTCTCCAGCGCCTCCAGCGGCACGCACTTCGTCCGGCCGCCGCTGCCGGGGTGACAGTAAAACCACCCGCCGCGCTCCCCGTCGGATACGCTCGTCCTGATTGCGGCGGACGGAGCATGACGCATTGCCGGCGGGCGGACGGTCTCGAGCGGGACGCCGCAAGCCGTCGCGAATTCTCCCAGCCACTGCTCCGTGATGTGCTGACCGACGGCGAGCGTTTCTTCCGTCGGTCGCGAGTCGATCCCGATCACCTCGGCGCAAGGCGCGGCGCGCCGCAGCGACGCCGTGATCGCGGACGCCGGTCCGTCGAGGAAGCTGATGACTCGGTCAAACCGCTTGAGAAATGCTGTGATGATCGCTCTCGGTGCGGATTCGGGGGCGAACAACTCATGCAATCCGACCTGCTCCGGCACGACGGCCTCGTCCACCAGCCCGACCCGCGCCGCCCACAAAGACCAGGAACCGCGGCCCGCCAGCGCCACGAGGCCCCCTTGCGCCGGCCTGAGGCGCCGGAGGAAATGCAGCGTCAGGATCAGATCGCCCAACGCGCCCGCATGCAGAACCAGCGTGCGCGGCGCGGAAGAACCTCGGGCGGTCATGCGCCGCTTCCGTCCTCATCAACCGGGCGCGTCTCACGGATCCAGCCGCCCCCGAGCACCACGTCGCCCTCATAAAGAACCGCCGCCTGTCCCGGCGTCACGGCCGACTGAGGTTCGATGAACGTGGCTTCAAACGCACCGGCTTCAAGGCGCAAAACCTCCGCCGACGCCGCACAATGCTGATGCCGTATTTTCACCGACGCGCGAAAACGGCGGGAGGGCGTTCCGTGAAAGTTCGCCCGATCCGCAAGGAACCGGCGGGAAAGCAGCGCCTCGCGCGGTCCCAGCGTCACCGTGTTGTTCAAGACGTCCAGTTGCGTCACGTACGCCGGGGTTCCCAGGGCGATCCGCAACCCGCGCCGCTGACCGATCGTGAAGTTCGGCACGCCGTCGTGCCTCCCGACGACGCGACCTGCGGCGTCCACGACGTCTCCGTCGACGAACGCCTCGGGGCGTCGCTCCCGCACGACACGGGCGTAGTCCCGGTCGGGAGCGAAGCAGATCTCGACCGAGTCCGGCTTGTCATGATTCGGGAACCCGCGCTGCCGGGCGATCTTGCGGACTTCGTCCTTGTGCAATCCGCCGAGAGGAAAAAGGATGCGGTCCAGCGCCGCCGCGCGGATGCCGAAAAGAAAATATGACTGATCCTTCGACGCATCCTGCGCTCGAGCAAGCGCGGGGCGACCGTCGTGCTCGATGATCCGCGCGTAATGCCCGGTCGCTACGTGACTCGCCCCGATCGCGTCGGCGTACTCGATCAACCGACCGAACTTGAGATGATCGTTGCACGTCACGCAGGGGTTCGGCGTGCGTCCCCGCGCGTACTCGTCCGCGAAGGCGTCGATCAGCTTCTGAAAGTCATCGCGGAAATTCAGCGCGTAAAACGGAATCCCGAGCTGGCCCGCAACGTAGCGCGCGTCCGCCGCATCCGCGGCGGAGCAGCATCCCTGATGCGGACGGCGCGATCCCCCCGCAGGCGCCCCCGCCGTGTCGGATCCGAGGCGCATGAAAAGCCCGACCACGTCGTACCCTTGTTCCGACAGCAGGCTTGCCGCGACGGAGGAATCCACCCCCCCGCTCATAGCGACCACGACTTTTCCACCCTTGTGCGCCATCCGCCGGAATTGTACGCGGATCAGCGTTCGATTACACCTTCCCGACGCCCGCCGCTGCAACCCTTCGGGACGCAGCCGGTATCAGTTGCGGGAGGAATCCGCGCTTTCGGCACAGCGGCCGGTGCGGATCGTCGTCTTAATGTGATACGGATTCGGGAGAGCGACATGTCTGAAGCAACCGCGAACAAAGGCGTCACGCGCGCCGTTCTTTTCCTTGCGGCGGCGGTTTTTATTGTTCAGGATCGGGCGGCGGCGCAGGTCTCGCCGCTGGCGGATGTTGATGCCGCGCTCAAACGCGCCGAACTGTCGCGTGATGATCTGCGCATCGACCTCGCGGACCTGGATCTTTTTGACCGGCAGGAACCGCGCTCGCCGCTTCACGCCTCGATCCTGGCGAAACCCTTCAACGCCCTTGTTCTGCCCGGGTTCCTCGACGAGTCGCTCTCGATCGCCGAGGCTTCGCAGGTCGCGTCCTCCGCGCTGGCGAACCTGTCGCGCTGGCACGGCCGCACCGTCCGGCGGGATCTGATCGGGGATCCGCTCGACCGGGCCCGCAAACTCGCGGAAGGTCCGGACCCGGTCGTCGCGGCGATCAAGCGCGTGTACACGATCGGCGGCGGAACGTTCGCCGCGGACGCTCAGGAAAAGGTCAAAACCGACCTCGCCGGCTCACCGCTGGAGCTTCAGCAGAAGATCGCCGTGCTCATCCACGTGATGTGCGACGCGCAGGAGTGGACGAGCCTCGCCTGCGAGCCGCTCTCCGACACGCAGTGGAACGAACTGCTCACCACCGGTCGAGGCGTGCCCGAGCCGGGATTGACCCCGATCTCCGAGCATCGACGCCGCTTGATGACGGCGGGGGCCCTCAACGACTTCGACACCGCCCTGGTCATCGCCGCGATGCAGGATCTGACGTTCGCCGTCGCGGATCTCGCGACCCTTTTTGTCGTCCAGGAGGAGGAACCCCTCCCTCCGCAACCAAGTCAGCCGGTCGTCAGCCGCCCGCCGTCCGGAGGCGCGAGCCGCGGCGCCGGCGCGCCGATCCAGCCGCGCGAGATCACCACGGTTCCGGGGCGCGTCACGCCTTCCGGCGGCGCGACCGCGCTGCCGCCCACCGGGCACACGCCCCAGCCGGGTCAGGCGGGCGCGCCGGGGCAGCCGCGGCCTCAGCCGAACCCCGCGCCGCCCGGACCGGACAACCGCGTCAGCAAGGATCCCGACAAGAATCAAGGGGCGCAGAATTCCTCCGCGCCGGCCCCGCCGCCGCTTTATGCGAAGGACGCGCCGAAGTGGTCGATCGACTTGATGACGCCCCTCGGACAGATTTCGATCGGCGCCGAGCACAAGCTCACGGACAACCCCCTCCCGCCGTTTCTCGTCATTGACTGGGCCGGCGACGACGTCTACGCGACGCGCGTCGCCGCTAACGCCGCGCCGAAGCAGCGCGTTTCCGTCCTGATCGACTTCGGCGGCAACGACTCCTACGTCAACACGGACGACAAGCTCGGCAACTTCGGCTCCGGGCAATGCGGCGTCGGCATGCTCTTTGATTTCGCCGGCGACGACACGTACACGATCACCCAGAACGGTCTCGGACATGCGATCTTCGGCGGCGGCCTGCTTTACGACCACGCCGGAACGGACAAGTACACCGCCGTCGAGCGCGCCCAGGGCTGCGCTTTCACGCGCGGCGTCGCGCTGCTGGTCGATCGTTCCGGCAAAGACGTCTACCAGATCTTCACCGTCGGCCAGGGTTACGGCGGACCGGGCGCCTTGGGCGCGTTGATCGACGTGTCCGGCGACGACGCTTACATCGCCAACAACACCGACATCCGCTTCCCCTCGCCGCAATCCGCTGAAAACAACATCTCGATGGCGCAGGGCTGCGGGTCCGGCGTGCGAGGCGACTACCTCGAGGGGCTCAGTCTGCCCGGCGGCGTGGGGCTGCTTTACGACGGCGGCGGCAAGGACACGTACACGTGCGGCGTGTTCGGACAGGGCGTCGGGTACTGGTTCGGCGTCGGGGTGCTTTACGATCGCAACGGCGACGACGTGTACCAGGGGCAGTGGTACGCCCAGGGCGCGTCCGCGCACTTCGCCGTCGGGCTTCTCATTGACGGCGAGGGCGACGACACTTACGCGGCGTCGATGAACGTTACGCAGGGCGCGGGGCACGACGTCGGGCTGGGCATGTTCGTGGATCTGGCGGGGAATGATCGTTATACCGCGGGCAGTCTCGCCTGGGGCGCGGGCAACGCCGCCGGGATCGGAATCTTCGTTGACCGGCAGGGGGCGGACCGCTACGTCCTTGACGGCGACGCGGCGAGCAACCTCGGATTCGTGACCCCGGATGCGTCCGGCAGCGTGCGCAAGACGATCCCCGGCGCGGGCGTTTTCCTTGACCTCGGCGGGCGCGACACTTACCCGACCGGCCGCGGAGGAGACAACCGGGTCTGGGCGGACAAGCCTGCGATCCCCGCGGACGTTTTCCCGGGCAGGGCTCACGGCGTAGACATGGAAGCGGGCAGCTACCGGTAGGTTCCGGCAGCGCCGGCCGCGGGCCTGAGCCTGCACGTGAAGACGCCGCGCCGTCGGGGGCGCGACGACCGCAGACAAGTGCTCGTAACGTGCGCCGCCCGACGGACATCGAAAACATCGTGCTGCGTTTCCGAAGACGCGGCCCGCCCGCGCTCGAGCGTCGCGCCGCCAGGAAGGGGGTTTCAAAATGAACCAACTGCCCGATCCCGTCGATCATCGACGACCGGATTACCTGATTGATCCGATCTTCTGGCGGCGCTGGTCGCCGCGCGCGATGAGCGGGGAGGGGGTCACGAACGAAGAATTGATGCGCCTCTTCGAGGCCGCACGCTGGGCGCCCTCCACCTACAACGAGCAGGAGTGGCGCTTTCTTTACGCGACGCGCGGCGGACCGCACTGGGCGGCGTTCTTCGAGTTCCTGCTGCCCGCCAACCAGACCTGGTGCGCCAACGCCGCCGTGCTCGTCGTCGTCGCCTCCTCAACCGTGTTCGAGCGCAACGGCAAGCCGAACCCGGTGCATACGTTTGACGCCGGCGCGGCGTTTCAGAACCTGTCGCTTCAGGGGTCCGTGATGAGCCTCGTCGTTCACGGGATGGCCGGGTTCGACGCGGCGAAAGCCCGCGCGGCGCTGCGGGTTCCGCCGGAGTACAAGATCGAGGCGATGATCGCGATCGGACGCCCCGGCGACCCGCGGGCGCTGCCTGAGGAGCTTCGTGAGCGGGAGATCCCCTCGGGGCGAAAGCGGGTGTCCCAGATCGCCGTGGAAGGCAGCTTCTGGAGGGCGTGAGCAGGCGGGCGACGGATGCCGCCGGCGCGAGGGCTTACTCCCACTCAATTGTGGACGGCGGCTTCGTCGAGATGTCGTAGACCACGCGGTTGACGCCGCGCACTTCGTTGATGATGCGCGTCGAAATGTTCGCCAGGACGTCGTGGTCGATCCGCACCCAGTCCGCCGTCATGAAGTCCGCGCTCTCCACGAACCGCACCGCCGCGACGTGCTGGTCCGCGTACGTCCGGTCGTCGCCCATCACCCCCACCGTCGAGACCGGCACCAGCACGACGAAGCCCTGCGCGATCTTGCGGTACCACCCCGCCGCCCGAATCTCCTCAAGCACGATGTCGTCACACGCACGAAGCAGTTCCAGCCGTTGCGGCGTCACCGCGCCGATGATGCGCACCGCCAGGCCCGGTCCCGGGAAAGGATGTCGCCAGACGATCTCCTCCGGAAGCCCCAGGTGTTCGCCGACGCGGCGCACCTCGTCCTTGAACAGGTCGCGCAGCGGTTCGAGCAGCTTGAACCCCAGCTCAGCCGGAAGCCCGCCCACGTTGTGATGCAGTTTGATCCCCGCCGCATGACCGCCCACGCTGTGTCCGGATTCGATCACGTCCGGGTAGAGCGTCCCCTGCGCGAGGAACTCGACGCCCGGAATCTGCTCGGCCTCGCGGCGGAAGACGTCGATGAACTCGTGCCCGATGATGATGCGCTTCTGCTGCGGATCCGTGACGCCGTCGAGGCGCTGCAGGAACGGCTCGGCGGCGTCCGCGACGCGCAGGTCGATGTGAAAGTGCCGCCGGAACGTGGCCTCGACCAGCTCGGTCTCGCGGTTGCGCAGCAGCCCGTTGTCCACGAAAATGCACGTCAGTCGCTCGCCGATCGCCTTGTGAATCAGCACCGCCGCGACGCTGCTGTCCACCCCGCCCGAAAGCCCGCAGATCACCCGCGCCTTCGGACCGACGCGCTCGCGGACGCCGTCGATGATGTCCTGCGTGAAGTTGCCGACCTGCCAGTCTCCCTTGCAACCGCAGATGTCATAAAGGAAATTGCGGAAGATCTGCTCGCCGCACGGCGTGTGCGTCACTTCCGGGTGAAATTGCACGCCCCAGAACGGCCGCGCCCGATGACGCACGACGGCGAAAGGCGAGTTGTCCGTCCGCGCCAGTTCGACGAAGTCCTCGGAAACCCGGTCCACCACGTCGCCGTGGCTCATCCAGACGACCGAGTGCGGAGGGATATGCGAAAGCAGCGGGTCTTCCCGCGTCACCGTGACGTGAGTCCGCCCGAACTCGCGCGCCGACGCGGCGCTGACCTCGCCCCCCAGCATCTGACACGCAAGCTGTAATCCGTAGCAAATCCCCAGCGTCGGCAATCCGAGATCCAGCAGACGCGGATCCGCCAGCTTCGGTGCGCCGTCCGCGTACACGCTCGACGGTCCGCCGGACAGGATGATCCCCACGGTCCGGTGCTCGCGGACCTGCTCGACGGTGATTGTCGGGGGGACGATGATGCTGTGGACGTGCTGCTCGCGCACGCGCCGGGCGATGAGTTGAACGTACTGGGCGCCGAAGTCCACAACCAGAATCGTCGGTGTGATCATGCTTCTGCCCGGCCCCGATCCGCCGCCGGTTCTCCTTTCATCTCCTCATGCGGGACCGACCGGCTCAGAAGCTCCAACCCAGCGACCGCGTCAACTCCGCGTACATCAGCTCCAGTCCGAAGTGCCACCCCGCCGCCGCCGCCGTCGTCACCCCCGGGGCGATGATTGCCGCAAAAACAAGCATCCTCCTCCGCGCTCGCACCGGCGCCCCGGCCGACAGGCGAAGCACGTAGAACCACGCCCCGGCGCCGCCCAGCGCCGCCAGCACGCCCGCCGTCGCCACCACCGCCTCGGGCGAGATCATTACCCCCCAGCCGCCCAAGGCGCTCGCCCGCGCGACCGGATACAGCGCGAAACACGCGCCGGCCAGCACCAGCGGTGGAACCCACGCCGCCGCGTAGTGCCACGCCGCGGTCATCCTTCCCTCTCCGCGATGTCCCGCGTCAAGGAATCCCTCGGCAAGGCCCCGCAGCGTCACCAGCGCCAGCCACGCCAGGAAAAGCGCCGTCACGAAGCTGGTCCCCAGCACCATCCCCGCCAGCCGGACGTTCCACCACAACACCAGCGGCATCTTCTGCGACGGCAGGATCGGACCTGACTGCGGCGGTGACGACACCACCACCCACCCCGCGCCGCGCTGCGTCGCCTGCTCCGGAATCGACTCCCGCCAGCCGATCCACGCCACGTGCGTCAACGACGCCGACAGCGCCAGCCACAAGGCGCCCACCAGAAAAAAACGCCGGGAAGCCGCCGAGGCTTGCATCAGCATCAGGTGACGGATGCGCTCCCCGCTCGCCAGGCAGATCCACGCCGCCATCGCCCACCATCCACGACGGCCCTGCGAAAACGCCCGCGCAAAAGGCGTCGTGTCCACGTTCGTCGTCGCGGGTTCCGTCAGCGGATACTCGCACAGGTCGCATCGCGGAGGCGGCGGCGGATGAAACCGCTGCCCGCAAGCCGGACAACGCCGAACGTCCCGGACCGCCGGGGCCGGATGTTCGCGCACGTCAGCTTCAGGCGGGGCGGAGGTCGTCATGTCCGCGCCTCATGCCCCCGGGGTCGCCGCATCCGTCGCTCCTTGACGATCCGCCTCCGCGCACCAGTCCGAAGGCGCCGAACCGTCGGAAACGCGGCGCGAAGGACCGGGCCGATCGCCCCGCGTGTACGCCGTCGTCCAGAACGGATCCACCACCAGGCTCAGGGGGATGAACATGTTGTTCACCAGCCACCGCCCGTCGCCGTATGCGAACGCGAAGTAATCTTCCCACGTCCAGGCAAAACGCCCGTCGTCGCTGCCCCGGTGCTCAAACGGATCCTCGAAATACAGGGGACCGTGATCCACGTGCGTCACCGGCGCGGCCGTCTTCAGCGGAGCGTGATCACGGCGCCGTTGCTCGCGGACGCCGGACTGCTCCGAAATGCTCGCCGCTGAAGCCGTCGTCACCGGTCCGCGCTGTGAGACCGGATCCACGAAGGGATCCTCGTAGACGTTTTGACACCCGGCGACGCAGACCCCCGCCGCCGCGACGACCGTCCAGACCCCCGCCTTCCGCACGACCCATCCTGATCGTTTCATCCGCTCATCCTCATCTGAATTGATCCCGTCGTCCGGAATCCGCAGCTACTGCGGCTTGATCGGCTGCGCCCCGGCGAGCGTCACCTTGAATGTTTTCCGCTCGCCCTCGCGCACCACCTCGACGTCCACGACGTCGCCCGCCTTGTTCTTCGTCAGGGCGCCCATGTAATCATAAATGTTGTTCACCGTCATCGCCCCGATGCGTACGATCCTGTCGCCCGGCTTCAGCCCCGCCAGTTCCGCCGGTCCGTCCTTGTTGACGTCCATGATCCTCATGCCCGGCTCGTCCTCCTCCGCATAACTCGGAGAGACGCCCATCACGACGCGGTACACCGGCGTTCCGCCCGCCGCGGGGGACGACGACTTGAGCTTCGCCACGTATTTCGGCGAGGTCTCCGCCCGCGCCAGCTCCGACGCGACGGTGAAGATGAAGTCCAGCACACGCACGGCGCCCGCGGAGTTGATCCGGTCGGCGTCGTCGCTGGGCTTGTGATAATCCTGGTGCGTCCCCGTGTAAAAGTGCAGGGCGGGGACGCCCGCCCGGTAGAAACTCGCGTCGTCGCTGCGGTTGCTCGTCGCCGACACCCGCTTCAGCGCCAACCCCGATTTTCCTCCCAGCCGGTCCAGCAGACCCGGAAAGTCCTCCGCCGATTCCGCCCCGAACACCTCAAGCAGACCGTCCGACGACAACCGCCCGATCATGTCCATGTTCACCATCGCCGCCATCCTCGCCCCCGAGTGAGGGTTCTCAAGCCCCGGCAGGGGGGGGTGATCCACGAAATACTGGCTGCCGTGCAATCCGGACTCCTCCGCCGTGAACGCCACGAACGCCACGCTCCGCTTCGGTTTCGGTCCCGCGGCGAACATTCGAGCCAGTTCGATCACTCCGGCCGTTCCCGACGCGTTGTCATCCGCGCCGTTATGAATCTGCGGCGCCTGCTCCGCTTCCGCGAGTTGACCCGCCTTGAAGGTCCGCTGCCAGGGGATCGTCTTTCCGAGGTGGTCGTAGTGCGCCCCGATGACGATGTACTCGACGGTGGTCGTCGCGCTGCCGCGGAGGACGCCCACGACGTTGTGAACCTCCGCCTTGAGCTGCTTGACCCCCGCCCGGCCCGACGCCTTCACATCCGTCAGCGCCCCGGAAACCACCTCCCCCTTCTCAATCCGCCGCTGAAGCGCCTCAAGCGTGTCCATCTTCGCGGCGATCAGCATCCGGTCGGCAAGCTCCCGCGAAACCTGCAGCGCCGGAAGCCCGTAAGCGTCCGGAACCGACCCGTCGAACGTCGGCAATCCCTCCGGCGCCCCTTCCTTCGGGATCGGGGAGACGAACAACACCGCCGCCGCGCCTCGGTCCCGGCAGGCGTAAACTTTCGTCCGCGCCATCGCGTGCCGCATCGTCTCCGTGTCGTCGGCCCACGTGTTGGGCGCTCCGCGGAACATCAGCGCCACCTTGCCCGCCAGGTCGAGGTGGGCGAAATCCGTCTGCTTCCGCTCCTCAAAATCAATCCCGTATCCGCAGAACACGACCGGACCCTCGAACGCCGCGTCCGAGGAGAAGGGCAGCGGCACGAAGTCCGTCCCGGGCGCGATCGGACTTTGAAGCGGTGCGACCGCCAGCCGCGCGTCCGCCGTCATCTCCTTCCGCGTCGCCACCTCGAACGTCTGAAAGTAGCTCGATCCGCCGACGCCCGGCTCCAGACCGATTTCGCGGAACTGCGCCGCAATGTAATTCGCCGCTTTCTGGATCCCCGCGGTCCCGATCCCGCGACCCTCCAGATCGTCGGACGCCAGATACTCCACGTGGACCTGAAAACGCTCCGCCGATATCTGCCCGCACGCCGGGACGACGCTCGCCGTCACGGCGGTCAGCGCGAAAAACCGCGACCACTTTTGCTGTTGCATTTGACTTTCCCGAACTCGTGCCGCCCTCGTCACACCGTCGCCAGTTTACTTGCCGGACGGCGACCGGCAAAGCGGCGCTGCTGCTCATGCTTCGCCTCCGGCCGCCGAACCCCGCCTCATCCGTGCCGCGCCAGCACCTGCGCGAAACGCCACGCCTCGTGAAACGTGTTGTACAGCGGAACCGGGGCGACGCGGACCACGTTCGGCTCCCGGAAGTCGCACACCACGCCTTCGGCCTGAAGCGCGCGAAACAGCTCCTTCGGCCGGTCATGCACGAGGATTGAAAGCTGGCATCCCCGCTCCGCAGGGTCGCGTGGCGTGATGACGTCGTAGCGCGAAGATCCCGTCCGGCCGCGCCCCAGTTCGTCGATCAGGAACGCGAGATAACCCGTCAGACGCTCTGATTTCGCGCGCAGCGCCGTCATCCCGACCTCGTCAAAGATCGCCAGCGACGCCTTCAGCGCCGCCATCGCGAGGATCGGCGGATTCGACACCTGCCACGCCTCCGCGCTTTCGACCGGCACGAACTCCGCGTTCAGATGCATCCGGAAGCGCGTCGTCGGGTCATTCCCCCACCACCCCCCGAGCCGCGGCAGCGACGCTGACCCGTGATGCCGCTGATGCACGAACGCCCCTGCGACCGACCCCGGACCACCGTTCAGATACTTGTACGTACACCACGCCGCGAAATCCACGCCCCAGTCATGCAGACGCAGCGGCACGTTGCCCGCCGCATGCGCCAGATCGAACCCCACGACGCACCCCCGCGCCCGCGCCGCGCGAACGATCCGCTCGATGTCGAAGACCTGCCCGGTGAAGTAGTTCACGCCGCCGAAAAACACCAGCGCGATCCGATCCCCCTCCCGGTCGATCAACGACTCGATGTCCTCCGTGCGAAGCGCGGGCTCTCCCGATCGGGGCTTCGCAATCAGCAGCGCCTCGTCCGGGTCGAACCCGTGAAGCCGGATCTGCGTTCGCGCCGCGTAAGTATCCGACGGAAAAGCCGTGTCCTCCATCAGAATGCAGTGACGCGACGGCGAAGGCCGGTAAAAGCTGATCATCAGCAGGTGAAGGTTCACCGTCAGGCCGTTCATGTACACGACTTCGCCCGCCCGGCCGCCCGCCAGCCGCGCGCCGCTTTCACGGAAAACCTCGTGATACGAGTACCACGGCGTGCGACCCTCGAAGTGCGCGTCCACCGCCAGCCGCGCCCAGTCCTCCAGCTCCTGCTCGATCGCTCCGCGCACCGACTTCGGCTGCAAGCCCAGCGAGTTTCCGCAAAAGTAGATCGCTTCCGACCCGTCATCTCGCTTCGGGATGTGAAACAACGCCCGGTACCTCGCCAGGGCGTCCTCCGCGTCAAGCGCGCGGGCGCGAGATTCGTCGGCTCGGAACGCGGCGGGTTCGGCTTCAATCATCCCGGGATTGTACGCAACGCGGCTCCCGCGCGCCAGAGGGGGAGGATGCGAAGCTGCGCCCGGCGTCGTTCTCGTTCGGCGAACCCGGAACCGCGGTCCTTACCGGAATCCCCGAGTCCAGCCCCGGTGAGGCGTGAAGATACTGGTGTTTGAACTGCTCATGCGCGCCGCCGCGAGCCGCCTGACGTTCGCGGTCCAACGCGGTCAGAAACCCGGTCGGCACGACGTTGACCTCCACCGCCCCCAGCCGCCCCGACCGCCGCTTCTGCGCATACTCGATGTTCAGGGCGGAGAGCTGCTCATCCACCGCCGTGGCAAGTCGCTCCGCAGGCACGTTCCGATCCCCCGGCTCCACGTGAAGACGGTACCACGGCGGGTCGCCCCACTGCGGCGACAGCACGAAGATTTCGCCCGCGTCGCCGCTTGAACCCCGCGCCCGAGCGTACGCCTGCACGACCTGCCACTCCGTCAGTTTCTCCCCCGTCACGCTCGCCACGTTCGCCCCGCGGTGCAGGAACTCCAGCATCGGCGCCGTTCCGAGGTAGCCCGTGACGCGCACCCGGTCGCCGATGTCGTACCGCACCAGTCCGGAAGCGTTCGTCAGAATCACGCGGTACTCCGCGCCGACCTCAAGCGCCTCGCAGGTCAGCGCATGCCCCCCTCCGCCCGCGCTTTCCTCCGGCGGTAGGAACTCGAAGAACCCGCCTTTCACGTCCAGCACCCCCGACGACGTGCCGTCCGCGATCCCGAACGTGACGCGCCCCTCGGTCGCCAGCAGACCGATGTCGCGGACCGGCGCGGCGCCGAACCACGCTGGAAAGCCTCGAAGGTGATGCCCCAGCGTTCCGCCCGTCCAGTTCGCCAGAAAACCCAGCCGCCAGTAATGCGACGGACGCAGCACGCTATCGCGCGCAAGGACGCCCTCCAGCCGCCGCGAGGCCTCGGCATCGGGTTGGAGACGCTCGGAAAGTAACGCCAGAACGTGCGCCGGAAGCGCCTCTCCCGGCGGCGACAGCGTCCCGTCGCGGAGGTCGCGGATGAGACGCTCGGCATGTTCCGCGGCCGTCTTCGCAAGTTTCAGCGGCGTCGCCGGACTTGCCGTCACGATCCAGCCGACGTCACGCGGAACCGCAAAACGCATCACCGCGTAATACCGCGCCGTCGGATCCGCGATCAGCGACGTCTGCGACGGCACCACGTAGTACTTTCGCACCAGCCGCTTCTGCGTCGCCGCCAGCAGCCCCGAGATCGACCCGCAGGGAACCCCGAGTTCCGTCCGTGACTCGTCCATCCGGGAGACCACCTGAACGATCCCGCGAAGAAAGCAATCCGGGTGGTCCAGCAGCGCCTTGAGACCGAAAATGTTCCAGCCCCGGCGGTAGTCCGCAATGAACGACGGCGTGACCGGCACGAGCTTCGGCCGGTCGGTGCTCCCGCTGGTCGTCGCAAACATCAGGACACGCTCGTCCCGAGCAAAGAGCGCGGTCGTTTCTCCCCGGCGAACCCGGTCCAGATAAGGGGCAAGCTCCTCGTACGTCCGCACCGGAACGCGCGATTGAAAGTCGCGCACGTTGTGAATCCCGCGGAATCCGTGTTCGACGCCGAACGCGCTGCCCGCGCGCCGCCGCAGCAGACGCAGGATCCCCTCCCGCTGCACGTCCGCCGCACGCTCCGCGGCACGGAAGAACCGCCGCATCTGACCGCGCACGTGCGCCTTCGCCAGCCCGGCGAGGATCCGATCCGCAACGCTCACGCGATCGTGCTTCACGACCGGAGTTTACGCCGGGTCGCCGCCTTCGTCATCGCCGCGCCGGCGCCCGCGTTTTCACGCACGATGAAAGTCGTTACGATCCCGCGCCGGCGACGGTGACGGCGGGGCGGACGCCCGACGCGCCGGTCGCGCGGGACGGCCGCCGGACATGAATCTCGACTTCTGTTACGACCAGCACCTGCACTCCCGGCACTCCTTTGATTGTCAGACCCCCCCGGAGGACAACGTCCGCGCCGCGATCGACCGCGGACTCGCCGGACTCATCTTCACCGAGCACTTCGACCCCCACCCCGAGGAGTGGCGCGAGTGCGTCTACGATCACCGCGCGTACACCGGGACGATCCGCCGCCTGCGCGAGGAATTCGGCGAACGCATCTTCATCGGCCAGGGTGTCGAGGTCGGTTACTATCGCGAGCGCCTCGATTTCACGCTCGACTTCCTCGCCGCCGGCGACTTCGACTGCGTGATTCTCAGTCTGCACGCGATCGACCACCGCCTCCTTCACTTGCGGGAATCCTGGGAGAACCTCTCCGTGCCGGAAGGCTCGCGCCGCTACTTCGAACATCTGCTCGAAGCCGTCGAGTTCGCCCGCGACGTCAACCGACGGGGCTCGCCGGTCTTCAACATCCTCGGACACCTCGACCTGGTGAAACGGTACACCCGCCGGTTCTTCGCTGACGAGAGCGTCGACGCCAACGCCGACCTCATCGACCGCATCCTCCGCGCCTGCCTCGACGCCGGAATGATTCCCGAAATCAACACCTCCACCTGGCGCCAGGGGCTCGACGAGCCGATGCCCGGCCCCGCCGTCCTCCGCCGCTACGCCGAACTCGGCGGCCGCGCAATCTCCCTCGGCTCCGACGCCCACCGCGCGGAAGACATCGGCGCGGGCTTCGCCGACGCCATCCTCCTCGCGCGTGCCAGCGGGCTGTCTCAGGTTGCCTGTTTCCGGAACACCTTGCCTCAACGGATCCCGCTGAACCACGACTGACGGATGCGCGACGTTCAAGCGACGCAACTCGCGACAAGGAGGGATCATGCTCTCTCGGGAACAGAAGAAGAACCGGGAGCCGCTGCGTCAGCCGCTCCCGGTTCTTCAAGGAGTCAACCCCGACCGTCTTTCCTGCCGGGGCTGCCGGCTATCCCCCCAGCAGCGTCAGGACGTTCTGCGACTGCGCGTTGGCGATCGCCAGGATCGAGTTCCCCGCCTGCACGAGGATCTGCGCCCGCGTCAGCTCGGACGTCTCCTCCGCGAAGTCGGTGTCCCGGATCGTCGACTCCGACGACGTCAGGTTCTCGCTGGTGATCTGCAGGGCGTTGATGTTCGTGCGCAGCGTGTTGCGCTCGAACGCCCCCAGCCGTCCGCGAAGGACGGACACCTGCGTGATGACCTCGTTGAGGATGTCGCTCGCCTGCTTGAATTCGCCTTCCCGCAGGGCGTATTCCTGCCCGCTTTGCAGTTGCGAGAGGTAGCCGACGATGCGGTTGCCCAGCTTGTTGGCCTGCATCGCCTTGACCCCGATGTTCTCCTGCTGGTTCGTGTTGACGTCCGGTCCGAGCTGAAACAGCGCCCCGCCGCCCGTCACCGCGAAATCCGTCAAGCCCGCCCCGAAATCCGGATCGAGCGTCAGCTCCAGCTTCAGCAGCGGCGAACTGATCGACAGCTTCAGCCCGTCCGCGATCGACTGCACGCCGTTGATGGTCGCCAGCGCGTCCCGCCCGATCGTCCGGCTCACCGTTGCCCCACTGCGGTCCGTGACGTCGAAGCTGCCGCCGTCGCTGATCTTCGACACCGCCAGGAACGCCTCTGACCCGTAACGCTGGCTGTTGATGTTCACGCCGGTCGTGCCGCTCGCCACGGCGCTGATGCCCGTCGCGTCCACCTGGGCGTTGATCGACGTGACGATGTCCACCGCGCTGGCGTTGGCCGGGAACGTCAGCGTCACGATCCCGTCCGGACCCGACAGGTCGATCGTCACGGCGCTCGGCAGCGGCACGTTGGCGAAGCTCAACTGCGCCGTCAGCGCCGACTGCGAGACGTTCACGTTCACCGGAATGTAATCCCGGTTGCCGAACTTCGCGGACAGCACGTTCACGTCCGCCAGGTCCGCGGTGTTGATCCCGCTGGTCACGTAGTCGAGCTGCCCGTTCAGGAGCTTCCGCCCCGCGAACGTCGACGTGTTGGCGATCCGCGAGATCGACTCGATCGCCGAGTCGATCTGAAGCTGGTTCGCCTCGATCTCCTCGTCGGAGAACGCGCCCCGGTTCGCCGCCTCCACGATCAGCCCCTTGATGTCGATCAGCAGCGCCGCCACCTCGTCCAGCGCGCCCTCCGTCGTCGCAATGACGTTGATCGCGCGGGACGTGTTGTCGATCGACTGATTGACCGCGGAGATCTCCGCCCGAAGCCGCTCCGAGACGATCAGTCCCGCCGGATCGTCCGATCCCTTGTTGATCCGCAGACCGCTCGACAGACGTTCCAGCGACTGCGCCAGCGCCCGTTGCGACTGCGACAGGTGCCGCTGAGCAATGACCGCCGGAACATTCGAGTTAATTGTTGACATGAGCAATCCTCCCTGACATCCCCGTCCACGCCTTCGATCCACCAGCGGATCCCGGCGTCGCCGCCGCGGCCCGCCCCTCTTCAGGGCGTCGTCGCCGCGGTCCCCGGCGCGGGGGCTCCTGTTTCTTTATCCTTTCGCCGCGCACTCCACGTCCGACGTCATCCGCCGCCTCGGCGCACTCTGACGCGCACGCGAACCCTGACCTTCCGGCTCCCGGCCGCGCGACCGCACGACGCTCGTCTCGATCGCTCCCGAGGGCGCCTCCACGATCGACGCGCCCGCCGCCGGACCCGCTTCAACACATCCTTCGAACACCACGCCGATCTGACCGGGCTCGAGACGCGCCGCCTCGAGGTTCTCCCGCTGGATCGCGTCAAACACTTCCTGCCGGTGGACCTTGACGTGACGGGGCGCCGTCACGCCGAGTCGCACCTTGTCGCCTCGTATATCCACCACGGTGACGCGAATGTCGTCACCGATCATGATCGCTTCATCACACGTTCGTGAGAGCACCAGCATTGTTCGGCTCCTTCCTGATGCGCAAGGGCGCCTTGCGAAACCCGCCCGCCGATCCCCGCGCCGACGCCCTGAAAGGACGGCGCGACGATCCGGACCTGCCGTTTCGCGGTTCCTTCTTCCCTTCCCCGAAACTCCGACGCGAGTCAGAATGCCTACGCACTCAGCTCCATCGCCGCAGGCTCGGGCAGGCGCATCAGAGGATGCCTCGTTCCGTAACGCCGGTCCGACAGCACCCACTGCCGGGCTCGGCGCGTTCCCACGTGAATCACCAGCGGACCCTGAAGGTTGCCGGTCAACATGCCGTTGACCTTGTTCACGATGATGAACACCTGCGCATCCGACGAATCCGCGATCCCGATCCCCGCCAACTCCTCACGGTTCACCGGAACCTGGTAATCCGACACGAACAACCGCGGGTCGCACACCACGAACGCCAGCTCCGGACGGTCCACCGACTGAAGCCAGTAAAACGCGCTCCCCTCTCCCGTCTGAATCAGCGCGTACTCGCGCTGCTGCGGGAACCCGAGAATGCCCTCGGGGAACGTGATCAGCCGGGCGTCGTCCACCACGAGCTGACCGAAACGGGACGTCTGAATGATCATAACCCGAAACTCCGTGCGGCCCTTCCCTGAAAGCCCGAGGACCCCGAGGTCCGCACCCGCGCATCCATCGCGCGGTCCCCGCACGCGGCGGGAGGCCTTGCACTCGCCCGCGCCGCCGGGCCACGCCTGCGGCGCACGCGACCGTTCTTACAAGTAATCCATCAACGACACGTTCAGCAGACGCGAGTTGGTCATCAGGCTCGCCTGAAGCACCGTCTGCGCCGACTGCAACTCGCTGATCGCCTTCGTGAAGTCCAGGTCTTCCACCTGCGACAGGAACACCTCCGTCGAGATCGAAGCGTCCTTCATCTGACTCACTTCAGCGTTCAGCGCCGCCGCCCGCGCCCCGAGGATCCCGTGCTCGCGGATCAGCTCGTCCACGATCGTCTCGACCCGCTCCGCCGCGATCGACAGTTCCTGGTCGTCGTCGCCGCGCAGCGCCCCCTCCAGGCGGATCAGCGCGTCCAGCACGCCGGGCGCCGTCACCGGATGCACGTCGCGACCGATCACGCCCCCCAGCGGACCGCTCGTCGCCCGCGTCAGCCCAAGATCCTCCGCCGCATACGATCCGACCGCGTTTTCCACCGCCAGCGAACGCCCGACCGAACCCCCGTCGAACAACCGGATCGCATTGTCATCCGCCGAAAGCTCCGCACGCACCGACGCCGACGCTTCCTCCGCCGCCTCATTGATCCGATCCACCACGTCGCCGAGCGTCAGCGCCCCGGCGAGCTGCACCTCGAACAACGTCGCGCCGGTCTCATCTTTGATCACCAGGTCCGACCCGTCCGGGTCCGTGTTCATCTCGACCCCCCGCCCGTAATTCAGCTCGGACAGGAGCGTCGACTCCGACATCGTTCGCAGCCCGAGGTCCGTCGCCGTCGTCCCTCCGTTCTCGGTGATGCGAAGGTCCACCCCGGACACCCGGCTGAAAAGATCGATCGAGCGCCCGTCCTCGCTGATCCGCGCCTCGACGAACACGCCCGCGCCGTTAATCGCCGCCAGCACATCCTCAACCGTTTCCGCCGTGGACAGATCGATCGTCGCCGTGTTCGGACCGTTGCGGAGGATCAACCCGCTCTCGAGGTCCAGGGCCTCGCCCAGCGCCAGCGCGCTGACCGGCGTCAGCGGCGTCAGCCTCGGACGCAGCGTCGTTCCGTCCAGCACGTCTTCGATCCGCTCCCGGATCGTCAGCCCCAGATCCGCCGCCAGGTCTGCCGATCCCGAGTCATCGATCAGCACTTCGCCGCTGCCCGGATCCAGCCGCAACCCCGTCTCCGTCAGCGAAACCGTCAGGCTTGCGCCGGCCGACTGCGCCGCGGCGTTGATGAAGTCCACCACGTCCCCGATCGTGTCCGCCGGGGTCAGATCAACGTTGAACACCCCTGCGCCGCCCACGTCGTTGAACGTCAGCACCCCCTTGCGGATGCCCTTCCCCAGCGCCCCGTCAAGGTCTTCCAGCCGCGTGTCCGGAAGCAGAGTCGGCGTCAGGTCCGCGTCGCCCGCCACCGAGGCGCTGGCCGCTCCGTAAAGCTCCTGCCCCGGTATTGACGCCACTTCCATCCGGCCGTCCCCGACGTGAATCCGCAGCGGTTCCGTGTCTCCCTGATACAGAATCCCCCCGCCGCCTTCGACAAACGGCGCGATCTGGCTGTCGCGCCCCGCAAAAAGACGCCGGTCGCCGAACTGACGGTTCCCCACGTTCACCAACTCGTGCAGGATCGACGCGATGATTTCCGCCTCCGACTCCCGCTCCGCCTCGCTGGTCAGGTTGCTGATGTTCTGGCTCGCCACCGCCTGCGCCCGGATCAGGAGGTCGCCGACGTCGGTCAGCGCGCCGTCCGCCGCCGTCAGCAGGTCCGAGCCCGCCTGAAGGTTCGCGGTCAACTGACCCTGACGGGCGAGCTGGTTCCGCAACTCGCGCGCCCGCGCCGCCGCCACCGGATCCTCGCTGGGTGTCACGAAGGAGCGCCCCGCCGCGATCCGCACCTCGTTCATGTAAAGCGCCCGCTGACCGCGCGTGATCGCGTCCACGGTCAGGTTCAGCCGCAGGTTCTGGCTGATTCTCGCTAGATTGACGGGACTGACGGCCATCTTCTTCTACCTTCTCGCAACGGACCCGCACAAGCGGACCGCTCCGCCGGCTTCGCCGCGATCAACTCCGGATATCTCCGCGCTCCCGGCGCCGCGTTACACGATGTTCATCACTTCGTTGATCAACTGATCCACCACGCTGACGTACCGCGCCGCCCCTTGAAACGCGCGCTCATACTTGATCATCTCGATCGCCTCCTCGTCGAGGCTGACGCCGCTGATGCTCTCCCGCTGCGCCTGAAGCGACGACCGGATCCCGTCCGCGCCCTCCAGCGCCGAATTCACCGCCGCCGCGCTCACCGCGACGTCGCCCGCCATCGCGTCCCAGCGCGCCTGAACCGGCGGCGCGTTGAACCCCGCCCCGGCCGTGTCCAGCAATTGCGCCAGCGCCGCGGCGTTGTCCCCCTGTCCCGACCGGAACACGGTGGACGCCGCCAGTTTCTGCGCATCCCCGCCGACTGCGCCGTTGACGGCGATGTCCGCGGCGTTCGTGCCGTCGAAAAACGTGTTCAACCCCAGCGCCGCCAGCGCCCCCGAGGTGTCGCTGCGCGCTCGCTGTCCGTCATGCCCGAACGAGAACGTGAACCCCGGATCCGCCGTCAGTGAGACCCGGTTGTCCGGCGTCAGCGTCGCCTCGAGGTGGTCGATCGCGCTCAACCGCTCAACGAGCGATGCCAGCGTCGTGTCATCCCCGTTCAGCCCGTCCAGGTCCACCGCGACGACGTGAACCCGTGATCCGACGCGCGTCCCGTCGCTGACCACGACGTGGAAGGCGCCGTTCTGCACCGGGTAGGGCAGTCCGGTGGAGGCGCTGTTCAGCGCCGCGTCCGTCGCCAGCGCGCCGTAAGTGCCCGTCAGCGACGAGAACCCGGCAAGCCCCTGTCCGTCCGCGTGTACCCGGTTCACCGCCTGAATCAGGCCCTCCGCGAACGCATCCAGCTCCTGAATGCGCCCGAACGCCTGACTATCCCGCGCCTGCATCAGTCCCGCGATCTGCCCGCCTTGCGGGCGAACCACCGCGCCGCTGTCCGCGAACACCACGCTCGTCCGGCGGAACCCGTCCACCACCTGCGTCGCCGTCGTCAGACCGCGCGCATATCCGCCCTGCACCAGCGCTTCGCTGCCGATGTAAACGTTCATCACGCCGTTCGGCTGCTCCCGCGCCGTCACGTCCACCAGTTCCCCAAGCTTGCGCAACAGGGCGTCGCGCTGATCGCGCAATCCGGAGGCGTCCCCGCGCGACCGCGCCTCCGCCACCGTGATCCGACCGTTCAACTCCGCGATCCGCTCCGCCAGGTCGTCCGCCACGACGACAAGATCTTCAATCTGCGCATCCAGCCCCTCGCCCAGCTCCCCGAGCTTCCCGCGCAGCCCCTTCAGCCGCCCGGCCAGTTCCTCCCCCTTGCGCACCACCAGCCCCCGGTCCGCTTCCGGGTCGCTGCCGACGGCCTCGAATCCGCCGAAAAACTCGGACAGGAGCGTCGGAATCCCCGTGCCGTCCAGGTCGTCGAAATACGTCTCGATCTCCGCCAGCGCCGCCTGCTGCTTCGACAGCGACTCCACCTCCGCCGTCGACAGCCGCAACCGGTTCTCCAGCGCCAGGTCGATGTTCCGGCGGATGTCCGTCAACGCCACCCCCGCCCCGGGCTGGAGCGCGACCCCGCCGAGGTTCGGCAGCGAGTCCAACTGCGGCGTCAGCCGCGTGTAATCCGCGCTGCCCGCGCCGCTGATGTTGCTCCCGACGACCTGAAGCGCCCCCTGGTACCCCAGCAGCGCGTTCCGCCCGATGTGCAACGCTGAATTCATCAGACCCACTGTATTCCTGCCTCAGTCGTTCCCCGGTTCAGTCGTCACCGATGTCTTCAACACGACACCGGTTCATCTCTGCATTCCTGCTCGCCTGGACTAACCCACCGCATCCACGAGACGTTGCTCCAGGCTCGACGTCCGCGTCCCCGTCGCGGCGTAACCGATCGGCTCCGCGCCGACCTGACGGATCGACTCGAACACCCGCTGAAGGTGCGCGACGATCTCCCGGCTCATCCGTCCGGCCACGCGGTTGACCTTCGCCAGTTCGGACGCCGCCTCGCGCAACGACCGCGCCGCCGTCAGCAGACGCGCGCCGCTCGGCGGATCCAGCCTTTCCGCCAGCGCCGCCGCGCTCATCTTCCGCGCCGCCGCCGGCGCCAGGCCCAGCTCTTTCCCGATCGCGTCCATCAACATCCGCCGACAGGACTCTCGCTCCTGCACGCGCTCGATGAGCGCCTGCTCCCGCTCGAGGACCGCCGCGACGCCCTCCCGGTCCGCCCGGCGCATCGCGCCGATCTTCTCCTGCACCGCCGAAAGCAAGGCGCCGTGCAGCGCGTGCATGTCGTCCAGAAGACGCACCAGATCCCGCAGGCGTTGTGAAAGCGTCGTCGTCATGCGCCCGTCTCGTTTCCTTTCCGGCCCGATGCCGCGTCAATCCTGACCTGCTGGTCCAGCAACCGCCGGTACAGCGCCTCGCCCAGCCCGCGCTTCTCCCACGCCCCGAGGCTCTCCGCGTGGATCGCGTCGAGCTGCGCTCCGAACGCCTGCTCCATCCGGCCGCCGTCCATCAGCCCCGTCTTCAGCGACGACTGCCGCGCTTGCGCCAGAAGCGTTCCGTAAAACGTCCGGCCGACGATCTCCTGCGCCGCTTTCCGCAGCGCCGGCGACTCGGGTCGCTCGATCGTCGTTGCGGTCTGGGTTGCTCCCACGGTCATGACCTGTCCCTCACAATCCCGCGACGGCTCGGCGGCGGCCGCTACGACTCCTCGCTCACCCGCGCATGCAGCGATCCCGACTGCTTCAGCGTCGTCAGAATCTGCACCCGGTTCTCAAACGGCACTTTCAGCCGGTTCAGCGCCTCCAGCAGTTGCACCATGTTGCTTCCGCGCTGCGCCGGGGAATCCAGCGGAACGAACACCTGCTGCTCGACGGCGCCCGCCTGTCCCGCCGCGACCGGAGGCGCGATCGTCAGCGTCAACCCCTGATGGGAAACCACCGTCGGCGAAATCTTCACGTCCCCCGACACCACGATCGTCTCCAGCCGCCGGTTGATCGTCACCCGTGCCTCGTTCGAGTCCATCAGAAGCGGCAACTGCGTCAGATCCCGGATGAAACTTGCCGGATCCGCATGTTGATGCTCCGGGAGCATCACGACGACGTTCTTCGAATCCACCGCCAGCGCCGCCCGCCCGCCCGCCGCCAGCGCCTCCTCGTCCCCCAGCACCGGAAGCACCTCATGATCCACCGTCGTCGCCACCGCCGCAGCCGTGCCCCACCCCGCGTGCGAGTCCGCAAGCACGAACGTGATGTACCGGCGATCCGAGCGGATCCACCCGTTCGTCAGGCCCGCGCGCTGAAGCTCCGCCCCGGACACCACCACGCTGTGAAACACGTCCTCCTCGATCCGCGCGCCGCCGCGGATAATGCCCGTCGTCGGATGTTTCGGATCCTGAATCTCGATCGGTCCCACCGCCTTCGCCAGAATCGCCGTCACCGACGGATCGTCGTACACCAGCGGCGCCACCAGCAGATGTCCGCCTTCCAGGCTTTTTGCAGCATAAGCCGAGACGTGAACGTCGATCTGCTCTCCTTCACGTGCGCCGTGTTCGGGAACCGTCGCGAGGAGGCGCACGATCGCCACGTCCTTCGCGTCCTTGATGTCCTCCAGCGTCTCCACCCCCGCTGAAAAGTAGCTCAACTCCTGCGCCAGCGCCTGCATCGTCGGCAGGAACTTCGCCCCGTCGCCGCTCTGCTTCAGGCCCGTCACCAGGCCCATCCCGATCAGCGTGTTCTTCCCCAGTCCCTGCACCCGCGTCACGTCGCCGACCCGAGCGGTTACGCTTTGCGCGGATGCGACCGGCGCGACGGCAACCAGCGCGACAACCGCCGCGACCCGCATGCGGAACCAGGCGAACACCGAAAGCAGAATGCTGAAAGCAGAAGGCTGAATGACGCGGTCAAGACTCAGAGTTTCATGCTTCATATTCGTTTCCTGCAACCCTCTCCCCGTGGCGCAGCTCCGGCAAGCCGATGACGACACGTCAGGCGTGCGGGCTGATCTCATTGTTCAGCCTCGCTCCTGGACATTCTGCATTCTTCATTCTTCATCCCCTAGAACGGCCTCACCGTGTCGATGATCCGCGACAACCAGCCGCGCTTCGCCCCGTCCTGGACGGATCCGCGGTTCTGCACCGTGATCTGCTTGTCCGCGATGTCCGTGCTGAGCACGCTGTCGTCCAGCGAAAGCTTCTTTTTGCTGCACGTCCCCGTCAGTGTGATCAGACTGACCTCCTCGCCGTGACGGATCTCCGCCTTGCCGGCGATGACCAGGTTTCCGTTAGGCTTGACGTCGACGATCTCGGCCGTGAGGCGCGTCACGAGCCGGTTCTGGCTCGACACATCCGCCTCGTTGCGACGGTCCTGCTCGAATTTGTAGTCGATGTTCGGCCGCCCCCGGGCGAAGGTCGTCGCCCCGAGCCCGCCGTCGATCGGCTTGGCGAACGCCGAAAGCTCACTCGACACCTCGTAATTGTTCTTCGACTCCGTGTCCTGGTCCGCCTCGAACGTGAGCTGCTCGCGGACGATGACCGTCACGTGGTCTCCGATCGCGTACGTCTTCGGCGGACGCGGCTCGACCGCGATCAACGATCGTCGCTCGATCGCCGGATGCGCGCGCGGCGTCGACGCGGACGCCGCCCGCTCGCCGTCGGGTTCGGATTCAGCCCGAATCCGCGCCTCCGTCCGCTTCCCCAGCGAAGACGTCTGCGCCCGCGCCGGGGCCGCGATGAAGCCTAAGACCAGAATCATCAAAGCTGCCGTCCGCGCTGCACGCATCTGCTAGGCTCCTTCCTTCAGGGCTGCGGGGCGAGCCTGAGACCTGCCCGTCGCATTCCGGTCCACCGCCGCAACCGCCGCCGCCGGCGCCTCGCCGATCGTCACGACCCCCGGCGCCGTCGCCACGCCCGCCAGCGGTTCGTCAGGCCGGTCCGCCAGCTTCACACGCACGAACTGTCCGCCGGCCGCCTCATCCAGCGCCTGACCCACGCTCTCCAGCCGCACCCCGCCGACTACCGCGACGACGCGCACCACCTGTTGCCGCGACACGATCGGAACCGCAGAAAGCTGTTGCGGATCCAGCGGTTCGCCCTCGGCGAAGAACCGCTCCGCGCGCCGGCCCACGACCAGCACGGGGTCGCCCGCGACCGCTTGCTGAACGCTCCGCGCCGTGATCGACTCCACCCGCACGTCCTCCGGCAGGACGATCGTTCCTTTCACGATCGGGCGCGCCGCCACCACCGCCCCGCGCACCATCGCCACCGTCGCCTTCACCGCGACCGTCTGAAGCACGCGACCCTCCTGCGAGACTTCGACCTCGAACGTCGCCGGTCCGGGAACCGCGCCCGTCCGCCGCGCGAGTCTGAACGTCATCGGAGGCGAGGACAGATCCAGAAACGCCTGCGAATCCGCGTCAAACGACACCGCCGCGCGCCCGCCGTAACGGGCCAGCTCCTGCGTCGCCGCCGCCTCAAGAAACGCTCGAAGCGACTGCGATTCCGCCTCGTCTTCGCCGGCGGTCGGCGCGGAAGCGTCGCCGGAGAGGCGTTGCGGACGCACGCTCGGCGCCTCCTGACGCAGCGCGACCGGACGCGACACGAGGCAGGCGCTCGACCCGCGAAGCCGAATCCGGGCGAGGTTCACCCCGTGATCGCGCAGACAGGCGCGGATCATGCCCGCATCCACGCGGCGCTGCCCGCCCGGCGCCGGCGCCTCGGTGACGACGGCGGAAAGCGGCTCGGTCCCGATATCTCCTGATGCCACGTCGCGCACCCGGATGACCTCGTCGGTCACCACTGCGGAAGCGTACACGCGCATCTCCTGCGCAATCGCCGGCGCCGCCACGGCGAGAACCACGATCGTCCCAGCGAGGATGTTCAGTGCGCGAAACCGTTTCTTTTTTCTTGCGTAGTTCATGCCGACATCCCTGTCCGCCTTCAACGGCCTTGCGTGGGCCGCGGCTCAACGCGCCTCCCCGTTACCGCCGCAGCGTGGACACCACCTGCAGCGACTCGTCCGCGGTCTGGATCGACTGACTGTTCAACTCGAACGCGCGTTGCGTCTGAATCAGGTCGATCAACTCGCGCACCGGATCCACGTTGCTCATCTCGAGCTGCCCCTGATTGATCGCGCCCATCCCGTCCTGGTTCGCCTCCCCCGTGATCGGCGCGCCCGAGGCGTCGGTCTCGATGAAAAGGTTCCGCCCGATCTGCTTGAGTCCTTCCGAGTTCACGAACCGGGCGAGCTGGATGTTCCCGATCGTCGTCAGGGCGCTGCTGCCCGGCTGGCGGACGCGCACCTCCCCGTTGCGCCCGACCACGATGTCTCCGTCCCCGACTTCGGAGGGGATGTTGATCGGCGGGTCGAGGATCGCCCCGTCGCTGTTGGCCAGCACCATGTTGCCCTCGGGATTACGCACGAAGTTCCCCGCCCGCGTGTACGCGACGACTTCCTGCCCGTCATGCACCGTGCGCACCTGAAAGAACCCCTGTCCCTCGATCTGAAGGTCATAAGGCCGGCCCGTGTCCACCGACCCCTGACTGAAGTCGATCTGCGTCCCGGACACCTTGACCCCGGTGCCCACGAGGATGCCGTGAGGGATCGGCTCGTCATCGAGGTTCGGGATCCCCGGTTCGCGCTTCACCTGGTAGACCAGATCCTCGAAGTTCACGCGCGAGCGCTTGAACCCCACCGTGTTGATGTTCGCCAGGTTGTTGGCCACCACGTTGAGCTTCTCATCCAACGACCTCATGCCCGATGCCGCGGAATGTAATGCCGTCACACCCATCGAATCCGCTCCACTCCCTTACGCCACCCGTCCCACGCGGTGGATCGCCTCGCCCATCGACTCGTCCTGAAGCGACAACACCCGTGCGTTCAGCTCATACGCCCGCTGCGCCTCGATCATCGACACCAGCCCGGTCACCGGATCGAACGTCGATCGCTCCAGCGCCTGCGGTATGACCCGTCCCCGCGGCGGAATCGCCGGTTCGTCCCCGGCCTCAAAGAGGTTTCGCCCGACCTTCGTCAGCCGGTCCAGGTCGGCGAACGACGTCACGCCGAGGCGCCCGATCTCCAGGTCGCCCTGGCGCACGATGCCGTCTCCGTCGATCCGCGCTTCCGGTCCGCCTTCGATCCGGCGGATCGGCGCGCCGCCCGGATCCAGCACGCGCAGCCGCCCGCCCCCCGCCGCCAGCACCAGTTCACCGTCGGCGTTGAACGTCATGCGTCCGTCGCGCGTGAAGCGCACGCGTTCGCCGTCCTGCACGGCGAGGAACCCGTCGCCTTCGATCGCCACGTCGAGAGGCTGGTCGGTGTGTTCGATCGAACCTTGCACGTGCGCGTGATAGGTCGGCTTCGTCGTCAATCCGCCGCTCATGCCGTCGAGCACCGGGTGAACGAAGCGCATGCCGCCGGGGGCGACGCGGCTCGCCGTCGGGCGCTGCGAGAACACCGCGAGGTCGTGCTTGAACCCGTAGGTCTCCGCGTTGGCCAGGTTGTTCGCCAGCACGTTCTGGCGATACTCGTTGGCCTCCATCCCCGCGGTGGACAGATAAAGTCCGTAGATCATCGTCCCCCCTCCTCCCGACGGCGCGAGTTCAAACGAGGGCGCGAGACCGCAAAGAAATTGCCCCGCGCCGTGCCGAACCCGCGGCCGCGTTGCCGGCGCGCGGCGGCGCTCGTGAAGGAAGAGAGGTCCGTCGCATTGAGGCGTCCTGTCCTCATGTTCGCTCGCTGATGTACGCTCGTTGGCGAAAGCTCATCACGTCGTCCGCGCGCCCTCCTGGCCCGCGTCGGGGATGTCCCTTGTCACGTCGCGTGCCACGCGCTTCGCAGCGCTCCCAACCGACTCCGGATCCCGGTGCAAGCGAAGACATAACCTGTTTTTTTGCAGCGTGTTACAATCCGATCTTGAAGGCTGCGCCCCGCCGCAGCGCCGCACCGAGGCGCCTCCGTCTCGGGGCATTTTGTGCATCACTTACGCATCTTCTGCCGCCTTCCGGTCAGCAACCCAGGGTTGTCTTTCTCGGGGCAGCAAGGCCTGCCGCGGAGGCCTTTGAGGGTTTTCAATTCTTTTTGAAAGTTCCTGATAGTGTGTTCACCGGCGGTTTCTTAAAATCCTGAGGACATGAACCGGGTCATTGAAACAACTTCCGCTGCGGCGGCGCTGACGGGGACCGACGGGCTGCCTGCCGCGTGGGCGGCGTTTGCTGAGGCGTTTGACGGGCGGCTGGCGGAGATGCTGTCCGACGACGACCTGATCCCTGCAAGGCTGATCGAGTCGATCCGGTATTCCGCGCTCGCGCCCGGGAAGCGGTTGCGGCCGTTTGTGCTGATCCGCTGTTGCGAGGCTGCGGGCGGGCGCCCGGAGGCGGCGTGGGTTCCGGCGGCGGCGGTGGAGTGCGTTCACGCCTTCAGCCTGATTCACGACGACCTGCCCGCGATGGACGATGACGACCTGCGCCGCGGGCGACCGACGAATCATCGGCAGTTCGACGAAGCCACCGCGATTCTGGCGGGCGACGGGCTGCTGGCGTGGGCGTTCAAGATGCTCGCCGCCGCGCCGCTGGAGGCGGGCTGCGTGGTCCGCCTCGCGGTGGAACTCGCCGACGCAACCGGTCCGGCGGGCATGATCGGGGGGCAGATGCTCGACATTCAGCATCAGAACACGCCGCCGAACCTGGACGTCGTGCGGCGCATACACGAGTTGAAGACGGCGCGGTTGTTCGAGTCCTGCGCGAAGATGGGCGCGATCTGCGCAGACGCGCCTCCGGCGGTTGAGGATGCCCTCGCGCGGTACGGCCGAAGGCTGGGGCTGGCGTTTCAGATCGCCGATGACCTGCTGGACGAGACCTCCACGGCCGCCGAGATCGGCAAACGCACGGGGAAGGATCGCGCCGCAGGCAAGCAGACGTACCCGGCCTGCATCGGTGACGGACCCAGTCGGATTGAGGCCCGGCGCCTCGTGGACAGCGCCGTGCGGGCCCTCGACGGATTCGGGCCCGAGGCGGATGATCTTCGGGATCTGGCGAGGCGGATTCCGATGCGGCGGAGCTGATTCGGTCGCGCCGCGGGGCGAACCGAAGGAGGAGGGCCGACGTACAAGACGCCGGGAGCGCGTCGCGTGCGGCCGGGGTCAGGGATGACAGGAGCGGAAAAACCTGATGAGTTTGCTTTCCAATATTCGGGGACCGGAAGACGTGCGGGCGTTGCCCGCGTCCAGGCTCGGCGACCTTGCGAAGGAAATGCGCGAGCGGATCATCGACGTGGTCGGCAAGGGCGGGGGCCACCTGACCAGCAACCTCGGCGTGGTTGAGCTGACGATCGCGCTGCACCGCGTGTTCGACTTCGCGCACGACCGTCTGCTTTTCGACGTGGGGCATCAGTGTTACCCGCACAAGCTGCTGACCGGGCGCGCCGACCGCTTCGACACGATCCGCAAGGCGGGGGGGCTGTCGGGCTTTCCGTCGATCGACGAAAGCGACTACGACCTCTTCAACGTCGGGCACGCGGGCACGGCGATCGCCACCGGCGTGGGTCTGGCGCGGGCGGATCAGCTCCTGAAGGAGAACCGGCGGGTCGTCGCGGTCGTCGGCGACGCGAGCATCGTCAACGGCGTCGCCTTCGAGGGGCTCAACCAGGCCGGGACGCTGCGTCGGCAGTTCCTCGTTATTCTTAATGACAATGAGTGGGGCATCTCGCCGACGCAGGGGGCGTTGGCGGAGTACCTGGCGAAGTTCCGCGCGAGCAATTTTTACGAGGAGGTGAAGGCGAAGGCGAAGCAGATCCTTCCGAAACTGCCGCTGCTGGGCAAGCCGGCGTTCGACATGCTTCTTCACCTGAAAGAGGGGATCAAGGCGACGCTGTCGCCGGGGCAGATTTTCGACCACCTCAATTTTCAATACATCGGACCGATCGACGGACACGACACGGACCACCTCATCGCCACGCTCAACCTGGTCAAGGACGCGCATCACCCGGTCCTCCTGCACGTGCATACCGTCAAAGGCAAGGGCTGCGACTGGGCCACCGCCGAACCGGGCAGGTTTCACAGCCCGAAGCCCTTCACGGTCTGCGGCGGCAAGGCGACGATCCAGAGCGGCGGCGGACGAAGCTGGACGCGCGCCTTCGTCGAGAACCTGATCGACGTCGCCGACCAGGATCGCCGCGTGTTTGCGATGACCGCCGGCATGCCGGACGGGACCGGTCTGAATCTTTTCGCGGATCGGTTCCCGGACCGCTATCTCGACGTCGGCATCGCGGAGAGCTGCACGGTGGACATGGCGGCGGGGATGGCGAAGGCGGGCCTGCGCCCGGTCTGCGCGATTTACTCCACGTTCCTTCAGCGCGCGTTCGACCAGGTTTTTCAGGAAGTCGTGCTTCAGGGGCATCCGGTGATGTTCTGCCTGGATCGCGGCGGGCTGGTCGGCGGCGACGGCGCGGTGCATCACGGTTTTCTCGACATCGCGTACCTGCGCGGCTTCCCGGGCATGACCTTGATGGCCCCGATGGACGAGGTCGAGCTGCGACAGTCGATCGAGTTCGGGCTGACGCTGGACGGCGCGTGTGCGATCCGCTATCCGCGCGACAACGTGCCCGCGCCGATGCCGGATTGTCCGCCGTTTGAGGCGGGGCGGTCGCGGGTTCTGCGGGAGGGGGGCGACGTCGTTCTGCTCTGCTACGGCGTGACCTGCCAGGCGGCGCTGGCGGCGGCCGAGCGGTTGTCGGTCGAAGGCGTCGAGGCGCGCGTCGTGAACGCCCGCTTCGCCCGTCCGATCGACCGCCGGATGGTGCGAGAGGCCTTCGATTCCGGCGCGCCGGTCCTGACGATCGAGGATCACTCGGTCAGCGGCGGGTTCGGTTCGGCGGTGCTCGAAACCGCTCAGGAGTTGGGTCTGCCGATCCAGCGCGTGACGCGCCTCGGGATGCCGGCGGATCGCTTTGTCGCGCACGCTTCGCGCGCGGCGCAGCTTGCGGAAGTCGGCATCGACGCGGAAGGCATCGCCCGCGCGGCGCGAGCGAGTCTGGCGGGCGGGTGCGGCGAGGCGACCTGCGCTGCGGCGCCCGTCGCCGGCTCGGCGCGGCGCGACGGCGTGCTCTCGTCGCCGGTCGAGCGGGTGCGGGCGTAGCGACGCACATCTGAAACCCCGGATCCGAGAACCGAGGTTCCCGCTTCCTAACGGGTGCGGCTCGGCAGGAGCGCGACTCGGCAAGGGAGCAGCGCAGCGAGACGCCGGGTCACGGTTGCATATAAAGGATCGAGTGACGGATGCCCCAGAGGCTGATGAGCGCGCCGTCGTCGAAGTCGCGCATCGGTTCGGGGTCGATGCCCAGTCCGTTGTGGCACGCCAGCAGGTGATTGACGTCGTAAGCGTGTTTTCCGGCGTCCCAGCGGAAGGCGAAGACGGCGCCCTGAGGCGACCGTTCGAAGGCGATCGGCCGCCGCGTCAGGGTCCAGACGTCGTACAACATCGTCACCAGCCAGCCGTCGCGCAACGCCCGGTTCTCGATCTGCTTCGTGCGGTACATCAGCATCCAGCCGTTGTGGTGCGGGAAACCGGTGTGAAAGATGACCAGCTCTCCCGCGTCCGTGTGTCGCACGACGGGACGCGTCGAGCAGGTGACGCCGCCCTGGTCGCCGCCGATCCAGCGCTGCTCGACGCGCCGCCAGCTTGACTCGGACTCGACTTCGAACCACGCCGCCCGCATCCCCATCATCCGGCGATCCGGCTCCGGCGAGGCCGCCCCGACGACGACGACGCGCCCGTCGCGCGGGTCCACCGACCAGTCCACCGGCACGATCGACTTGAAGTCGATCGCCGGTCCGGGCGCAAGGGCGTACGACACGGCGCCGACCGCGTCGCGCGACGCCTCCAGCCACCACGCCGTCAGGCCGTCGTCGTCGCGCCGGGCGACCAGCAGCACGCGATCCTTCATCGTGCCCGCCGAAAGCTCGACCGGCGGGAGCGCGTCCAGCCGTCGCGGCTCGTCGATCGTCGCCGCGTCGAACCGGGCGATCCACCAACCCTCGGGCCGGCGAAACAGCAGGTAGCCGGCGTCGCGCGTCCCAACGAGGAGCGGATCGAAGTTCGAACTCGCGTTGGGGACGGTGCGCGGCTCGCTCCACTGCGAATTCCCGAGGTACGTCCGCAGGCGGATCTCGCCCTGGTCCTGAGTCAGGAACGCCAGGTGAAGCGCGTCGCCCACGCGACACAGCGCCGGACCCGATCCGATCAGGTCGAGTCGGACGCGTTCGCCGCAGTGCGTCGAGCTTCCGTAGTTGATGTCCGCCCGGACCGGACCTTCGTCGAAGCGCCCGTTGTGGTTCCAGTCGATGAGCGTCGCGTCCGCGCCGTCGGCCTTAAGCGTGAAGTAGAAGGGGTCGGCTTCGAGATACCTGAGGTCTTCATAGGCGAAGGGCAGGCGCTCGGAAAGGGCGGACTCGTTGAGCACGACGTCGCGGAACTTCCCCGGCGAGAACTGCACGCGGCTGCCGTCGCCGCCGAGACCGTAATTGAACGCGTAGTTCATCAGCGACGGATACAGCGGGCACCACGGCGGCGCGGAGTCGCCGGTGTGTCCGAGGGCGAGCTGATGCCCCAGTTCATGCGCGAACGCCGCCCAGTTCGCTCCCGCGCAGCCGAGGTCGCCGAGCTGCGACGACTGTCCGCCGCCGCCTAAGCCGGTGACGAGCATCCAGTGCATGATGCCGCGCTGCTTCACGTCGAAGAACTTCGCCCCGACGTCCGCCCAGTGCCCCTGATGCTCGGCGGAAACCGGCGGGTCGAAGCGGTAGTGCAGGTCGATGCCGCGGCTGCCGTCCGGGTTCGCCGAGGGGATGGCGCGGTAGATGCGCTTCGCATCCTCGAGGCTGACGCGGGCGGCCTGCATGTCGAGACCTTCGTAGGGAGCGATGACGACAATGACGTCCTGCCGCAGCGGGTTCAGCGGCGTCTCCGGTCCGGCGACGCCGCGCGGCAGGCCCTTCACCTCCCAGCCGTCGAGCAGGCCGTCGCCGTCGGTGTCGCGGTTGAGCGGATCCGTCCCGAGCGTTTTCTCTTCCGCGTCGGTCAGACCGTCGCTGTCCTGATCGTCGGATTTCGGGTTCGGCGTCAGCGCGACGCGGACGACGCGATGCGGGTGCGGCCGGGCGCAGGTGTAAACGATCGCCGTATCCGCAACCCCGTCGCCGTTGAAGTCGGCTGTGAACACGGCATGTACGCCCGCGTCGGGTTCATACGGCGGCGCCGAACCGCGGGCTTGAGCCCGCGCGACGTCGGGTTTCGGACCCGCCGCATCCGTCGCCGAATTCGATCTCCCGTCCGAATCCCGCAATCCGACCTCCCCCTCGACGCGCCGTTCCTCAGTGAACTTCCCGTCCTTCCACCCGCCGAAGACGACGCGGTGATCGGGCATGACCAGCACGACCTCGACGCCGGGGATGGACGGGTCCACGTCCGCAACCTCCAGCCGCAGCGCCCCCTCGGCCTTGACCCGGTCCGTCGCCACCTGCCACGGCGTCGCCTTCCACCCGTTCAAACTCAATGACACGCACAGCTTGTCCCGCCCGCTGATCGTGACCACGTCGGCGAACCCGTCGCCGTCGATGTCGCCGCCGGCGAAGAACCCGCAGTCCAGACCGGTCGTGACCCAGTCGAAGGCGGGGGGCGAAGACGATGGGGATTCAACCTGCATCAAAGCGACTGCGAACCGAACAAGCATGCCGAGCGCCATCAAGTACTCCTGATGTTCGAACTTTCGTTAGCTCAGACAACCCGGGATCGTATGACAAGCGTTTCTTGACAGTCCGGGGTCGTCAACGAAAACTGCGCAGATTATGATGGGTTCGAGCAGCGCCCGCATCCTCACCGCCGACGTGGTCTCGAACGTCGTTGTCTGCCGCGAGCATTTTCGGTTGACGCTGCGGGTTGCGGCGTTTTCGGAGGCCCGGCCGGGGCAGTTTGTTCATCTGTGTCCGGCGGAAAGCTCACCGCCTGATTACGCGGTCTGGGATCTTCAGGAAGACGAGGTTGCGTGGCGGGGGGGGACGGATGCGTGGCGGGAGCGGCTGGGCGAGCCGATGCTGCGGCGGGCGTTCAGCATCGCCGGGCTGAGGCGCGTCGGAGGGCTCGAAGGTCTGACCCCTGACCCACGAACCCTCAGTCCCGACCCCCGACCCCTGAGTCCCGCCCCCCGAACCCCGATCGTGGCGCCCCGAACCCTGAACGCCGATCCCCGATCTCCGATCCTCGATCCCCACGACCTTGACGTCATCTACCGCGTCGTCGGCGTCGGGACGCGCTGGATGTCCACGCTGGCGGCGGGGGACCGGGTGAGCGTCCTCGGGCCGCTGGGCAATGCGTTCCCGATCCGGGCGGACAAGCGCCACGCGTGGATGATCGCCGGCGGCGTGGGCCTGCCGCCGATGCTCTGGCTGGCGGATGCGCTTCAACGTGCGGGGCGCGGCACCGTGGCATTCTGCGGGGCGCGGTCGGCGGACCTGATGGCGCTGACGTTGACCGGGGATCAGCGGTGGGAGGGCGCTTCATTCCGCGACGGCAGAGGCAGCGCGCCGGCAACTGACGCCCGGACCGCCGCGCTGAGTGCCGCGGAGTTCAACGCCTCGGGCACGCCCGTGGTGCTTGCGACGGACGACGGCTCGCTGGGGTTTCGCGGGCACGTCGGCGCCGCGATGACGGCGTATCACGAGGCCAACCCGGTCGCGCCGGAAGAACTGGTCATCTACACCTGCGGCCCGGAGGTGATGATGCGCTTCGTGGCGGAGTATGCGCTCGCCCGCGGGATCGAGTGCCACGTTTGCATGGAGCGGTCGATGGCCTGCGGGATGGGGACGTGTCAGTCGTGCGTCCTTCCGGTCGTCGAACCGTCGGACGCCGCCGGGTGGCGGTACAGCCTGTGCTGCACGGACGGTCCGGTGTACGAGGCGTCGCGGCTGCTGTGGAGGTAGACCGCGGTGAGATGTCGGATTTCGGAGGCAGGGTTGGGGATTGAACCTCGGGTTCGCAGCGGCATATCCGAAACCCGCCATCCGAAATCCCGCATTCAAAGCCCGCCTCACAGGCCCGGTTCGGAAGAGGCCGTCGTTCTTAGCGCAATCTTAACCGTCTTCACACATACTCCGCACCGGGCGGGTGGATTGTGCAGTCGTGCTTGAGGGAGCGGCCTCCAGCCGGAACAGATCCTTCCAGGGAGATCAACGAAGATGACTCACAAGGTGATGCGACAAGGCGCGGCGACTCTGGTTCTTCTGGGGTGGTTTGCGGGAACGACGTTCGGACAGGCGACGGTGCGGATCGACGGGTCCAGCACGGTGTATCCGATCACGGAGGCCGTGGCGGAAGAGTTCATGTCGGCGAACCCGGGCATGCAGGTGGTGGTCGGGATTTCGGGCACGGGCGGGGGGTTCAAGAAGTTTTACCGCGGCGAGACGGACATCTCGAACGCCTCACGTCCGATCCAGGTGGCCGAGATGGAGGAGTGCAAGAAGGCGGGGATCGAGTACATCGAGCTTCCGATCGCGTTTGACGCTCTGACGGTGATGATCAACCCCGCGAACACGTTCGTCACGTCGCTGACGATCGAGGATTTGCGCACGATCTGGTCGCCGGAGGCGCAAGGCAAGATCCTGAAGTGGAGCCAGGTGCGCTCGGAGTGGCCGGACCAGCCGCTGACGCTTTACGGCGCGGGGGCGGACTCGGGCACGTTTGACTACTTCACGGAGGCGGTGACCGGCAAGGCGAAAAGCAGCCGGGGCGACTTCACGGCGAGCGAGGACGACAACGTCCTGGTCCAGGGCATCTCAAAGGACAAGAACGCGCTGGGGTACTTCGGGTTCGCGTACTACATCGAGAACAAGGACAAGCTGAAGGCGGTTCCGATCGTCAATCATGAGAATAAACCGGTCACGCCGTCGGAGGCGTCGGTGATGGACGGGTCATACACGCCGCTGTCCCGCCCGATCTTCATCTACGTCAACCGCAAGTCGCTGGATCGCCCGGAGATTCGCAAGTTCGTCGAGTTCTACCTGAAGGAAGGGCCGGCGCTGACGAAGGAAGTGCGCTACGTACCGCTTCCGGCCGACGCTTATCAGAAAGGGATGGAGCGCGTGGCGAAGGGGCAGATCGGCACGGCGTTCGGGGGGCACTCGGAGACGGGGCTGCACATCGACGAATTGCTGAAGCGCCCGTTGTCCACGGAACCTCGGAAGTAGCGGCTTTCCTGAAGCGCGGAGGGGGCACGTGACGTGCCGCGGCCTTCGGGATAGAACCCGGAGGTCGCGACGCTTGAGCGAGGGCATGCGCGGCGCGGCAGGTCGGACGTGAGTCCCGGTTGCGGGGTCGAGGCTTTTCGGGAGAGCGTGCGTGGCGTCGGAACCGATCGGCGCGGAAGACCTGAGACTCGAGTTTCGCCTTGGCCTGTCGCCGGCGCGGCGCGTGCTGCGCCGGGTGAAGGAGCGGTCGATCGAGGCGGGGCTTTTTCTGGCGGCGGCGTCTTCGGTGCTGGTGACGCTGGGCATCGTCGGGGCGCTGGTGTACGAGTCGAGCACGTTCTTCGCCCACGTTTCGATCCTCGAGTTCCTCACCAGCACGCAGTGGACGCCGCAGTTCGCCGACGCCCGGTTCGGAATCCTTCCGCTGGTGAGCGGGACGCTGGTGACGACGGCCGTGGCGCTGTTCGTGGCCGTCCCGGTGGGGACGATCTGCGCCGTCTGGCTGAGCGAGTATGCGACGCACCGGGTGCGTGAGATTGTCAAGCCCGCGTTGGAACTGCTGACCGCGGTGCCGACCGTGGTCTTCGGATACTTCGCGCTGCTCTTTGTGACGCCGCTGCTTCAGCGGGTGTTCCCGGAACTTCCGGGATTCAACATGCTCAGCGCCGGGCTGGTTATCGGTCTGATGGTGGTTCCTTATGTGACGTCGTTGAGCGAGGAGGCGATGCGTTCGGTTCCGCTGGCGCTGCGCGAGGGGGCGTACGCGCTCGGCGCCACGCGCATTCAGGTGGCGTGGCGGGTGGTGTTTCCCGCGGCGTTGTCGGGGATTTCCGCGTCTTACATCCTGACCGTCTCGCGGGCGCTGGGCGAAACGATGATCGTCGCCATCGCGGCCGGCATGCAGGCGAAGCTGACGCTGAACCCCGCGGAACCGGCGGCGACCATCACCGCGTACATCGTCCAGGTCAGCCTCGGCGACCTGGTTCACGGGAGCATCGGGTATCAGTCGATCTTTGCCGCCGGTCTCGTCCTGCTGCTGATGACGCTCGGGCTGAACATTCTCGGCTACCTGATCCAGCGCCGTTATCGGGAGGCGTACTGACGATGCTTGCGGGGGTCCGACCGGGAAGACGACGCTTGATGGACGCGGCGTTTCTGCTGCTCGGAGCGGCGCTGATCGTCCTGTCGCTCGGAACCCTGGCGGCGCTGCTGCTGGATCTTGTTCGAGACGGACTGCCGCGACTGACCTCGGGTTTTCTGACGTCTTTTCCTTCGCGCAAGCCCGATCAGGCCGGCGTCAAGTCGGCGATCGTCGGGACGTGCGCGGTGATGTTCGTGACGGCGGTGACGGCGTTGCCGCTGGGCGTCGCGTCGGGGATCTACCTGGAGGAGTACGCGCGGAAGAACTGGCGCACGGCGATCATCGAGATCAACATCGCCAACCTCGCGGGCGTGCCGTCGATCATCTGGGGACTGATGGCGCTGGGGCTGCTCGTTTACGCGCTGGGGCTGAAGCGGTGCATCCTGACCGCCGGGCTGACGCTGGGGCTGCTGGTGCTGCCGATCGTCATCGTGGCGACGCGCGAGGCGATCCGGGCGATTCCGCAGGGCATCCGCGAAGGCGCGTACGCGCTCGGGGCGTCCAGGTGGCAGACGGTGCGGCATCATGTGCTGCCGTATTCGATGAGCGGCATCCTGACCGGCGCCATCATTGCGATGTCGCGGGCGATCGGAGAGACGGCGCCGCTGATCACGATCGGGGCGCTGACGTACATCGCCTTCCTGCCCCCGTCGCCGGTGACGTCCTCGCCGCCGTTTGTCTCGCTGACCTGGCTGGAGTCCCCCTTCACGGTCCTGCCGATCCAGATGTTCAACTGGGTGTCGCGCCCGGACGCGCGTTTTCATGCCAACGCCGCGGCCGCCGGCGTCGTCCTCATGTTCATCACGCTGTCGATGAACGCCTTGGCGATCCTCCTGCGCTACCGAAGCCGGCGGGCGATCCGGTGGTAAGCGGAGGCGCGCGGACCGGCGTCGACCTGCGCGGGCCCGGTCGGGCGCGCCCGACCGGGCCCGCGGCGGAGCATTCACGTTCGTCGCCGGCGGACGTCAGCAGGCGCAGCGCATGATCCCGTGGATGTTCACGTCCCAGAGAATGACCTGGCACGGATTCGAGGGGACGGCCTCCTCGACGCCGCAAAACGTCCACCGCACGATGCAGTTCTCGAAGTTCGTCCCGCGCACGCCGCGACCCGTCATCATGCCCGCAACGCGGGGAAACGCGCAGCAGGGGTTCGTGCTCGTGCAAGGGTCGTATCCCAGAACCCCGGAGAGTTTCCCGGAGACCAGGGGATTTCCCGGAATGTCGGTGACGGTGAACTTGCCCGCGAAGGAGCCGATCGGCGTCTGACACGGTCCGTTCACGCGGACTTCCTTCTTCGTGATGTTCCACTCAAGACGCGCCGCGGTCGGGAACCCGATCACCCCCAGCTCATCGCAGAAGCTGAGCACCTCGAAGCTGGTGGTCATCCGCTGCTTGAGGACGAAATTGATCTGCCCGCGCGGCGGACAATTGCACGGGTCGCACTTCGTGACGTTGACGCCCTGCGTGAACGCACGCCGGCTGGTGGACCACAGCGCGTAGGAACACCCGGCGACATCGGCGTCGTCGTCCGGAAGGAGCGACGACGAGTTGTCCGGAGTCGCAAGGTCATCCGCGAACACGGCGCCGCCGGACAATCCCCAGCCCGCCGCTCCCAGCCCCAACCCGCGAATGAAATCGCGCCGCGGAACATTCGACCGGGCGCCGGACGCCTCCTCCAACCTGGATCGCATCATGATGGCTCTTCTCCTCTTGTCAGCGTTCTGCGGTTCCCAGGGCGAACGTCGCTCCGGGAGCACGCGCAGGGAACAAAAATCAGGATCCGGCCGCACCGACGCGACTCGCCTGTCGGGAACCGAGTCGCCCGGGACCGAATACATCGGTTCCCGAACGACGTTAGGGCGAGAAGCCCCGTCCAGGACGGACAATGCCTTCCGAGTGGCGCATCGCTGGCGGGCAGGCGGACCGCTTTGAACATCCTTGCCATCCCCGTCCTTTCACAACGCGCCGGCGTCGACGAAGGTGCAGAGTCTGGGGAAGTCGATCGGCTGCAGGAGAGCGGCGATCAGTATACCGGAAACCCCTGACTTCTTCAAGCGTAAAGTTGAGACCCGACTTACGCGATGTCGCAAGCGCAACCGGGATTTCCGGCGGGACACGACGTAACCTTTCGCCCCGAAACACGTTCCGCATCCACAGGAGGCGCTCGTTCGACAAAGACGCAGTTGATTCGCTAACGTGGTGCGGCGTAAGTTCGCTGCATTTGAACCGGAGTGAGGAGTTCGGCGGGGCGCGGTGCGGACCGGAGGTTCGCGATCCGCGTTTACGCAACCGAGGACATTACAGGGTCTCTTGAACGCCTGTGATGCCTCGCAGCACCAACCCTTGTCGTCCAACAAGGAGAGTTCTCGCGCCTGGCTCGGTGGGTATGATGAGCGCGACACAACCGAGCGAGCGATATAAGCCGGGGTAAAACGAATGAAAGACAAACCCGTCCGCGTCGATGCGCGTCGTCTCAAGGGTTTCCGCGATCTATCCGGCGACGGGGTCTCCGCGCGGGAGCGGATGATCGCCGGGGTTCGCGCCGTGTACGAGCGTTACGGGTTCGTTCCGCTGGAGACGCCGGCGCTGGAGTTCGTTGACTGCCTGGGCAAGTTCCTGCCCGAGTCGGATCAGCCGGACGCCGGCATCTTTTCCTTCCGCGACGAGGACGAGGCGTGGGTCGCCCTGCGGTACGACCTGACCGCGCCGCTGTCGCGCTACGTGGCGATGAACCTCAACGACCTGCCGATGCCCTTCCGGCGGTATCAGGTCGGTCCGGTGTGGCGCGTCGAGAAGCCCGGACCGGGGCGCTTCCGCGAGTTCTACCAGTTCGACTTCGACACGGTGGGCAGCGCGTCGATGCTCGCCGACGCCGAGGCGTGCATGATCATGTCCGAGACGCTGGAGGCGCTGGGCGTCGCCCGAGGCGACTACCTCATCCGCGTGAACAACCGCAAAGTGCTCAACGGCGTGCTGGAGCGCGTCGCCCGCGGAGACACGGACGGCGGCGGCGCGCTGGACCCGGCCGTGGCGCTGGCGATCCTGCGTTCGATCGACAAGCTGGACAAAGTCGGGATCGAAGGCGTGGAGCAATTGCTCGGTCGCGGGCGCAAGGATGAATCCGGCGCGTTCATCAAGGGCGTCGAGCTGCCGCAGGAGCGGATCCGCCTGGTGCGGGATTACCTGGAAATCCGCTCGGATTCCCGGACCGGGCTGCTGTCAGAGCTGGCGACGCTGGTTGAGGCGAGCGAGGTCGGGCGCGAGGGGCTGGACGAGCTGCGGCAGATCGACGAAGCGTTGACCGCCGGCGGGTTCAACGCTGACCGGGTGACGTTCGACTCGACGGTCGTGCGCGGGCTGGAGTACTACACCGGTCCGGTGTTCGAGGGGGCGCTGACGTTCGAGATCAGGGACGACGACGGCCAGGCGCGGCAGTTCGGAAGCGTCTTCGGCGGCGGTCGGTATGACGGGCTGGTGAAGCGTTTCCTCGGGCGGGAGATTCCTGCGACGGGCGCGTCGATCGGCGTGGACCGGCTGCTGTCCGCGCTGACGCATCTCGGCAAGGTGAGCGCGCGGACGGCGACGGCGCCGGTGCTGGTGACGCGCCTCGACAAGACGCTGACCGCGGAGTATCAGCGGATCGCGTCCGAGCTGCGCGACGCGGGCGTCAATGCGGAGCTTTATGTCGGCACACAGAACATCGGGAAGCAGTTTCAGTACGCCTCCCGGTCGGGCAAGGTCGCCTGTGTCGTGATGGGCAGCGACGAATTGGGTCGCGGCGAGGTCTCGATCAAGGATCTGCGCCTCGGCGAGGAGCTTTCAAAAGAGGTCGGCGAGGACCGCAAGCGCTGGCTGGAGCAGCAACCGGCGCAGGCGACCGTTCCGCGAACTCAACTGGTCGAGCATGTGCGCGGATTGCTGCGAAAGTGGGCGTGATCGTCCCGGAAACGAGGCGACCCGGACCGGGGGGGGAAACTGGAGACGACCGGGATCGAACCGGCAACCTCCGCATTGCGAACGCGGCGCTCTCCCAATTGAGCTACGTCCCCTGACCGACGCGGAAGCTTACCCGCCGCGGACGCCCGGTCAAGACCGGACCCGCCGAATCAATACCGAGCCGCGCCCGTCAGGAAGCGCTCTTTTTCCCGCGTTTGTCGGAGGTCGTGACGCATCGTCTGATCAGAGATCCGGGCTCGTATGTCCCCGATGACTCACGCCCGGGTCAGTGCGGCCCCGCTTCCTGGTCGTCGCGCCGCGGTGCGAACGAAGCGAGAAACCCCTCGGGCGCCGGTTCGGTCTTTGCGTCGCCGCCGGCCGCCTCTTTCCGCGGGGGCTGAGGCGCGCGGGCCGTTGCGGCGACAGGCCCGTCATCCGCGGCGTCAGGACGGGCCTCGACATCCGCACGTCGGCGCAGCACCTCACCGGCAAGATTCGACTCGACGGAATGACGTTCGGTTCGCGGGGGAGGGGGTGGCGCTGCGCGTCCTTGAGGCGGAACGGCGCCGCGCAGCCGGTTCGCCGCCATCGCCAGGCGAGCGTTCATCACGCCGGACCGGATGAACATCACGCCGAAGACCAGCAGCAGCCCCGATTGCAGCGCGTCTCCGTTGCCCATCAACATCAGCACCCCCGACGCCATCAGCAGGGCGCCGACCGGAATCGACACGATCGCATCCGCCGCCAGCACCGGCCACGCCCCCGTCAGCGACGCCAGCGCCACCAGCCCGAGCACGACCCCTCCGACGCGCATCGTGTAGAAGAGCGCCACGTTTCCCGCCGTGAACCAGTCCTGCGCGGAAAAAGCGTCGCCGAAGCTCGTTCCCGGTTTCGTGAAGCTCAGGAACCCGAAGAAAAGCAGGCACGCGGCCCCAAGCCCGGCGGAACCGGCGTTCATGCGCACGCGCGCCGAAATATCGTACACCGCTTCGTGTTGAGGATCGTCCTGTGTTTCATAGCGAGTCATCGACCCACCTTTCTCATCGGAGCTGCCCGGGCGCGTGCGACGTTACCGGACGCACCTCGCCGGCGATATCGTTCGTGACGGACGGCGAGGTTCATTGTATGCGCGAGGAGAAACCGGAAAAGGAAGCGGACCGGGCGCGCACACCGGGCCCGATCGGGGGCGTGGTATCCGCCTCTCCACGACACCCTCGACCGGAACCCTTTGGCGCTGATCGCCTGCAAGGTGCGTCGGATCCACCGCTCTGGAGGTCACCCAGAGGCAGCGCCGTACACCTCACGGCGCAAGGTTGAACCCCGCTCCGGGCCTTGCATTGGAGTCACCGGATCGGAGTCCGCCGCAAGATTCGACCGCACCACGTGACCGGGCAAGCGGGGGCCGCCCCGAAGGCCGGATGATCCGCGGAGGACGCAGGCACGCAGAAGAAGGGTTCAAGCGAGCGTTCACAACGCCCGTTTGATGCGCCGGACGCCGTCGGCGCCGTGCATGCGGTTGGTCACGGTCTGCCGCATCCGCATTCTGCGTCCTCTGCGACCTCTGCGGATGCTTTCCTCAACGTCACGTCAAAACCGAGCCGCGCCCGTCAGGAAGCGTTCTGCCTTCGTCGCGGACCCTCAGATCAAAACGACGGCGGCGTTGGCCGCCTCGACGACTTCGCGACGGCGGTCCATCAACGCCGCAACGGACGTCACCCCCGCGCCAGCGGCTCGCGCCAGGCTTGCGCCAGGGCCGCCACGGACCAGGTCGTTGGGTTCCCGTCGCCGAGCACGGCTGACAGCGCTGCATCGGTCGCAATCCGACCCAGAACCGGTAGTCCGAAGTCCTTTGCGTCCGCCTCGGACATTTCAAGCAGGTACGTCGTCGGCGCCGGTTCCCAGAGCATCGCCCGCCAAGGGTCGCCGGATAGATCGGCGGTCAACCCCAGGTTTGACGCGATGCACATTTCCGCCAGCGCCACGAGCAGCCCGCCGTCGCTGACGTCATGCGCCGCGCGGACTTTCCCCGCTCGGATCAGCGCCGCGACCTTCCGGTGCAACGCGATTGCCGCGTCGAAGCCGGCCGTCTCCACCGGCGCGGACGCCGCGACAACGACGTTTCCGGCTGACTTCAGGTCCATCGTGACGCAGCGACGTACGTCTTCGATCACGCTGATCGCGCTGACCAGCAGCGTCGGCGGAATCGCCAGCCGCTGCGGAAGGCCCAGCCGGGCGGCTTCGGCAGGGGCCATCGAAAACTCGTTGCTCAGCGAATCCTTCCCGGAAATGAAAGGAAGGCGGTAGGCGATCGCGGCGTCCGCGGCGCCTCGACAGGTCCGGACCAGCGCACCGAGCGCCGGCTCATTGTCGCACTTCGGGAAGCAGAAGTTGTCCAGAATCGCCGTGTGCTCCGGGTCGCCGCCGACGCAGAGGACGTTGCGCAGCGCCTCGTCCACCGCCAGCACGGCCATCCAGTACGGATCGCGGTCCGAAACCTGCGGACACAAACCGCAGCCCAGCGCCACGCCGCGCATCGAGTCCAGCCGCGGGCGCAGCACCGCCGCGTCCGACGGACCGAAGGACGGTCCGCAAAGCGGCTTGATGACGCTGCGCCCCTGAACCTCGTGGTCATACTGCCGGATGACCCACTCCTTTGACGCGACGTTCAGCGAGCGAAGTTCGGAAAGCAGACGCGCGTGCGCGCTGTCGTGCCGGTCCTCCGGCGGGGGGACGGAGGCGGGCGCGGCCGGTCTGACGTGGGACGCGGGCGGCGGGAGAAGCGGTGGGGGGGGCGGCGCGGTCCACGACGCCCGACGCGTGCTTCGCGGCAGGCCTTCGTGCAGGAAATGCACGTCGAGGTCGCCGACGACTTCGCCCCGGTAGCGCACCCGCAACCGTCCGTCGCCCGTGAAGCGGCCGATGACCGCGGCCTCGACCTCCTCCTCCCGGAACACCGTGAGGAACCGCTCCAGCGACGCCGGCGGGACGGCGAAAACCATCCTTTCCTGGGCCTCGGAAATCCAGATCTCGTCGTAGCGCAACCCTGAGTACTTCAGCGGAACCTGGTCGAGATCGACCTCCGCGCCGATCTCCGCCCCCATCTCGCCGACGGCGCTGCTCAGCCCGCCCGCGCCGCAGTCGGTCACGGCGGAATACAGGCAGCCGCCTTCGGCGTCGCGCGCCCGCAGCAAGGCGTCGAGTACTTTCTTCTCCTCGACCGCGTTCCCGATCTGCACCGCGTGCGAGAACTCGTCCACGTGCGTCGACTCCAGCTCCGCCGAGGAGAACGTCGCGCCGTGAATCCCGTCGCGCCCGGTGCGCCCCCCCGCGACGACGATCCTGTCGCCGCGCTGCGCCGCCTTCTGAATCCGGTTGCGCGGGATCAACCCGACGCACCCGCAGAACACCAGCGGGTTGGCCAGGTATCGCGGGTCGAAGTGGATCGCGCCGTTCACGGTCGGGATGCCCATCCGGTTTCCGTAATCGCGGACCCCGGCCACTACGCCCTTCAACACGCGTCGCGGATGAAGGACGCCCGTCGGCAAGCGGTCGGTCGGGGTGTCCGGCGGCGCAAGACAGAACACGTCGGTGGACGCGATCGGCTTCGCGCCAAGCCCGCATCCGAGAATGTCGCGGATGCAGCCGCCGACCCCGGTCGCCGCCCCGCCGTAAGGCTCGATCGCCGACGGGTGATTGTGCGTCTCGACCTTGAACGCCACGCCGTGGTCGTCGTCGAACGCGATGACGCCGGCGTTGTCCACGAAGACGGACAGGCACCAGTCCCGCCGCGCCTCCCGCGTCGCTCGGACGATCGTGTCCTTGAGGAGATTCTCGAAGCGGACGCGAACTCTGCCGGGGCGGCCGAAATCCTCGCCTTCATACTCGACCGCGCTTTTGAGCGTCTTGTGAACGCAATGCTCCGACCACGTTTGCGCCAGCGTCTCCAACTCGAGGTCCGTCGGGTCGCGCTGAAGCCCGGCGTAGTGCGCCTGAACGGCGCGCATCTCGTCCAGGGAAAGAAAAAGGTGTCCCTCCCGCGACAGTTTCATCAGCCCGGCGTCGTCCAGCCTCCGCAGCGCGACGCGGCGCAACTCGAACCGGTACTGCGGCGGTTCCGGAAAGCGGCCGGGAAGCCGGTCCTCAGGGTCAAAACCGGAAAGGTACACCCGCTCGATGCAGTCGTTGGCGAGCAGCCGGCGGGCGACGACTTCAAGTTCCCCGCGGGATCGCGCCCCGACGACCGCATGTCGCCTGCCCGTGCGGACATCGTCGATCGCCGCCGGATCCGCGCCGGCTTGCGCCAACGCCCGGCGCAACGTCCGCAGGGCCGTCAAGGCGGCGGGGTCCATCACGCCCGGCAGGAAGTGTACCTCGATCGCCGGCGCGCCGGCGGCGCGACGGTCCAACCCCTCAACGACCTCGAACGCCTCCGTCACCGGGTCGACGATCTGCGCCGCCGCCAGGGTGTTCAAGGTTTCACGCGAAACCCGGCCTTGGATGAAATACATCCGGTCGATCTGAATCTCGTGGATGTGCGGCAGCCCCAGGGCGCGGACATCGGAAAGCAGTGCGGCGGCCGTCGCGTCGAACCGCGGCTCCCTCGCGCGCACGATCACGGTCAGGTAACGTGTCATTTGTCAGGTCCGCGCGCTTTGCCCCGCCCGCGCTCGCGGCGACCCCCGCCGCAACGCCCGTCGGCAATCTACCGGAATTTGAATCCGTTGACAGCCCTTCCTATGCTGGTATGACGCTCCCGACGCACAGCTTTTCACCTGCTCCGCGCGGTGTGGGGCGGGCGGTTCGCAGCGCGGGTGCGGAGTGTTTCGTGTTGTTCGGATCCCGAAGATGTCGAGCCAGATGACGTTCGCGGCGTCGGTTCAGACCGTGCCTGAGGCCGGTCCGTGCGTTGACGCGCTGCTGGCGGAGACGACGCCCCGGATCGGTCCGGACGACGGCGACCTGGTCGCCCTCTTCCTCACCGCGCACTACGAGGATGAGCTTTCCGAGGTCGTCGCACGCCTTCGAGCGTCTTACCCTCGCGCGGTGCTGATCGGCTGCACGGCTGAGAGCATTGTCGGAAACGCCCTGGAAATCGAAGGGCGCCCGGCGATGTCGATGCTGGTCGCGTCGCTGCCGGGCGTGGAGGCGCATCCCTTTCATGTCTCGCATCCGCAGCACGCCCGTGCCCGCGCCAGTCAGAACTGGGAACCGCTCCTCGGAGTCTCCCGGGAAAGCGAACCGGTGATCCTGGGGCTTGCGGATCCCTACCGGTTTGACGTGTTGACCTTTGTCGAGGACATCAACGAGGCCTTGCCCGGCGCGCCGATCCTCGGCGGGATCGCCAGCGCGGCGGAGGGTCCGGGACAGAATGCGCTGATCCTTGACGACGCGATCCACCGGGAGGGGCTGGTCGGCGTCGCGCTGACCGGCGATCTGCACGTGGACGCCGTTGTATCGCAGGGCTGCCGTCCGATCGGCCGCACGTTCATCGTCACGAAGTCGCAGGACCGCTTCATCCGCGAACTCGGGGGCAAGGTGGCGTGGGAGCGGCTGCAGGAGGTGATCGCCGACCTTCGTCCGGATGAGGAGCAGGCCGCCCAGCAGGCGTTGTTTGTCGGGCGCGCCATCAACGAATACAAACCGGACTTCAAGCGCGGCGACTTCCTCATTCACACGCTTCTCGGCGTCGAACGCAACACCGGCGCCCTGGCGATCGCCGGCATCCCGAGGATCGGCTCGACCGTGCAGTTTCACATCCGCGACGCCGAGTCCGCCGACGAGGATCTTCGACATATGCTGGCGCCGTTCCGCGGCGCGCCGTCGCCCCCCGTCGCCGGCGCCTTGCTTTTCAGTTGCAACGGCCGGGGGTCGAGGATGTGGCCTGGCGTGCCGCACCACGATGCCGGCGTATTGCGCGACCACATCGGAGACGTGCCCACCGCGGGGTTCTTCTGCGCGGGCGAATTCGGACCGGTGGGCGGACGAAACTTCGTCCACGGGTTCACAGCCAGCATCGCCTTGTTCCGCCCCCGCGGCAGTGACGGCGCACCGGCCGCCTGACCGGTCTCGTCCGCCGAATGCGATCCCGACGAACACGCGCCGCCAAGCCGGGTCCGGTTTTGCATCTCCTGTCTCAAAATAATCTGCGGATTGAGGACGATTTCCGGCACAAATCAGAGGCGGTTCGGGTTGACAGGGACAAGGGATCGCTTATGATGGCGGTTCTCGGACGTGGGCAACTTCTTGCAGCACAACGACTTATGCCGGGGGTGGGTTGGATTTGGCTAGGCGCAAACCCAGGAAAGCAGGATCGGTGCAGACCCCGGCGGCGAAGACTCCTCGGCGGTCCAGGGCGGCGTCCGCCAAGCCCCTGAAGGCGAAGGACCGGGGTAAGTCGCAAAAGGAATCCTCCGTGAAGCCGGCCCGCTCTCCTGCGCGTAAGACGAAAGCAGACAAGAAGCCGCCCGTCGCCCGGAAGATCGAGTCCTCAAAAAAGGCGGACCGCGCGCTGACGGGCGTTGCGCGGGAGAAAGGCGGCGCGAAACCGCGGGCCCTCCCGCAAGCGTCTCAAAAGCAGATTCGCAAGGTGGATGCTCGGGGTAACCTCAAGGCGTCGCGGAATGCGACTGCGGAACCGTCCCGCAAAGCGGAACCGTCCCGCAAAACTGAAACGGGGAACCGCCCGCCGGTCCGACCCCCAGCGCTTGAAAAGAAGCCTGCGCCCCCGACTGAATCCCCGTCGACGCGCGCCGTCGCATCGCGGGCAGAAGGGGCGGTCCGCGTCGTATCCGGAAATTCGGCTCCCGGGCGCGCCCCGGTCCCGGTGAAAAGCAGCGTCATGAATCGCGCGGGGCGTCCGGCGACGTCTACGAAACCGCCGCAGGCCGCGGCGCCCGCTTCACCGCCGACGGTGCGCCGGCCCGCGCCCGTGATGACGTTTCCCGCGGACGACGGCGGCGGGCTGATCCGCATCATGCCGGATGACGCGCCGCTCCCGAAGTCGCCCCTGTCGCGCAAGGAGTTGAACCGCTTCCGCAAGCTCCTTTTGGAGCGGCGGGCGACGCTCAGCGCCGACATGCGTCAGCTTTCCAACGAGGCGTTCGACCGCAACAGCGGCGCGGCGGCGGACCGTTCCACGGTTCCGCTGCACATGGCGGACGTGGGGACGGACAATTACGAGCAGGAGTTCACGCTGGGCCTCATCGACAACGAGCGCGCGCTGGTCCGCGAGATTGACGACGCCCTCGAGCGGATCGACGACGGCACTTACGGGATCTGCCTGAGGACGCACCGCCCGATCGGGATCGCCCGGCTCGAGGCGAAACCGTGGGCGCGCTACTGCATCGAGTATGCGCGGCTGCGCGAGCAGGGGCGCGTGCCCTGACGCGGCTTACCGGGACCGGGCGGGGCGGCGATGGAATACGTCTACGCGACTTTGCTGGGTCTTGTGAATCTCGCCTTCCTGGCCTCGGTCGCGATCGGCCTGCCCGGCAACTGGCTGATGGTGGCGGCGACCGGCGCTTACACCTGGTGGCGGTGGGAGGACGGCAAGCCCGCCGACGAGCAGGTGATCGGAGTCGTCCCGCTGATCGTGATGGCGGGACTCGCCCTGATCGCCGAGGGGCTGGAGATGTTCAGCGGACTGATCGGGGCGAAGCAGGCGGGCGGGTCGAAGTGGGGGGCGCTCGGCGCGCTGGCGGGGACGATCGTCGGGGGAATCGCGGGGACGTTCCTGATTCCGGTTCCGATCGTAGGGTCGATCGTCGGCGCCTGCGCGGGCGCCGCCGCCGGTGCGGGCGCGATGGAGTATGCGTCCGGTCGCTCGGTGGACGCCTCGACGCGTTCCGCCGCCGGCGCGGGCGTCGGGCGCTTCGCCGGCATCGTCGTAAAACTGGGCCTCGGCGCGGTCATCTGGTGCGTGGCGGCGGTCGCGGCGTTCTGGAACTGACGGCGACCTCTGACAGGCGGCACGTCGCGGCGACGTAACATCCCCCAACAGCGCCGGCGGACGCACGGGCGGAAACAGGGCGTTCCGCTGGAACGGCGTGCGCTTCGGTGGAACGAGGCGACAGCGTCGCGGCACTTAGTAAACCTCCGCGGTCATCGGGAACAACCGGGCATCTTGATGCATCGGGCTGCACGGAAGGGAACAGGCGGCGGTCGGATTCGAACCGACGAATAACGGATTTGCAATCCGTCCCCTTGGTCCACTTGGGTACGCCGCCGGGCGCGGTTCCACCGATATCCTGCACCGTCGGAACCGCGGAGCGGGAAGTATATCGAAGGGCGGCGGCGTGTCCACGCTGCGGGGCGGGATGGCGTGAGGTTCCGGAGTCGGTAGCATCCGCGGCTTCCGGCATTCGGAGGGGCGAACCAGGCCCGCTTACGAGTGCGAGAGGCGGACGGAGCCTGCCCGGGGCGATGGCGGGCGTCGCCCGCCTGGTTGCAGGGGGCGGATCCGAGTTTGCGGCGTGGGAATCGTGCTGGGAACGTCAGGCCGGGAATGTCTGCCGCAGTTTTTCACCGGGGTTATTTACGGCGCGGTCGCCGGGGCGGGATTGACGCAGCGGCGGCGCAGAGGTTTGCGGCGTGAGATCGATCCTGAAGGAACTAACGGCGCGGGTGGGCGAGGCGGCGGCGCGCCTGGATCCGCAGGCGGATCCGCTGGTGAGGCCGGCGGCGGAAGCGTCGCACGGCGACTATCAGTCGAACTGCGCGATGAGTCTGGCGAAGAAGCTGGGTCAGCCGCCGCGGTCGGTGGCGGAGCGGATCGCGGCGTCGCTGGACGTGTCCGATCTTTGTGAGCCTCCGGAGGTGGCCGGGCCGGGGTTCATCAATTTCCGGTTGAAGGCGGAGGCGATGGCGCGTCGCCTCGCGGAGGTTCCGCCGACGCCGGCTGCGGGGGAGGATCGAGTCGGGATCGCGCCGTCGGGCGCTCCCGAGACGGTGGTGGTGGACCTGTCGAGTCCGAATCTGGCGAAGGAGATGCACGTCGGACACCTTCGCAGCACGGTGATCGGGGACTGCGCGGCGCGGATTCTCGAGTTTCTCGGGCATGACGTGATCCGCGAGAACCACGTCGGAGACTGGGGGACGCAGTTCGGGATGCTCGTGGCGTACCTGCGACGGACGCATCCGGACGTGCTGACCCGCCCTGACGCGCTGCGGATCGCGGATCTCGAGGCGTTTTACGTTCAGGCGAAGGGGTTGTTCGACGCGGATGCGACGTTCAAGAAGGAGTCGCAGGAGTCGGTGGTCGCGCTTCAGCAGGGGGACGCGGCGACGCGGCGGATCTGGGAGGCGTTCTGCAACGAGTCCCTGCGGCATTGTCACCGCATCCTGAACCGGCTGAGCGTCCGCGTCGTCGACCGCGGAGAGAGCTACTACAACGATCTGATGACGGAGGTGGTCGACGCGCTGGTGCGTGACGGTCATGCGGTGGAGAGTCAGGGGGCGTTGTGCGTTTTTCTGGAGGGATTCAAGACGAAGGAGGGCGAGTCGCTGCCGCTGATGGTGCGGAAGTCGGACGGGGGGTTCAACTACGCGACGTCGGACCTTGCGACGCTGGTTCATCGGATCCGGATGCTGAAGGCGCGGCGGATCATCTACGTGGTCGGCGTGACGCAGAAGCTGCATTTCGAGATGTTGTTCGCCGCGGCGCGGAAGTGCGGCATCGCGCCGCCGGAGGTCCGGCTGGAGCACCTGGCGTTCGGGAGCATGTTGTCGCGGTCCGGCGCCCCGTTCAAGACGCGTGAGGGGGGGACGATCAAGCTCAAGGATCTGCTGGACGAGGCGGTGGCGGCGGCGCGGGCGGTGGTCGAGTCGGCGGGCGGCGACGGGGACGCAGAAGAGGGGGCGACGCCCTCGTCGAGGCGTGCGTTGTCGCCGGAGCAGGTCGAGGAGATCGCGGAGACGGTGGGGCTGGCGGCGCTGAGGTATTACGACCTGTCGCACAACCTCATCAAGGACTACCGGTTTGACATCGAGGCGATGACGTCGCTGGAAGGGAACACCGCGCCGTACCTGCTTTATGCGTATGCCCGGATTCGGGCGATCGGGCGGCGCGCGGGCGTGGATTTCGCCACGTTAAGCGGAAGTTCCCCGATCCTGCTCGAGCATCCGACGGAGCAGGCGCTGGCGCGGCGGATTCTGCGGCTGCCGGAAGTGATCGAGCAGGCGGGGGCGGAGCTGAAGCCGAACCTCCTCACGGATTACCTTTATGATTTGAGCAAGGCGTTCAGCCGGTTTTACGACCGGCGGCTGGGGGTTCGGGTTTATGACGCGCCCACGGCGGAACTGCGGGCGTCGCGTCTGCGGTTGTGCGATCTGACGGCGCGGTCGTTGAAGCTGGGCCTTTCCCTGCTGGGCATCCGCACCCTGGAGCAGATGTAGGGCGGGGGGATGAGTGCGCTTGACGCTCCCTGCGGTCGGCGCTAAGGTTGGCGTGACGGGTGGACCGCCGCGAGGGGCGCCGGCGGAACCTCGGAATTCGATCAGGACGACACGGATCATGAAGCGGAACCTCATTACGGGCGTTTTGATGGCGGCGACGGTCGGCGGATTGAGCGGTTGCGCCGGATTGGGCGGGACGTATGCCGAACGTGAGCATCGGTGGAAGGTTGCGTTCGAGCAGGACATGCGGGCGCTGGCCGACGACATCGACATGATCTGCATGACGGAGCGCCCGACGCGGCTGACGGCGACGCATCAGCGGTAGCCTGCGAACCCGTCGCGTGAGTCGTCGGGACATCGTGCGAGTCGCGAAGGCGCGCGCCCGGGGCAGGTGCGGCTTGAGTTCCGCATCTTAGACGCTGTCGCAAAACCGTCGGTGCGGACGGGAAAAAGAACGCTTCCTGACGGGCGCGGCTCGGTTTTGCAACAGCATCTTAATGATCGTGATCGTGGGGGTGATCATGCCCGTGGTCACTCTCCTCCGTTGCGGCGGCGGGCGGAGGACCGTGCGTGTGCGGCGGTTCGAACAACGCCGTCGCCCACATGACGGCGGCTCCGAGAATAACGGCTGCGAAAAGTCTCCCTCGATCATGCGAGTGAAACTGCACCTCGGGGAGCAGGTCCGAGAGCGCGATGCAGACGAACGTGCCCGCGCTGAAGGCGAGCACCGCGCCGGTCAGCGTGCTGCCGAGCACGACGCTGGACACGGCGGACTCCCCCGCGGCATACAAAACGACCCCGAGCGGGAGCGTCAGCGCGAAGGCGACCTGGATGCCGAGCGTCCGGGTGCGTGAGAAGCCCGCCTTGGTCAGCAGGGTTGAAATCGTGAAGGCGTCGGCCGGTTTGTGCAGGACGGTCGCCAGGAATACCGCAAGCCCCAGACCGGGGGTCGCGTCGTGTCCGATGACGGCGCTGCCCAGCGCCGCTCCGCCCATCAAGGTATGCAGGAACAATCCGAGCACGGCGGACCAGCCGGCGATCTTCGGCGCGGCGGAGCGGCGGGTCTGCGGCGCGTCGTCGTCGTGGGCATGTTCATGCGTTCCGGCGCACGCCGGGGCGGGGATCCCGCCGGGACCGGTTTCGGACTCCGCGCCGTCGGCGTCATGACTGTGGGGGCTGAGGAAGCGTTCGATGACGTAAAGCCCGAGGACGCCGACGGCCATCCAGAACCCAAAGTGCTCGGGACACAGGTGCGACGACTCGGGGAGCATGTGAAAAAAGGCCGCGCCGAGCATCGCGCCGGCGGACAGGCTGAGGTAGACCTGCAACGTCACGTGCCCGATGCGCCGTCGGAGGGGGAGCAACCCGCCCGCCAGGGCGACGATCACGATCGCTGAACAATATGCGGTGATCTGCAACATGCGTTCCCTGCCGTGTGTACGCTGCGAGTCGATCCCCGGTTCGCGGCGAATTCCCGCGGCGACGCGCGGCGCCGGGTTCCCGACCCGGCGGGCGGTATCATTCAGGCGGAGGAGGCGCGGGTCAACTGCCCGGCGGCGTCGGCGGACGGCGCGGAAACATCAATGCGCACCGGGAGCCGCACGGAGAAAGCGGTTCCCCGATCCGGGGCGGTGTCGAGCGTGATCCGTCCTTCGAGGATGTTGACGAGTTCTCGAGTGATGGCGAGGCCCAGCCCCGTGCCCTCGTACTCGCGGGTCCGGGAGGAGTCGAGCTGGCGGAACTTCTCGAAGATCAGGTGCAGTTTTTCCCGGGGGATTCCGGGTCCGGTGTCGTCGACGCGGAGCAGGACGAAGCCGTCGCCGTCGCGTGAGGCGTCCAGCCCGATCCGGCCGTGGGCGGGAGTGAACTTCACGGCGTTGGACAGCAGGTTGTAAAGGATCTGCTTGATCTTGCCGGAGTCGCTGTGCATGCGCGGCAGGTCGTCGCCGACGTGAAGGGCGACGTCGAGTTCTTTTTTGGCCGCCAGCGGCCGAATCAGGTCGACCAGATCGGTGCAGACGGCGCCGAGGTCGAATTCGCTGAGGTGCAGCTCCATCTTGCCCGCTTCGATCTTCGCCAGGTCGAGCAGGTCGTTGATCAGGTCGAGGAGCATCCGTCCGCTGGTCAGGATGTTGCGGGTGTAACGGGCGAGGCGCGTGCGATCGATCTCGGGACTGGACCACGCGTCGTTGAGCAGGTCCGCGAATCCGATGATCGACACAAGGGGCGTGCGCAGCTCGTGACTGACGTTGGCGAGGAAGTCGCTCTTGAGGCGGTTGGATTCGTAGAGGGCGACGTTGGACTCGGCCAGTTCGCCGAGCTTGACGTCGAGCGAGCGGTTAATGCGGCGCAGATCCTCCTGCGTCCGGGCGAGGTGCTCGAGCATCTCGTTGAACGCCTCGGCGAGTTTCTGAAACTCGTCGCCGGTTTTCAGTTCGGCGCGGGCGGTCAGGTCGCCGGCGGTGACGCGCTCGGTCAGGTCGCGCAGGCGGTTCACGGGGCGAAGCACGAGGCGCTGCGTCACCAGGTAAAAGACGACGATCGCCAGCACCGCGCCGAGCCCTCCGCCCAGCAGCGTGACGACGATGCCCCAGGTCCGCTCTTCCACGGCGACCGGCAGGGCGACATCCAGAATCCCCAGCACTCTCCCGGCGTCGAGATCCACCGCCGCGGCGCGCACCGCCCGGGCGAACCGCAGCGACCGCCCGTCATCCTGAAGGCGCCAGTACGATCGGTCCGGATGCGCGCTGAGATAGGCCGCCGCTTCCTGAAGAAACCCGCCCGTTTCGCGACGGCCGAGAATTTCCTCGATCGAGTAAAGACGCGGCGGACCGATCGAGAGGTTCGCGGGGAGTTCATTGCGCAGCACCGGCCAGAGATCCTGCAATCGCTGGCGGGCCTGCTCCCAGTTGATTTCCGATCCCGCGGCGGGAAGCACCTGCGACGCGAGCATCGCGACCTGCTCCGCACGAACCACCTGGGCCTGATCGGTCAACGTGCCCATCAACACCCAGGGCAGGGCGAGCGTCGCCAGAATCGTCAGCAGCACCGCCCCGCCGAAGAGGACGGTGATCTTGCGATCCAGCGGCAGTTTGAGCCGGTAGGCCGACGCCATGGCGCGACTTTAACCTCAATCCGGCGTCGTGTTGAGGGTGGGGTCCGCCTTTTCTGTCCCGTGACCGCGCTTTCTCGGTGGGCGGTGATGCTTTATTTTGCCGAGATCGCGGGGACGGGCAGGATCGCGGAACGTCACGGTTCAACGTGGAAACACAACGATGATTGCTTACTTCATGTTGTTGGCTCATGTCGGAGCTTCGGGCCTCCCTCAGGATGTCCCGCCCGTTGCGGCGCCAGGCTCGACGGCGGGTCTGGAGGTCGTCTCGGCGGCGCTGGTGCTTAAGCGTGTTCCGTCGGGGGGCGCGGGGGAAGCGAGTCCGGAAGAGATCGTCGCGCGGATTCAGGCGCTTCGCCGGGACGCCCTGGAGGGTGGCGATCCGGTGGCGAGGCGCCAGGCTTCGGTTTCCGCGGCAAATCTGGTTCTGGCGCATCAGGCGGCTGAAGCCGCGACAAAGCTTTTCCTCGGAGTTGCGACCGCGGGCGATCGGGCGGAACTGCGGAAAGCGGCCGAGGAGGCGCAAACCCTCATCCGGAGCGCACTGGCCGAAATAAGTCAGCCGGGTGATGGGGGACGGGATGCCGACGGCGATCTGCGGCGAATTGCGGGAAACCTGGAGACCCTGGCCGATGCGTACCTTGCCTGCGCCGGCGATGACGCCCCTCCGGTCGAAACTATCAAGGCGCTGCTGGCCCGGTTGGGCGTACTCAGTGAGTCTGATGACCCCGGGCTAAGTGATGCGGCGCTGATCTGGTCCGCTCAGCTTGCGCTATCGACGCCGGAAGTCCTGCCGGTGGTGGACAGCTTGCCGCTGGCGTGGTCCGAGCCGGAGGCCAGCCGGCGCGTCAGCGGGTTGTACCTGCGGCTGAAGCGATGCGAGCTGCTGGCGCATCGGGGCGGATATGCCGCGGCACTGGGGCTGCTGAATCGACTTGAAGAGGAGGCGCCCTCCTGGTTTTCCGGCGCGGAATCCGACTTGGCGTTGCGGTCCGTGGCGCTGTTCCGGCTGCGTGTAACGATTGGGTGGGAATCGTCATTCTCAGGCGAAACCCCTGATGCAGTGCGAGCTTGGTACAAGCAACGCAAGGATGCCTTGACTGCGAGAATCATGAACGGCGGAGAAGTCTCGATGCCTCTCGTGAATCCCTTGGTCACGCCGTCGATGCGATGAAGTGGGTAAATCATAAGCATGTATCGCGTAAAATTACCCACATCAAGCTGATCGTAGGGCAATTATCTTTATTAAAATTCTATTTTTAAGTTATAAAAACAAGCCTTATTTGCTTTATGACGGTTATGAGACGTAATTTTGTTTATAACGTCATCTGGTATAATTTGTGCATATTACCCACCTGTCTGAGGCACTGAAACTTCCGGGGGGAAGGAATCGACTTCGCCTGCAAGGTGCGAACCGCCCGGCGAGGCCGTGGGATAAGGCGTCCAATTGGGGGAGCTGGACGCCGGGGGAGCCCACGGACTCGTCGGGTGGTCGCTTTTTACCCGGTTTGATTTAGCCAACCTAACAATGTTCCCTAGGATTCTGTTTTCCTCAGTTAACACGTGCAGGAAGCCCGACGCTCGCGCCGATATGACCAGTTGCAGCCGCAAGTTGACGGTTTCGTATTGAAGCCCGGCTGAGCGGCGGCAAGGGGGATAGGATGAGCGGGCCTTTTCCGGCACACCCGGGCGGCGAAGCGGACGTTGTCAGCCTCATCGAGGAGCAATTCGAACGCCTCGAGGAGCGATTTCATCGGCTGCGTGCGGAGACCCGGCAGGCGATGCAGTTCTCCGCGATCGGCAGCGCGGCGACGATCTGGGCCCACGAATTCAACAACCTCATCACTCCGATCCTGAACCTGTCCAAGTCCGCGCTGGATTTGAAGGATCCGGCGTACACGGAGAAGGCGCTGCGGATCATCGCGTCGAACGCGGAGACGCTGGTGGCGCTATCCGAGCGCATTCTGAACCTGGCCGCCCGGAATGAGGCGCCGGCGCCGGCGCCGGTCGTTGTAAGAGGGGCGGTGCAGACGGCGATCGAGGCTCTAGGGAGAGATCTGGCGAAGGATCGTATCCGCGTAAGCGTGGAGGTTCCCGAGGATCTTGCGGCGTGGGTGGATCCTCATTCGTTCCAGCAGATTCTGTTCAACCTGATTCTGAACGCCCGCGCGGCGATTGCGCAGGTCGGCGAGGGTCGGCTGCGAATCCAGGGCGCCACGAGCGGGGATCGGGCGGTGATCAGCATCAGCGACACCGGAGTCGGGATCGAGCCGAGCGAGATGGAGTCGCTTTTTGACCCGTTCCGGTCCAGCCGGCGAACCTCCGGGCCTGACGGATCCCGACTGCGCTGCGGAGGGATCGGCCTTGCGCTGTGTAAGCTGCTGATTGAAGAGAGCGAGGGATCGCTGACGGTGGAAAGCCGCAAGGGTGAGGGAACGACCTTCCGCATTCAGCTCCCCACCGGCGCCCCGCCGCGGACTTCCCCCCCCAACCTACCTTCCTGACCCGGCGGATCGACGCCTCGTTTATTGACAGAGGCCGCGTAAACTCATAAGGGAAGCGGCGTCCATCGCGCCCCGGGGAGGTTTCCGAGGTACGTCTCGGGACCACGGATCAGAGTCTGAAGGACGGACGACGACGGGAAGGAGCGGGCCTTCATGAACGAGCGTTTTTCGGATCGGGCGCGGCATGCGCTGGCGCTGGCGAATCTGGAAGCCGGAAAGCTGCGGCATACGTATCTTGCGCCGGGTCACATCATGCTGGGGTTGATCGCCGAGGGGAAGTCGGTGGCGACTGAGACGCTGCGTCTTTTCGACGTGGATCTGGAGAAGGTCCGCTCCCAGGTGCGTTCCGAGATGGGCGAGGGCGACGCGGCCGGCGGGCGCGTCGGGGCGCGGACGCAGACCCAGGACACCAAGGAAGTCATCGCTCGCGCCATCGACGAGGCCCGGAAGTTCGGGCACAAGTACGTGGGGACCGAACACATTACGCTGGGGCTGCTGGCGCAAGAAGACAGCCTGCCTTCGCGGATTCTCCGGGCACAGGGAGTGCGGATCGACTCGCTGCGGGAGAAGACGCTGGCGGCGCTGCGATCGGAGATCGATCCTTCGCACGATCTGGCGCATTCGCGGCACGGGCATTTTGAGTGGATGCACCAGGCCGAGCTGGCGAAGGCGTTCCGATCGCCGAAGTTCTGGCACACGCTGATCCTGGCGGTGGACTCCGCGAACCGGCTTGGCGCCGGCGAGATCGAGCAGATTCATCTTCTGCTGGCGCTGATCCGGGATGAGGGGACGACGGTGGCGCATCTGCTGCGGGAAAAGGGGGTGACGCCGGACTGGGTGCGTGAGCGTCTGCTGGCGTCGAACGGCGCGGAGTAGCCGCGCTCCCAGGAAGAAGGAATCGGACCTCGGCACGGAAACGGGACAGGGCGCACCGTGGCGGAGCGCGAGCTGATACTGGCGTCGGGGAGTCCACGGCGGGCGCAAATCCTCAGGGATCTGGGGCTTCAATTCCGAGTCGTGCCGTCGCCGATCGAGGAGCCGCTCGGGTTCTCGCGCCCGATGTCGCCCGCCGAGCTTGCTCAAGCACTGAGCGTTTTCAAGGCGGAGGCGGTGGCGGGGAGCGTCCGGGACGGATTGATTCTTGCGGCGGACACGGTGGCGGCGAAGGACGGGGAGGTCTTCGGAAAACCGTCGGACCGGGGGGATGCGCGCCGGATCCTCCAGGCCTTGAGCGGAACCCGCCACGAGGTGCATACCGGCATGACGCTTCTCGACGTCCGAACCGGCCGGAGAGACACGCGCGTCGACACGACGGTTGTGGTGATGCGTCCGTTGCGGGCTGACGAGATTGAGTCCTACCTCGAGAGCGAAGCCTGGATCGGCAAGGCGGGGGCATACGGCATCCAGGACCACGGCGACGCCTTCGTGGAGCGGATCGAGGGGAGCTTCTCGAACGTGGTGGGGCTTTCGGTGGAGTTGCTGCGGGCGATGCTGAAGGCGTTTGACGGTGTTGGGACAGGGGACGACTGATGGCGCGGAACGACGGGCGGCGCGGCGACGAGACCCGCAAGGTCGAAATTGTTCGCGGGTTCACCCGCAATGCGGCCGGGTCGGTGCTGATTCGCAGCGGAGACACGCACGTGCTCTGCACCGCGATCTGGGAGTGTTCGGTTCCGGACTGGCGGAAGGGAAAGGGAAGCGGGTGGGTGACGGCGGAATATGACATGCTTCCGGGGGCGACGCCGACGCGAAAAAGCCGCAACCGGGGCAAGGTGGACGGGCGCACCCAGGAGATTCAGCGGTTGGTGGGGCGGTCGCTGCGGGCGGTGGTGGACCTGGAGGCGCTGGGCGAGAACTCGATCCTGATCGACTGCGACGTGCTTCAGGCGGACGGCGGCACGCGGACGGCGGCGATCACCGGGGCCTACGTGGCGCTGGCGGACGCGGTGGGCGCCGCACGGCGGAAGGGGTGGATCGCGGCTTCGCCGATCCGCGAGGCGGTGGCGGCCGTCAGCGTCGGGCTGGTGGACGGACGGGCGTTGCTGGATTTGAATTATGAGGAGGACGTTCGTGCCGAGGTGGATATGAATCTGGTGATGACGTCATCCGGAAGGTACGTCGAGGTTCAGGGGACGGGTGAGCGCGGGACCTTCTCGCAGGCGGAACTGGATCGGCTGCTGAAACTTGGCCGGAAGGGTTGCGCTCAACTGCTCTCCGCGCAGGAGAAGGCGCTGCGGAGACGGGCGAGGGTCGGGCGTTGACGCCGAGATCCTGTCGGCGATGCACCGATGAACACGCGAAGTTCAGGACATGTCGGGTGTATTTTGGCTGCGGCGGCGGGGATGACCGCTGCCGGAGGATGTGCCTCGTCGCCGGGGTCGAGCGGAATCGTCGGGCACGGCACGGGAGAGGTGACGTGGACGATCCTGGCGCTGGAGGTCGCGCCTGGCGAGGGTTCGCGGACCGAGGCGGAGCGGATCGCCAGCCGGTTGCGTCGCACGCCGGGCATCAACGGCAAACTCGTGCAGGTGGCGCATGATCCGGACGGAGTCTCGCGTATTTATTACGGAAGCTACCCCGCCCGGACTGACCCGCGGACGGGGCGTCGTCTGTTTCCGGCGAAGATGGATTCCGACCTGCGGATGATCCGGTTCCTGCGGGAGGAGGACGGGTCGAATTTTTTTGCGATGGCGACGCGGGCGCGCAAGCCGATGCCGGACGTCGGAGATCCGGCGTGGGCGTTGTCGCGGGCGGAGGGGCCTTACACGCTTCAGGTGGCGGTTTTCGAGGCGCACGTGGTGGACGAATACAAGGAAGCGGCGTCAAAGTGGTGCGAGGAACTCCGTCGGCGGGGGTATGAGGCGTTCTATCACCACGCCACCGTGAGCAGCATGGTGACGGTCGGGCAGTTCAACGAGCGAGATGTCCGACTGTCCGCGGGCAACCTCATCTACGGAGAGCGTGTCCGTCGTCTTCAGGAGGATGAGCTGCTGCGGTACAACTACATCAACGGCGCGAAGGTGTTCGTCATCGACGACGGCAAGCGTGTGCCGGTTCCGTCGCAACTGATGATCGTTCCGGGACATGAAGACGCACAGATCGGCAAAGACGCGGAGTTCAGCCCGGCCCGCGCCGCGGCGCCGGGGTCCGCGAGGTCGTGATGCGCATCCTTCTGGCGACGACGAACGTCGGGAAGCTGCGCGAGTTCCGGCAGATTCTGACGGGGCTGGCGGTGGAGAGCGTCGCGCTGGATGCCTTTCCGATCATCCGCGAGCCGGAAGAAACCGAGTCGACGTTTGCGGGCAACGCCGCGCTGAAAGCGCAATACTACGCCGCAAAGACGGGACTTCCGACGGTGGCGGACGACTCCGGGCTTGAGGTCGACGCGCTCGGGGGAGCGCCGGGCGTGCTTTCGGCGCGGTACGCGGGTGAACCGAAGGACGACGGCGCAAACAACGCGAAACTGCTGGCGGCGCTTTCCGGGGTTGACGCGGGGCGTCGGACCGCGCGGTTCAGGTGCGCCGCGGCGCTGGCGACGCCGGACGGATTCATCAGGATCGAAACAGGAACGATCGAAGGCCGGATCATCGACGCTCCGCGCGGGAGCAACGGCTTCGGATATGATCCGCTTTTCGGGGTGGACGATTACGGATGCACCACCGCCGAGATGCCCCCTGACCTTAAGAACACCCTGTCCCACCGCGGGCAGGCCTTGCGGAAGCTGCGTCCGCACATCGAGGCGTTGATCAAGACTGAGCGCTCCTGACGATCATATACTAACCGGTCATGCCGACCGCATTGTCCGGACAAGTCGACGTCTCCTGCTCCGGTTCTGACAGATCCGGCGATCGTCGCTGGGTGGCGCGAGTTCTGCCGTTGCTGGTCGGAGTCGTGATTTTCCTTCCCGCCAGTTTTCGCCTGCCCCCCGGCGTGTGTTCATATGACTCCGGCGACCTTCAGACGGCATGCGCGACGTTCGGGCTGGCGCACCCCCCGGGGTATGCCGGGTATGCGGCGATCGGGTGGGTGATTTGCGGGGCGACGGAGCCGGTGATGACGCCGGCGCGGGCGGTGAGCGTCGCGTGTGCGTTGTGCATGACCGGGGCGCTCGTGCTCCTGCTGCGCACCTGCCTGGCGGTCGGCGTACCGCCGTGGGTCGCGGCGGGGGCGGTGCTGCTCCTGAGTCAGCATCCGTGGGTCTGGTGCAACACGGTCGTGCCCGAGGTTTATGCGCCGGGCGCGTGCCTGACGATCGCAGCGTTGTATCTGCTGATCCGGGGCGAGCAGGCGGGCGGGAGGCGGCGCGGCGTGGCGGCGGCGGCGCTTTTCGGGTTCGCGGCGGCGCAGCGGCTTTCGCTGATGTTGATCGCGCCGTGGCTGCTTGCGGGCTGGGCGTTGACGGCGTGGCACGAGAAACGGAGCGGACGGAGCCGGGAATTGACGGCGGGACGGTTCGTGGGTCGAGCGTTTCTCGTGGCGGGGGCGGGGACGGCGCCGGTGCTTCTGACGGCGGCACTGACGTGGGAGCGGCTCGGGTCGCACGTGCCGTACCGGTGTCCGGTGGAGATGACGGAGGCGCAGCAGTCGGCGTGTGACGAAAGCGGGTTTCCGCAGGACCGGATGTCGCAGGTGCGGTGGGTGATGACGGGCGAGATGTTCGCCAGGCTGCGCGGAGCGGATTTTTTTCAGATGCGCAGCAAGCTGAGATGGGTGCGGGCGCAGTGCGGGCTGCGCAATGATTTTGCCGCGGCGGCGGTCGCCGCCGTGTCGAGTTGGGGGGTGTGCGTGCTGTGGCGGAGAAGTCGGTCTGCGGCGATCGGCGTGGTGGGGTTCGTGGCGGGAACGCTGGCGTTTGTGCTTCAGTACCGGGTGCATGACACGGCGGCGGACTTGTTGACGCTGATCCTGCCCGGATCGCTGGCGTTGCTGGCGGGGGCGTCGGATCTGGGCGGGCGGGCGGTGGATCGGATGGCGCCCGGCGCGAGGAGTTTCCTTCGCCTTGGGGCGATCGAGGCGTGCGCGGTCGTTGCGGTGTGCGTCGTCGGCAGCGCCTTGACGCGTCACAATCACGGCAGTTTTCACGCGGAGGCGTTTCTGCGGGCCGCACGGCTGGATGAATTGCCGCCCGGCAGCGTCATTTGCGCGCCGTGGTCGGAATCCCGGGCGTTGTGGTACGGCAAGCTGGTGGAGACCCCGCGTGCGGACGTGGACATCATCGGCACGGATTCCGTCGAGGCGTGGGACAAGGCATTCGCACAGAGCGGCGATCGTCCGGTCTTCCGGACGGTTCCCGAGGAAAGCGCCTTGCCCTTCGGGAGCATCGAGCCGGGTCGGGTGCTCATGCGTGTGCCGCCGCCGGCGCCGTAGCTCGATCCGAAGGACGTTTTTGAGCGGTATTGCAGCGACCTTCGCGGCGCGCCTTCGGAGGATCGCGCCGTGCCTGGCGAACCTTGCCCCTTGCGCGACCGTCGCGGGTGCGGTATGATCCTGCGAACATGAACCTTTCCACCAGAATCAACGCCTTGCACGAGTCGCCGACGATGAAGCTGACCGCGCGGGCGGCGCGGATGAAGGCTGAAGGCATTGACGTCGTCGCGATGACGGCGGGGGAGCCGGATTTCGACACCCCGGAACACATCAAGGCCGCCGCGATCGAGGCGATCCGCCGGGGGGAGACAAAGTATCCGAAACCGGCTTCGGGGCTTCCGGCGCTGAAGTCGGCGATCTGCGCGGCGCTGCTGCGGAACCAGGGTCTGACGTACCGGCCGGAGCAGGTGATTGTGACCTGCGGGGCGAAGCTGGCGATCCAGAAGGCGCTGACGGTGCTGATCAACCCCGGAGACGAGGTGCTGATTCCGACGCCTTACTGGGTGAGCTACCCGGAGCTGGTCAAGCTGGCGGGAGGCACGCCGGTCTTGATCGAGTCCGATGAGCGGCGGGATTTCAAGCTGATGCCGGAGCAGGTGCGGGCGGCGATCACGCCGCGCACGAAGGCGTTTCTTTACTGCTCGCCGTCAAACCCGGCTTCGTTCACGTACACGCCGGATGAGACGCGGGGTCTGGTCCAGGTTCTGGCGACGGCGGGGGTGGCGATCCTCTCGGATGAGATTTACGACAGCCTGACGTTCGGGGGGGCAAAACCGCTCAGCCCGGCGGCGGTCAGCGCGGAGGCGTACGCCCGCACGATTACGATCAACGGCGCATCGAAGATCTTCGCGATGACGGGGTGGCGCGTCGGGTTCGCGGCGGGCCCGGTTCACGTCATTGAGGCGATGATCAAGCTTCAAAGCCAGGGAACCAGCGGCGTGGCGCCCTTTATTCAGCTTGCTTACGCGGAGGGTCTGAAGGACGATCGCGGCGAAATTGAGCGGATGCGGCGGGATTTCGAGCGTCGCGGGCGGCACATGTACGAGCGTGTGAGGCGGCTTCCGGACGTGACGTGCGTCGAGCCGACGGGGGCGTACTACCTGTTCCCCAACGTGTCGGTAGCGTTTGCGCGTCTTAAGGTGCGCGACAGTGACGAATTCGCCGAGCGGTTGCTGAACGAGGCGCATCTGGCGGTGATTCCGGGAAGCGCGTTCGGATCCGATCGTCATATCCGCATGTCGTTCGCCACGTCGATGGCGCAGATCGACGCGGCGGTGGATCGGTTGGAGGCGTTCCTGAAGTGAGCGGGCGCTGCATCCTCGCGTTGGAAGACGGGACGGTGTTCACGGGCGTCGCCTTCGGGGGGACGGGAACGCGCGTCGGGGAAGTCGTTTTCAACACGGCGCTGACGGGGTATCAGGAGATCCTCACCGACCCGTCCTACCGCGGGCAGATCGTGACGATGACGTACCCCCACATCGGGAATTACGGCGTGAACGAGGCGGACGTGGAGTCCGCGGCGCCGCAGGTGTCCGGGTTCGTCGTCCGTGAAGCGGCGCGGCGGGCGAGCAACTACCGGGCGACGCAAACGCTGGATCACTACCTCGCCCGGCACGGGGTGATCGGGATCGAGGGGATCGACACGCGGGCGCTGACGAAGCTCCTGCGCGTGCGAGGCGCGATGAACGGCGCGCTGACGACGGAGGAAGGCGATCCTGAGGCCTGCGTCCGGCTTGCACGCAACTCGCCGTCGATGGACGGCGCGGACCTGGTCAAGGACGTGATGCCTCGCGGCGCCGGGCTCTGGACGGAGGGGTTGGACACGACGTTTGTTCCCTCTCGTCATGCCGGATCAAAGCGTCGGCGGGTGGTGGCGATCGACTGCGGCATGAAGCGGAACATTTTGCGGCACCTGGTGGACGTGGGCGCGGAGGTGCGGGTTCTGCCGCCGACGGCGTCGGTCGAGGAAGCGCTGGAGTCGCGGCCGGAGGGCGTGTTCGTCAGCAACGGCCCGGGGGATCCGGCGGCGGTGACGTACGCGATCGCCTTGTTGAAGGGGTTGCGCGGGCGCGTTCCGATGTTCGGCATCTGTCTCGGGCATCAGCTTCTCGGGCTTGCGCTGGGCGGTCGCAGCTTCAAGCTGAAGTTCGGACATCGCGGCGCGAATCAGCCGGTGCTGAACGTGGGGACGGGTCGGGTCGAGATCACCTCGCAGAATCACGGGTTCGCGGTGGAGGCGAATTCGGTCGAGTCGGCCGGAGCGACCGTCACGCATGTCAATCTCAACGACCGGACACTGGAAGGGTTCACACATGCGGGGGAGGCGCTGCTGGCGGTCCAGTACCACCCGGAAGCAAGCCCGGGGCCGCACGATGCGACCTACCTCTTCGACTGTTTCGCCCGAATGATGGACACGGGGCGGGCTCCAACGGCGCAGGACATGAGCGACGCGCAGGCGGCGCTGCAACACCGGCGAACCTCCGCCGCCGCGACTTAAGCGATCCGGGCTTGATCGTCCCCGGCGCCCTCTCCCCCGTGCCGAACTTCGCGGCCGGCCTCCCGTGCGGACCGCAGTTCAGTTGCGATGAAACCCTCGTCGATAAACGTAAGGCCTGCGCTTCCGGATTTTCTGGAGCACGGAATGCGGGCACGACGAGGGAAGCCGGTGGCAGGATCAACGACTTCGGCGGAAAACCTGTTGCGGCAAGCCCCCTGCGTGAACGTGCGGTCACGCCCGCGGATCTTCGTCCACGTTGGGTCGGGCTACGTCGCGGTATTGACGCTTTGCGTTGTCGCCGCGGTGGCGGGGCAGCGCTGGGAGCATGCCCGCGACCGGTCGTGGCGGTGCGACGAGCTGCCGGCCGTCGTTCAGAGGACGGGACTTGCGGGACAGGCGGCGAACGAGGCGGAGGCGCGAACGTTCTTGCCGACGGGGTATACGTTCCGGCACGGTGCGGTACGAGCCCTGAAACCACCGACGATACCCTCATCGGTGCAACCGCTTGCGTCGTTCTGGGCTCACGTTGGTTTTCACGTCGCCGGGTACTCGACGCTTGCGGCGCGATTCATGCCGTGGATGTGGTCGCTGGCCGCGATCGCGTGCGTCGGCGTGATCGGCGCGCAGGTGGGCGGAGGGGTTCGCGCCGGGTGTTATTGCGCGTTGGTGTTCTCGCTGTCGCCGCTGGCGTCGGTCTACGCGGCGCAGGCGCGCGGATACAGCGAGACGACGGCGTCCGCGGCGCTGCTGTGCATTGCGGTGGAGGCGGTTCGCAGGCAGCCTCGCTCCGCCGCGCGGATTGCTCTTCTGATGGCGGTCTCGGTGCAGACGGCGGCGACGGTCTTTACGACGTGGGTGTATTGGACGGCGCCGGTGCTGCTGGCGGCGTGCGACGTGATTCCGGCGCGCGACCGGAGAGGCGAGTCGAAGGCGCGTCGCGCGGCGTTCCGGCTGGTTTTCGGGATCGTTGCTGGGTTTGTCGGATTGTACGCGCTGGACCGGGCGGAGTCGTTGACCGGACTGGCGGCTGACATGGGCGACCGGTTGCGGACGTGGGAGGATGCCGCGGCGTTTGCCTCGGCGTTGTCCCGCGACGTGCTGGGCGGCGCGGCGTGGCTGCTGCCGACTGGCGCGGCGGGGATCTGGGTGCTGGCGCGCGGCGTTCATCGGTGGTGGCTGGCGGCGCTGCTGGGGTGCGGACTTGTCATCCTCGGCGTGGCGGCGGCGGGGGGATCGGCGGGGTACACAAGGAACCTGATTTTCCTGGCGGTTCCGGCCAGCGTGCTGATCGGATGCGGGTTGAAGGTTGTGCTCGACAGGGTGGCGGCGGGGTGGGGCGCAGCCATGTCCGCATGCGGATCCGGTGGGCGGAAGGGTCGGCTGTTGTGCTGGAGCGGGGCGGGGATGTTGATGTTGGCGGGTTCAATTGCGGCGACCGTCGGAGTGCGGGATCTGAAGGCTCGCACACTCGCGCACTTGCCGGACTGGGGCGCGGCGATCCGGTGGGCGGAGTCGAGACCGTCGGAGGAGGACGTGCGCTGGTGGCTGCGTTGTCAAGGCTTCCGAAACGTCTTCGACTGGTACGCCGACGCGCCGGATGCAATGTCGCTGTTAAACGTCGGTCGGGGGGATCGCGTCGAATTTGTGATGCTGACGCAGCATGATCCGAGCGGTCGAGCGGTTTGTTACGTGCCCGACGGTCGCCTGGCACGGCTTAATGAGCACCCTCTGCCGGATTTCCTCAGCCGGGTGAAACCGGCGGCCGTGATCGAAGGAATTGATGTCCGCTTCTTGCGGGGTGTTCGGCGCATCGAGCCTGCCGGAGGCGCGCGCAACGGCGGGTTCTTCATCATTGCTGTCCGGCTGCGAGAGCGTTCCGCCGACGCATTGTGGCGGGATCTGCTCAACACCGCGCCGCAACTTGAGCGCGCGGCAATTCCTTTCGGCGTGACTCCCGGCGTCGAGCCGCCGATGCTCGTTGCGGCGGCGGCGCCCGAGCATGCAGAGAGGATGACTCAGGTGCTTCAGCGCGTCGGGCCGGTGAGCGCGGAGGACGTGCGCGTATTCGAGGTGGTCGCGCCTGAGGTCGTGGCGGATGATGCGGAGGCGGGCGACGCCTCCTGAATGTTTCTGGGTGGCGGAGCCGACGTCTGCGGGTTGCGCCTTCGTCTGCCGCGCCCGACGGCGCGGATGCCGAAGCGCCGCATCTTTTTGTAAAGCGTCGTCCGGTCGACTCCGAGCTGGCGCGCGGCGGACTGGCGGTTGCCTCCGTGGGTGGAGAGGGCGGCTTCGATGATCAGCCGCTCGGCCTCATTCAAGGCTTCGCGCAGCGTGCCTCTCGCGGAACGCGCCCCGCGCAGCGCCGGGGAGCCGAGCGGTTCAACGATCCGCGCGGGGAGGTCGGAGAATTCGATCCGGCTTCCTCGGGCGAGGATTGCACAGCGTTCGACGACGTTGGCGAGTTCGCGGACGTTGCCGGGCCACGGATACGCCTGAAGGGCGGACATCGCCTCGATCGAGAATCCCTCGAGGGCGCGGCGGGGGCCGGCGTGCTGCCGCAGGAAGAACTCGGCGAGCAGGGGGATGTCGCCAAGTCGCTCGCAAAGCGGCGGCAATTCGAGGGCGATGACGTTGATGCGGTAGAAGAGATCCTCGCGGAAGCGTCCCGCGCGCGCCTCGGCTTCAAGATCGGCGTTCGTCGCGCAGATCACCCGGATGTCGACGCGCTCGGTCCGGTTGGATCCGACGGGCTCGAACTGCCGCTCCTGAAGGACGCGGAGGAGCTTGACCTGAAGCGCCGGGCTGGCGGCGCCGATCTCGTCGAGGAAGATCGTTCCGCCGTCGGCGGCGCGGAACTTTCCGGGCTTGCTCGACAGCGCCCCCGTGAACGCGCCGCGGACGTGCCCGAAAAGTTCGCTTTCGATCAGCGCCTCGGGGATCGCCGCGACGGAGACCTCGACGAAGGGACGATCGCGGCGCGAGCTGAGGCGGTGAATGACGCGGGCGGTGAGCGACTTCCCCGTCCCCGACGGACCCTGAATCAGGACCGAGACGGTCGAGTCCGCCACCGTCTCGATCAACTCGAAGAGCTTGAGCATGCGGTAGTCGTGCCCGACGAGGCTTTCCAGTCCGAAGCGAAGCTCCAGCTCGCGCTTCAGTTTGCGGTGCTCGGCGAGCAGGGCGTGCTGGGCGGCGGCGCGCTCGAGGGCGAGCCGAAGATCCTCGGCGCTGACGGGCGTGGTCAGGTAGTCGTAGGCCCCGAGGCGGATCGCCTCGACCGCGCCGTCGATCGTGCCGAAGGCGGTGAACATGAGGACGACGGTCTGGGGAAAGCGGCGGCGGACTTGCTCAAGAAGCTCAAAGGCTTCATTCCCGGGAAGGTCGGCGTTGCACAAAAGCAGGTTGATGTGGGTGGAGGAGAGAGTCGCCAGCGCCTCGCGGACGGACTTTGCTGCATGAAGGACGTATGCGCCGGACTTCAGTTGCGTGCGAAACTCCTCCGGGCGGCGAGGGTCGGCGTCAACGATCAGCAGGCTGGTATTGCTCATCATGCGACATGCGCCTCGCCGCGCGGTTATTGCGCGATGAAAGGCGGACGACCGGCGCCCTCCTGCGGGCTTTATCGGTCAATCTGGGCGGAACTTTAGCAAACCGGTTAGCGCGGTTTCCGCGGCGACCCACGTGATCGCTTGAACGCTTCAAGAGCCCGGCGACGCGCTTCGGCGTGGTCAACGAGAGGCGCCGGATACCCGCCGGAAAAAAGTCCGTCAGAACTCACGTGAGGAACGTGGACGCAGGGCCCCGTGAAGGAGGACAACTCCTCGACATAACGGCGCACGTAGACGCCTTCCGGATCAAAGCGTCGTCCCTGTGCGAAGGGATTGAAGATTCGGAAGTAGGGCGCGGCGTCCGTTCCGGTGGACGCCGACCACTGCCAGCCGCCGTTGTTGCTGGCGAAGTCGCCGTCGACCAGGTGACGCATGAAGTGACGCTCGCCCCAGCGCCAGTCGATAAGCAGATCCTTCGTCAGATACATCGCCGTGATCATGCGGACTCGATTGTGCATCCACCCTTCGGCGAGAAGCTGCCGCATGCCGGCGTCCACGATCGGAACGCCAGTGCGACCGATGCACCAAGCCGCAAACGCTTCTTCATCCCGGCGCCAGGGCACACGCTCGGTTTCGGGTTTGAAAGCCTGATTCATGCAGACCCGCGGAAATCCGACAAGCACGTGGCGGTAGAACTCACGCCAGATCAACTCGGTGATCCAGCATCCCGCTCCCCTGCGATCGTCGAGAGCGGCAAGGTGGCCTCCGGCGGCGGCAAGAGCGTCATGAAACGCACGCCGAGCAGACAGGGCGCCCAGCGCCAGGTAGGGAGACAGCCGACTCGTGCCTTCGTCAGAGGGTACGTCACGGCGATCATGATAGTCGCGGAGGGAGCGGGAAATGAAACGATCAACTCGGGAGGCCACCTTTTGTTCCCCCTCGGGCCAGAGGTCGCAGCGATCAACGCTGAGGTCAAAACCCTTGACGGCGTCGGGGACCGGATCGGGCGGCGTGGGCGAGGCCGGTTGTCGGCGAGGCGATCCGAGAACCTGCGCGTCGTCGCTCTCCTGAACCACTTTGATCCAGGCGCGCCGGTAGGGCGTGAATACCGTGTAAAAACCCCCTGCCCGGGTTCTGATCGTGTCGGGAGGCACAACGACCTGATCATGAAACGCGCGCACCCTGCGACCGGCGGCCTCAAAAACCCGCTTCACCGCTTCGTCGCGCCGATGCTCACGGACTTCATATTCGATGTTGAAATAAAGCGCCGCACATTCTGTCTCGTCGGCGAGGGCGAGAAGCGCAGCCGGCGTGGCCGAAAAATCCGGAACGTTCAGGATGCGCAGCGGAATGCGCCGTTTCATTAACGATGCCGAGAGCGAGCGCAACTGCCTGAGCGTCAGCGCCACCCGGCGATCGGAAACGTCGTGCGCGGTCCACTGCGCCGGGGTGACCACGAATACGGCGACGACGCCGCGCGTAGCGTCTCGGCATGCGTAAAACAGGGCGCGCTGGTCGTCTACCCGCAGATCCGATCGAAACCACGCGAGAACGCGCATCTTTTCCCCTTGTCCACCGTCGATCAGATGCTGCCGGGGACGACCGGAATGAGCGCGGCGGCGACGTCGCGAACGACCGCCAGCGGGTGCTGGTCGCCGTTGATGCGGCGCACCAGCTCCGGGGGATAAGCCTCCAGAACCGGGCGCGTCTCGGAGTCGTAGACGTCCAGGCGTTTGCGGATCACGGACGGATCAGCGTCGTCGGGACGGTTCGCCTTGCGGGCGCGGGCGCTGAGGCGGACAACCAGCGCCTCTCGGTCATCGACCACGAGGTGGATGATGCGGCGGACGTCGATCGTTTCGCGCAGAAGCTCGACCTGGGTCGTCGTGCGCGGAATGCCGTCGAGCACGAGCGTGTGATAAGATGAACGAATCCTCCCCGCGTCAACAAGTCCGGCGACATGCTGCTGGAACAGACGGACCGTGAAAGCATCGGGCACCAGCAGCCCCCTGGTCGAGTAGGCGAGAAACTCACGACCGAGTTCGGAGGCGGGATCCAACGCGCGAAAAATGTCGCCCATCGCGAGGTGGACGAGGTTGGGAACCTGGCCGAGGATCGCGCCCTGGGTTCCTTTCCCGGTCCCGGGTCCGCCGAACATCAGGATCGCTGGGAAGTTGGTGATCGCCATCATTCTTCAGCCCACTTCGGTCGCCGGGCGGGATCCAGGCGATGATAACCGCCGCGCAGCGCGGGATCGCTGACTTCGACGTTCGCCTCGTTCAGCAAACGCTGATACACGCGCGGAATCCGCTCATCCTCGCGGATGCGGCGCAAGCTCTCGCGGACCGCCTCCCGTGCCGTTTCGGAAGACGCCCCTTCCGACGGAACCGCTCCTTCGACCCGCAGCAGGTGATACCAGTTTCCGACGCGGATCGGATCGCTGACCTGTCCGGGCTCCAGCGAAAACGCCGCGGCGCGCAGCGCCGCGGGAACGCGAGGATCTTCGCGCGAGAACGGCGGCAGCAACCCGCCTTCCGCGGCGCTCGCCCGATGCCCGCTCAAACGCGTCGCCACCTCCTCAAAAGGACGCCCGGCGCGAAGCTCGCTCAGCGCCTGCTCGGCCTGAAGGAGACTCCCGGCCTGGATGTGCCGGACGCTCACTCGCGGACCCGTCCGGCGGCGGACCTCGACCTCCACGTCTTCATCGGAAACCGCGATCTCGTCCTTCACCAGCAGCCGCAGCAGGGAGGTGCGCTTCAGACCGAGGCGGTATTCCTCACGCGACAGCCCTTTTTCCGCCAGCACGATGTCGAGCACCCTCTCCGCCTCGGCCCGGTTGAACGCATCGCCCCCCAGACCGGACAGAGGATCGACAATCGACCGCAGAAAACGCTGGTGTTCCTCGTCAACCTGCTCCTCGCGCAACGTCAGACCGCGCTTCTTCGCCTCCGTTTCGGCCCGGGCAATGACCACCAGCTCGTTAAACAGGACGGGACCGTGAGTCCGGAGGAGAAGCTCGACCAGGACCGCCCGGGAAAACGGTTCTCCGTCGATCGTGCCGACCGCCTCGCCTGGCGCCGACGGCGACCCGCCTTCCGGCAAGGGAGTGAAATCGCCGGAAAGCGACGACGCGGCGGGATCCGGCGCGGAAGACCGCCGCCAGGCATCCTGAACATCACGGGTCGCCGGTTCAGATCGCGGTGCGCATCCGACGAAGGCCAGCCCTCCGATCGCCGCTATCGTCCATCCACATCGAGACATCCGGCGCATCCTCTCGCGCGTGCCGTGTCGCCTCAACCGGGGCGGGACAATAAGGGAGGCGCACGTGCGGGTCAACGAAAGCACCCCCCGCCCCGAACTTCGTCAAGGGCCGCGCAAGAAAACGACGCTTTCGCGCGGACGGCCGGCAGGAGCGGCGGGGCGCCGACCCCGAACGTCAGCGCAGAAAAAAGGCGCCGGCGGCTTCCTTCCTCGTTCGGGCCGGAGATGGGAAATCGGAAGGCTTCAAAACCGCCGGTCGCCGTTCGTGCAGGATTTCGGGATTTCACGGTCCGGCCCGCGCCAAGCTCTCTCGGGCGCGTCACCGCGTCGAACCCGTGAATCCGGAACCCCGCCTTCGTGGTCCTCTGTTCTTCGTGCTACGCACGCGAGAAGGAAGCCCTGCAATCCGCGTGCCGCGCTGGATCGGAACCGAGAGAAACCTCAATTCTGCGCAATGCACCGGACGGGTGATGGCGTGGAGGCTCGGGCGAGGGTTGGCGCTGCGCCAGGCGCTTTGTTTTCAGGACGCAGACACGGGTCCGGATCAATGTTGCGGCCCGACATTCATCGGAGCCCCTGCGCGATCCGCCGCTTCGGGTGCGAAAAAAGGCGTGCTCCCGGATCGACCGGCTGCTCGTGAGGGCGGACCACCCCAACGCCGCCTCGCGTGCGATGCCAAACTAATCCGGTCAGTCCGTAAGACCGGTCCGCCGGGCGAACCGGATCGCACGGCGGAGGATATCGCCGTCGTCGCCGTGCAGATCGCCGAGCGCGTCGAATTCCACACCGGCGTAGCCCTCATCCGCACAGCGCTTGCAGGCGTACACCAGCGCGTCACCGGCGGCGGCATCGGACAGCCAGCGGGCAAGGCGGAACCGGCAAACCGCGCCCGGCGGCGCCGAACTCCCCGGCGAGCCTTCGCTCTCCGGGGAGCACTCCACCATCCAGCCGGCGGGCAGGGACGAAGGAATGCGCTCGTGCTGGATCGCCTCATCCGCATCGCCGGCGCGCTCAACAAAGACGGGAGCCGCGGAGGCGCGGATGCACTCGCGCACCAGTTCCTGAATCTGATCCGCCCTGAGCCGAAGATAGGCGCCCAGCGCCGGGTGCGACCGCTCCCAGTCGGCGCACGTTCGCGGCGCGGCGAGGGAGGGCGGAAGCGGCGTGGCGAACCTCCGGTTCAATTCACCCGTGACGGCGTCCGGGTCAATCCCCGCACCCGCGGCCTGCTGAAGGCAGGACTCGCAGAAGCAAAGCCCCAGCAGCGTCGTGGTGTGCGTCTGACGCCCGTTCTCGCGGAGCGGATCGGTCCAGTACTCGCCACAGCGGATCACGACGTCCGCAAGCTCGATCGCGGTCACGCCCTCGCGGGTCGAGAGATCCTCCACGAGCGCGGCAAGAAACGCCCGCACGTCCTCGCTCGCCAGGCAAAGAGACTGGCCGGACCGCGAACCCGTCGAGTCGCGGCAGGCGTGGTCGGCGTAGGCGTCACCCAGGCGGCCGGTGCGCGACGCCGACAGGTGGACGCGCAGCCCGATGTCGCGATCACGGCACGCTTCGAGAACCGCCTCGAACGTGGCGTACCCGGAATGACAGCGAAGCGGCAGGGATCGCAGACGACTTCGGGGGTGACGCCGGGTCTGCGGGGTGAAGGCGACTCCGCCCTCGGCGGACTCGAAGGTTCCACGATCGGGCGCGGTCCGCGGGAAACACCCGGCGGGAACCCCGACGCGGAGCGTAATCTCATCGGCGCCCCACGACCCCCGGATGACATCCAGTACGTCGCCGGGTGCGGCGGCGGGAAAGTCCCAGGGATAGGTCCGGACGGACGTTTTGAACATCGTTGGCGTCGCTTCCCGCGGAAGCGTAGAATTCGCTTCGAAGCACCCCCGACGGTCGAATCCGGGAGCTTTCCCGGGCCCGTAGCTCAGCGGTTAGAGCAGGCGACTCATAATCGCTTGGTCGCAGGTTCGAATCCTGCCGGGCCCACTGCGCCGCGCCCCTTCGGTTCGCCGCTGCGCCGGTGCTCCTTCGACCGTCGTTACGCCGTGCTCCCTCAGAGGTCGCTTCGTCAGCGCCGCTCCTCTGCGGATATTCCGTGATCGTCGCGCCGCGGCCGTTTGCCCGTCCCTCCCGCGCCTTTTGCGCCGCACCCGCAACCCACCGGAACTGGGCCCATCAGGATTTGAACCTGAGACCTCGTCGTTATCAGCGACGCGCTCTGCCAACTGAGCTATGAGCCCCGGTTTTTCCGCCCACCCTTCGGCATCGTCGCCGCAGGCTCCACGGCATCGTCGCCGCAGGCTCCGCATCCCGGCAAACCGAAGCCGGACCGGTCACGGAACGGCCTTCGATCGACCCGGCGGCGTGTGCCGACGAGAATCGGTCGGACCGGGCACTGTAGCTTTGACGCCCGGGCTGTCAACTACCGTTCGGTTTTGAAACCACGGCGGAACCGTAATCTCCGGCTCCGCCGCCGCGCGGCGTGCGGCGCGTCAGAACGGATTCCGCGCGACCGCCGTCAGCCCGAGGTTGGTGACGTAGCCGAAATGCTCTCCGTCGGGCGAGAAGTCGAAACCGTAGATCGTCGATCCGGTGTCCCGGTCGTACATGCGCAGGAGCGATCCGTCGTCCACGTTCCAGAGGCGGATCGTCCGGTCGCTGCTGCCGGTGCCGAGAACCGTGCCGTCAGGCGAGAAGTCGAAGGCGTACACGTCGTCTGAATGTCCGGGCATCGTATGCACGAGCGCGCCGTCGGAGACACGCCAGACCTTGACCGTCCCCTGAGATTCCGCGGAGGCGATCAACGTTCCGTCTGGCGAGAACGCAAGTTCGTCCGAACCCGCGCCGAGAATCCTGCGGACGCGCGTCCAGTCGGAAACCTGGTAGATTTCGATCCCGTATCCCAGGAGCGCTAGCAGGGTTCCATCCGGTGAGAACCGCGTGCCGGTGATCTGATTGTGCTGGTAGGGGCTTTCGTACACCACCGAACCATCCGCAACGCTCCGGACGATCAGATACCCGTCGCGGTCTCCGATCGCCAGCAGGCTCTGATCCGGCGAGAAATCCACCGATGCGACCCACCAATAATGCGACTTCGACCAGACCCGCGATCCATCGGAGACACGCCAGAGGTGAACGTAGCTGTCGCGGCCGCCGGAGGCGACGAACTGGCTGTCCGGAGAGAAAGCGACGCACGAGGTCTCGATGTTGTGACCGCTCAACGTTTGCAACAGTTCTCCGTCCGCGGCGCGCCAGATTTTGACGGTTCGATCCTGATACCCGCCGGCGGTCGCCAGCATTTGTCCGTCCGGCGAGAACGCCGCGTCGGTTCCGCGCGAATGACCCTGCGTGATCCACACCAGGTCCGGCGAACCCTCCGGACCGCAATCCGACACTTGAGCGACCCAGGGACATTCCTCGATGACGACCTCGTGCTCATAAGAACCGGCGTCCTCGAACGTGACAGCCGCCTTGCCGCGATCGTTCACATTGCGTTCCTGCGTCCGAGCGCCGTCCAGCACGAACGTCAGCCGCGTCCCCGGCGGGAGGTCCGACGTGATCTTCGCCTTGATGGTGCGCGTTTCGCCGCCGTCGCCCCGGCACTTCGCGCTGAGGCGATCGATGCGGTTGCAGTCGAACGTGCCGGGGGGTTCGGACAGCGTCAACGTGAAATCACCTGATTCGTTGAGCGTTCCGTGAACCACGATGAAATACTCGACGCCCGGTTCAGAGTCCCACTGCACGACGGAGAGCGTCTCGCAGGCGTTGTTGTTTCCGGTCACGCACACGGGCGCGTCGCACGTTCCTTCGTAGACGCTGAGCTTCGTATTGAAGCGATCCTCGGCGCAGGTGTCGGCCTGCATCCAGCCGCCCGTCCCGATCACCGAATACCAGACGGAGGGAGCGATCACCGCGGCGCCCTCGGCGCACTCGTCGAGGGCGTCGATCGCGGCGCCGGCGGTCGTGCCCTCGGTCACGGAGGGGAACGCCAGGGCGATGCGCCCGTCGCACGTGTCGTTGTCGGGGGCGCCGCAGGTGTACTCGAACACGCTCGCCCAGCCCTTGACGCCGTCGTTCTCAGTCCCGGGCGCGCCGACGACGATCGTGTCGCCGTCCGCGCACGCGGACCGCCCGAAGTCGTAATCCGGGTGCAGGTCGTCGTCGAAAAGCTCGTCCTCCTCGACCCACGCGCCGTCCTGCTTTGCGTAAACGTAGGCGGTGAGCTTGGTGTAATCACCGACGATGACGCGGTCGTCGGTGAACGCCAGACCGTCCCCGAAGCGGTCCGACACCCCGCCGTCATTCAGCGTGAGTTTCCCTTCCTGAATCCACTGCCCGTCGGCAAGCCCGAAGACGTAGACCCAGCCGGAGCTCTGGTTTCGGGCCGAAGCGACGATCCGGTCGCCCCTCGCCGCCAACGTGCGACCGAGTTCCGTTGTGCCCGGCGCATCCGGCAGAAGCCGCGCGGTCTGCTCCCACTTCTCGCCGTTCCACTCGAATACGTACACGGCGCCGGCGTTGGCGCCCGCCCCGTCATCTCCGTAAGCGCTGACGATGATCCGGCCGCCGGCGATGGCCACCCTGAACCCGAACCGATCGTTGATCTCCGACTCGACCGGCGCCAGCTTCGCGTCTTGCGTCCAGGTCGAACCGTTCCACCCGAATACGTAGGCCGAGCCCGGCTTCGTTGACGGTCCAGGAGCGCCCGCCACGATCAGGTCGCCGTCGATCGCTATGTACCCAAACCGATCCTCCCGACGGGCGTCATCGGGCATCAGCGTCGCCTGTTGCAGCCAGGGGTCGCCGGACGACTCTCGTTCGAAGACGTACGCCAACCCGGAATCCGAGCCCTGAACATCGTGCAGCGGCGCGCCGACCACGATCCTCGCCCCGGAGATGGCGACCGAAAGACCGAAATGCGCGTCCTCCTGTCCGACGTCGGGGAGGAGCTTCGCCACGTCCTCCCAGACATCCCCGTTGCGCTGAAAAACATGAACCGCGCCGGAGTACCTTCCGTTGCTCTTGTCCTCATCGGCGCCGGCAGCAAAGACGTCGCCGGAAAGAGCGACGCAATCCGCAAACCCACGATCCTTGCCCATCGTGCTGATGCCTCCGGTCTTGCACAGCACCTGGGCTTCGGTCTGTCGCGCGGCCAGCGCGCAAACCGCCAGTATCCCGACAACGAGTTGACTTGAAGGTGACATGAGGTTGGCTCTCCGTGAGAAACTTGACGGATCGAGGATCCCGGTTTCGAGCGGCACGCCAGCACTCCCGGTTGACAGCGCTTCATATTAACCGTTTGTGCAAACCTAATGCAAACCTTTTTACGTGGTATGTCCGTAATATGGGTGCATCCCATTTTTCGTGGCGATTATGCAGCCCGGTGCAGCGGGCGGGATGCCCAGAAGGCGTCCCAGTCGTAGTTGAGTCGATGGGCGACCAAGCTGGCCATGGCCACGGCGCCGGGTTCGC
>JAJVHU010000007.1 GCA_022072505.1 Phycisphaerae bacterium
GTCTGCCGGACACGCTGGCGGCCCTGTGGCGCGTCTTCAGCGCCGAATATGAGCTGTGGCGCCGCACGCCGCCTTGTACAGCGTGGAACTCTCCTTGGAAATCATGCGCCGCGTGAAGCCCGCTCGCGCGCAAAAAAAGAAGGTTTCACCACGGGCTGATAGGCGCTTCATTCCGACGTCCAGCTCATGGCTGAACATCATCGAACGCGGGTTCCGCGAAATCACCGTCCAACGCATCCGACGCGGCGCGTTTCCCAGCACCGACGCGCTGGTGAAGGCCATCGAGAACTACATCCGCGAATACAACAAAACGCCCAGCCCCTTCACCTGGACCGCCGACCTGGCCGACGTCCTCCCCAAAATCGCGCGAGCCCATGAGGCGCATAAGATGCAGTATCAATGAGACACTACACTAGCTCATGCGCGCAGAGGTAATCCTCAAACAGTCGCTGCGCTTGCTCGCCAGACTTTCTCGCTGCCGCGCTCTTCATTCCCATTACGCTCCCGATGAAGAGGGCGCCTCAAGCGGCTTCTCGCTACAGCTTCACCGTCTTGACCTCTGTATACGCCTGCAACCTATACTCGCATAGTTCGCAGCCTGGGTTCCGGAATCCGTAATTCCGAGCTCACGGCCAGTTCGGATCGTCTATGTATTCCGGAGGAAGGTTGAGGTTCTCCGCATTGGTGTCCGTCATGATTTCCACTCGTGCTCTGGAATCTCTGCCGTGATCAGAATGTTCCGCAATGTTCCAATCGGAAGATCTCGACCGCGATGCATCGGAACGACGACCTGAAGACCCTTTGCAGCATCCCGCCACTTCCGATGGCTACCTTTCTGTGACACCAATACAAAGTTATGGCGGCGCAGGAGGCTCTCCACCTCCCGGGCACTCATCCGGCGGATGCGCTCGCCCATCAGACGGCCACCTCGCGCGTCACGGCACCGGCTGGAAGCTCAAGGGGGTCGGGCCGCAGGTACAGCTCGATGGCCTCGCGAATGTTCGCCAGCGCTTCTTGTTCGCTTTCGCCGGCTGACGTGCAGCCGGGCAGCTCGGGACACCAAGCCGCCCAATCTCCACTCTCGGGATCAGGTTCGAGAATCACGCGCCAGTTCATCATCAAATCCTCCATGCGCTACAGTGTAACGCATTATAGCAGGTCAAAGTTTGATCGTTACGGTCTTGACCTCCGTGTACGCCTGCAAACCATATTCGCCCAGTTCTCGGCCGATGCCGCTGCGCTTGTCGCCCCCGAATAGCGCCGCCGCGTCGAAGACGTCGCAGCGGTTCACCCAGACCGTCCCGGCGCGGACGCGGCTTATGCTTCCTGAAACTCGGACCAATGGATACCCAGTTGTCTCACAACCGCCCGGACCGTCCCGAGCTTCAGATCCTTGCCGCCCCAATCGGGAACGACCGTACCCCGGTCATTCCTCGGGTTCCGCCACTTCGATGTGAACCACCACCGCGGCGCAGGATTTCCTCGCAACCCAGCGCCGCGAGTTTTCGCGCAATCTCGCGGTATTTCACGGCGCGGCCACCACGGTCTCAAGCCAGACGGGAGCATTCTCGTCGTGCTGCTCGATGTTGGCCGGCAGCGGCCGACCCGAATCCTGATACAACTCCACCACGGCTGCGAGCGCATCCTGCACGTTCGCCAGCGCCTCGGCGGCGCTATCGCCCTCCGTCACGAACTCCGGGAGCAACGGAGAGGTCACCGTGAAGCCGCCCTCAGGTTGAGGTCCCAATATCAAGGGTATTTTCAACAGCATTCCGGCTCCTTCGGAAGGATTTCCAACGGTGCAATCACAGCTTCACCGTCACCGTCTTCACCTCTGTACGCGCCCGCAAACCATACTCGCCCAGCTCGCGGCCGATGCCGGAGCGCTTGTAGGCGCCGAAGGGCGCCGCCGCGTTAGAGCCCGCGGTAGACATCCTTTCGATGGCCGACTGCAATCACCTCCACCATGCGCGTTCGATCGTTGATGGAGTACAGCACGCGATACGATCCGACGCGCAAACGGTAATCCTCAACTCCCCGCAACTTTTTGGATCCCCTCGGCCGTGGGTCTTCCTCCAGCCCAATCAGCGCCTGCCTGACGCGCTCGAACGCTTGTCGCGGCAGGTGGTCCATCTCGCGTTCCGCCGACCGCTTGATGCGGACCACATACGTCGGCGCATTGCTCACCGTTTCTTTCTCGCGGCGAGATATTCGCGGAAGGGCCGTGAAGGCTCCTTCCGCCGCGTCGTCATCAGCGCCAGGTCCAGGACGTCTTGGGCGAATTCCTTGTCGCGAGCGATCTGAACGAGCACAGCGTCGCGGTCGGCCTTCCGAAGCGCCCGAAGCGCCGTCACGAACACATCCGCCGTAGCCTGATGGGTAGTCTTCATCTCAAATGGATCCTCGCGATCACAACTTCACCGTCACCGTCTTCACCTCCGTGTAATTCTGCAAACCATACTCGCCCAGCTCGCGGCCCAGGGCGGAGCGCCTATATCTGCCCAAGGGCGCGGTTCCCGTCACAACAGCTTCCTGAACTCGTCGGGAGTGACTCCCGCCTGTCGCAGGAGCGAGCGAAGCGTCCCCCGGTCGAGTTCCTTGTGATCCGGAACGGATAGCGTCATCACTGGATTACTGCGGTACAGGATCATATGACTTCCCTTCTGACGATCGAGCGCGAAGCCGAGCTTCGCCAGCGCCTTGACCAACTCCCTGCCCGAAATGACAGGAAGATGGCTCATACGCACACGACCTGCGTGTCGAAGTCCTCATCCGGAATCGCTTGACCGTGTGCCGCGGCGGTCTCGACCCAGCCATCGATCGCTTCTTTCACATTCTCAATGGCTTGAACTCGCGTCTTGCCTTGGCTTACGCAGCCGGGAAGCGATGGAACTTCCGCCACCCAATAACCGTCTTCACCCCTGTGCAATACGACTGCACGCATATTCCAATCTCCACGATGGTTGCCTGACACATCGGCTACAGCTTCACCGTCACCGTCTTCACCTCCGTGTACGCCTGCAACCCATACTCGCCCAGTTCGCGGCCGATGCCGCTGCGCTTGTAGCCGCCGAACGGCGCCGCCGCGTCGAAGACGTCGTAGCAGTTGACCCAGACCGTGCCCGCGCGGACGCCGTTGGCGATCGCGTGCGCCTTGGAGATGTCCCTGGTCCAGACGGCCGCGGCCAGACCGTACATGTTGCTGTTCGCGCGCTTGATCGCGTCGGCGGTGTCCTTGAACTTGATGATGCTCATCACCGGGCCGAAGATCTCTTCCTGGGCGATCTTCATGTTGTCCTGCACGTCGGCGAAGACGGTGGGCTCGACGAAGTAGCCCTTCGACCCGACGCGCCCGCCGCCGGCGAGGAGCTTGGCCCCTTCCTTCTTGCCGGCCTCGATGTAGGACATCACTTTCTTGAACTGGTCCTCGTCCACCTGCGGCCCTTGCTCGACGGAGGCGTCAAACGGGTCGCCCACCTTGCGCTTCTTCGCCCGCTCGACGCTGCGCGCGACGAACTCGTCGTAGCACTTTTCCTCGACGTACAGGCGCGAGCCGGCGCAGCAGCACTGACCCTGGTTGAAAAAGAGCGCGAAATGCGAGCCTTCGATGGCCTGGTCCATGTCGGCGTCGGCGAAGACGATGTTCGGGCTCTTGCCGCCGAGCTCGAGCGTGACGCGCTTGAGGTTGCTCTCGGCAGAGGCCTTCATGATGAGGTGGCCGACTTCGGTCGAGCCGGTGAATGCCACCTTATCGACATCCATGTGCCGCGCCAGCGCCGCGCCCGCGGTCGGTCCGTAGCCCGGAAGAATGTTCACCACGCCCGGCGGGAAACCGGCTTCGACGATCAGCTCGCCGACGCGAAGGGCGGACAGCGGCGTCTGCTCCGCGACCTTCAGCACCGTCGTGCATCCGCAGGCCAGCGCCGGACCGAGCTTCCACGCCTGCATCAGCAGCGGGAAGTTCCACGGGATGATCTGCGCCGCGACGCCGACCGGCTCATGCCGCGTGTAGCAGAAATACGGGCCGTTGATGGGGATGGTCTTGCCCTGAATCTTGTCCGCCCATCCGGCATAGTAGCGGTAGCAGGCGATGGTGAGCGGAAGGTCGGCGGCGATGGCGTCGCGGTACGGCTTACCGTTATCGAGCGATTCGAGCGCCGCCAGTTCCTCCTTGTGGGCCTCGATCAGGTCAGCCAGCTTGTTGAGCAGATATCCGCGTTTGCTCGAGGTGGTTTTGGCCCACTTGCCGGAGTCGAAGGCGGTGCGGGCGGCCTTGACGGCGCGGTTGACGTCTTCGGCGTCGGCCTCGGCGACCTGGGCGATCACGTCGCCGGTGGCGGGATTGACGGTGGGGAAGGTCTTTCCGGAGGCGGCGTCGCACCACTCGTTATTGATGAGCATGCGCGTCTGACGGACTTTCGGCGGTTGAACGGCGGTTGCGGTCGCGGACATGATGTTCTCCTTGAGAGTCGGTTTTCGATCCCCTTGTGCCCGGTCCGGGTCAGAGCGCCCCGGCATCGGCGGCCCGAACGCCGTAATTGTCGCGGAATCGGGCGGGGGGTGTCAATCACAAGTCGCCGCCCAACCGTGCAGCGCAGGGCGGTCCGGCCTGTAAACCGGAGGCCCCCGTGCGCCACGCGCTTCGGGCTGTTCCTCGGGCCGGTGTTCCACTACGGTACGTTTCGCCCGAAAGCGGGCGGAAGGGCGGGCGCGGATGCGCCGGGGGGGAGTTCCCTGGGGTCCGGCACACGACGTCGCAAGGTCCGCACCGCACCGCGCCGCGCGACGCAGCGGCAGGGGGTGAGGCATGATGATGATGATCCGTCGCGGCGTCGACCGAGGCCGCTTCAATCACGGCTGGCTTGACACGTATCACACGTTTTCCTTCGGGGATTATCAGGATTCCCGTTATCGCGGGTTTCGCTCGCTGCGCGTGATCAACGAAGACCGCGTCGCTGCGGGACAGGGGTTCGGGATGCATCCGCACCGGGACATGGAAATCCTGACCTACGTCCTTTCCGGCGAACTCGAGCATCAGGACAGTCTCGGCAACCGCGGCCGGGTTCGCCCCGGCGACGTGCAATACATGGCCGCCGGAACCGGGGTCGAACACAGCGAGTTCAATCCGTCGGCGACCGAGCCGGTGCATCTGATTCAGATCTGGATCAAGCCCGATCGACGCGGCGCGCCTCCGACCTACGAGCAGCGCCGGTTCCCCTCGCTGGCGGAATCGGGCAGGCTGACGCTGCTGGCGTCCGGCGACGGACACGACGGTTCGATCCGCATCAATCAGGACGCGCGGCTGATGGCGTCGGCGCTGCGTGCGGGACAGAGCGTGCGTCATGAGCCGGCGCCGGGGCGCGGGGCGTGGGTGCAGGTGACGCGAGGGGAGGTGGATCTGGACGGGCAGCGCCTGGTCGCGGGGGACGGCGCGTCGCTGACGGAACAGCCTGAAATCGTGGTGACGGCGGTGAGCGACGCCGAGGTTCTTCTTTTCGACCTCATGTGACAGGGCGGATCCGGGATGACGAAGGCTTTGACGAAAAAGACGGCGCTGGTGACCGGCGGTTCACGCGGGATCGGGGCGGCGATTGCGAAGCGGCTGGTCCGGGAAGGGGCGGCGGTCGCGTTCACCTACGCCAACTCGAAGCCCCGGGCGGAGGAACTCGTCAGCGACCTTCAGAAAGACGGGGGGCGCGCCCTGGCGATCCGGGCCGATGGCGCCGACGCCGCGGCGACGAGGAACGCCGTCGTCGAGACGGTCAGGACGTTCGGCGGGATCGACATCCTGGTGAACAACGCGGGCATCGCCGTGGTCCAACCGATCGAGGACTTTCCTCTCGAAGAGTTCGATCGCACGTTCGCGGTCAACGTTCGCGCCGTGTTCATCGCCTCGCAGGAGGCGGCGCGGCACATGAAGGACGGCGGGCGGATCATCACGATCGGCAGCGTCAACGCCGACCGCATGCCGTTTTCGGGCGGAAGCGTCTACGCGATGAGCAAAGCCGCGGTCGCGGGGCTGACGCGCGGATTGGCGCGCGATCTGGGTCCGCGAGGGATCACCGTCAATTGCGTTCAACCGGGTCCGGTGGACACGGACATGAACCCCGATGAAGGTGAATTCGCGGACCGCCTGAAGAGGCTCATGGCGCTGCCGCGCTACGCGCATGTGGACGAGATCGCCGGCATGGTCGCCTACCTCGCCGGTCCGGAGGCCGCATTCGTCACCGGCGCGTGCCTGACGATTGACGGAGGGTTTGCGGCGTGACGGGGGTGGAGGGGTTCAGAACGTCGGCGGGACCGCCCCCGTGCGCCGGCGGGCGGCGGGTTCGTCGAACAGAACGGGAGTCGTGTTCCTTAAGGAGTCAACGATGAGAGGACGTGTTTCAACGTGGGTGGCGGGTCTTTGCGTCGTCAGTCTGCTGGGATCGGGTTATTCCGCCTGGACCCGCGCGGTCGCGACGCCCGGACTTCAGACGTCGTCGGCGAAATCCTCGCCGACCTGGGCGCCGGGCGGGAAGCGCGAGCGGTGGACGCCGGACAACTGCGTGTTCGCGTTCATCGATCATCAGACGGGCCTGATGAACCTGGTCGACAGCGCCCGTCCGACCGAGTTCAAGAACAGGGTCATCGCGCTGGCGAAGACCGCGAAGCTGCATCACGTGCCGAGCGTCATCACGACCAGCGCCGAAACGGGGCCGAACGGGCCTTTCCTCCCCGAGGTGCTGGCGCTCCTGCCGGACGCGCCGCTGATCTCGCGCCCGGGACAGATCAATGCGTGGGAGAACGCGGATTTCGTCGAGGCGATCAAGAAGACCGGGCGAAAGAAGATCGTCATGTCGGGGATCACGACCGACGTGTGCGTGGCGTTCGCCACGCTGTCGGCGCTGGACGCCGGGTATGAAGTCTACGTCGTGGTGGACGCCTCGGGATCGATGAACGCGGATACGCAGACGGCGTCGCTGATGCGCATGTCGGACGCGGGCGCCGTCATGGGCACGTGGTTCGCCATCGCCTGCGAGATGCTTTATGACTGGCGCAACCCGGCGGGTCCGGGCTCCACGCAGCTTTTCATCGAACACATGCCCGCCTACGCTGAGGTCTATTACAGTCACAAGGCGCAGGCGGAAGGGAAGAAGTAGGGGGCAGGCAACAGGCGGCCGCAGGTCGGGCGCGGACGGCGGCACACCTGAAGTCGAAAGCGGAAAGTCGAAAGTTATTCATCCGGGCGCCTGAGTCTCCACCCGGCTCCGGTTGCGGGGCATTGAAATCGCGTGAACTTAGGATCCTGCGCAATCCTGCGGCGCGATTCTGCGGGCAGGGGGCGGTCGCATGGGTTGTGTCCCGGAGGATCCTCCGGGGGTCTCAGCCCCGGAAGGGCGCTGGAAAACAGCCCGGCACGCCAGTGCTTGGAAGCCCTTACCTCGACTTGTGCCGTTTTTGAAGGAGGGAGATGCCCTGAATGGTCGAGGATATCAACACCGCGGCTTGGGGTTTTGAAACATCCGGCATTTCAGGCGGGTGTTGCGAAATCGCTATCCCTCTGTTTTTCCCCGCGATTCACAAAATCCCCCCTCCGGAAAAGGGCAAAAGTCGAGCTCAGATCCCGGGTTAACCGGCGGAGTCTGCGCGAACCTTGTACTCTGCGGAATCGGAGGTCTGATCGAGGGCGCCTGCGCCGATTTCCCAGCACGCCGCTTCATGTCCGGGACCGACGGAGATCCACGGTGGAGAGGGGGCGTGGGGTCGCTCCTCCGCCGCAGCGTCGCCGAAGATGCAACGGGGCAAAACGCGCACCCCGGGTTCGATTTCAACCCCCCCTGATAATGAACCGCTCGACTCGGCCCACCCTCGAGCGATGGCACAGCGCGGATGAAACCGGCAGCCGGCGGGATACGCCGCGGCAACGGGCACGCGGCCCGGGATCGTGCGCAGGCGCCCGGCGCACGCAGCGTTCGGGCGCGGAACGCATTCAAGCAGCGCGCGTGTATACGGGTGACATGGATGCGACATCACGGAGAACGCCGGTCCGCGCTCGACGATCCGACCGGCGTACATCACCGCGACGTCGTCCGCCGCCTCCGCGACGACGCCGAAGTCGTGCGTGATCAGCAGGATCGCCGGTCCGGCCTCGCGCTGCACGTCGCGCAGCAGGCGCAGCACCTGCGCCTGGACCGAGGCGTCCAGCGCCGTGGTCGGCTCATCCGCGACGAGCACGTCGGGCTCGCAGGCCAGCGCTGCGGCGATCGTCGCCCGCTGTCTCATCCCGCCCGAAAGCTCGTGCGGGTAATGCTTCGCGCACGCCTTCGCCGGTTCCAGACCGACGCGCGACAGCCAGCGCTCGACGCGTTCTCGCGCGGCGCCGGATCCGGCTCCCAAGTGACGCCGAACCCCCTCCGACGCCTGCTCCCCGATCGTCTTCAGCGGATGCAGCGACGTCATCGGCTCCTGAAAAATCATCCCGATCCGCCGCCCGCGCACGTCCGCCAGCGCGCGGTCCGGAAGCCTTGCGACGTCGACGGCTTCCTGCTTCGGGTCGCGCGGCCGCAGCACGATCGCTCCCGAGGCGATCCGCAGCGTCCGTCGCGGAAGAAGCCGCAGAAGACTCAGCGCCGTCACGGTCTTTCCGCATCCGCTCTCGCCGACCAGCGCAAGGGTGCGCCCGGCATGCAGCGTGAAGCTGATGTCGCTGACCAGTTCGACCGGCGCGCCGTCGCTCGAAGCGACCACGGAAAGCCCGCGGACCTCCAGCATCGCGGCGTCGAGGGAGCGTGCGGCGCCCGGACCGCGGTGCGCATCAGGGCGCGTCGTCATTGCGAGGCTCCGTCGGCGACAGCGACGCCAGATAGACGCGGACGCGCTCCCGATCCGACTCGATCCGCGACAGATAATTCCCCTTCATCAGGAATTCCGCGTGCCCGTCGGAATAAAGGACGGCCCCGCCTTCATCGCCGTGGTTCGCCATCGGCTCCACGACGATGATGTGGGGGAAAGGGACCGCTACGGCCGGAAGGATCACGCGATCATACCCTCCGCCGCTGCGCGGACACCGCAACGCCTCCAGCGCGGTCTCGCCGGCGTAGAACCCCTTCAGATTCCGACAGCAATCCACGCGACGTTGAAACTCCCGGGCGGGCGCAAAGGCGTACGCCAGCACCGCCAGCACCGTCAGACACAGGACGACGACGCGCACCATCTGACCGCGACGTGAAATCCTCGGCGGCGCGTCCGCTTGTTCTGAAGCCGCGATGGACCCTTTCGACGATGCCCCTGCACTCATTGTGGAACAATCCTGCCGACGAACCTCGATCATCCGGGTCCGGAACGGCGCCGTCAACGACGCATCAAGCCTGATGGCGGAAGGACAGCGGCAGGGACTTCAGCCCAACCGTCTTCTTGCGAGACACACGGTTTATTTCGCAAGCTCCTTCAGGATTGAAGCTTGCGGCGCACGCCCGCCGGCGATGCGGCCGGCATATTCGGAGGCGACCAAGTCTGATAAGGATCGATGCAAAATACCGCTCTCGATCTCAAAAAAGGGGTTGACGTTTGAATTCGGCGCCGCTAGTATCCGAAGCGTTGGGCTTAAGGCGCCTCGATCCCGGGGGGCACGGCGCTTCACGCGTCGTCGGGCGGGGCGCCTCCTTTTTTGCGCCGTGCATCCGGCGTCGTCGTTTCCTACTGTGTTTTCCCGATATAAGAGCCGGCGCGCCGTCATTCCCGACGAAGCGCCGCGACAATCTCATCTCGAGCCACCTGACGTGTGACCCGCGTGCAGGTGATCCACGTCACCAGTCCGATCGCCGCGGCGACGCCCGCCGCGCTCCACAGCCGCAGCGACGAAGGTTCGTCCAGCAAGCGCGGCAGAACCGCCGCCGCCGCCGCCGCAAGCCCGATCAAAAGACCCTGCAACGCCAACGCAAGGTGTTCAATCACGATCAACCGTCTCAGTGTCGAAGGCGCATACCCGACGGCTCTCATCAGCGCCAGCTCCGACCGGCGCTCAAGGATGTTCCGCGCCGTTCCGACAGCCAACCCGAACGTCCCGAGGATCAGCCCGAATCCGCCGATCGCTTGAAACGTCGAGAGGTACGTGTTCTGCACTTCAAGAAACGCCTTCAGGCGCACCCGCACGGGTTCGGCGTCGAACGAGAAGCGGCGCAGATCCCCTTCCAGCGCGGTCGCGAGCGCCGACGCGCTTTCTCCCGGCACGTCGATGAGGAAGAACGCATGTCCCGCCGCGGTCGGGAAAAGGCGGCGGAACGCGGCGTCGCCGATCATCAGTTCGCTCTGCAACACGCTGCCCTTCAGCAGCGCGACGAACCGCAGTGTTGTCGGGCGCCCCGCCTCATCTTCAATGACGATCTCTCGCCCCAGTCCGGAATGAAGCTGCCAACGCACGGCGTTTTCGTCACCGATGACCGGGACGGCTCCGTCATCGAGCGGCTGGTTCAGGAGAGACCACAACGCCGAGGAGGACGCGCCGGGCGCTTCGTTCGCCCGGATTGCGAAGGCTCCGCGCTGCATGAAGCGCTCCTCCACGCCGAGGATGCGCGGGCGCGTCGGGACATAAAGGCTCGTGCAGCTTGTCTCATCGCCCGAGAGGAGACGGAAGGGGAAGACCTGCGCCCCGCCGAGCAACTCACGGGTTCGCGGAGCCAGGCCGAGCGACTCCCGACCGGTCGGGATCGCCAGGTCATACGGCAGAGGCGTCTCGCATTCCGCGACCAACTCGAAGCCTCCAGCGGCTCCCGCCAACTCGTCGCGATCGTCCGGCGTCTGTCGGAAGGCCTGAATTGAGACCACGAGAAACGTGGCCGAGGCGATCAGCGCGACGGTCGTCATGCTGCGTCCGGGGTGTCGCGCCGCGTTCCGCGCCGCCAGCGCGAGCGTCGCGCCCGGGCCTGCCCGCGCGCCCAGCCGCGCCCGGCGGCGCCACCGCACGCGCGCCAACGACAGCCCGGCGATCAGCGTGAGGCTCCCGACGGCGAAGAACGCACCCGCCTCCGCGGCCGTCCCGCGCACCAACCACGCGAGTACGAACATCGCGGCGCACGTCAGGGGCAGGATCCGCGAAAACACCCGCACCAGCCTCGACGGCCCGCCGCCCGGCGCCGTCTCAGGCAATGCGCCGGAAAGCAGCCGCCGAGGGCTTTCCCGCAGCGCGCCGCGCAGCGCCGCCATCATGCTGAGCAGCGCCGTCAGCGCCGCCGCCGGCACGCCGATCACGGCCGTCGCCGCCTCAACGTGCAAGGACAGGAACGGCGCATTCGCCGCGGCCGACCACCACGTCCGCAGCCCCGAAAGCATCCCCCACGCATACCCCGCCGCCCCCAGCAATCCCGCGACCGATCCCGCGCCCGCCAGCACCGCGCCTTCGCTCAGGAGCATCCCGCGGATCCGCGAGGGCGCGAACCCCGTCGCCGCCAGCACGCCGATCTCCCGCAACCGCCGCTCCACGCTCAACCGGAACAACAGCGCCGCCAGCATCGCCGCCGCCGCGATCAGGAAGAAACTGAACCCCAGAAAAAGCTGGCTGAAATCCGTCGTTCCGCGCGCCGCCGCCAGCGCCTCGCCGCGAACGTCTCGCCACAGCAGTCCGAACTCCGCAGGATCGATCGCCGCCGTCAGCGCCGCGCGAACCTGTTCCGTGAATGCTGCCGGGGTCTTACCCTCCGGCACGCGAAGGCGGATCGACGTGAGCCGGCCGTGACGGTCCGGCTCGGTCGCCCACATCGCCTGCGCGGCCGCAAGATTGAGGAAAATCTTCGGCGCGGCGCGGTGTTCGTCCCAGTACGCCTCGTCCGCGTCGCGCACCTTTCGGAAGTCGAAAGGAAAGGGCGGATTCCAGTCCGTCAGCCGCCGCACGTTGGTGATGCCCGGATATTCAGGAACGAAGCCCGCGTCCGCCGCGGCCTCGTTCATCTCGATCACGCCGACCACGCGGAACGCCCGCTCGCGCGTCAGCAACTCGCCGACTCCCCCTGCGACGAAGTACCGCAACGTCACCGTGTCCCCCGGAAGCGCGCCGAGTTGCTCAGCCGTCCACGCATTGAGAAGCGCCCCGTCGTCGCCCGGAGCACCGACGTCACGTCCCTGCGCGTCGCGGAAGTCGCCCCACGCAAACGCCTCCGCGTCCAGACCCGCCGCGGTTGAATAAGGAACGCTCGCCTGCGTCGCGTCAACGTCGTTCGCCAGATACGCCAGCACCCGCGTCGCGGAAGCCCCGAGCCGACGGATCGCAGCCTCGGCGACGCGCTCCGTCGCCGGGTCGATCAGCAGGCGGTCGCTTTCGATCGAGACGATCCGGCGCGCCTCATCCGTCCGAATCCGGATGCCGACGTCCTCCGGCGTCACGGAAGATCGCAGGCCGGCGGTCAACGGCGCCGTCACGGCGTCCGACGCATCCGAGTCCGAGCCTGACGCGCGGACCAGCAGCACGTTCGCCGCGCCGTCACGCCGCAGAGCGCGCTGGAGCACGTGCAGCGGAACAAAAACGTTGCGCGGCGGCTTCTGTCGGGGACGCAAACTCAGCCCGCCGCCCGCCTCGTCGGGCGCGATGCCGCGCACCGGCAGGCGAAGCGCCGCCGTCGTGTCATCGCGCCGCCCCAGCAGCGTCTCGGCGGGCGCGTCGCCGGGCCGGGCGAAGTGCAGGAGCAGTTCGTCCCCCGTCCGCACGCCGAGGTCCGACGCCAGCACCGCGTTGATCAGACATCCTTCAGGTTCGGAACTCCCCGGAATCCCCCCGGGCAAAAGCTCCTTCGCGCCGCCCACGTCTTCGGGCGCAACCGTGCGGAAGAACCCCGCCTCGACTCCGAAAATCTGCGCGCCGTTGGACCGTCGCCGGGACTCGGCGTGCTCCGCGCCGCCGGTCAGCAGGATCGCGGGCGCCAACCGCGCGTCATCCGCGACGCCTGCATCCGGCAGGACCGACGCCAGTCCGGCGCGAAAGAAGCGCGGCGCGATCAGCGCATGCGTCACGCCGCCCAGCCGCTTCAGCGCGTGCTCGCGCAGGCTGCCGCGCATCGAGTCGCCGACGATCAGGGCTCCGATCAGCGCCGACGCGCCCACCGCGACGCCGAGCGCGACCGTCAGCGACGTCGATCGCCGGTGCGCCAAGCCGCGAAGGACGTACCGTGTCGCCGTCATGCCTGCGCCGCCGCCTTGTCCGCCAGCACCCCGTCGATCAACTCGCACGTCCGGTCGAACCGCGCCGCCAGCGCCTCACTGTGCGTGACGACGACGAGCGCGACCTTGTCCGCCCGGGGAAGCTCCGAGAGCAGGTCCGCGATCTCTCCCGCGGTCCGACGGTCCAGGTTCCCCGTCGGCTCATCCGCGAGCACAACCGACGGGCTCAGCAGCAGCGCCCGCGCGATCGCCGCGCGCTGCCGCTCTCCACCGGACATTTCCGCCGGGAAATGATCGCGCCGATCCGACAGCCCGACGCGACCCAGCAGCGCGACGGCCTTGTCGCTCAGGTCCGCGCCCTCCCCTCGAGCCAGCGCCGGCAGGAGCACGTTCTCCAGCGCGGTCAGATGCGGCAGCAAGTGATGCTCCTGAAACACGAAACCGATCCGCCGGTTGCGGAAGCGGGCCAGCGCTTGCGGCGCGAGGCGGAAGGGATCCTCGCCGCCGATCGTGACCCGCCCGCTCGTCGGCGGTTCCAGCGTCCCCAGGATGTTCAGCAGCGTGCTCTTCCCGCAACCCGACGGGCCCATCACGGCCAGCGCCCCCCCCGGCGCCAGTTGAAACGACACGCCGCGAAGAATGTCAAGGGCGCCGCCGCGCCGAGGGAACTCCTTCGTGACGTTCTCGACGATGAGCATGACCCACGATTGTATATGCCGCGGTCGTTCGGACCACCTCGTCGTCCGATGAGCCCGCCTACCGCGACGAGGGCGACCCCAGCAGCAGCGCCAGGTCGATGAACTGCCCGCCCGTATCCTGATGCACGTGGACGGCCAGCGTGTTGACGCCCTTGCGCAAGGCGGAGGACGCGCCGGTCAGCTTCGCGCTCACGTCGAACGGCGCGTAGGCGTCGTTCCAGCCCTTCAGTTCGATCAGCGGCTCGCCATTGAGATGGACCTCCGTCGCGTTGTCGTAGTGCATGATGAGGAACGCCGCGTCGCACGGCGCGCCGTCGTAGTCAAACTCCGTCCGCAACCAGAGGTCGGGCGTCGTCCACGGCGTCCTGATGCGCGATTCCCAGCCGGCTTTGTGCCCGAATCCGCCTTGTCCGGCGGGCCAGGCGGAGTCGTCGAAGTCCGCGCGGGGCCAACCTTCAGGCGGTGCGGTCGTCGTGTAACGCCACGTCGGCGGCGTCCCCGGATCGACCGCCGCCTTGACCGGCGTTCGCCAGCGCATCGGCGCGGCAGGCTCGATCCCCGGCGGGTTCTGCTCATATGCCGCCGCCTGTGTCGTCAGCGAGCACACCCGTGCCAGGTCGAACTTCGGCGTGCGGTCGTAGTAGAAGACGCCGTTGCATTCCTGCTCGATGTCGGTGAGCTGGGTGTAGCAGAAGCCGAACATGAAGCGGTTGTCGCCCAGCGCCTTCATTTGTCCGCCGTAGCGCTCATAAAACTCGTCAAGCGTCTTCGGATTCGTGCCGTATCCCCAGCCCTCCTTGCCGGGGGGAAGCCAGCCGATGCCGCCGAACTCGCTGAGGAAGAAGGGACGGTCGATGCGGGTGACGCCGTATTGCGGCGGGAAGTCGCGTGCGTCGCCGATGTGCGCCCAGTTGGCGGCGAGCGCCGCCGGATCCTGCGTGTAATCATGCCGGCAGTCGACGTCGGGATCCGGGTGGCTTTTCACCCACCCGCTCGTCTCGATCACCGGGCGCGTCGGGTCGAGCGTCTTGATCATGTCATAAACCACGTTCTGAAGCGGACCGGCTTCCGGCGGGGTCTCGTTGAAGGGGCACCAGCCGATGATCGACGGATGATTGCGGTCGCGCACGATCGACGCGACGGCTTCGTGAAGGATCGGCAGGTGAACGCGGGCGTCCGCGTAGTTCGCGCCGTAGCTGGGCATCTCGCCCCATGTCAGATACCCGAGCCGGTCCGCCCAGTAATGAAAGCGCGGCTCGAAGATCTTCTGATGCAGCCGAGCGCCGTTGAACCCGGCGGCCTTGGAAAGCTCAATGTCGCGCTTCAGCGCCTCGTCGCTCGGCGCGGTCCAGACTCCGTCGGGGTAGAACCCCTGGTCGAGCACGAGACGCTGGAACACCGGCTTGTTGTTGATAAGAAGCTGTCGGCCGCGCACATCCACGCTGCGCAGACCGAAGTAAGTCTCGACACGGTCCACCGTCCGACCGTCCGCCAGCAGCGACGCCGTCGCCGTGTACAAGAAAGGGTCGTCGAGCGTCCACGAACGTTTCACGCCGAGGTCGGTCGAAAGCTCCGTGCAAAGCCCGGAAACCGCGCGACGCGACTTCCCGACAGGCTTGCCCTCCGCGAAAACCTCGATCTCTATCTCCAGCCCCGTCAACCCCCCGTCCGTCTCGACGCGGAACGTCGCCCGACCGGTCGCCGGGTCGGCGACGACGGCGATGTCACGGACAAACGACGCTCCGACGCCTTCGAGCCAGACCGTCTGCCAGATGCCCGTCGTCCGCGTGTAAAAGATGCCGTGGCTTTCCTCGCGGCTCGACTGCTTGCCGAGCTGCTGCAGGCCGCTGCGCGGGTCGTCGAACGCGCGGAGGATGAGCGTGTGCGTCGCGCCGGGCTTCGCGTCTTTCAACTCCCACGTGATCGGGACGTTGCCGCCGGTGTGCTCGCCGAGGCGCACGCCGTCCAGCCAGCCGGTCGTGCGCCAGTCACACGCCCCGATGTGCAGCAGCACGCGCTTGCCGCTCCAGTCCGGCGGGATCGTGATCGTGCGCCGGTACCAGACGTTTCTGATGAAGCCTTTGCGCTCCAGCCCGGACAGCTTCGACTCGCGGCAGAAGGGGACGACGATCTTGTCCGGCCAGTCCGCGCGGGTCAGGAACGACTCGTCCGCGTCGTCGTCCGTCTCGGCGAAGTCCCAGCGGCCGTTGAGGTTGATCCACGCTTCGCGTTGCCGGTCGGGGCGCGGATGCTCCGGACGCGGCGCGTCCTGAGGGAAGGCGATGAAACCGGGAAACGTCCAGACCAGTGTAAGCACAAAAGACATGAGGTGTCTCCGTGGCGTCGGAGGAGGGCGCCCGCGCCGTCCTTCGCCGCGCGCCAAAAAGGGAGTCCGCGCGAAATCGAGCGCGTTACCCTGGTTTTGTCGCTTCCGGTTTCGGCGGATCCGCGGTACCGGGATCGCCCGGCTTCGCCCCGCCGCCTTCCGCCTCTCCGGCGGGTGCAGGCGCGACGGGCGCGTTCTTCAGCCTTTCCAGAGCGGCCCTCGCCTCGGCGTGCGCCGGATCATTGTCCAGAAGCGTCTGATACGTCTTGCGGGCGTCATCAACGCGCCCGACGAGTTCGAGCAGACGAGCGTAAGACTGCGCCAGTTCGGGCGTGAACTTGCCCTCGAGGGCGGGCATCGCCTGCACTTCGAGCAACGCGACGGCCTCCAGCAGCGACAGGCGGTGCCGGACCTCCGCCAGGTTCGCCCCGACGTCCACCGCCGCTTTGTACGCGGAGGGGTTCTTCGGTTCGGCGAGGAGCACGTCGCGCAGAAGGACCAGGGCGGCTTCGTACTCGCCCGCCAGCACGCGCAGCGAGAGAATGTCCAGCGGGTTCTGGTCCGCGCCCTTCTGCGCCACCTGGATCGCCTGGTTGACGACCTCGACCGCCTTGTAAAGATCGCCCTCGCCGCCGCGCGAGCGGAGCATCGCCGCCAGGTTGTCGAAGTAGCCGACGTGTCTGCGACCATCCAGCGCCAGCGCCCGCTCCGCAAGCTGAACGCCTTCATCCTTGCGTCCGGATTTGAACACGGCCTGCGACAATCCGAGCAGAATCGTCGGCTCGCGGTCATTCAGAGCGAGCGCCTGTCGGTACTTCGCCTCGGCCAGGCGCGGGTAGTCCTGCACGTGGACGTCGCCGAGGATGCGGAACGTCTTCCAGTCCGTCTGCCCCGGGGGTGTTTTCGTGAATGCTTCAAGGTCGGAAATCCCGTCGACGACGCGGCCTGACAGGATCGCGCTGCGCCCCCGGATGTAGAGCAGCCAGGGATTGTCCTTCGCGGTCTCGACGAGCATGTTGTAAAGGCGCGTGATCTCGGCGGCTTCCTTCTGCACGTCGCCGCCCAGCTCGATCCGCTCGAACGCCGCCAGCGCCTGCCGGACGGCCTCATCCGGCGGAAGGATCGTCTCCAGCGTGAGTTCCCGGTTCGGAGAGGTGAGAACGCCCGGAGCGCCGGCTGGGTCGGCGGGTCTTTCCGGAGGCGAAGTCGGCGGTGGTTCCGCTTCCTGTCCGAAGGTTCCGGTGGTGAGGATCAGGCAAAAGAGCGCGAGTTTCAGATTGAGCGTCATGCGGGGGTTATACCCGCACGTTCCGGCGGGCGACAAACGCGAGGGGCCACGGCGGGCTTGAGAAAGACGTCGTAACGGTCGCCGGGAGCTGACATGCGGTTTTCCGCCCGGTCGCCGCGTCCGGGTCGGAAAGGGTTCTCGTCACCCGCCCTCCCCGCCGACCTCGCGCCAGATGTTCTGGTAATACAGCAGGTCTTCCTCGCATTTGTGCCGTCGGAAAACCGCCAGCAGCTCCCGGCAGCGCAGGACGAACAACTCCTGCTCGTCCGGCGACAACCCCGACACGGCGTAACACTGCTCGCACAACCGACCGAGCATGCCCAGCAGGGTGGTATGCTCCTCGTTCAGGCGCATCGCGCGCGGATCCGCGTCGGTCAGCGACGCCTGCGCTCCGGCGCCCGGCTCCGCGGAGAGCATGCCCGCCGCATGATGCCGCCGCAGCTTCGCGTGCAGGGCGTCGAGGAGCAGCTTGAAGTGCTTCGCGGTCGTGCGCGACTCGAACGCGGTCGCCGGCGACGACAGCGCCTGCTCGATCATTTCCAGCAGTTCAGCGGTCGAGGCATGACCGAGTTCGCCGATGCGATCCTGAAACGGAAGCGTTGGCATGTTCTACCTCCGAGGGGCGGCTCACGCGTCGCCGCGGCAACCCCGTCCCGTGTACGCTTGCTGCATCAAACCGGTCTGCGAGTCGAGACCTGGATCAAACCAACCCCGCAAGGTCGCCGTCGGGCTGAAAGTCCGGCAGCGTCTTGTGTTGCCCTCGTTCATAAGCGCTGAGCGGAAAGAACCCGCAAATATGCCCTTTAATAATACACTTGCAACGGCCCACGCACAAGGCGAATCTGCAGAAAGCGAAGAACACCCCCTGATCCTGCTCCGGACGGACTCCGTCGATCTGATGAAAAGTCCGTGAGGGGATTGCCTTAGGAGAGGATCGAGAGAATGATGCTCCGGCGGGGTGAACGCTGCGTGCGACGTTGCGGACCGCGGTGGATGCCGCCCGCCGCATCATTATGATCACCCCGTGCGTCGTGAAGCTGCGGGGACCGGAAGCATGTTGGACGAACCACGCTTCAATTATCACAAGTGCGCCGTTCAGGCGTTGTCGATCGCCGCGCTCGGGTCGATGCTCCTTCTGTTGTCGTCCGGCGCATCCGGTCAAGACAGGCATCTGCCGCCGGACGCTCGTCTTGAATCGGTCGTCGCGCCGCGCCTCGTCGTGCTCAAGAGCCGTCGCATTGCTCACCTCTTCGACGGCGCTCGCCTGGTCCGATCATTTCCCGTCGATCTCGGCATCAACCCTCTCGGTCAGAAGACGCGCGACGGCGACGGTCGGACGCCGGAGGGGCGTTTCCGCATCGTCACGCGCCATCCTTCCAGCGCCTACCGCGGCTTCCTGGGCATCAACTACCCGGATCCCCCGGCGGCGGACGCCGCAGCCGCTTCGGGCTTGCTGTCCGCGGGAGAGGCCGAGAGCATTCGACGGGCATGGCGCGAGGGGCGCTGTCCGAGCTGGGTGACGGCGTTGGGCGGCGGGATCGGATTGCACGGCGGCGGGCGCGGCGCGGACTGGACGGCCGGGTGCGTCGCGCTGCGTGACGCGGACATCGACGCCCTGTATCGCGTGCTGCGGATCGGCGACCCGGTTGAGATTTGGCCTTGATCGGGCGCCGCAAGGCGTGACGATGGGCGGGATCAGGCCGAAGCGGCGAGGCGGGAATGCGGATGACGCGGACGGGGACGCCGCGGGAAAGCGGACATCAGCTTGTCGGACGCAATCTCACATGCCGGATTTCCCGCGGGATCGCTTCAGGGGCTCGCGGACGCCACGGCCGCGCTGGTGTCTTCGCTCGATCTGGACGCCGTGCTGGATCAGATCGCTCGCGCCGCGCGCGACGTGACGCGGGCGGAGGCGAGCAGCGTCCTCCTGCATGATCGCCGCCGCCGGAAGCTGATCTTCGCGGCGGCGGTCGGCGATCATGCGCCTTTTCTCATCGGCGAGGAGTTCAACGCCGATCTCGGGATCGCCGGGCTGGTTCTGCGCACCGGACAGGCGGAGTGGGTTCAGGACGTGTCCGCGCGGAAGGAGTTCTACGCCGAGTTCGACCGCCGCGCGTCGTTCCGCACCCGCGAACTCCTCGCCGCCCCGATGATCTACAAATCCGAGGTCGTCGGCGTCATCGAAGTCCTCAACACCCGCGACGCCGCGCCGTTCGGCGCCGGCGATCTTGAACTGCTCAAGGTCTTCGCCAACCTGGCGGCGTGCAGCACGCGCAACGCGCAGAAGCATGAAACGTTGAGGCGCGAAAACGTCGGTTTGCGGGAAACGGTGCTCGCCGGCGTGGAGATCATCGGCGACTCCCCCGCGCTGCGCCGCATGTTGGACCTCGCCCACCGCGTCGCCCGCACCCACGCCACCGTCCTCCTGCTCGGCGAAACCGGGACGGGGAAGGAAGTCCTCGCGAAATACATTCATTCGAATTCGGACCGCCACGACAAGGCCTTTGTCGGCGTGAACTGCGCCGCGCTCACCGAGACCCTGCTGGAAAGCGAGCTTTTCGGGCACGAAAAGGGCGCGTTCACCGGCGCCGCCGGTCAGCGCGTCGGGCGCTTCGAGCTGGCCGATCACGGCACGCTCTTCCTGGACGAGATCGGCGACATCAGCCTGTCCACGCAGGTCAAGCTCCTGCGCGTCCTTCAGGAGCGCGAATTCATGCGCGTCGGCGGCACGCGGACGATCGCCTGCGACGTGCGGATCATCGCCGCCACCAACCGCGATCTGAAACGCCTCATTTCCGAGGGGCGGTTCCGTGATGATCTTTTTTACCGCCTGAACGTCTTTCCGATCCTCATGCCTCCGTTGCGCGATCGCCGCGAGGACATCCCCTCGCTCGCCGACCGCTTCGCCCGGCGCGCGTGCGTCGAACTCGGCGTCCCCCCGCGCACGCTTTCGCCCGACGCCGTCGCGCTTCTGATGAGTCATCCCTGGCCCGGGAACATCCGCGAACTCGCCAACGTCATCGAGCGCGCCGTCCTCATGTCCGACGGAGCGCAGATCCTCCCTCAGCATCTTCCGGCCGACCTCCTCGCCGGCGCCGCGCCGTCCGCCTCGCAGGATCAGGCTTCGATCCTGCAAAACCAGGAACGCGCCCTCGTCCTCAAAGCCCTGAACGACTGCGGCTGGAATCAGGTTCACGCCGCCCGCGCGCTCGGCATCAGCCGCGACAATCTTCGTTACCGGATCAAGAAATACGGACTGCACCGGCCTGCCGAGGCGTCCTGGGAAGGAGCGAACCCGTCCTGATGCAGCTTCCCGTGCATGACCCGAAGGACGCAGACCGGCGATCCACGGAGGACGTCCGCGCGCTGGCCATCGCCGTGCAGGCCAACCTGGCGCAGCTTCGCACCACAGCCGGGCGCAGACCGAACCTGGCGCCCCACCTTCGCGGGATCGACGTGCCCTCTCCCGGCGCCGTCCGCGCGTTCCGCGACGCTCTTCTGACGCCGGATCAATTGCGCGACGCCTCCGACCCCGAGCTGCTCCTTCGCCTGCACGAGACGTGGGGACATTACTGCACGTTCTGCTGGGCTTACGAGATTGAATCGCGCGGTCCGGGGTTGAATTTCGCCGCGATCCCGCCGGACACCCCGCTTCACTGCGACACCGCGCTGCACGCGAAGGAAGCCGAGGTGCATGCCCTCCTCTGGCGCTTGCGACACGAGCTGCGCCGTCGCGGAGTTCCGGTTCCTTCGGACGCCCGCGCCATCGAAGGCGCTGACGACGCGCCGGCGACGCCCGAACTGGTCGAGAACCTGGCACGGAGGATCCCGGCCGAGGCGCTGGGAACGCCCGTGTCCGACGCGGCGGATTCCGACCTGCTGCTTGCCGCATGTCAGCACGCGGGAATGTTGGCGGTCCTGCGATGGCTGAGGCGGCCGGGCATCCGCTGGGGGGACGAAGTCCTGACTCGCGTGGCGGAGCTGCCCTTCTGAATCACGCCCGCGGTTTCCGTCGCCAGCGCGGTACGCCTCAGGGAAACTCGCCCGGCGCGACAATGACGGTCATCGGCTTGTTCGCCCAACTGATCGGCGTCTCGCCGCTGCCGAATCCGAAGACCCCCTCGACGCTTCCGGGCGGCGCACCGGCGTCCGAAGTTTCGATCCAGACCTTCGTCGTCTTCGACGCCTCCGCGCGCCACGCATCCTGCGACGCAAACAACCGGAGCCGATGCGCCGAGAAATTCAGCGGGGGACAGCAGTAAGGCGCAGGCTCGCGACCGACTCCCACGTCGAGATAGCCTCGACCGGCCAGGGAGGACTCGTCCGCGACGTGCCGCGCCGCCTGGGCGCGGGAACCCTTCGGTCCCTCATCCGCGACAAAGTTCCGCAGGTAAGCGTAGCCTCCGCGGGCCGTCAGGAGCACGATCGCCGCCGTCATCGCTGCGCCCACGCCCCGGCGCCACCCTCCCCGGCGCAGGAGTTCGGACAGCACACACGCCGCCCCGATCGCCAGCGCCGCGTCCGCGAACACGCCGAACCGACCGTATTCCGCCGGCTTGCCCGCGCCGATCAACACGAACTGAAGCAGAAACACGACCGCGGGCACGACCAGCACCGCCCCGGACGCGCCGCGCCGCCTCAGCAGCCACGCCCAGCCCGCCAACCCCGCCAGCGCGACGCCGGTCGTCGCGCCTTCCGCCGTCAGTTCGCCCACGCGCACCAGCCCCTCGAAAACCCGCGACACTTCGTACATGTCCAGTGAGTTGCCGAAGTTGCTCCTCAGCACCTCGCGGTTGCGCACCACGTTGATCGCCACGTAAGGATTCGTTGCAAGGTACGTCCCCCCCGCGCACGCCGCTCCAGCCGCAACGCGCAGCATCCACTTCACCGCTGACGCGCCCGATCTTGCCGACGCACGCGCCGCATCTGATGACGCCCCCCTCTCCCCCGTCGCCCCGGTCTCCTCACGTCGCATCAGCCACGCCGTCAGCGGAATCAGCACGACGATCGGCGCCGACGACAACACCATCCCGACCGACGCCCCGCACACCACGCACATCCCCCACCACGCCCGGCGCTTACGACGCCGCGCGACCGCAATCGCTTCGGGTTCAACCGGCGCCTCGATCGCGCCGCCGCTAAGGCTCCTCAGCGCCAACGCCACGCTCACCAGCATCAGCGCCGCCCCGGGAAGGTGCGGCTTTCCTTCGTGCGACATGCACACCACCACCGGCATGAGCGCGAAGATCGCCGCGGCGAGAAGACCCGCGCCGGTCCCGCTCAGCCGGCGCCCGATCGCCAGCGCCGCCAGCAACCCGACCAGCCCCCACCCCGCGGAATACGCCCGCGACACGATGTAAAACTTCCCGAACTCATCCGGACGATCGAGGTAGGACGCAATGTCCCCGCCGACGTCGATCAGGTTCATCCGCCCGCACCACTTCAGCAGTCCGCCCACCGGATAAAGAAAAAGCCCGCCGTACTGATACAGCTTCGGGTCGAAGTCTCCCGCCGACGGCTTCATCCCGCCCAGCGCGCGAAAGACGATCATTTCGTCGGGCTGGTGCGAATACAGGCGGTAACGCAGGTAGATGCGGGCGATGTCGGCCGCCGACTCATTGAGCAGGATCGGTTCCCGGGTCCGTCGGGCGATCGGATCAACGTCCACGTCCGCGCCGCGGTCCGCCGCGCCCCACCCGCGCCCGGAGAGGCGATAAATGTCCTCCCCACGCCACACCGGACCGTCCCCGAAAAGCGCCGCATCCTGCGCCCGCGACGGCAGACCCCACCGGATGCCCAGCACGCACGATGTCACGTACCCGCCGACGATCAGCAGCAGCGCAAACGTCCGCAGGTCGCCCCGCAGAGCGAACGCTGACGACGCTCGTGCGTGAACAACCGGATTCTCCTTCGTAACGTCCACGCCCGTCTGCTTTGCACGCTCACCCCTTGATCACCCCCACCGGCTTCAACCGCGCCACCCGACGGCTGATGCCCGCCTCGTGCAGAACGTCCACCACGTCGTTCACGTCCTTGTAGGCGTCCGGTTGCTCCTCCTCCAGACCGGTTCTCCCGCGGGATCGCGCCACCACGCCGCGCGACAGAAGCTCCTTGCGGATGTTGCGGCCCTTGCTCGCCCGGATCGCCGCGCCGCGCGACATCTGCCGACCCGCGCCGTGGCAGCAGCTTCCGAACGTCTCCAGCATGGACCCCTCACGCCCGACGAGCACCCAGCTCGCCCGACCCATGTCGCCCGGAACCAGCACCGGCTGACCGATCCCTCGATAACGCTCCGGCAGCTCCGGATGTCCCGGCGGAAATGCCCGCGTCGCCCCCTTGCGATGCACACACAGCGGCACGACCTTCCCGTCCACCTCATACGGCTCCATCTTTGCGATGTTGTGCGCCACGTCGTAGACGAGCGTCATGCCCAACTGCTCGGCCGGCGACTCGAACACCGCGGAAAACGCCTCCCGCGCCAGGTGCGTCATGATCTGCCGGTTGCTCCACGCAAAGTTGGCCGCCGCCCGCATCGCGCCCAGATACCGCTCCCCCTCCGGCGAGTTCACCGGCGCGCACACCAGTTGCCGGTCCGGCAGGTCGATTCCGTATTTCCGCGGCGCGTCCCGCAACTCCAGCAGCGCGTCCTCGCACACCTGGTACCCCAGCCCGCGCGACCCCGAGTGAATCATCACCGTCAACCGACCCTCCTCCAGCCCCAGCACTCTCGCCGCGTCCTCGTCGTCCACCCGCTCAACGACCTGCACCTCGAGAAAATGATTCCCGCTCCCCAGCGTCCCGCACTGACCCGCGCCACGCTGATACGCCGTCTCCGTGACGAAATCCGGACGCGCGCCGTCGATCCGTCCGCCGCCTTCCGTCACGTCGAGGTCGCGGTCCCACCCGTAGCCCTCCGCGACGACAAAAGGCGACCCGCGCTCCAGCAGGCGGGTCATCTCCTTCGTCCCGAACTTCACGCGCCCGCCGCGCCCCACGCCGCACGGAACCGTATCAAACAACGTCTCGACCAGCTTCTCGATCCGCTTCTCGGCGCGCTTCCAGGGGATGTTGGTCCGGATCAGGCGCACGCCGCAGTTGATGTCGTACCCCACGCCCCCGGGGCTGATGACGCCGCCCGCGCGCGGATCCGTCGCCGCCACCCCGCCGATCGGGAATCCGTAGCCCCAGTGAATGTCCGGCATCGCCATCGAATGACGGACGATCCCCGGAAGCGTCGCCACGTTCGCCACCTGCTCCGGCGACTTGTCCTTGCGGATGTGCGCGATCAGCGCCTCGCTGGCGAAAATCAGCCCGTCGACGCGCATCCCCGGTTTGTAGGATTTCGGAATGCGCCAGCGCCAGGCGTCCACGCGCTCCAGCGGACCCGTGTAAGCTTCAGACATGATGCCCACGATCGTCAAAGGCGAGGCGCGCGCTGTCAAGACGGCGAGCTTTCGCCTCCGCCGGCCGCGCCGCCCCCGGCGTGCTCCTCTTCGTAACGGTTGATCCGGTAGCGGATCGCGTCGCGCGTGACGCCCAGCATCCGCGCCGCCCGGCTGAGGTTGTTCCCGCTGTATTCCAGCGCCGCCTTGAGCACCTTGTATTCAAGATCCTCGAGCACCGGATTCCCGGAGTCGAAATCCACGCTGATCCGCTGCGACGACGGGTGCAACTCGACTTCGAGCGTCGCGCCGATCCGTGCGGTCTTCAGCGGCAGGTGATGCGGCTCGATCACCGGCGCGTCCGACATCAGCACGACGCTCTCCATCATGTGCGACAGCTCGCGCACGTTGCCCGGCCAGTCATGCGCCCGCAGCGCGTCCATCGCGCCGTCGCTGAGGCGCTGCGCCAGACTCCCGAACCGCGCCCGATACCGATCGAGGAAGAACTGCGCCAGCAGCTCCACGTCCTCGCCCCGGCCGCGCAACGGAGGCATCTCGATCGGCACGACGCGCAGACGGTGATACAGATCCCGGCGGAACTCCCCCCCCGCGATCGCCGCATCGAGATCCCGGTTCGTCGCCGAGATCACATGCACGTTCACCTGCCGCTCCTTCGTCCCCCCCACCGGGCGGATCGTCCGGTGCTCCAGCGCCGTCAGCAGCTTCGCCTGAAGCGACGGCTTCATGTGCCCGATTTCGTCGAAGAAAATCGTCCCCCCGTCCGCGATCTCCATCAGACCCTTCTTGTTCGACTGCGCGCTGGTGAACGCCCCCTTGACGTGTCCGAAAAGCTCGGCCTCGAACAACTCGTCCGGAACCGCCGTGCAGTTGACGTGAACGAACGACGCGCCCGAGCGCGGACCTTCGTAGTGGATCGCCCGCGCGAGCAGATCCTTCCCCGTGCCCGTCTCGCCGGTGATCAGCACGCTCGGCGGGTGCTCCCCCGCGATCGCCGTGGACCGCGCGAGCCGCAGCACCTTCGCCCGGATCTCCTCCATCGCCCCCGACGTCCCCAGCAGCGTCGCCACCCCGCTCGTCGACCGCTCCCGGTTCTTGAAGTAATCCAGGTTGTCCACGACCCGCTGATGGTCCAGCGTCTTCCCGACCACCAGACCCAGCTCCTTCAGGTCGATCGGTTTGGTCAGAAAATCGTCCGCCCCGGCCTTGATCGCCTCCACCGCCGTCTCGATGTTGCCGTGCGCGGTCATGATGATCGCCGGCACCCGCGACCCGCGACCCCGCCACGTCGTCAGCAGCTCCAGCCCCGTCATCCCCGGCAACCGCAGATCCAGCAGCACCAGGTCCGGCGCCGTCTCGTCCAGCCGGTCCAACGCCGCCTCCGCCGCATGAAACAGCGTCACCTCGTGCCCCGCGTAACGCAGCGCATCCGCGAGGTTCTTCGCAAGTATCTCCTCATCCTCCACCACCAGTATGTGCGCCATGACGCTCTCGCTTCCCGAAAATCCCGCCGTCACCTGCACACAGTTCTAAACCGACCCGCACCCGTAAGGAAGCGTACAAGAAGGCAACAGGCAACAGGCAACAGGCAGCAAGGCAACAGGCAGCAAGGCAACAGGCAGCGAGGCAGCGGGCAGCGAGGCAGCGAGGCAGCGGGCCGGCGAGGCACAAAGGCACAAAGGGACAACCTGAATCTCCACATGACTCCGGTTGTGACATGCCCCCCGAGCGTCATCCGAAGATCCTCCGAGCGCCATCCGAATATCCTCCGAGCGTCGTCACCCGAGGATCCTCTGAGCATCCTCCGCGCGTCATCTGAGCATCCTCCGTGCGTCATCTGAGCATCCTTCGTGCGTCATCTGAGCATCATCCGTGCGTCATCTGAGCATCATCCGAGGATCCTCCGTGCGTCGTCGCCCCTGGGATCCTCCGAGCGTCTTAGCCCCGGAAGGGGCGCTGGAAAACAGCCCAGCACGCCAGTGCTGGGGGGAAGCCGTCGCCGATGATCCGGAAGTCCCGGAGGGACGACAGAAGTTCCAGGGGGATGACAGAAGTCCCCGAGGGAAGGAAAATCGCCGCGCCGATCCCTCGCCCCTCCCGGGCATGATCGCACGCCACAACGACAGACATCCCGATCCCCGAACACCGGAGTCCGTTGGAGACTCAGGAGGGACAAAAGAAACCCGAACCCCGATCCCCAACGCCCGATCCCCAACGCCCGATCCCCAACGCCCGATCCCCAAGCCCCCGACTCCCGATTGGCGATTCACGACTCCCGATTGGCGATTCACGACTCCGATGGGCGACTCCCGATTCACGCCTCCCGACCTGCGTAGGGCGGGCTGTCCCCGCCGCTTTGCCCCACCAAGGACACGGCGGCTACGGGCACGACCCCTCCCGCGCATCGCGGCTACGGGCACAGTTCCTCCGCACACGGCGGCCCCGCGCACGGCCCTCCGCACACGGCGGCCCCGCTCATCGCGGCTACCAGCCCGTTGAAACAGGGTAGCGCCTCCCTCCGGGAGGCGAATTTCGCCGGGAAAAACCGGCATCACAAAGCCCGATCGCGCGTCCTTCAACAGGCGGGTAGCCCACCGCCGCCTGAACTCAGCCGGGCGGCTTGCCCCCTGTCACGCGCTCCAAACCGCAAGCTACGGAGCGGCAAGCTACGAGCGGCAAGCGGCACGCCTCTGCGCATCTCTGCGCCCCTCTGCGGATTCCCCAACCCTGATTCCCGAACCCTGATTCCCGAACCCTGATTCCCGAACCCCGATCCCTCTCCGCTGAACCCCGAACCCTCGACCCTCTCCGCTGAACCCCGAACCCTCGACCCTCTCCGCTGAACCCCCGTCCTCACGGGCGCCTCGCGGAAAAGCGACTCCCCGCAGCCCATCGTCCTCACGGACACTCCACCTCGCGGAAAGCGATTCCGCGCAGCCCATCGTCCTCACGGGCACTCCACCTCCTGACACAAACTCTCCGCGCAGCCTTCGACGCAGACGCGCACTGCGCCCGCGGGGCAGTCGGGGAGCGTCGCTTTGCCGCGGCCATCGTCCATGATACGAGCGCGGCGGGGGCGCGGTTCGAGGGGGTCGCCGTTTTCGTCGAGCGGGGTGAAGGTCACGCGGACGGTCGAGCCGGGCGGCAGGGCCGCGGGGTTGACCGTCACGGTGGCCGCGATGCAGCAGTCCTCGCCCGGCTCGCACACCCCGTCGCCGTCGCTTTCCCCCACGCACCGCCCGCCGCCGCCGCCGCCGCCGCCGCCGCCACCGCCGCCTCCCCCTCCGCCGCCGCCGCCGTCATCCTTTGCGGCTTCGACGAATTGCACGGACAAGTCGAGCACGTCGCCGCACAGGTTCTCATAGGCCCCGATGTCCACGCGCTGCCCGAGAATGCGCGGGTTGCCGTCGAGGTCATAGGGTTCCGTCACCGCATCATTCGTGCCCGCGTCAATGCAGGGGGAATCGTGCGCGAGGCGCAGGTTCCCACCCGCCGCGTCCACCCATTCCGGATCAGCGTCAAAATTCCCCTCCCCGCCCCAGCGGCCCGTCCAGCCCTCGACGAGGCAGCTTGTAATGATCGGTGGAGTCTCGAAAAAGTCGATCTGCGCGTCCTCTCCGGTTCGACGGTCACCGGTGTTTCCAAAAAAGACGCTGTTGGCGATTGTGCATTCGCGCAAGGCCGAGATTCCCCCCGCCCACCAGTTCGTATGATTGCGGGTGAACGAACAATTGATCACCGTCAGCGGACCGCTCCACTGCCGAAGCGCGCCCCCCCACTCAACGGCAGTGTTGTTCGTGAAATCACAATTAATGAAAACACCCGCGCCCAGTCCGAAATACGCTCCGCCGTCGCGGCCGGCCGTATTCCATGCAAACGTGCATCGTATTGCGCGAACGGTGCTTCCATTCGCCGAGACTAACGCTCCACCATCCGTAGGTCCGCTGCTTTTGATGAAAGAGCAGTTGGAAAATACGGGGTGGCTTTGATCGTAACTCACGACCGCTCGGGTATTGTTATGGCGCATGACGACATGCTCCACAACCGGCGCAGATCGCTCCATCCACAGGGCGGCGCTGCCGCGCGAGTAGTTCCTCTTAATCAGGCAGTTTGAGATCACAAGTTCAGAATCAGCCATGAAGATCGCGCCGCCGCGGCCCTCCTCCTCGCGACGATTGTTGTAAGCGCCCGTCAACACGAAACCGTCCAGTCGCGTGACGGAGTCGACATTCAACGCTTCGACAATGTGAAACGCATTGTCGTTTCGTTTGTCCGGATGGTTGATGTTGCCGGACAGAACCGTCTTGAATCTGCGCCAATCCCGCTCCTCCAGGCGAATCTCGTCGCCGGCGAACCCCCCGTAACATCGTACGCCGGACACCAGAAGAAAGGGTTTGCGGCGAGTGGACTCCATAGTGGGCAGGTAGTTCCCCTGCGCAACCCAGACCTCGTCGCCCTTACGGGCCGCCAAGAGCGCATCCTGCAAGTCTCGAAAGGCGTCGGCCCAGCTCGATCCGTCATTGGCCCCATGGGCGGAAGCGTTCACGTAGAGAACCTCTCCCGACACCCAACAGGCCATGCTGCAACAGCAAAGCAGCACATATTTGAATCTCATAGAACGCTCCTGAAAAGCGGTCAAAACGATACCATGAACGCCGCTCTGGATGGATAGACGTCACGGTCCGTTCTGCGTCTCAAGAGCGCCTCTGTCGGTGATGTTGTCCTGATTGTCGAGATTGACTGTACGATCGCGCAGGAGCACGTCGGCCACGTCGCAAGGATAACTACAGTAGTCATCCTCAGCGCGGTCGATCGAACTCGAAGCGCAGACAGGGTCTCCGCAATCATCCGGATTCAACTCATAGTTGTCGTCATTGGGAGCAAGATAGAGCGGATCCGAGCCTGTGTTTTGCCCCCCGGCGAAGGAATCAATGTCTTCGATGCAGGTGAAGACCACGAACAGCGTCCCCCCGTTGACTTTGATCTGGTCGGCCTCGTGGCTTCTGTCGCCGTCGGCCTTGTTTTCCCAGAAGATGCAGTTGCGCAGGTCGGAGTCTCCGGCGTGGTTGTAGAGGCCGCCGCCGCCGTCGGCGAGGGTCGCGGCGTTTTTGGCGAACGTGCAGTTCCACAGGGTCACGGCGCGTTCATTGTAGATCGCCCCGCCCTTGTGGTTCGTCGAGGCGTGCGTGCGGGCCTTGTTGCGGTACAACAGGCCGTTGATGAGCGTCGGGCTGATCCCGCTCGACCCGGCGACGTGGATCGCCCCGCCGTCGCCCTCGGCCTCGTTGCCGGAGAAGCGGCAGCGGATCAGCTTGAATTCCCCGTAATTCGGCGAACCGGAGGCCACAAAGATTCCCCCGCCGCGCCCCGCCTGCGACCCGGCGCCGGCGATATTGTCGATGAAACGACAATCCCAAAAGAACGGCGCCGCCTGGGTCGCATACACCGCGCCGCCGTCGTCGGCCGTGTTGTCCTCGAATGTGCAGACATTAAAAACCGGCTGGGCGTTCTGCGCGGCGTAGACCGCGCCGCCGAGGTCGGCCTCGTTGTCGCGCAACACGCAATTGTAAATCGCCGGCGTCGCCCCCAGCGACGTCCCGCCCCCCAGAAAGACGCCGCCGCCCTTGTTCTGGTCCAGCCCGGCGCTGCCGTCGGCCTTGCCGGACTTGATGGTGAACCCGTCCAGCCGCGCCGCCGGCGCGTCCGCCAGCGCCGTCACCACATGATACACCCGCTGGATTCCCGTCGTGCCGATCAGGCCGTCCAGGATCGTCTCTTCACTGGGATCGCCGCGTTCGTCGCGCTCCTCCTCGTTGCCGGCGAACTGGCCGTAGACGGCGACGCCCTGCACCATCGTGAAACTGCTCATGCGGTCTGAAGCGTCGCAATTCGTGCAGTCGTCGGGCTTGTAGGTTCCGCCCGCGACCCACACTTCGCAGACTTCGTTGTCCGCCGCGGCCAGCACAAAAGCGTCCTGAAGATCAGTGAAGGCGTCGTCCCAGCCTTCGCCATTGTCGTCGCCGCTGGCGTCCTTGTCGACATACACCAGTCCGTAGGTCTGGTATTCATAGGCGCCCAAGTCAATGACCGCCAGTCCCAGGGTCGAACCGTTGCCGTCGCAATAGGTGTCCACGATACGCGGGTTGCCGTCCACGTCGTAGTCGCCGACCGAGGCCGCGCTTCCCCCGGCGTCGGTGCAGGGGGAGTTGCGGCCCAGGCTCAGGTCGTCGTCGAGCGTGCCGGCCGTGTCGTCCGGCCCCAGAGGATCCTTGAAATCCGGGAACGTGTTCATGTTGTTTCCGCCGGAACCACTCCAGCCGGTCTCGTAATCCGTGTAATCCACGGTGATCGTGATCTCGTCGTCATAGGCGTCCCCGTCGTTCTCATCTTTGCCAATCTGATTGTAATCATAATAGGGCCGCGGATCGCCCGGCTTGGCCAGGTTGCCCCAGATGATCGAGTTCTTGACGGTCAGCACAAGCGGCTGCGCGGAATTGTGCCCTGAGGCATACTCGGCTTCACAATAGATCGCGCCGCCGCCGAGGGCGTCGCCGTCCTCCTCGGCGATGTTCTCGCTGAACGTGCAATTGATGAACGACGAAATCGTATCCGGCTCCCACGCGCTCGCATGAAGGTAGACGGCCCCGCCCACGCCGTCGCAGGTGTTCCCGCTGAAGACGCAGTTGAGGAACTGCGTCGTATTCTCCGCGCAGGCCACGGCCCCGCCGTTGGAATCGGCGTGGTTGCCGAGGAAGCGGCAGCGGCGGAAGGTGGTGTTGGCGCGAAGCGAGTTGTAGACGGCGCCGCCCCAGGGATAAGCGCCGTAAGTGGCACCGGCCGTGTTCTTGTAGAAAAGGCAGTCCTCAAAGGTCACCTCGCAGTCATCGCCGTTTTCTTCATTATGAATGTAAACCGCGCCCGTGCCGCCCGTGGTCTTGTTCAGCGTGAACGTGCAGTGCCGGAAGGTGACGCTGGTCTGCTGGCCAAGATTCGAGAAACCTGCTCCCCCGGCCGTGGTGCCCGAGGTATTGGCGTGTCCGCGGGTGATCGTGAACCCATCCAATACCGTGCTGCTGGACGCATTGGCCACCGTCTTGAGGACGTGATAACTGTTGCCGTCGTCCGGGTCGCCCGAGCCGTCGTCCTGGTCGATGTCGCCGCTGAGGATCGTCACATTCGCGGCCCAGTCCCGCTCGCTTTTGTTGGATTCAGTTCCGTCGAAGCCGCCGTAGACACCGACGCCGTTCTGCAGGACGAAGGAGTGGGATCGGTTGTTATTGGTGTATCCCGGCCCCTCGTCCGGGTAATAGGTTCCCGCTTTGACCCAGATCTCGTCGCCGCTGGTGGTGGCGGTACTGATGGCCTTCTGAAGCGTCGCAAACGCATTCGCCCAGCTCTGCCCATCCACGCCGGTGTCCGACCCGTCCGTCCTGACATAATCCACCGTGGCCTCCGCCGGCCCCGCGCCAAGGGCAAGCGCGGTCGCCAGAACGACCAGCACCGCCGGGCGGGCCGGAGCGCACCGCCGAAACCCACTCCGGCCTGCGACATGCTGCCCCCCCCCCCGTTCAACCGATCCGGCTCACAACCCCCCGCACAATCGGTCCGCTCCCGATCCCTCTCGCTCAACCCAGCAATCGTCATCCTCATCGCCATCCTCCCTGAAAAAGAACCTCCGATCCCTGCTCCAAGCCGCAAGCTACAAGCTGCGAGCTGCGAGCCAAGCATCGCGGACACCTCCCCGATCCTTGATCCCCCGAGCGTTCCCGAGTCCCCGAGCACCCGAAACCCGATCATCGAGTCCCCGAAACCTGAGTCCCCGAACGTTCCCGAGAGTCCCCGAGCACCCGAAACCCGCTCCTCCTGATATCGAACCGCGCCCGCCGAAACCAACATGAAGATTCCGCGAGCGGCGGGATTCAGGATGAGGACGTCGTACAAACCGCGTGCAGGATCATGAGGCTCTGCGGACCGGGAGGCCGGGATCCGTTCCGGGAACGCCCGGAGTTGAAACGGCTTGCCGCCAACTGACGGCTTGCGGCCAACCGACAGGGCTTGCCGCCAACCGACAGGGTTTGCCGTCAACCAACAGCTTGCTGCCAACTGACGGCTTGCGGCCAACTGAAAGACGGATGCGAAGCAGGGTTCCGCGATCCGGGCCTCTCCTGCGCACGGGGTTGCCGCTCAGTCGCGCGGCGTTGGCGTGCATGAAAATGAGGACGTATATTGACGGGCGGATCGGCGGTGCGCGGAGGTCGCACGGGTTGGCGGGGATTCAAGCGGCAACGGGCGCTTCCGGCGCGTCGGCGCCGCGGAACCGGCCGCGAGGTTTCGGCGGTGCGGTTCCGGCGACGAGGTTGTGCGAGGGCGATGCTTCAGCGTTACGTCGGCGGAGTGGCTCCGGCGGCGGGCTCGAGCGGGGTGGCGGGGCGGTGGGTACGTCATCAGGTTCAACACGTGTTCAGCTACGCGAGCAGCTTGCCGGAAAGCACCTGCTCGTAACCGGGTCGACCGGGTTCCTGGCGAAAGTGTTCGTCGAGAAGACGCTGCGCGGCGTGGACACGATCGGCGGGGTTCACCTGCTGGTGCGGTCGCGGGCGGACGGACGGGCGCCGCGGCAGCGCGTGCTGCACGAGGTGCTGGGTTCGACGGCATTTGACCGCTTGCGGGCGTCACTGGGGGACGGGTTCGCGCGCTTGTGCGAGGAGAAGGTCCACGTCGTCGCGGGGGATCTGACGCGCGAGAAGTTCGGGATGTCGGAGGCGGAGTACGCGGCGTTGTGCGGGCGGATCGACGTCGTGGTCAACAGCGCGGCGACGGTGACGTTCGACGAGCGGCTGGATCTGGCGTTGGAGCTGAACACGTTCGGACCGCAGCGGCTGCTGGCGTTCGCGCGGGACGCGGGGAACGTTCCGTTTCTTCACGTTTCGACGTGCTACGTGTGCGGCATCCGCAGCGGCGTGATCGTCGAGGATTTCAGCGCTCCGGAAGGGGCGCGGGAGCGCTTCCCGCGGCGGCCGGACGGGTCGTTCGATCTGGACCGGATCGTCGCGCTGCTTCGGGAGGTCTGCACGGGAATCCTTGGTCGCTACGACGGCGAGAACGAGCGCTGCCGGCGGGAGTTGATCGACGCGGGGATGTCGTCGGCGCGGCAATACGGGTGGAACGACACGTACACGCTGACGAAGTGGCTGGCGGAGCAGTTTCTGGTCCGCGATCACGGGGCGGTTCCGCTGGCGGTGCTGCGTCCGGCGATCATCGAGGGCGGATACGACGAGCCGGCGCCGGGCTGGATCGACGGGATGCGAATGGCGGACCCGCTGCTGGTCGCTTACGGTCGCGGGAAACTGAAGGACTTTCCGGCGCGTCCGGACGTTCCGCTGGACCTGATCCCGGTGGATCTGGTGGCGAACGCGATGCTGGCGGCGATCCCGCTGGAGGCGGGGGGCGGCGAGGATGTGCCGGTGTATCACTGCGCGTCGAGCGACCGGAACCCGCTGCTGATCCGGCAGTTCACGGGGTACATGCACGAGGGGTTTCATCATCGTCCGCTGACGGACGACGATCACCGCCCGGTGTTCCCCGCGCCGCTGAAGCTGATCGACGGGCGGGAATTTCAGGAATCGTGGCAGCGGCGGCTGAACCGGGTCGAGCGGATCAAGAACCTGCTGTCGCGCGTGGGGATCAAGGGGGAGTGGGCGCGGCGCGTGTCGATGGCGCGGCGTCAGATCGAGCAGTTGCTTTACTTCGGCAAGATTTACACGCCTTACACGCACCTGGACGTGCGTTTCGCGTGCGACCGGACGGAGAAGATGTTCGCCCGGCTGGACGAGGCGGATCAGAAGCTGCTGCCTTGCGACGTGCGGCGGCTTGACTGGGGCGAGTACATCGTCCACCGACACATTCCGGGGCTGCGGAACTACGTTCTGGGCGCGGGAGCGGAGCCGAGCGCGCGTCTCGTGGCGATGCGCGAGGCGGGGGGCGCGGCGCAACGCCCGGCGGATGCCCTGCAATCCGACAGTGTTTTCGAGGTGTTCCGCCGGGTGGCGAAGGCGTTTCCGGACAAGCCGGCGCTTCAGGTGATGCGCGACAAGAAGTGGATGCGGTACACGTACGACGACGCCTGCCGGGCGACGGGGGTGATCGCGCGGCGGCTGGCGGAGCGGGGGATCGTCGTGGGGGACCGGGTCGCGCTGTGCGCCGAGAACGGACCGGAGTGGGGTCTGACGTATCTGGCGCTGATGCGCGCCGGCGTGACGGCGGTCCCGATGGATCCCCAGCTTCGGGGCGAGGAGGCGTGGGAGCACCTTCGCTTCGTCGGCGGCAAGCTGATGTGCGCCGGTCGAACGACGTTCGAGAAACTGGAGGCGTACCGCAAGGGGGGCGACGCGCCGCTGGTTCTGCTGGCGGATCCCTTCGTGCCGCCGCCCGGGGCAAGCCGCGACGACGGTCCGGAACCGGCGACGATCTCCGGCGCGGAAACCGCGTCGATTCTTTTTACGAGCGGGACGACGGTGGCGCCCAAGGCCGTGCAACTGACGCACCGCAACTTCATCGCCAACACGCGGGCGCTGCTGGAGCGTCACCCGCTGCGGCCGTCGGACGAGTTTCTTTCGGTCCTGCCGATCTATCATGCGTTCGAGTTCACGGGCGGGTTCCTTGCGCCGCTGTCCAGCGGAGCGACGATCACGTATCTGGACCAGCTCAAGGGACCGGAGATCGTCGCCGCAATGCAGGCGACCGGGACGACGATGATGCTCGTCGTGCCGCGTTTGCTGCGGATGTTTCATGATTCGATCCGCGCGCGAGTCACGACCCTCAGCGCATTCAAGCAGTTCCTGTTCCGGTGGCTGGAGCGTTTGTCGGACTGGACGGGGCGGCGGTTCGGGCGTGTGTTGTTCGGCCAGATTCACCGGCAGTTCGGCGGGCGGTTGCGGATGTTCGTGTCGGGCGGGTCGGCGCTGGATCCCGAGCTGTTTCATGCGTTCCGGCGGTGGGGGTTTCCGGTCTGCGAGGGCTACGGTCTGACGGAGACGGCGCCGGTGCTGACGGTCAGCACGGTGGAGGGCGCGCGCCCGGGGTCGGTGGGTCCGCCGCTGTCGAACGTCGAACTGGAAATCCGCAATCTGAATCTCGAGGGGATCGGGGAAGTCTGGGTGCGCGGACCGAACTGCACCGGCGGCTACCTCAACAACCGCGCGGCGACGGATGACCTCGTTGTGGACGGGTGGCTGCGCACGGGCGATCTGGGCTGGCAGGACGGGGAGGGGAACCTGTACCTGACCGGTCGTGCGAAGGATCTGATCGTGACGTCGTCGGGGAAGAACGTGTACCCGGACGAGGTCGAGTTCCGCTACCGCGAGCTGCCGTATGTGAAGGAGTTGTGCGTGCTGGCGATGCCCTGCGAGCGGACGCACGGCGAGGCGGTTCACGCGGTGGCGGTGCTGGATCGCGCCGGCGCGCCGGATCTGGATCCATCGTCGATCGAGCGCGAGGTTCGGAACGCGGCGGCGGAGATCGCCGAGACGCTGCCGAGCCACATGCGGATCACGACGTTTCACTTCTGGGAGAACGACCTTCCGAAGACGTCGACGCTGAAGGCGAAGCGCGGGCTGATCCGGGACATGCTTCTGACGCGGGGGCTTGCAGCGGCACGGACAACGACGGCGACGGCGACGCCTGCGTCGCTGGACCTGTCGTCGCCGGGACCGGCTGCGGTGGCGCGGATTCTGGCGCGGGTGTCGCGCCAGCCGGTCGAGGCGATCCACCCGCACGCGCACCTGCTGCTGGATCTCGGGGTCGACAGCATTGCCCGTCTTGAGGTGGTCAGCGAACTGGAGTCGACGTTCCGGCTGAAGGTTCCTCAGAAAGACGCGGCGGAGCTGGCGCGGGTGAGCGACGTGCTGGCGCTGGTCGGGGCGCGCAAACCGGTGGCGGGCGCGCGGCCCGACGCCGAGGTCTTCACGCGCAGCGTGCTCGCGAGGGACGATGGAACCTCGATCAACGGACAGGCGCCGGCCGCGTTGAAGCCGGTGCGCTGGGTGATCCGCGGCGGGGCGGCGGCGTTCATGAACACCTACGTGCGGGTTTCGGCGCGGGGGGTCGAGCATCTGCCCGCGCAAGGCGCGTTCGTGCTCGCGCCGAACCACGCCTCGCACCTGGATTCCCCCGCCGTTCTGACGGCGATCGGCGGTCGGCGGCGGGTCTGGGTCGCGGCAGCCGAGGATTATTTCTTCAATACGGCCGTGAAGCGTTTTCTTTTCGGCAAAGTGTTCGACACGATCCCCTTTGACCGTCACGCGGACGGGATCGCGGGTCTGCGACGTTGCGCCGAGGCGCTGCGCAAGGGAGACGGACTGCTCATTTTCCCGGAGGGGACGCGATCGCAGACGGGGGCGATCCAGCCGTTCAAGGTCGGTCCGGCGGTGCTGGCGGCGGAGGCGGGCGTGCCGATCGTGCCGGTCCACATTCATCGTGCATATGACCTGTGGCGCAAGGGGCAGCGCTTTGTGCGCCCGGGAACGGTGCGCGTCACGTTCGGCGCGCCGGTCGCTCCGCCGGACTTCTCCAACCCCGCAGCGGATCGCTACCACGCCTACCGGGACATGATGGAGCGCGTCGAGCAGTCGGTGCGGCGCTTGTCGCGGGAGGCCGCCGCTTCATGAGCGGAGGACCGGTTGGCGCAGCGCGGACGGGGGCGTTTTTCGACGTCGACGGAACGCTGGTGGGGACGACGATCGTCCACTACTACGCGTATCTGCGGACGCTGCGAATGTCCCCGCCGGCGCGCCGGGCGTGGCGAGCGGCGTTTCTTGTGAAGTGTCTCGGGTATCTCGTGCTGGATCGGATCGATCGGACGTGGTTCAACCGCGTCTTCTACCGCAGCTACCGCCGCCTGGCGGTCGGCGCGGCAAAGGCGGCGGCGGCGGATTGCTACCGCGACGTGATGCGCCTGAAGCGCTTTCCGGAGGGCGTCCTGCGGGTTGAGCGGCATCGGCGGGAAGGTCGGCGGGCGGTGCTGGTCACGGGGTCGATCGACTTCCTGATCCGCCCGCTGGCGGAGGAACTCGGGGCGGACCTCATCGCGGCGCGCCTGCTGGAGCAGGGAGACCGGTTCACGGGTGAGCTGGACGGTCCACCGATCAGCGAAGGCGAGAAGGCGCGGCGCATGCGCGCGTACGCGGAGGCGAACGCGATCGACCTGTCGGAGAGCTTCGCTTACGGCGACAGCATCGCGGACCTGCCGATGCTCGAGGCGGTGGGGCATCCCGTGGCGGTCAACCCTGACGCGGCGCTCGAGCGAGAGGCGCAGCGCCGAGGCTGGACGATCGAGACGTGGGGGCTGGGCGCCGGAAGGGAGCAAACCGGTTGAAGGGGATCGAGTTCCGCCGCAGTCTGCCGCGTTACGTCCTGCTGAAGCTGCTGGGCGCGCGGGGAAAGCGTCTGCACCGGGTCCGGGCGCTGCTGCCGATCCGCTACGGCGAGGTTCCCGAACCTCGTCTGCCCGGTCCGGCGTGGGTGCGCGTGCGTCCCGTGTACGCGGGCATCTGCGGGTCGGATCTTTCGACGATCTTCGCGAAGGGCAGCCCGTATCTGGCGCCGATCACGTCGATGCCTTTTGTGCTCGGTCATGAGGTGGTGGGACGGGTGGTCGAGGCGGGGGCGGGTGTGACGCGGGTCCGGGAAGGCGATCGCGTCGTCCTGCACCCGGCGCTGGGCTGCCGGGTGCGCGGGATCGAACCGCTGTGCGACTCCTGCCGGCGCGGGCGCGACGCGCTGTGCCGCAACATCACGCGCGGCGCGATCTCCCGCGGCGTGCAGACCGGGTACTGTCGCGACACCGGCGGCGGGTGGAGTGAAGGCTTCGTCGCGCATGAGTCGCAGCTTTACCCGGTTCCCGCGGAAGTCGATGACGCGACGGCGGTCCTGATCGAGCCTTTCTCCTGCTGCCTGCATGCCGCGCTGAGCGCGCCGCTCGACCGGCGGGACACGGCGCTGGTGCTGGGTTGCGGGTCGATCGGGCTGCTGACGATCGCGGCGCTGCGCGCCTCGGGCTGCGCGGCGCGGATCGTCGCCGCGGCGAAATATGATCATCAGCGGGCGCTGGCGAAGGCGCTCGGGGCGGACGAACTGGCGCCGGGCGGAGGATCCTTGCCCTCCCGCTACGAGGCGTGGGGAAAGCTCCTCGGCGCGGACGTGTTGAAACCGGAGTGGGGCAAGCCGACGGTGATCGGCGGAGCGGACGCGACGTTCGACTGCGTGGCGAGCAGTGCGTCGATCGACGACGCCGTCCGCTTCACGCGCAGCGGCGGAACGATGATGCTGGTGGGCATGCCGTCGATCCCGTCGGGCGTGGACTGGACGCCGCTGTGGTTCAAGGAGTTGACGCTCAAGGCGACCTACGCATACGGCCCCGAGCGCATCGGCGAGCGCACCTGCGACACGTTCGAGATCGCGATCGAGTTGTTCCGCACGTGGGGGCCGCGGCTGACGCCGATGCTGTCGCGGCCGTTTGAACTGGCGGATTACACGGCGGCGCTGGGGTGCGCGGCGGACACGGGGCGCAGCGGGGCGGCGAAGACGGTGTTCCGCATCGGTTAGGCGCCGCACGATCGGCGAGCAACCGGTGCGGCAGCCGGGAACCGGAACGAGAGCGAGAGGGCATCCAACGCCCCCCACGTTGTCACGAAATCAGACCCGCCGCTCCTGATGCGCCGCGCCGAGAGCTTCGACCGCGAACGCCTGCCCGAGAGGGCGCGCACATCATCGACCCGAACTCAGCATCGCGCACGGTCGCTGTCCGCCAGTGCTCATGTGCGACCTGCGCTGACGATCCGGCTGGTGCTCCTGACCAAGCCGACTTTCGGAATCGCCCGTAAATTACCCACTTTAACACATGCAGAGGGTGTTTACATAAACATTATGCCGAGGTGGTTCGGCCCCCGTCGGAAGTCCTCTGATTCGCTGATCGTCCGGCGACGTGCGGGTCGATATGAGCCTCCGGGTGTCCACCTTCCCCCGTCCGGATCGGGTCAGGTGGGCTTGGCGCATTTCACGGAGGAACGACGATGAAGCTTGCACACCGACAGAAGTTCAGCGGCAAGGCGAGAGCGACGTTCGAACGCGGACGACAGGACCAGCGCTGGATGGAAGCCTGCATCGATGAATACTTCGACCCCGAGCTGCCTTTCACTCACGGGGAGCACGTTGCGCCAGTGCGTCACGGCGCGGCGATCCTGGCGGAGGTGAGCGGTTTGGAGGGGTCGGGCGACTATCCGTCGCTGGAGTCCGCGCTGGACGCGCGCGACGAATCTGAGGTCGCAGCGGTTGCGGCGGCGCCGCGCGCAACAGGATCACCGGTTCAGACGACGTTGGCGACGGACAACCTCGTCGCGGCGGGCGCGAAGCGCGGCGTGGACCTGCTGCCGCGCAAGATCGAGACGCCTGCGTTTTCGTGGGTTCGTTTCGCGCTGGGGTGCGGTCTGGGCGCGGCGGCTGCGGTCGGGGCGTGGCTGCTCGCCGGGTGGGCGACGTAACCGGCGATCAGGTAAGCTCGACGTCCCAGTACGCGGCGCTGACGAAGTGCCGCCACGAGGCGTAGCGCTGATCCGAGAGCTTCAGGTGCAGCATCGGGTTGTGCCGGGGTTTTTGCGCCGGGCGAACGAGGCGCATGCCGGCTTCTTCCGGGGTGCGCCCGCCTTTGTGGACGTTGCACTTCAGGCAGGCGCAGACGATGTTCTCCCACGTGTTGGACCCGCCGCGCGAGCGGGGGACCACGTGGTCCAGGCTCAGGTCGCGCAGGCTGAACTTCCGCCCGCAGTACTGGCAGGTGTTCTCGTCGCGGGCGAAGATGTTCCGGCGGTTGAACTTGATCAGGTGCCGCGGCATCCGGCCGTAGGACAGGACGCGGATGATCTTCGGCACGGCGATGTCGCGGCGGACGGTGCGGATCCACTCGTGCTTGTCGCGCTCGAACGCCTCGCGGAAGGCGCTGAGTTCGGTCCAGTCCCGGAAGTCGTAGGAGACGTAGCGACCGTCCTCGACGTGGACGATCTCGGCGGCGGGGCGGTCGTCCGCAAAACGCTTGAACAAAAGCGAAAACGCGCGCCGGACGCTGATGATCCGAAGCGCCAGGTAATGCGCATTGAGCATCAGGACGCTGCCGTCCAGCCCCGATGCTCCCTGAACGTTGTACGCAAGGCTTGCAGAGAAGACGATCCTCCCCGTGGCGGCGATCCGCCCGCGCGGACCTTGGAACTCCACGACGTTTGCGACATTCTACGCAGTGACGACCGGGGATTCAACGGGCGCGCCTCATCCGACGAGCCGGCGGGCTGCCGGACGAGCGGCCGGGACGCGGCGGGCGTAGACTTGCGCCTCGGGAGGCGTCCGATCATGCCGCTTGAGATTGAACTGAAAGTCCGGGTTGACGATCACGCCGCCGTGCGCCGCCGGCTCGTGGCGCTCGGGGCCGAATCCTTCGGCGCCGTCATCGAGTTCAACCGCCTGTTTGATACGCGCGACGCCGCCCTCGCCCGCGCGGGCGTCGGACTGCGCGTGCGCACGCACCTCCCGCTGCCGATCGATCTCTCTGCGACGCCGGTTCGGACGCCTTCCCCGGCCGTTCCCGCGTCCCGGACGGCCAAAGTGACCGTCAAAGGACCGCAGCGGCCGGGTCCGTTCAAGGTTCGCCCTGAGGAGGAATTCGACGTCTCAGACGGGGAAACCGTCGCCCGGGCGTTCACCCTGCTCGGATATGAAACGACGATCGCGTTTGAGAAACGCCGCGAGAGCTGGAGACTCGACGATTGCGGCGTCGAACTGGACACGCTTCCTCTGCTCGGGGCGTTCGTCGAGGTCGAAGGTCCGTCGGAGCAGGCGGTGTCCGAGGTCCGCAGCCGCCTCGGCCTGGACGCATGCCCCCACGTTCAAGCGTCGTACGTGTCGCTGCTGGACGAGGCGTGCCGAGACAGGGGGCTTGATCCGCGCAGGATCACCTTCGAGGGGGGCGTCGCATGACAGCGCGTCGAACGTCGCCGCGGTTCCCGTCGCCGTGGAGGATGCAATCATGACGCCGGGAGGCGCGCTATCTTCCTCGACCAGGGTTCCCGTAGCGGCGACGCCGTCGGAGCCGCAGCGCGGCGGCGGGAACGGACGAAGCCCCGCGATCCTCATCCCTTCAGCGGATGCGGATCAGATCCGCCGGCACGCGGAGTCGGAATTCCCGGAGGAAGGTTGCGGGGTGCTGATCGGCGTGCGCGAGGCGTCGCTCGTGCGCATCAGCGACGTGGTCTGCGCGGCGAACATCGCCGAGGGCGACCGGCGGCGCCGGTACCAGGTGGCGTGGGAGGCGCTCTTCACGGCGTACCGGCGGGCTCAGACCGCGGGGCGGACCGTCGTCGGCGTCTTTCATTCCCACCCGGACGGGACGGACTCGCCCAGCGACGTCGACGCCCGCGAGGCGCTCGACGGCTTTATCTACATCATCGTGCCGATGCGGGAAGGCCTCGCCGGGACGCCGCGGGCGTGGGGCTTCGTCGACGGCGGATTCGCGCCGATCGACCTGGTCATTGCATGCGCATGACGACGACTCGGGCACGTTGACGTGCGCCGTTCAAACCGCCCGAGAACCTCTGACGCATCGTCGCGACATCTCCGTCGGACCTAGCGACATCCCGGGCTGACCGGTTCGGCGGCGCACAGCCCTTGCCGCGGGGGTGCGGATGCGCGGACGGACCCCTTCCGGGCATTCGCGCCGGCGCTTAAGCGCCCGGGGACGAGCCGCGAAGTCCGCGGCTTCACCTTCCGAACCAGCGTCGTCGCTTCGGCGCGGCCGGACGTTCCGCGAGCTGGTCACGCATCCGTCGGGTCGAAGGAAGCCGGGCGCGAAGGTCCACCAGCCGCTGGCGTGAGAACTCGGCCGGGTGCTCCGACATCCGCCGGCGCGACGCCTCGCTGAAGAACGCCTCGGGCGGCGGCAGGTCGCTGTCCTGCCGGTAAAACTTCAGCGCCTCCTCAAGGCACTGCGCCGCCTCAAGACCCAGGCGGCGGGCTTCGGCTCGATCCGCGACCGCCGCCGCTTTTGCCGTAATCATCCGAAACAGCGTCACCCACTGCGCCACGTCCAGAATACCGGACGGTTCGTCGGTGGGATTGAGCGCGACGACCTCCCCCTCGATGCCCGTGCCGCGCGGCAGCACCGCGCGGAGTTCTCTCGTCCGGGCGCACGCGGCGCAGACGATCGGGATCGTCAGCTCCAGCGGCCCTGCGGGTTCGCTCACTCGGCGCCCGTCCCCCCCCTGGAGCGGTCCGCGCCCGCAATCCGGGCACGGCGTCGCCAGCAGGTAAAGGTGAACCTCCGCGAGACTGTTGGCGGTGATGGCGTCGGGCAGCGTCGAGGACATGCGCACACACGGCTCACACGGATCAGGATGGGGCGCCCCGACATCGAGGACGCAATCCCTCCGTGACCATCTTACACCCGCGGCGCTGCCTGTCTGCCCCTCGGACCCCGCCGGTCGGGTCGCAGGTTTCCGCGGGAAGTTCAGGAGCCTCGCGCGTCCCCACGCCGTGGGGCGCCGCGGTTATCCCTGCCCCATCACGGCCGGGTTGTCCTTGAGCGTCTGAATCATCTTCAGCGCCGCGGGGCCCGCCAGGACGACAAGAATCGCCGGGAAGATGAAGAGGATCAGCGGCGCCATCAGTTTCACCGTGGTTTTCTGGGCGCGTTCCTCAGCGGCCTGGCGGCGCTTCGTGCGCAGCGTCTCGGCCTGCGTGCGCAAGGCGCGGGCGATGCTGGTTCCGAAACGTTCCGCCTGGTTGATGATGGCGACGAGCGATCGCATCTCGGACACGCCGGTGCGGTTGGCGAGATTGCCGAGGGCCTCGGCGCGGGGGATGCCCATCTGGCTTTCGAGGGTGACGATCTGAAGCTCCTCGGCGAGCGTGGGATGCACCTGACGCAGCTCGTCGCCGACGCGCTGGATCGCGGCGTCCAGCGCAAGCCCGGACTCGACGGAGATGACCATCAGGTCCAGGGCGTCGGGAATGCCGTTGCGGACGGTCTCCGCGCGTTTGCCGGCAGCCATCGACAGCCACAGGTTCGGCCCCATGAACCCCGCGCCCATGCAGAACACCACGATGCCCATCGCCTTGGTCAGTTCGTCGCCGCGCGCCCAGACGAAGAACCCGGCGACGACCGCCGCCAGCACGGCGATGATCGTCTTGCTGGCGAGGAACATCGAGGCGGCGTTGTCCCTGCGGAAGCCGGCGTTGGCGAGCTTGAGGCGGAGCTTCGACATCTCCTCCGGGCTTTTCGGCATCACCGGGCGCATCGCCAGCGGGGCGAACTTCTTCACCATCTGCTGCGTGACGGAGGCTTTCGCCCGTTTGCGGATCTCGCCGACATCGTCCTTGCGCGAGCGGCCGACGATGCGGCGCTTGACCGTCTCCTGATCCGACTTCTGTGCGGGCCAGAGGGCGTAGACGATCAGCCCGAGGCTGCCCGCGATCAACCCGGCGATCATGTAAATCGACATACGCGCACTCCTCAACCGGGGTCAAGACGCCCCCGAGACTCCTGATGCGGATTCCCGCTGTTGCCTGCCTGCCGCCTGTTGCCTGCTCCCTGTTCCCTGTTGCCTGTTGCCTGTTGCCTGTTGCCTTCCCCCTCACACCTTGATATTCACGATCCATCGGATCATCGCCAGACCCATCAACTGCATACCGCTCGCGACCATCAGGAGAATCTTCCCCGTCGGATCCTCGAGCAGCACGCTCGCATACTTCGGGTTCAGATACATGCACCCGAAGAACACCAGGAAAGGCAGGGCGAAAAGCACCCACCCGGACAGCCGCCCCTCCGCCGTCAGACCCTGCACCATCCCGAACAGCTCGATGCGCGAGCGGATGACCCCCCCGATGTTGTCGATGACTTCGGCCAGGTCGCCGCCCGTCTGGCGCTGGATGAGCACCGCCGTGACGAAGAACTTGACGTCCAGCAGGTCCAGCCGGTTCGCCATCGAGACCAGGGCCTCCTCGATCTTCAACCCGAGGTTCTGCTCGTGATAGACGCGCCCGAATTCCTTGGCGATCGGGTTGGGCATCTGCTCGTGGACGAGCTGCACGGCGCTGGCCAGCGAGTGCCCCGCGCGCAGCGCCTGCGACATCATCTCGAAGACGTCGGGGAGCTGGTTGGTGATCTTCTTGAGGCGCTTCTTGCGCATGAAGGAGAGGAACATCAACGGCATGAGCATGATCGCCACGGCGCAGCCGACCGCCGCCAGCGGACTTGCCTGGATCAGCAGCAGCCCGCACATGACGGCGATCGCCGCCATGCCGAGATTCATCAGCATTTTCGAGGCGGACCAGTCCACGTCGGCCTGGTCAAGGAGCTGTTGCAGGCGGTTGACGACGCTGAACTTCCCGAGAATCTGATCGGCGAAGGACTTCGCCTCGCCGCCCGCGGCTCGCCGCAGGATCGAGGCTTTCTCCTTGTCCGCCTTCTTCGCGCTGACCCCGCGCAGACGCTCCTGAATCTTCTTCTGACCGGTGACTTTCGACTCGGAGATCACCTGGTAGACGCCGTAGCACAGCAGCATCGACCCCAGCAGCGGCAGCAACAGGTACAACAGGTTTTGCGCAGATGCCAGCATCATGTCATAAGCTCCCGACCCGAACTCATTTTCCGTCGCCGTCCGCCCCCGAACCCCGAATTCCCTCTTACTCGTCGTCCGTCATCAGGATCTGCCGGTCGAACATCCCCGTGTCCACCGTCTGCCCGCAGGCTTTCAGGCGGTCGAGGAAGCCCGGGCGGATGCCCGTCGCGACGAAGTGCCCGTGAGCCTTGCCCTTGCCGTTGATGCCGACCTGCTCGAACGCGAACAAGTCCTGCATCGTGATGACGTCGCCCTCCATCCCCTGCACCTCGGTGATCGTCACGATCTTGCGCGGACCGCCCGTGAGGCGCTGCGCCTGCACGATCAGGTGGATCGCCGAGGCGAACTGATTCCGGATGGCGCGGACCGGCAGCTCGAAGCCCGCCATCATCACCATCGTCTCGACGCGCTGCACCGCGTCGCGCGTCGAGTTGGCGTGGATCGTCGTCAGCGACCCGTCGTGACCGGTGTTCATCGCCTGAAGCATGTCCAGCGTCTCCGGTCCGCGGCACTCGCCGACCACGATCCGGTCCGGACGCATGCGCAGCGAGTTGATCAGCAGGTCGCGGATCGTGATCTGCCCTTTGCCCTCGATGTTCGGCGGGCGCGTCTCCAGGCGCACCACGTGCGGCTGACGAAGCTGAAGCTCCGCCGCGTCCTCGATCGTGACGATGCGCTCCTCCAGCGGAATGAACGACGAGAGGTTGTTCAGCAGCGTCGTCTTCCCCGACCCCGTGCCCCCCACGATCAGGATGTTCAGGTGCGCCTTCACGCAGGCCTCGAGAAAATCCCGCATCTCCTGCGTCACGGACTTCCAGCCGACGTAGTCGTCCCACGTCACCGGATCGCGTCCGAACCGGCGGATCGAGACGCTCGCCCCGTCGATCGCCAGCGGCGGAATGACCGCGTTGACGCGGCTTCCGTCTTTCAGACGCGCGTCCACCAGAGGACACGTCTCGTCGCAGCGGCGCCCCACCGCGCTGACGATCTTGTCGATGACGTGCATCAGGTGCGCGTTGTCGCGGAATTCGACGCTGGTCACTTCCAACCGCCCGCGCCGCTCGACGAACACCTGCTTCGGACCGTTGATGAGAATGTCCGAGATGTGCGGGTCTTTCAGAAGCACTTCCAGCGGGCCCAGTCCGAACGTCTCGTCGAGCACCTCCGCGATCAGACGCTGGCGCTCCGTGAAGTTCAGGAGCGTGTTCTCCTGATCCGCCAGTTGCGTGACGACTTCGCGGACCTGCTCACGCAGCGCCTCCTCATCACCGACCATCCGGGAGAGATCGAGCTGCTCGATCAGCTTGCGGTGAAGCTGCGTCTTCAGTTCGTTGAAGCGGTCGATCTTCTCGCGCGAGGCCTTCGGCTTGGGCGCCGCGGACGCAGCCGGGGCGGCGGCGGGTTTCGCCGGCTCCGCGGACTTGCCCGGCGCCGGCGGCGCCGCGGGCGCGGGCTTCAACGTGGCGGTCGCTCGTTTCCCGAACATCAGCTTGCTTCTCCTTCACGCGCCGCGAGCCCTTCCCGCCGACGCGACACCGCTACGCCAAGGCGCGCGATTTGGATCCCTTCTTCGTTTCCTTGGACGGACGGGGTTCGTCCCCCGGCGTGATCAGACGCTCCGCCAGGTCGCGGATCGCCTGACGCACCTTGCTCTTCGGACTGTACGTCAGCAGCGGAACGCCCAGGTTCACCGCCCCCCCCACCGTCGACCAGTCGTCCGGCAGCGTCGCCGTCGGTTGAATGTTCAGCGTCGTCGCCACGTCGTCCGCCGACAGGTGCGCCGACTCCTTGCCCACGCGGTTGCACACGAGGCGCAGCCGGTCGAGGTTGTATCCCGCGTCGCGCATCGCATCGACGATCCGCACCGTGTTGCGCACGCTCGGCACGAGCAGTTGCACCAGCAGCAGGTTGAGGTCCGCCAGGTCCAGCACCGACTGCGCCCCCACGTCGAACCGCGTCGGTCCGTCCAGCACCACGTAGTCGTTGAACTGCACCAGCGACGACAGCACCCCGACGCAATGCGCCGCGGTCATCGCGTCCGCCTGCGCCAGGTGCGCCGGCCGCGTCAGCGCCCGCACGCCGGTGTCGTGCCGGATCAAGGCCTTCTCGATCACCGATTGCTCGACCTGCTCCACCGTGTTGCAAAGGTCCGCCAGCGTGTACGAAGGCTCCAGATCCAGAAACGTCGCCACCTGTCCGAAGCGGTAGTCCAGGTCCACGACGACCACCCGCCCGCCGGAGACGTCCGCCAACTCCACTGCGAGGTTCACCGCCAGCGTCGTCGATCCCTGCCCCCCGCATCCGCTCAGGATCGAGATCAGCTTGCCGTGAGGCGGTTTCTCGCTGCGCTGCATGACCACGCGCTCCGTCGCTTCCACGAGCGTGGCCGGTTCCAGCGGTTTCGGAAGAAACTCGCGGATGCCCTTCCGCATCACTTCAATGATGAGCTTGCCGTCCGTATTCGCGGACGTGGCGAAGACCGCAAGCTGCGGGTTGGCGGTGATCAGATCCCCGACGATGCTGAGCACCATCCGAGGGTCCGGATCCAGATTCAGGAGCAGAATCTCGGCAGGAACCTGGTGGATGATCTGTCCGAGCATCCCCGGCTGGTCCACTTCGGCGGCGATCTTCACGCCGTCGAGCTTCAGCAGAAGCCCGCGCAGTTGGGCCGCGAAGGCTTCGTCGGAATTAAGGATGATGAATCGGACGCCCGTCGCCATGAGCTGGACCGCTTCCTCCCGATCCGCCGCCGGTCCCGTAACCGCCGGGACGCTGACGTGAGGTCGGCTCCACCTACATCGGAGGTCGCGCGCCGCGCCTCGACTCCGCCAGCGTCCGGGAACGCCCGGACCGTCCGATCAGCGCGCGACTTCCCCGCGGGGTCGATAATCCGCCCCGTTCCCGAGCGCGGGCCTGCCCAACGAAAACGGGCGGATCGCCGTCCTGACGACCCGCCCGCCGCGTGGTTCTGAAAACCCGGGAAAACCCCGGATCGACCGGATTACTCGATGATCTCCACCGGCCTCTTGCCGCCGATCACCTCGAAAATCTCGATCAACTGCGCCGAGTACTCCTCGATGTCCGCGGTGTTGGCCGCGTAGTGCTGCCCCCCGCCGATCTCGGCGATCTCATCCATCAATCCGAGGTTGCAGTACGCCCCGACGCTGACGCAGAAAACCTGAATCCCCAGCGCCGCGGCCTCCTCCGCCATGTCCAGCGAGTACGCCTCGCCTCCGGAATAATCGCCCACGTCGCCGTCCTCGCTCACGTTGGCGTAACCGTCCGTCAGGAGCACCATCACCTTGCGGCTCGCGCCGCGCGCCCGGGAACTGGTCAGCTCCTCGATTCCCTTCTCCATGCCGCCGCCCATGTTCGTCCAGCCGTCGTAATGCGCCGCCTGCATCTCCCGCAGCCGCGTGCTGACCTGCTGGACATCCATCGTCAGGTCCACCTCGTGATGCGCCGTCTCGCCGTAGATCTCCAGCGACATCTGATCGTCGCTGTCCAGGTCCGCGATGTACGCCGTCAGAACCTCCGTGGCGTTCTTCACCGATTCCATCGGCTGCGTCGGCGTGTCCGTGAACTCCGGCGTGTCGTCGTTGTAAGGCCGGCGCTCCATGAAGTAGTTCATGAGCGTCTTGGCGCCGAAACGATAACGGAACTTACTGTTCGCGTCATACATCCCGGTGTTGTTGCTCTTGACGTAGTTCCCGATCCAGTCGAGCCAGATGTCCTTCGAGGCGTTGGCGCTTCGTCCGTTGATCGTCTCGACCCAGACCAGCTCATTGCTCTCGATGACGTCGTCGCCGTCGCCGGCGGAGTAGCCCATCCCCTGCCACATGCCGCCGGACTTCCCGCTCCGCCAGTGCGCAAGACCCAGCGCGACCGCCACGCGGTACTTGTACTGCGAGCTGTCGTACGTGCTGCTGTTGATCTTGCTCCGCTCCGTCGAACTGTACCCCAGCTCCGTCAGGTACGTGTTCAACTGGCTGTTGCTCCAGCTCGATCCCGACGGCAACCGGATCAGCCCGCTGTCCGCCGCCGGATCGTAACCGGACGTGATCTCCTCCGTGCCGTACCCCAGCTCCTGCATGAAACCCCACGCCGGTCCCGCCGCCTGCGGCGCGCCGCCGTCGTCGTTCCACCAGTCGTCAGGAACGTCGTCCTCGTCCCACAGTCCGCCGCCGTCGTCATCAATGCCGCCCGGCCAGGCGTCCCAGACGTCGTACAAGTTGATGTTCGTCGTCTTGTAGTGGACCAGCTCGCTGTCGTCCGTGTGCGAAGCCGACAGGTCCGCCACCACCGCGATGTCGCGCGGGACCATCATCGCCATCGCGCTCGCCTGGACGTCGCTTTCCGCGATCCCCAGAACCTTGGCGAAGAACAACTGCGCCGCGCCGTTCGGCGACGCCTGCGTCTTCCGCACGATCACCCGCACCGCGTTCGGCATCACCGTCGTCTCGGTGAAGTCGTAACGCCCCGTCGAGTTGTTCAGCGACGCCCGGCCGAACACCACGTCCGTCTCCGTGTCCAGCGAGACCGTCCCGCCGAACACGTAGTTCGCCTCCGTGAACTCCTGCGCCGCGGCCGTCGCCACGCCGATCGGCGAACCCTCGCTGTAATCCGAGAGCTTCGCCGCCGCCGCCAACGCCGCCGCGTCCGCCGTCCGCTGAAGATCCTGTCGCGTGTTGTAAAGCACGCCCACGTCGATCGTCAGCGCCGCGAAGCCGATGAGCACCACCAGCATCACGGCGACCTGCACCGCGACGACGCCTCGCCGGCGTCGCGTCCGGGCGGGGGCCCGAGTGCGCCTGTTCATAACGCTTCTCCCTGAACCTGCCCCGGACAAGGACTTCGGGACCGGCCCGCACGCGGCGGAACCGCTCCTGAACCCGCGTGTACGCACACGCGGCTTCCCTCCGGGGCTTTCTGCAAACGCTTCGTTGTCGCCGCGGTCGCGCGGGCGCGCGTCAACGCACCAGGACGACCGGCTGATACACATACCGGCTTTGCCCGCTCTGCTCTCCGACGATCACCGCATCATCAACAAGATAGGCGGGCTGGATGATCACGCGTTTCCCGCTCATCGGCCCCGTGAGCTTCACGCTCAGGATGCGGATGCCCACGAATCCGACCACCGTGAAGGTCGCGTTGTTCCCCGGTCCGCTCACCTCCGTGAAGATCGGGATCGCCCGCGGCTGTCCGATGATCGCCGCCAGGTCGTCCTTGAATCCCGCGGACAACCCCGTGTCGCCGTTCAGCGGCAACGTCCCGTCGGAGCCGAGTTGGAGCGTCCCCCCGAAGTAGGACAGATCCTCTTCGTTGACGCCCTCGCGGATCTGCCGCGCAATGTCGTTCGTGCTGTTGTCGGACGATCCGATGTCCACCGTTCCGAAGTTCCCCGGCGGCAACTGCCCCTCCCCCGAACCCGGGTAAAGGTTGAGTTCGAGGATGCCGTCCGCCCCGGCGGAAACCTCGCCCGTATCCGGGTCGTACGCGAAGTGATCGCCCGTCGTCAGGTCGCCCGCCAGCAGGCTCTCCCACGCCGACTTCTTCAGTGCAAAAGGAAGCAGACCGGCGTTGCCGGTCTTGTCCGTCACTCTCCAGCCGACCACCCCGTCGTAGAACGCCGCGGTCGCCGACGCCGAAATGTCCTTCTCGTGATGACCGAGCAGGCTCGCGAAATAAAGGCTGATCGGTCCGTTGCGCTCCCCGTCACGGCGAAGCAGCACCCGGACCGCGTTGTAATCCGCCGGATCCCCGTCGAAGCTCATCTCCTCGGTCGGGTCGTTCGGACGGTTGAGCCGTCCGAGTACGAGGTCGCCGCCGGGGTCGTTTTCGGCGTTCAACTCCACCACCGGCGAAAGATTGACCACCGCGTTCTCATAAGCGACCGCGGCGCCGTCCCGACGCGTCTCCAGGATCACGCTCTCCACGTGATCCGCTCCGCGCAGGCGATCCTGATCCAGCAGGCGCCAGGCGGCGCTCATCGAACCCGCATCCGCGGATTGCTGGGCCTCGCCCCGCGCCCGGTACATCATCCCCACGTCAACCGTCAGCGCCGCCAGACCCATGATCAGCAGCAACGCCACTCCGACGGACACGACGGTCAGTCCGCGGCGGCGGTTCACCTTGTTTCTTCCCGTTGCGACGAGCATCGTTGTGTTCTCCCTCGAAGCGCGGCCGGGGACCGGGGGGCGCGGCGTCGGCGCGCGGTGTTTTCCCCGCTCCCGTTACATCACTCTCCGAGGCGTGTTGTCCTCCGCGATCAATCCGTCCCGTCCGTAGTAGCGCACCCGTTTCAGAACCAGGCTCTCCACCCGGTTCGATCCGAACGACACGCACGCGTTCGCCGCCGAAAAATCCGCACGGTACTGGCCCAGATCCGCCAGGTTCGCCGAACTCGAGATGTACATGTCCCGCCCGAAGCTCCCCCAGGTCGTTGAATGCCCGTCCTGGATCGAGATCGTCAGCGACACGCCGTCCGTCTGCAGCGACTGCGTCCACCGGATCGTCTCCGCCTGCGTGCTCAGCGTCCGCGATTCCACGCTGCGCATCCGCAACAGCGTTTCCTCCCGGTAGCTGTGCAGTTGAATCCCTCCCGGCGTGAACTCCGGCGTCTCCCGGTGGTTCCACAGAATCTGCGCGTAATACGTGTCCATGTTCGGGAAGGGCGACATCACCGTCGTGAACTGCGGTGACACCCGGTCCACGTGCGGTTCATTCAGCACCAGCTCCCAGTCCTCCTCCACCCGGATGACCGGGTCCGACTCTTGCGGCATCGCCCAGAACACGCCGGCGGCCGACGCCGCCAGAACGACCGTGCAAGACGGCGCCACCAAGGCGCGACGTTTCCCCCCTTTGAATCGCGGCAACATGACGGTCTCCTTGTGCTCGCCTCGGAGGGGCCCGTCACGATCGCGGGATCATCGCCGCGTGACGCATTCACCAGCGAAAGGGGGACGCGGGAAATGCGCCTCAACACGGCAGTTTCCGCCCGAGGCTCTGAGGAATAACCTAAGATACGGCGCGCCCGCGGGTCGGACGCGCAGCCGTTGCGCGAAGGTGATCGGACCGCCCCGGGTCGCACGAGCGGCGCATGATCGGACGCCGCTCCCGTCCGAAACCGGCGACCCCGCGTCCGGCGATATCCGGTGAATCCGCGGGCGGCGCTCAAAAAAAGAGAAAGGGCGGGGTCCGCCCGCCCTGCTTTCTACAATTCGGTTGATCCCGCGCGCCGATCTGCGATGGCGATAAGCCGGAAGTCGATCAGCGTTTCCCGTCCGCGTAGCCCCACGCGCCGCGGATCGACAGGCTTTCCGGACTCGGCGCGGCGCCCGCGCCTCCGCCGTTGTCCGACGGCGCGGCCTCGTGCGTCGCCGGAGGCGCCGCGGCGCCGCCTTCCGCCGGTCCCTTGCCCTCCACCTCGCCGAGGAAATAAAGCTCGAAATCCGACGGCTCGACCAGGAACTGCCCCGGAACCGGCGACACCTGCTCCGGATGAAGCGGCGCCACGATCTCCGGCGTCACCAGAATCACCAGCTCCGTCTCGCTCTTGCGGAACTCGATCGACCGGAACAGCGCGCCCAGGATCGGAACCTCGCCGATGCCCGGAACGCTGCTCGCCACGGCCCGGATATTCTCACTGAGCAATCCCGCGATCGCGATCGTCTGTCCGTTGCCCACCTCGACCGTCGTCTCCGCCGACCGGTTCGTCAGTCCGGGCACGACGAACCCGCCGATCTCCACCGCCGCCGAGAAATCCGTCTCCGACACTTCCGGGTTGATCCGCAGGCGGATCCGCTGATGCGCCTCCACCAGCGGCGTGAAATTCAGACGCACGCCGAACTCGCGGAACTCGATCGTGATCGCGTTCGAGGCCGTGCTCTGCGGCACGGGGATCGGAAACTCCCCGCCCGCCAGGAACGACGCCGTCTCCCCGCTGATGCACACGAGGTTCGGCTCCGCCAGCACCTTCAGGAGCGAGTTGTTCGTCAGCGCCTGAAGGAAAAGCTGCATCTGAACGCGCGGGAACCCCAGCGACAACGTCGAGTTCGGCGACAGCGGGATGCCCTCCGTCCCCGTCAGGAACGGAATGTCCCCCAGCACGTTCGCGTCCGCCGCCGCCCCGATGTTGATCGGGTTGATGCTGCCGATCTGGTTGACCGCGAACATGTCGCGGAAGTCGTCCCCCGCGATGAACCCGTTGATCCCGAGCTGACGCACCGCCCCGCGGTTCACCTCCGCCACCGTGCAGCGCAGCAGCACCTGGCGCTCGCCCGAGACCCGAAGATGATTCTGGACGGTCGTCTGCGACCCCGTCCGCGCCGACGGCGGGAGGAAAAGCTGCGCCAACTCCGCCATCCGCTGCGCGTTCTCCGCGCTGCTGACCACGCCGGTCAGCACGATGTTCCCCATCACGCTCGAGACCTCGACCTCCGCTTGCGGATCGATCTGACCCACCGCCTCCTGAAGCGCGTCGAGGTTCAGCTCCACCGAGATCTCGAGCACGCTTTGCTGACTCTGAGGCCCCCACAGCACGACCTGCGTCGTGCCGTAGCTCATCCCCGTAATCAGCAGTTGGCGCGGTCCGATCGCCTCGACCCCCGCCACGTGGCTCGCCACGACGTGAACGCGCGAGACCTCGGTCGACGTGTCCACCAGGACGCTGCGGTCCAGCGGCACCGCGACCCGGAGCTGCTGCTCCGTGAAGTCCCGGATCTGTATTGAGAAGTCCTGCGCCGGCGCGGGCGAGACAACGCACGCCAGCGCGATCAGAACCGCCGTCCCCGAACCCATCCGTTGGTCCTTCATGTTCTTGCCTTCCTTAGCTTGTGCGTCGAATTGTCCCGGTTATTCGCCGACGGGCCCCCGGTCCTCGCCGGTCTCCACGTCTTCGTCGTCCACGCGGTTCTCCACCGGCGCGGGTCGGCGCGATGCGTCGCCCTGAGGCTGCGGCCGGAACGGTGAGTTCTGACCCGTCGCAAGACCCGGCTGGATCGACACGACGTTGTTCGAATTCGCGTTCTCGTACGTGATCCGGAACGCCTGCGACCGGGTTCCCGGCGCGGTCGATCCGTAAGACAGAATCATGGAGAACTCCGGCGGAGGAGGAGGCAGCGTCTCCGCAACGGTCGGCGGCGGCGTCTGAGAGCTTCCCGTGTCGCCCCCCTTGAGCATCGATCCCAGCAGGTTGAACATCCCCGCCCCGGACTCGGTCGACGCCGCTGCTTCCGTCGCCGCCTCCCCGGTATTCATCATCGACGCCAGCAATTCCTTGCTCTTCGCCGTGAACTTCTCGTCCGAGATCGTCTCGTCTTCGTCGCCACGCATCGCCAGCGTCACCTTGCCGCGCGTCGCCGCCAGGTGCAGCTTCGGAACGTCCGCCTCCTGAACGAGCAGCGTCGCCGAGCGCGCGACCTTTCCCTTGGTGCTGGCCGCGCCCTTGCCGGTCCCCCCGGCGCCCAGACCGATCGCCGCCACTTCCACCCGCTGAAGCACCACTTCCGCGATCGTCTCCTTGTGCTTCGAGTTCGATTGCTCGATGTCCATCACCACGATGACGTCGACCCAGTCCCCCGGACGCACGTTGAACGCCACGCCCGTCACTTCGTCGATCTCCACGCCTACCGCCCGGTATCCCGGCGTGATCCGTCCCGGAACGCCCTGCGGCGTCCCCGGCTCCGCGAGCATCGACTTCAGGATCGACGCCCCCTTCGGAATCGACTTCGCCGAAACGCGCCCGATCACGTCTTCCAATTTCACGAAATCCGGATCCGTCGCCATCGGTTTGTCCAGCGTGGACGCCGATTCAAGCATCTCCTTCGTGATCTCGACCGTCGCGTCAATGTCCTGTTTCGCGCGCACCACCTGGCGCGCCGTCTCCGTCGACGAGCCCCTCGCTTTGCGCACCGTGTCCATCCCGAACTTGATGGCCAGAAGCCCCATCCCCAGCCCCAACACCAGCGGTATGATCGCCTTGCCCTTCATCGTGTTCGTTCCTGTTGCAAAATCCCCGCGTTTGTGGGCCTGATCCTGACGCCCCACCCGTCGCTCTTGCGCCGTCGGATCCCGCCGTGCGACGCCCCGCGCGGCGCGATCTCCGCGATCGCCCGCGCCCTATCGGACGCCCTGTCGCTCCATCGACCATTTCACGCGCGGGGTTTACCTCGCCCATCCCTGCGCCCGACCGGCGGATTCCGCGCGGTCCGCCGCCCGCCGGATCCCCGGCGTAAACGACCGGCGGGGACCGTCGATCCTGCGCCGCGCGGCCTTCGCCCCGCGACCCACGATCCACGACCCCCGCCGTTGACCCCCCGCGCCCGCGGCGATCCTCGCCAGGCGCCTCCGCTATTCCTCGGCGTCGCCCATGCCCTCCTTGCGCATCGAGCAGCTCCCGGTCAGGTCATAATCCCGCGCACCGAAGAACTCGCCCATCAACGACACGTCCGCCGCCGGAACCCGCACCACCACCGACTCCACCGGCTTCTCGATCGTCGCGTGCTCCATCTCGATCGTCACCGTCAGACCCAGCGGCGCCACCACTTCGTTGACGCGCTCCACGATGTCCGACTCGCTCGAGGTGCTCAGCACCGCCACGCGGCAGCCCTCCCGCGCCGCGTTCATCAGTCCTTGCCGGACCATGAACATCCACCCGTACTCCATGATCCCGAAAAGCACCGTCAGCAGCAGCGGAAGCACGACCGCGAATTCCACGATCGTCGCCGCCCGCCGCCGGTCGCCCGTCATCCGCCGCGCAAGCCTCCTGAAACGCCTTGCGCCCGACCCGGTCCGCATCGTCATGTTTCTATCCCCACCATCCACATACCTTGCCCGCCAGCACGATCAGCGACCCCGCGGTCAGCGGAACGCCGTAGGGCAGAAGCTGCGACGTGGTCCCGAAACTCTTCGCCGATCCGAACTCCGAGAACATCGTCTTCGAACTCGAACACTTCGCCATGATCACCCCCAGGTTCGAGCAGGCGTGCTTCAGACGACGCGACGACAGGATCATCACCACCGCCGCCACGCCGCCGATCACCGCCCCCAGCGCGAACGAGTAAAACGTCATCGCCGGTCCGAACCACGCCCCGATCGCCGCCATCAGCTTCACGTCGCCCGCCCCCATCCCGTGCATCAACCACGGCACGATCAGCAGACCGAAACCCACCAGCGCCCCCATCAGTCCGTCGCCCACCCCCGCGGCGCCGAAATAAAGACCCTGCACCACCAGTCCGCACGCCAGCAGCGTCGCGTTCAGCCAGTTCGGCACGCGCCGCTGCGAGTAATCAATCCACGACGCCAGCAGCGTCCCCGGCACCACCACCGCGCACGTGATCCCCCAATAATCCAGCCCCATGTCCTGTCCCCTTCGGTCGTGTGTCCTGTCGCCGTTGCCTGACTTCCCGTTGTTCAGACCCGCCTCCTGCGTTCCCCCTCCGTAGGGCGGGCTCCGCCCGCCGACTTCCGCACGGTCGAACCGCGCAGCGCGCTCTCCCCCCGCGCGCCTCTTCCCTAGCTTACGATTCATCCCGACAAAAAGACGGGGGGCGACGCCGCAGCGCCGCCCACCCGTTAAACCCCTCAAGGGCGGATCAGACCGCCCGGAACCTACGCCGCATCAAGAGCCGTCCGGCAACTGGCCCTCGACGTTGGTGAACACCGTGCTCACCTGTTCGCCAAGCGACGTAATCGCCGCCAGCGCCACGATGATGATGAGCGCCAGCATCACCGCGTACTCGGTCGCCGTCGGACCGTCTTCGCTGACGAGAAACTGCTTGGCCCTGTTGAGAATCGACGTCATAAGCACCCTCCCAAAACCTTGTGGACCCGTCCGGGCCCGGTGGAGATCGATGGCGCGACCGCACCCGGTCCGCGCCGCTGCGCAGCTGCTCGAACCTCCAGGGGTCACGAGCGGTGGACGCCGGTTCGGGGAGGGCCCCCCGATCACCGCCGCCCGCGCCCGCCGCCGCGGTTTCCCGCCGACGCCGAACGCACAAGCCAAACCTACGAAACGGATTCCCCAGAGGCAAAAAACGCCGCCGTTTGCGTCCGTTTCACGATCCTGCCGCCCCGATAACCCCGGCGCAGGGGATACAACCTCAAAGGCGACAAAGCAAGAGGCAACAGGCAGCCCGACCTCCCGGCGTTCTCGGCAAGCGACAAGCGGCAAGCGGCAAGCGGCACGCTACAAGCCGCACGCTACAAGCCGCACGAAAAACGCTGCACCATCCCCAAGTCCCCGAGTCCCCGATTCACGATTCACGATTCACGATTCACGATCCTCGCCGTGCTCGCCCAGCCACCGCTCCGCGTCGATCGCCGCCTTGCAACCCATCCCCGCCGCGGTAACCGCCTGCCGGTAAACGCTGTCCACGCAATCTCCCGCCGCGAACACGCCGTCAACGTTCGTCGTGGACCGGTACGGATCGCGCAGCTTGATGTACCCCTTCGCGTCCAGTTCAAGCTGCCCCGCGAGGAACTGCGTCGCCGGCGTGTGTCCGATCGCGCAGAACATTCCGCCCACCGGAAGATCGCTGACCTGTCCGCTCGCCGTGTCTTTCAGGCGCAGGCCCGTGATCATCGACTCGCCCAGCACGTCCTCGACGGTCTGGTTCCACTTCATCTCGATCTTCGGGTTGCTCAGCGCCCGCTGCTGCATGATCTTGCTCGCTCGCAGTTGATCGCGGCGATGCACGATGTACACCTTGGACGCGAACTTCGTCAGGTAGGTCGCCTCCTCGATCGCCGAGTCGCCCCCGCCCACCACCGCCACTTCCTTGTTGCGGAACACCGGCAGCGCCCCGTCGCATACGGCGCACGCGCTGACGCCCCCGCCCGATCGCGCCAGGCGCTGCTCGTTCGGCAGCCCCAGCCAGTTCGCCGTCGCGCCGGTCGAAATGATGACCGTGTGCGACCGATGTTCCCTGCCGTCCTCGCCGAACACGCGGAACGGACGCGACGACAGATCCACCTTCACGCAATCCTGATACCCCGCCTCCCGCCCGTTGAACTGTTGCGACGCATCCGGCGTAACGACCCCTTTGTCCGTCACGACGCGCGTCCCGAAGCGCAGCGCCTGCGCCTCGAACGCCCACATCAGTTTCGGTCCGTCCACGCCGTGCGGAAACCCGGGATAGTTCTCCACCTCGGTCGTCAGCATGAGCTGACCGCCGGGCAGCAGCGTCGAAGGAACTTGTTTCGGACGCCCGGCGAAAACGACCGGGGACAGGTTCGCCCGCGCCGCGTAGATCGCCGCCGTCCAGCCGGCCGGCCCTGAACCGATGATGATGACCTTCTCCACGTTGTTCGCCACGCTCATGATGGTCCTCCTGGTCGTTGACGCCGCCCAAGCACCGAGCCGCGCTCGTAAGGAAGCGTTCTTACCCCTTGCCGAATTGTCCGCCTAAAAGTTGATGCCCCCCAAGCACCGAGCCGCGCCCGTAAGGAAGCGTTCTTACCCCTTGCCGAATTGCCCGTCTGAAAGTTGATGCCGCCCAAGCACCGAGCCGCGCCCGTAAGGAAGCGTTCTTACCCCTTGCCGAATTGCCCGTCTGAAAGTTGATGCCGCCCAAGCACCGAGCCGCGCCCGTAAGGAAGCGTTCTTACCCCTTGCCGAATTGCCCGTCTGAAAGTTGATGCCCCCCAAGCACCGAGCCGCGCCCGTAAGGAAGCGTTCTTACCCTTTGCCAGATTGCCGGCCTGGTAACGCCATCGTCGCCATCGTCGTCCTCCTGCACCTTCGAGACAGACGTCGGCCGCTCCCGCCCGCTTGTCCGTCGTTGTCGATCGCCGCCACCCGCGCGATCCTAAGTCACCATCCCGGCGCGGGGAAGCATCGCCCGCATCCGTGTAATCCTGTCAACGCATCGCGCGCCGCGAGGTGACGGCGGCGCGCCGTGGTATACTCCCCGCGTTCGGACGAACTGGCCGCACTCAGGCGGGATTGTATGACTTTCGACGCCCGACGCCGCCGGTCGGTGACGCGGCGAACCTCGCGGAAGGAGAAGGCACGCGATGAAGATGGGCAATACGCGGCAGATACTGTCCCTCGGCTTGACCGCGTGGATTCTCGCGTCAACCACGCTGGCCGGACAGGATCCGACGCCGCACTGGCCCCAGTTCCGCGGTCCGAACGCCTCAGGCATCGCGGAGGGCTTCCCGCTCCCGGCCTCGTTCAACGTCCCGGCTGGTGAAAGCGTGGCGTGGAAGACCCCGATCCCCGGACTCGGCCACGCCGCCCCCGTCATCTGGGGCGACACGGTCTACGTGATCACCTGCGTCAGCGGCCGGGACGATGCGGGCCTGAAGGTCGGCCTTTACGGCGACATCGCTCCGGTGCAGGACGACACCGTCCACCGCTGGTTCCTTTACGCCCTCGACCGCAAGTCCGGGAAAGTGCGCTGGGAACAGTTGATGCACGAGGGCGTTCCCACCGTGAAGCGGCACACGAAGGCGACCCACGCCAACTCGACCCCCGCCACCGACGGCAGGCACCTTGTCGCTTTTTACGGCTCCGAAGGCCTCTGTTGTTACACGACGGACGGCAAACTGCTGTGGAAGAAGGCGATCGGCAACCTCGACGCCGGATATTACATGATGCCGCAGGCGCAGTGGGGCTTCGGCAGTTCCCCGATCCTCTTCGAGGATCGGGTGATCGTGCAGTGCGACGTCCAGCGCCTTTCCTTCATCGCCGCCTTCAACGTCGCCACCGGCGAGGAACTCTGGCGCACGCCGCGCGATGAGGTTCCGACCTGGGGCACCCCGACGCTCTGGAAGACCGGCGACCGCTGGCAACTCGTCTGCAACGGATACAAGCACATCGGCGGGTACGACGCCCGCACCGGCGCCGAAATCTGGAAGATGACCGGCGGCGGCGACATCCCCGTGCCCACCCCCATCATCGCCCACGATCGCGCGTACATCTGCAACGCCCACGGCATGTCCGCGCCGCTGTGGGCGATCAAGCCCTCCGCCGCCGGCGACATCTCCCTGGCCGCCGACGCCCGAAGCAACGATCACGTGGCCTGGAGCACTCCGAAGTGCGGCAATTACATGCAGACTCCGCTGGCCTACCGCGACGTCCTGTATTGCTGCCGCGACAACGGCTCGCTCACCGCATACAACCCGAACACCGGTGAGGTCCACTATCAGCAACGCCTCGGCAAAGGCACCACCGGCTTTACCGCCTCCCCCGTCGCCGGCGACGGAAAAGTCTACATCACCAGCGAGGAAGGCGACGTTCAGATCATCAAGGCCGGGACATCCTTCGAATTGCTCAGCGCGTCGCCGCTGGGAGAGGTCTGCATGTCCACGCCGGCGATCTCCCGAGGCATGCTCCTTTTCCGCACCCAAGGCCACGTCGTCGCCATCGGATCGTCGAAGTGACGGCCGGGGGGGCGCGCGCCGTCACCGATGACGACGGACGCCGCGCCATGACCTTGGGAGCGCTCTTCTGAGCCGCGGGCTTCAGCCCGCGCGAACGCGCGTCCCGTGGCGCGCCGCGGAATCGCAAGTGACGACGGACCTGCCGTTTCAACCGCCGATCTGGAACATGCTGCGGACCTCGGTGCTGACGCCCTTGTCCAGGTCGTGCCCCGTCGGCTTCTTCGACACCGCCTCAAGCAGGATCCGCTTCACGTCGTCCACGCCCCCGCCGTTGCGCAGCGCCTTCTTCACGTCCAGTTCGTCGTCATGCAGCAGGCACAGGTGAAACTTCCCGTCGGCGGTCAGCCTCATGCGGTTGCACGCGCCGCAATACGGCTCGCTGACCGGGGAGATGAACCCGACCACGCCGCGGGCGCCATCGAGGCGGTGGTTCCGCGACTCGTCCGACGGATGCCCGCCGGAAAGCGGCGTCAGCGGCCCCAGCGACGCCTCGATCCGGCGGCGCGACTCCGCGCTCGGGACGAATTGACTGAGCGAAAGCTGCGCGCACGTTCCGCCGCCCAGCGGCATCAGCTCGATGAACCGCACGTGCCACTCCCGATCGACCGTCAACCGCGCCATCTCGACCACGTCCTGATCGTTGTAGTCGCGCACCACCACGCAGTTGATCTTGATCGGCTTGAGCCCGGACTCCTCCGCGGCGCGCAACCCCGCGAGCATCGCGTCCAGATGTCCGAAACGCATCACCCGCTTCAGACGCTCGGGGTGCAGCGAGTCGATGTGAATGTTGATCCGCTTCAGCCCCGCCGCGACCAGCGCCGACGCCATCTCCGGCAGCAGCAGCGCGTTGGTCGTCATGCCCACGTCGCCGATGCCCTCGACGCCCGCGATCCCCGAGACGATGTCCAACAGGTCCGCCCGAAGCGTCGGCTCGCCGCCGGTCAGCCGCACCTTCCGGAACCCCAGCGCCGCCGCCGCTTTCACGACGGTGACGATCTCCGCGCAGGTCAGCAGCTCCGGTCCGGGCACGAAGCTCAGACCCCGCAGCGGCATGCAGTAGACGCAACGCAGGTTGCACCGGTCGATCACCGAGATCCGCAGGTAGTCGATCTCGCGTTGGAAAGGATCTTTCGGCATCCGCGCGCCCGCTGCTGCGGTCCGCCTCAGGCGATCTTCGCGCCGTACTGCTCCGCCGTCAGCAGCGCGTTCAGTTCCGCCGGGTTCGACGCCTTCAGCTTGATCATCCAGCCGCGCCCGAACGCGTCGTCGTTGACCGACTCGGGATGATGGTTCAGCCCGGCGTTCACTTCGACGACCTCGCCGGACACGCCGGTGAAGATCTCCGACGTCGCCTTCACCGACTCCACCTCGCCGATCACCCCGCCCGCCTTGAAGCTCGCCCCGACTTTCGGCAGCGACACGAACGTGATGTCGGTCAGTTCGTCGGCGGCGAACTGGGTGATGCCCATCACGACGGTCGATCCCTCGAGCTTGAACCACTCATGCGACGGAAGATACCTGCGGTCAGTCGGGATGCTCATCTCTTGCTGTCGCCCCTGCGGATGCTCCGCTCCGGCGCGGCGTCCGCGACGCCGCAGCGCGGTCATTTTCGCTTGTAAAACGGCAACGGCGTCGCTTTCGCCGCGACGCGCGCGCCGCCGATCTCGACGGTGAACGCGGCATCTTGTCGGGCCAGCGCCGCGCTGTCAATCAACGCCATCGCCAGGCTCGACCCCCGCGTCGGGCTCAGCGTCCCGCTGGTCACCTCCCCGACCCGCGCGTCCCCCGCCCGGACCGGAGCGTGCTGCCGCGCGATCCGCCTGCCCTCGAGCGTCAGTCCCGTCATCTGACGCGCCAACCCGCGATCCTTCAGCGATCGCATCGCCGCCGCCCCGATGAACTCCTTCGTCAGGTCCACGCACCACGCCTGACCCGACGTCAGCGAGTCCCAGTCCTCGGTCAGCTCGTGCCCGTAAAGCGGCATCGCCGCCTCGATCCGAAGCGTGTCCCGCGCCCCCAGCCCCGCGAAACGGATCACCGGGTGCGGCTTGTCCTTCTGACCCACCAGCAGCGGCAGAAACATCTGCACCGCCGTCGCCGGACACACCACCTCGATCCCGTCCTCCCCCGTGTATCCCGAGCGGAAGATGTCGAAACGCATGCCGAGATACTCGGCCGTCGTGAACCGGTAGCGCTTCAGCGACCCCAGGTCCACCGGCACGAGCTGCTGCGCCAGTTCCATCGTCCGCGGACCCTGGATCGCAAGCATCGCCGTCTGCATCGTCCGGTCGTCGATCGTGACGCCCGCGCCCGCGGCGTGCCGGTTCAACCACCCAACGATCTTCGCCCGGTTCGAGGCGTTGCACACCACCAACCAGTGATCCTCGAACCGCGACACGATCACGTCGTCGAGGATGCCCCCGTCCTCCCGGCAGACGTGCGAGTAATACGACCGCCCGATCTCCGCCCCCTTCAGATTCCGCGTGCATAACCGGTCGAGGAACCGCTCCACGTCAGGTCCGCGCAGAACGAGCCGCCCCATGTGCGACACGTCGAACACGCTGCACGCCGTCCGCGTGTGTACGTGCTCCTCGAGGATCCCCGTGTACACCACGGGCATCGACCAGCCGGCGAAATCCACCATCCGCGCCCCGAACGCGACGTGCGCGTCGTACAGCGGCGTCTTCAACAAGTCCTGCGTCATCACGCCCCCCGAGCCGCGGACTTCAGTCCGCGCGAATCAACCCCGCACCGCGGACTTCAGTCCGCGCGAATCAACGTCGTCGAACCTGTCCGCTCCGCCTCAGTGCGCCTTCCGACTCGATCCCTCGATCCCGTAGAATCAAAAGACCGCTGAACTCGGTCAAGGAAAGACGGCCCGCAATTTGAACCGCGAACGTAATTCACAGCCCCGCCAGCCGCGGACCCCGACCTCCGGCGACCAGTCATTGTATCTGCATTACGGCGGGATACTATATGTGGGGGAGGCACGCGATGAAACACGAAGATGCGCTCATCACCGGAGATTGTATCCAGGAACTGGCGAAGCTGCCGGAAGGCAGCGTGGATCTCGCCTTCGCCGATCCGCCCTTCAACATCGGCTACGACTACGACGTTTACCACGATCGCCGCAGCGCTGACGAGTACCTGGAGTGGTCGCGGCGCTGGATCGAGGGCGTCATCCGCGTGCTCAAGCCCGACGGCGCGTTCTGGCTGGCCATCGGCGACGAATACGCCGCGGAGTTGAAAGTCCTCTGCACGCGCGACCTCGGCCTGCACACCCGAAACTGGGTCGTCTGGTTCTACACCTTCGGCGTCCACTGCAAGCACAAGTTCACCCGCAGCCACGCCCACCTGTTCTACTTCGTCAGGAATCCGAAGCGCTTCACGTTCAACGCGCCCGACATCCGCGTGCCGTCCGCACGGCAGCTCGTTTACGGCGACAAACGCGCCGTCGAGGGCGGGCGGATGCCGGACGACACCTGGATGATGACCCCCGCAATGCCCCCGGAGGTTCCGACGCGCGACGGCTTCATCCTCCGACCCCAGGACATCCCGAACCGCTTTCCGCCCGACAGCGACACCTGGTACTTCGCCCGCGTCGCCGGCACGTTCAGGGAGCGGCAGGGCTTCCACGGCTGCCAGATGCCCGAGCAGCTTCTCGGCCGCATCATCCGCGCCTGCTCGAACGAGGGCGAAACCGTCCTCGACCCCTTCGCGGGCAGCGGAACGACGCTCGCCGCCGCAAAGAAGCTCAACCGCCGCTACGTCGGTTTCGAGCTGTCGAAGGAATACGCCGCACAAGTCCGCCGCCGCCTCTCCGACATCCGCCCCGGCGCGCCCCTCGACGGCCCGGAAAACGCCGCCACCAGCGCCCCGACGACGGCGAAGGGCCGCAGGCTCAAGCTCGCACGCCCTTCGCCCGCTGCTTCCGAAGCACGCGACCTGCTGTTAGGATGAAGGGTTCAACGGCGCGTTACAGCGCCTCATACGCCGCGCTCCGGTGGATGCGCCGAGGGATCTCGCCGGCGTAGCGCACGCCCAGGGTGTCCCGGTGTTCGCGGGCCCAGTCCGTCAGGCGGATCGCACCGGTCGCGGGGCTGTCGCAGTCCAGCAGGCCGCGGGTCAGCGCCAGAATCTCCTCCCACGTCAGGATCACGTCGCCGATGAAAGGGCCCAGCGCGCGGCCCACCAGCCACCCGACGCGCTTCGGCACGCGCACGAGGCGCCGACGCAGACCGAGAATCTCCGCCAGCGCGGTCAGCAACTGCGGATATTGAAACCGCTCCGGACCGACCGCGTCGATCATGACGTTCTCCGCGCGGCCGGCCGCGTCGATCATCACTTCGGCCATCTCATCCACGTGCAGCGGTCGCACGCCGTACCTCCCGTCTCCGAACACGCCCGCGAAGGGCATTCTCCGCAGCGTCCAGGCGATGTTGTTGATGAGGATGTCGCCGCGCCCGAAGAGCACCGCCGGACGGACGATCGCGTGCGAAAGCCCGGACGCGCGCAGCGCCGCCTCCAGCGCATGCTTGCCCCGGTAGTAACCGAGGTCGTCGGCCTCATCCGCGCGAAGCACGCTGACGTGGACGACGCGGCGCACCCCCGCGCCCTGCGCCGCGGAGAAGAGCGCTTTCGTGTTCGCCACCGCCTGCTCGAAGTTGAACAGGCGGTGGTTGAAGCGCACCCAGTACGTGTTGAACAACACGTCCGCGCCGCGCAACGAAGCCGTCAGCCGCTCGGCGTCGCCCAGCGCCAGCGGATGCACCTCGACGCGATCCCCGAAGGGATGCGCCCGGAGCGGCGAGTTCGTCAACGTGCGGACCCGGACGCCGTCGGAAAGCAGACGCTCCGTCAGCGCCCGCCCGGTATATCCGAACGCTCCGGTCACAACGTGCAACGGCGCCTCGTTCATCATCACGGGCCAGCGTAGCGGATCGGGACGCTGACGCACGGAGACGTCGCTTGTGCCCGCAAGTTCTGAAATCTCAGAAACTCGGACCGCCGCGACGGGGGAGCAGTGGTGCGCCGGGCGAAGAAGCGCCGCCGCGACCGGGGGACCGGCGGTCAGGTTGCGGCGCGGCCGGGTTCGGATAGGATCGGTATGCGACGTGCATCCCTTCTTTGAGGAGTCTTCATGAAATCCCAGGCCCTGAGCGACCGCATCATGCGGGTGCTCGGACAGCGCGGTTACACGCCCCGGACAGCGGCCGACCTTGCCGAGCGGCTGCGCATCTCGGAGGAGGAACTCGGCGACTTTCACGCGGCGTGCAAGGCCCTGATGCGCACCGGGCGCGTCGCGATGGGTTCGCGGAACACGCTGATGCTGCCTGATCCGCCGGGTCAGGTGGTCGGCGTGTTCCGCGCCAATCCGGCCGGGTTCGGGTTTGTCATTCCGCAGACGCCGAATTCGCACGGCGACCTGTACATCGCCGAAGGCGCCACGCAGGGCGCGGTCAGCGGCGACACGGTCAAGGCCCGCGTGCGCAAGCGCGGGCGGCGCGGCGGGCGGATGATCTTCGAGGGGGAGATCGTCGAAGTCCTCCGCCGCGGACATCAGCACTTCGTCGGGGAGCTGCGCGAGGAGGGCGGGCGCACCATCGTCGTCCCGGACGGACAGGTGCTGCACGGACCGATCCTCGTGCGCGACGCGGGTGCGAAGAACGCCCGGCCCGGCGATCAGGTCGTCGTCGAGTTGACGGAGTATCCCGCGCCGGGGAAGCAGGCGCGCGGCGTGATCGTTCGCGTGCTCGGCGAGCGCGGGAGGCCGGAGGTCGATCTTCAGAGCATCCTGGTGCAGTACGCGATGCCCGACGAGTTTCCTCCGGCGGTGCTGGAGGAGGCGCGGCGGGTGATCGCGGAGTATGACGAAGCCGCACACCGCCGGTCGCGGCAGGGGCTCAAGGATCTGACGATCCTCACGATCGATCCGCCGGACGCCCGCGACTTCGACGACGCGATATCGTTGACGCCCCTGGCCGGCGGCAAGGTCGAGTTGGGCGTCCACATCGCGGACGTGTCCGCGTTCGTCCGCGAGGGCGGGGCTCTGGACACGGAAGCGCGGGCCCGCGCCAACAGCGTCTACTTCCCGCGGCACGTGATCCCGATGCTTCCGGAAGTGCTCTCCAACGGGTTGTGCAGTCTTCAGGAGGCGGAGCAGCGCCTGACCAAGAGTGCGTTCATCACCTACGACGCCGACGGCGCGGTCGTGTCGTCGCGCTTCGCCAACACGATGATCCGCTCCGCGAAGCGCCTGACCTATCTGGAGGCGCAGGCGGCGCTGGACGGCCGACCGGGGCGGCTGCCGCGGAAGGTCGTCGATCTCCTGAAACGGATGGACGATCTCGCCCGGCGCATCCGCGCGCGGCGCCTCGCCGAGGGAATGATCGTGCTCGATCTTCCGGAGGTCGAACTGATCTTCGACGACAAGGGCGCGGCGAAGGACGTCGCCCCGGTGGACACCAGCTTCACGCACACCATCATCGAGATGTTCATGGTCGAGGCGAACGAGGCCGTGTGCCGCCTGCTGACCGAGCTGCACGTCCCCCATCTGCGCCGCGTTCACGACGAGCCGAGCCTCTCCGCACAGGAATCGCTGGGGCGTTTCGTCCGCGTGCTCGGCCACGCCCTGCCGCGCCACCCGGACCGGGCCGACCTGCAGCGCCTCCTCGACGACGTCCGCGGCACGGATCACGCATTTCCCGTGCATTTCGCGGCTTTGCGCTCGATGCAGCGGGCCGAATACTCGCCGCAGATCGTCGGCCACTTCGCCCTGGCCGGCGAGCATTACGCGCATTTCACGTCCCCGATCCGCCGCTACCCGGACCTCACGATCCACCGCCTCCTCGATCTGCACCTCGCCGGCCGCCTGAAGGCGGCGGTGCGCGCCGGAACGTGTCCCAGCGTCGAGGATCTCACCGAACTGGGAGCGCATTGCAGCCTGCGCGAGCGCCAGGCCGAAGCCGCCGAGCGCGAGCTGCGCCTCGTGAAGATCCTGCGGCTGCTCGAGTCCCAGGTCGGGCGGAAGATCGGCGGGATCGTCACCGGCGTCGCGCAGTTCGGCCTGTTCCTTCAGGTGGACACCTATCTGATCGACGGGCTGCTGCGCCTCGAGGACGTCGGCGACGACTGGTGGGACGTGGACACGAAATACGGCTGCATCGTCGGACAGCGCAGCGGCAAGCGCATCACCATCGGCGACCGCCTCGAGGCGACGATCGCCCGGATCGACCTTCCGAAACGCACGCTGGAACTGGCGCTGCGCCCCCGGGAAGAGCGACGCCCGCGCGACTCAGGACACCCGCAGGGAAAAGAACACCCGCGGGGAAAAAGACGCCCGCAGGGGAAAAGCCCCCCGCAGAACACAAACCGCCCCGGAAGCACAAGCCGCCCGCAAGACGACAGCCAACCACGGAACGACGGGCAACCACGGAACGACGGGCAACCACGGAACGAAAGCGGCGAACCCACCGTCGCGGCAGGACGCAGAGGCCGAGGCCGCGGCAGACGGACGCTCGCACACAGCAGCGGCCGACGGCGCGGGACCGCCCGCGGAAAGAGGCGCGGCAGACGTTAGAACCCATCAAAACCGAGCCGCAGGCTTAAGCCCGCGCGAATTTCCCGGAAATTCTGGTTCACCCAAAAGCGCGGAACCAGTTTTGAAATGAGTTCTAGCAGCCTGTTGAAGAACTCGCGATCGGCTTTCGTGATGCTGGTTTTTTCCCGGCGAAATTCGCCTCCCGGAGAGAGGCCTTACCCTTTTTCAACGGTCAGCTAAGACGCTGTTTCAAAACCACCGGTGCAGGTGGGAAAAAGAACGCTTCCTGACGGGCGCGGCTCGGTTTTGCAACAGCATCTAAGAACCGGCGGCACGGCGCGGCCCCTTATGTCCGTCTCCCCTTGCCCCTCGTGTTCGCCCCACGAACTTTGCCCCCCGAAAGCCGCGACCCTATGCTTGCAATATGCCGCCGAAATCGAACCCCATCACGCTCGACCGCTCCACCGCCGTGCAGCTTGGCGTCGCCGGGCTTCTCGGTTCAGCCGGCATCGTCGCCGAAACGGTGACCCTCGGCTTCTCCGGCGGCGCCTTCTTCTCCGCCGCCCTCGCGCTGGCGGCCAAGATCGGCGGAGACTGCATCCCCAACATTCTCGCCGGCCTCTTCGCCAAAAAGCTCGACGAGAAGCAGGCGAACCTCGACCTCCACCGCCGCCACCAGCAGAACGCCCACCTCCAACGAATCATCAACCTGGCCATCGGCGAGTCGCTGAAACGCTTCGCCACGACGTACCAGGGCAGCAAATCAGAACGCGACTATCTCACGCAACTCGCCAAGGCGATCCAGACGAACCCCCTATCGATCGAAATCGCGGCCCCTGCCGGCCTGTTGAATGCCCCACCAAGCCCCATCGCCGAATCCGAGTGCATCAACCTCCTCACGGGCGATGCGGCGACCGTCCGCCAGCGCAAACCGCTGGGGGTCAACCAGTGGGTCTTCCTCCTTGGCCGGTTCGGACACGCGCACGGTCTGGACAGCAAGGCCGACACGAACACGATCGGCAACGCCCTCAAAGCCGCCGGCACCCATCTTGAAGCGGACTTCATGCCTGAACTCATCGCGCAGATGAAGCAGGCCGGCGCGGGGTCCGACTTCGCCTGGCCCGCGCTCATCATGCGCTTCCTCGGCGAAATCAACCAGGGCGTCCGCGACGCCAACGTCAAGCTCGACAGCCTGATTGAGGCGGTGAAGACCCTCAGCGACGATGTGCAGGCGATCGTGCGCTGGACGGCGACGCAAGCCGGCGCGGCGTCCCCGACTACCGCCGAGGACATCGCCTTCATCAAACAGCAATCTCTGAGTTGGTGCCGGTCGCTGGAGTCCATCAAACCGATGCTCGCCCAGCACGGCCTGCAACTCGACGAACTCGTCGGCCAGGTCAACATGATCCAGCACAAGCTGGATGAATTAAGTTCCGAGGTCAGGTCAGGCTTTATCGGTATCCAAGAACGCCTCGACCGGGATCGCCCGCGGCCGCAACTCCTCGTCGCCCGTCTCGACGCTCCGCCGCATTACGTCGATCGGCCTGCACTGATCGACGACATCGAACAAGCGTTGAACACCGCCGACGACGATGGTAAAGCCGCGCTCGCCGGCGCCAGCGGCGACGGCGGGCAGGGCAAGACCTACATCGCCCGTGCCTATGCCCGTCAGCACCGTGGGCGTTATCCCGGCGGCGTCGTGGAAGTCTCGATGGTCGATCGCCGCAGCCTGACCGCCGCCCTCGCCGCCGCCCTCGCCCCCACGCCCGGCGAGCCTCCGAAGGAAACGCAGGCCGCCGCCATCGTCCGTCAACTCCTGATGGCCGAGCGGTCCCTGCTGATCCTCGACAACGTCGAGGACGAGGCCCACTGGAAAGCGCTCCGCGAGGAGACGCTCGGCGCGTCGGGGCAACCTCTGCTTCCCGGGTCTCCGTGCCACATCATCGTCACCACGCGAGCCCGAGGACTGGCGGGCTGCACGGATGTTCACGTGGGAAAGATGTCCCTGCCCGAGGCCGCGGAGCTTCTCACGAAGCTGGGTTGCCGTATGCCCGGCGGCGTGGATTGGGCGAAACTCGAAGAGGGCCGCAATTCAGCGGACCCGGACGCGCAGGCGATCTTCGGCATCTGGCGGGACATCGAGGGACTCGCCGCCCTGGTTCACGCCGTCGGCGTCAAGGTCTCGCGGGCGCGGAAGCTGACCTGGCCGGAATACGCCGCGCGGGTCGCCGCCTGCGAGACGACGCAACTGCCCGACGCGGACGAGGTCATCCGCAAACGCCTCGACTACTCGCGCACGGCTTACAGCGTCCTGACGGACCTGCGCCGGTCGCTCGATGCGGCGGAACTCCGCTGCCTGGACTACGCCGCGCACCTGCCGCAGGATGCGACGCCGGCGGCCTGGCTTCACGAGCTTCTCACCGCGGAGACGGCGCCCGGAGGGAAGCTGGCGGCGGACAGGCTGGGACGGGACCGCGCCGGCGAACCGCGCGACGCGGAGGGGGTCATCGCCGACCTGCGCGACCTGGAGCTTCTTCGGAGCACGGAGGTCGAGCCGCTGGTCTCCGTCCACGCCCTGCATCGCAAGCTGACGCGCGAACTCGCGGCGGCGGACGCCCGCGAGATTCTGACGAGCATCGCCGAATATGCGCAGTTGCGACGTGCGGTCATCGTCGGCAAGAGCATCAATCACCCGAACGTGCTCACCAACCGCGACTTGCGCTGGGAACTCACGCCGCTCGCCGGCGTCTGCCTGGCGCTCTGGGAGGTGGGAATGCCCGGCGAGGCGGCGCGGCTGGCGGTCTGGGTCGGTTCCGTGTTGCAGGCTGTTGGGAGATACCGCGACGCCCTGGCTTGCCTGCTGCCGGTCGGGGATCACGCAGCCGCAGTTGAACGGGCCATCGGACCCGCGGAACTCGCGAGCTGCACCTCCAACCTCGCGACGATCCAGAAGGATCTGGGCGACCTTCCCGCCGCGCGGGCGAACATTGAGAAGGCCATCGCCATCAACCTTAAGCACTTCGACCCGGACCATCCGACCCTGGCCGTCAGCTATTCCAACCTCGCGATGATCCAGAAGGATCTGGGCGACCTTCCCGCCGCGCGGGCGAACATGGAGCGGGCCGTCGCCATCCTGCGGAAGCACTTCGACCCGGACCATCCGACCCTGGCCACAAGCTACAACAACCTCGCGCACCTCTGCCTGGCGGAAGGCGACCGGGCGGAGGCGTGCCGGCTGTGGTCGCGGGCGCTGGCCATCCTGCGGAAGCATTTCAACGAGGATCATCCGTACATCCGGAGCACCCTCCGCGCGATGCAGGCCGCGGGTTGCGCGCTGTGATGGGCGAGGTGCTTGAAGGCGATGGGCGAGGTGCTTGAAGGTGATGGGCAAAGTGCTGTGGATGGCGATAGGCGAGGTGTTGTGGATGGCGCTGGCCGTGCTGCGGATGGCGATGAGCAAGGTGTTGTGGATGGCGATGGGTCGGCTTCAGCCGACCAGGGTTTGCCACCCGCTTCAGCGGGTGGGAGCCGGGCTGCAACACACCCCCTTCTTCTCACATCTCTTCTCAGCCGGCTTCAGCCGGGCTTGGTCCGACGCTCGATTCAAGCCGCGGGCTGCAATGGTTGATGGGCAGGCGGATGAAGTTCTGCGTCAGTGCTCTATCCCGGGGAATGGGGCGCCCGCCCTCATCGCGCTTGCTCGTGAAGCAAGTCCGGCTGAAGCCGGCTGAGGTGATTCCGGAAGATAGGAAATGCAAAGAGAGACCGCCCGCCACCGGTTGAAACCGGTGGCAAACCCCCGCCGGCTGAAGGCCGGCGAATGAGCCACCCGACCGGTTGAGCGCGGGTGAACCTCCGATGGGTCGGCTTCAGCCGGGCTTGACCCATCCGGTGCAAATCCATCCGGCGCAAATCCATCCGGCGCAAATCCCTCCGGTGCGGGCAACCCTGCGACAGGTCGGCTTCAGCCGACCAGGGTTTGCCACCCGCTTGAGCGGGTGGGAGCCGGGCTGCCATACACCCAACTTCCCAAGGCTCTTTTCAGCCGGCTTCAGCCGGGCTTGGTCCACCCCTGTTCGGCGAATCACAGATTTCGAGCCGGGCCTGAATCCGCCCTACGGCGTGATGCTCGCGCTGGCGGCACACATAGTCGAGCACCCATTCAAGGTTCCTCTTGCCAAAACTCACGACGCCGTATCCGCGCTGCCACTCCAGCGCCTTGCGGTTCATGCGTTTGTTGACCTCGAATGAAGAAGCGCCCTTCAACTCCTGCACCAGATCGCTGATCGTGACGAACGGCTCGATGCTCAACGCCATATGCACATGAGTGTCCGTACCGCCGAGGCCGTGCAGATAGGCGCCCTTGATCCGGCGGCATTTCGCCTGCAATTCACGATGGGTCAACAGTTCCAGTTCGCCGCAGAGCAGGGGAAGATCACCTTTGGTGTGCCAGTTGAAGTGCAGGAATATCTCATGGTAGACATGGCTGCTCATCGCGCTCGCTCCGGAAACAAATCCGGCCGAAGCCGGCTGAAAAAGAGATTGAGAAGATAAAACTACTTGGTTGCCCCGTCCACCACCGGTTGAAACCGATGGCAAACCCCCGCCGGCTGAAGGCCGGCGGATGAGCCTCCCGATCGGTTGAGCGCGGGTGAACCTCCGATGGGTCGGCTTCAGCCGGGCTTGACCCATCCGGTGCAAATCCATCCGGCGCAAATCCATCCGGTGCAGGCAAACCTGCGATGGGTCGGCTTCAGCCGACCGGCGTTTGCCACCCGCTTGAGCGGGTGGGAGCCGGGTTGCGACACCCCCTTCTTCTCACATCTCTTCTCAGCCGGCTTCAGCCGGGCTTGGCCCATCGGTCCGGATCCCTTGGTCGCGCCTCATTCGACGATGAGTTTGAGCTTGCGGATGTAGCGCTGGGGCCGATCGTTCTGGCGCGAGACCGAGCGGTCCTCGACCTGCGGCCAGAAGACAAAGCATCCGGTCTCGGTCGGCGCCCCGGTGACGCGGCCGTCCGGCGTCAGCTCCACTCCCGCGGGGAGGCGGTCGGTGCATTCCCCGTCGTCGGGAAGCCGCGCGTCCGTGTAAAGGCCGAACGTCAGCGGCGGGGTTCCTCCGGAGGCGCGAATCTGAAACGCGTAGGGTTCGCCGAGGCGCGCGTTGGGGATCCGGTTCAGGCCGATGAGGTTCTCCGCGGTGATGAGCAGCCCGCGCTGCTCGTCAAGCAACTGCGACAGCCTGGTCTTGCGGCGGACGGTCTTGCGGTCCGTGTCGTCGTGGAGGCTGGTCTGTTCGTGCGGGTCGGTCCCGAGCGCGTAAAGCTCCTCCTCGCCGGTGTCATGCCGCGCGTACTTCCACTTCCGGTCGCGGATCAGCCCCCAGGAGGGGTTGACGAGCCGGAAGCTCTCCGAGAGGACGTGGCGGCGGGCGCTGCCCGTGCCGCCGTTCAACTGGGGGATGAGGCTGCGGCCGTCGCTGCCGATCTGGTGTTTGATCTCGTCGCGGGTGTATCCGGCGATCTCGAGGAGCGTCGCCGGCACGTCCAGGTCGATCGGAACCAGGCTCGCGAGGCGCCCCGCGTCCGTTCCCGGAACGCGAAACACCAGCGGGACGCGGATCGACTCCTCATACGGAAGCCGCTTCTGGAACACGCGGTGCTCGCCCCACTGATAACCGTTGTCGGATGCGAAGACGTAGGCGGTCTGATCGCGCGACCAGGCGTCCGCTTCGACCGCGGTGACGATGGCGCCGACCAGCCGGTCCACGGCGCGCAGCGTGCGCAACTGGTCGGCGAAGAACTGGTCGGGGTTGCGCCCGCCGGAGGCGAACTCGCGCGTGCCGTCGTAGTACTCGTCGAACCCCTCCGCCTCCTGTTGGATGAAGTCCGGTTTGTCGGACAGATCCGACTCGCCCCAGCCGCGCCCGCGATAGAGGTAACCGGGATAGAACGGTTCATCCTCCACGGACGGAATGGCGGGCGTGTGCGGGGCGTTGACGGCGACGATGAGGCAGAACGGCGCGCGGTCCGCCTGGGCGTCGGTGATGAACGCCAGCGCCGCGTCCTGCTGGAACGTGGTGACGTAAGGCGGGTGATCGAAATCCAGCGCGCGAAGATAGTCGGCCAGGGGCGGTGGAAAACCGTCGGCGACCAGACCGTCGAGAAACCCGCTCATCGCCCCGCGGTCCTCGGGCAGCAGCAACCCCGCGGTCGGCGCGGCGACGCCGCTGGCGCCGACGGTGAAGTCGTAACGGTCATACCGGTTGTTGTCCTGCCCGAGGAAGACGGACCAGCCGGGCGGGATGTAGCGGCCCTGCGGGATCGCGCCCCCCTCGCCGTCCACGCCGTCGAGAAGGAAGTATCCGTTCAGGTATTTTCCGATGAAGGCGGTGCGGTAGCCCTTGTCGCGCAGAAGCGTCGCCAGGGTCAGACGGTCCACGAAGCGCGAAGCGCCGCCGTTGGGGAAGTCGTTGTCCACGACGCCGGTGGCGTGGCACGAGAACCCGCCGGACAGAAGACCGGCGCGCATCGGGCAGCAGACCGGATTGCCGGCGAAAGCATTGGAGAACACGACGCCGGGGCGGATGAGGTGCTGCTTGACCTCGGGAAAGATGTCCTGCGGCATGTCGGCTTCGTTGACGCCGGGCAGGGTGTCCCAGCGCTGGTCGTCCGTGAGGATGAAGACGATGTTGGGAGGGGCGGCGAGGAGGGAATGCGGGAGCATAAGGACGGCCAGACCCACCGCCCACGACAAGAACCGCGATGACCGGCCATAGTTACTGCGCATGGTTAATGCTTTCGGTTGTGTCAGGCGTGCGGCACTAGCGACACCGGACTGCGGCGGAGATCTCAGGGCAATCCGCTACGAGGACGCAGAGATCGCCCGTCGGCGCCCCGAACCAATAGGCTTTCGCCTCGCCGTTGGAATCCACCGTCACGGCGCGACGCCGCTCGTCGCCATTGAGATCACATTCGTTGACATCCAGACACAGGTCGATCCGCGTCCCCTCAGGCAGGTTTGTAATCACCTTGGCGCGCACGTTGAAGCCTCCCTCGACGGACGCGCACGACGCCTTGATATCCGCGATGAGCGCGCAATCGACCTGTGGGCCGCATTCCCAAGTGTCCTCGAAATGCGTATCTCGGTCGAAGCCCCCGTACAGCACCGTCGTGGCGCGGGCGCTATCATAGGCCAGGGCGTGTCCGTAGCGCGGGCTGGGCCCGAGGCCGGCTCCGGGCGACCAGATTGCCCCGTCCCATTCCCAGGTCTCGTCGCGGTACGATTCGGAACGTCCGCCAAAAAGCACCGTGACGCGTCGATCACTGTCGTAGACCATCGCATGGTTGATCAGCGGTGGCGGTCCGATGGTGGCCCGCAGCGACCACGCGCTCCCATCCCACTCCCAGGTCTCGCCGTCCCCTGAATTCCAGCCCCCACTGTAGAGCACTGTCACGCCCCTGGCACTGTCAAAGGCCATGGCGTGGCCCGTGCGCCCGGTCGGGCCGTCGGTCGCCCGCAGCCTCCACCTGGTTCCGTTCCATTCCCAGGTCTCGCGGTCGAGCCAGTCGTCCCACCCTCCGAAAAGCACCGTGACGCCGCGGGCACTGTCGTAGGCCATCGCGTGACCAGAGCGGCGACGGGGGCCGTGCGTTGATCGCAGTGACCAGACGTTTCCGTCCCACTCCCACGTCTCGCGGCTACGGTGCAGATCGTCGTCGACTCCGCCGAAGAGCACCATCACGCCCCGGGCGCTGTCGTAGGCCATCGCGTGCGACGTGCGAGCGCTGGGTCCGCCGGTCGACCGTAGCGACCAGGCGACTCCGTCCCACTCCCAGGTATCGCCGAAGGGATGCGGCCTGTAGTAGATCCAGAAATTGCCGCCGAAGAGCACCGTAACGCCGCGCGCCTTGTCGTAGGCCATCGAGTGGCCGAACCTTCCGTACGGCCCTTTCGTCGCCCGCTTCCCCCACGCGGCGCCGTCCCATTCCCAGGTTTCGCCGGTGGACGGTCCGGAACTCCCGCCGAAGAGCACCGTAGCGCATCGGGCGCTGTCGTACACCATGGCGTGCTCCGCGGTCGCGTCGGGCCCGGTGTTCGCCCGCAGCGCCCAGGCGCTTCCGTCCCACTCCCAGGTCTCGCGGCTGGTCCGCCCATCGTAACCGCCGAAGATCACCGCGACCCCACGCGCGGTGTCGAAGGACATGGCGTGCCCCCTGCGCGCGCTGGGGCCGGTGGTCTCCCGCTGCGTCCATACGACTCCATCCCATTCCCACGTCTCGCCATTCCACCGACCGTCATGCCCGCCGAACAGCACGGTGACACCGCGCGCGCTGTCATACACCATGGCGTGTGAATAGCGGGCGCTGGGTCCGGTACTCGCCCGCAGGGTCCAAGTCCGGCCGTCCCACTCCCAGGTGTCGCCGTACCGCTGATCGCCGTTGTCGTAGTGGTAACCCCCGAAAAGCACGGTGACGCCGCGCGCGCTGTCATAGGCCATGGCGTGACGGCGGCGCGGGCTCGGGCCGGGGGTCGCTCTAGGTGACCATGTGGTTCCGTCCCATTCCCATGTGTCGTTGTAGTTTTGACGATCACCACCCCCGAAGAGCACGGTGACGCCGCGGGCGCTGTCATACGCCATGGCGTGCTCTTCCCGAGGCGCGGGCCCGCCCGCGACCCTGGAAGTCCAGACGCTGCCGTCCCATTCCCATGTGTCATTCACGGGCGTCCCGCGGTCGCCTCCGAAGAGCACGGTGACGCCCCGAGCCTGGTCATAAGCCATCGCGTGATTCGTGTGATGACCCGGCGCGACGGGGGTCATTTGTCGCCACTCCAATTCGCCGCCCAGCGCACAGGAAACCCCAAGTGCGAACACGGGTAACAATCCAACGATCGAACCACAAGCATCCTCCCGCGTGGGCCGGCTTCTCACCCGCTGCACTGAACCCGAATTATCAAGCCTGCATCTCATGGTTACCTGGCCTCCCCCTCGCAAAGTACGCGCTTACGCTCCCGCATCGGCGTGCACGTGCGGCTCGGCGTCCTCGATGGAGCGATGGCGATTCCCACATGTGTCCCAGCGTCTCGGGACGCCCTACGGACAAGTGTATTTCCCCTCGCCCGTCGCCCCGCAGCCCCAGGTGACCACGGCGGTCCCATCGCCTGAGGTGACCGCTTGGAGCTTCGCCTTGGCCGTGCCCTCGGAGGACAGCGTTCCCGATTTGCTTTCGCCGCTCGACAGCTTGACCGCGTACGTGTCGTGGGGCGCGCCGCCTTCCAGTTGCAGGATGAGGGTGTTCACGCCGTCATGCTGCGTGCACTCGACACTCAGGATGCGCTCCTCGCCCGCGCAGGCCGGCGGAGCGGCGCGCTCGGAGATGTAGGCCGTGCCGGGGCGGAAGTCCTTGTCGCCGTCGTTGGTCGCGCCGACGACGGCCGTCAAAGTGGAGAGAGCGACGCTTCCACCAAAGCCGCTGTTCTTGTACCCGGCATGGCCGGTGAATTTGTCCACCTGCGTCCAGACGCCATCGACGTTCCTGTACAGGTAGGCCGCGCCGGAATTCTTGCGGCGATTGTCGTCGTATGGAGCGCCGATGAGAACGGTGTCGCCCGACACGGCCAGGGATAGCCCAAATACACGCGAGGAGAGCTTAGCGGTCTGAACCCACGCGCCGTCTACTTTTTCAAAGATATAAACCGAGCTGTCGATGGACCCGGGTGCGCCGACGAAGGCTGTGTTGCCCGAGACGGCGACGGACCATCCAAAATAGGCATACCTTTCCCGGTTGCCGGCCGTGAGCTTGATAACCTCTTCCCATTCGCCGTTGACTTTCTCAAAGATGTAAGCCGCGCCGCGATCCCTGTTTTCTCGACGCGCGCCAACAATCGCTGTGTCCCCCGCAAACGCGATCGACAGCCCGAAGTCGTCGGTCGTCCACGCGTCGGAAGCGGCCAGGGTGGCGTCCTGACTCCAGTAACCGTCGGTCTTCTCAAATACGTAAACGGCTCCGCGTCCGTTGTTGGCATCCAGCGCACCGATCAAGGCCCTGTCGCCGGACAAGGCGAGGGAGATTCCGAAGTAATCGCTGCTTGTCCCGTCGTCGGCCGTGAGCTTGGCCGCTTGCGACCACGCGCCGCCGTGCCTTTCGTAGACGTAAACCGAACCGGAGTCGTTCCCCCGATCGTCGTCGCGGTAGGCCCCGATCATCGCGGTGTCCCCCGACAAGGCGACGTCCCTGCCGAAGAAATCGTCTTGAGCGCCATCGGCGGGGGTGAGCTTGACGGTCTGGGTCCACGCACCATCGAACTTCTCGTAGATGTAGGCCGAGCCTGAGTTCCGCCCCCTGTCATCATCGCCCGACGCGCCCACAAGGACGGTTTCGCCCGACAACGCAACGGTGTCCCCGAATTCGTCGTCCTCCGCGCCGTCGTCGGCCGTGAGCCGGGCCGCGTCCTGCCAGCCTGACGGATCACCGCAGGTAAAGGTCTTTTCGGCTGTTGCCCCACAGTCCCAGGTTGCCGTGACGCTCCCCTCACCCGCGGGAAGCTCCATGAACTTCACGCGCGCCTTGCCCCGCGGGGTCAGTCTCCCCCACTCACTGCGCCCGTCCGAGAGCGTGACGGTGAACGTGTCCGCGGGCGAGCCGCTGCCTCCCTTGAGCGCGATCGAGAGCCGGTTCACGTCGTTGTGCGATCGGCATTGCGTGTGCGCGATGCGCTCGTTGCCGGTGCAATCGGGCGGCGGGACGGGATCGAAGACATAGACCGCCCCGGACCGCATCCCGTGCGCGCCGTCGAAGCCCGCGCCGATAAGGGCCGTGTCTTCCGCCAGTGCGAGGCCGACTCCGAAGCCGCTTTCTTTTCGCCCATTGACCGGGCTGAGCTTGTCGGTCTGCACCCATCTCCCGTGGACCCGCTCAAACCGGTAGACCGCGCCGGTCTCGGGCCGGCGGCCGTCGTGGTTGGGCGCGCCCACGAGCGCGGCGCCGTCCGTCAAAAGAACGGAATACCCGAAGTAGTCGCCTTCGCCGCCGTCCGCGGCGGACAGCTTGGCCGTCTGGCGCCACCGGCCTCCTGATATCTCAAATACGTAGGCCGAACCGGAGTTCACGCTGGGTCCGTCGTCGCGGTACGCTCCAATGAGGGCGGTGTCACCGAGAAGCGCGATGGAGAACCCGAACGCCGCATACTCCTGTGGATCTTCGGCGGCGAGCTTGGCGGTCTGCGTCCACGCCCCGCCGACTTTCTCGAACACATAGACCGATCCGGAGTTGCTTCCACCGTCGTCGCGATACTGCACCCCGATCAGCGCCGTGTCGCCTGACAAGGCGACGGCGCTACCGAATTCGTCCCAGTTCACCCCGTCGTCCGCGGTAAGATGCGCGGTCTGACTCCACGTGCCGTCAGTCCGTTCAAAGACATAAGCTGAGCCCCGGGAGTAGCCGCCAACATCGTCGCCCGGAGCCCCGATCAGAACGGTTTCGTCGAACAGCGCGACGGCGCTGCCGAAATCGTCGTCCCTCTCTGCATCGGCTGCCTCGAGCTTGGCGGATTGCAGCCACGCCCCGTTGACCTGCTCGAAGACGTAAGCCGACCCCGCGTTGCGCGCGAGACCGTCATCGCCATCGGCGCCGATAACGGCCACGCCTTTGCAAAACGCGATGGAAGCACCGAAGTAGTCGTAAGCCGCGCCGTCGTCGGCCGTGAGCTTGGCGGTTTGCAACCAAACGCCATCGGCCAACTCGAAGGCATAGACCGCTCCCGAACTGGATCCATGATCGTCGTCATGCAGCGCCGCGATGAGCGCGAGCTCGCCCCACCTGGCGATCCGAGTTCCGAAGTAGTCGGACCGCTCCCGATCGTCGGCGAAGAGCTTGGCTTTCTGTTCCCAGTTCTGTCCCCGTGCCGCAGCCGTGGCGCCGCAGACCGAGGTCGCGATTCCCAATGCAACGACCGATCGCAGGTTCATGTTTGCTCCTCCCCAGGATGACGGCGCGGGCCGGAAGCGGACGGCGTCATTGTACCGCGGACGCCGACCGGATCGTGTTTTTCCGGCTCATCCGGGATTTTCGGGGAACCGACCGGCCGCCCCGCGCTGCGGCCTCATGCCGCCTCCGGTCAGCGGCAGGTCACCTGCCGGGTCAGTACGTCCCCGCACGACAGCTCCGCCGTCACTTCGTGGCTCCCCACCGGAACATCCGCCCACTTCGTCCGCGCGATTCCGCGAAAGTTGAACGTCCGGTTCCGCGGGCGCAGGCCGTCGAGGTGGAGGAGGATAGCCTCTCCGGGCACGCCGTCGGTCAGTTCGGCTTTGACCGTGCCCAGGCTGCTGCACCGGGCGGTCATCGTTTCATCGCCCGTGCAGTCCTGCCCCGCGCAGGCGACGGTTTCCTCAAGAACGGTCCCGCAGGTCATGACGGCGGTGACGACGTGGTCGCCCCGGCCGGCGTTGGGCCAGGTGACGTTGACGTTGCCGTCCGCGTTGAACGCCTTGGTGCGGATCTGGTTCAGATCGCCGTTCAGGTAGAACGTGGCGATCTCGCCGGGCACGCCATCGATCACGCGGGCGGTCAGCGTCTGACCGTCGGCGCACTCGACCTGGCTGAGCGTTTCATCGCCCGTGCAGTCGCCGGGTCCGCAGTAGACGTAGTCGTGGTGAACGGCGCCGCAGCCGGTGACGACGCGGATGACGTGCGCGCCCTCGGCGACGTCGGCCCACTCCATCTGCGCCTCGCCCTGCGCGCCGAAGTCGCGCTGGCGGCGCCGCTCCTCGTCGAGATAGCCCTCGACAAACGCGCCATGCACGCCGCGCGAGACGTTCGTCCGGACGGTCATCGAGCTGAGGCAGTCGGATTGCACGCGCTCCTGCCCGGAGCAGCTTCCCACGTAGGAAAAGTCGTCGATGCCGAAGACGTCCGAGCTTCCGTTGCGGATGACGAAGAGGACGGCGCGGATCGTCGTGGCGTGGTCGGTGACGCCCAGGTACAGCGAGCCGCCGTTGGACGCCCCGGCGATTTCCAGGCTCTGGAACGCGCCGTCGTCAAACTCCACGAAGACGTCCCCCGACGCCGTCCCGACGCCCGTCAGGTAGGCGCCGAAGGCGTGGAGGGGCGGGTCGAATGAGACACGGTAGGAGGCGCCGGTGCTCGCCGCGTCGAAGCGCAGGAACTTCTCGCCGCCGACGGTCGTGTTGTATCCGATGATTCGCGAGCCGTCATTCCGGATTCCCGCCGCATTCGTGGACTGGGAGAACGCCTCGACGACCACCCCCGGCGCCACCTCAAGGGTCGTGAAACTCCCGAGCGGCTGATCCTCGAACCCGATCGTCCGGATCTCGCCGAGGACGGCGTCGCGGAACTCCGCCGCGGTCCGGTCCGAGTTCGGCCTCGGGTCCGACGGTTCCGCTCCGGGGTCGACGCCGTAATACACCACGACGTCCGCCCTCGCCGCTCCCGCCGCAACCAGCATGAATAACGCAAAGCTCAAGGTTCTCATGTTCGCCTCCACTCCAGCGTCCCCTTCCCCGTCCGCGCGCCGGGTCCGCCGCAAGGGGAGGTTCTCGACCCCGTCGATTGCGGTCGCCGGGGCCGCCCGGCGACGCCGTGATCCAAGTCCGTTTCGCAGTCCCCGACTCAAGGGTTCGCCCGGGGGGCGTCGCGCCTTTCGCGCGGACCCGTCGTCGCCCCCGGCGCGCACCGCCGCCGTGGGAAGCATTGACCTTTCCCCGCAAAAACGGGTAGGATCAGTTCCCGATATCGACGCTCCTATGAGATAAGCAACGTTTCGGCGGCTCGTCCGCCACGGGGTCTGCGGGAATTCGGCACACGCCTATGACGGACGTGATCGAGGACCATGTCGGCGCCGTCGCACAGCCCAGCGACGCTCTGGTGCGGAAGCTCTACCCGCAGCTTAAGCGGCTCGCGGCGGCGTACCTGCGGCATGAGCGTCCGGATCACACGCTTCAGGCCACGGCGCTGGTTCACGAGACGTATCTGCGCTTCGCCCACGGGGCCGCGCCGTGGCGCGACGAAGCGCATTTCTTTCGGGCCGCGGCAGTCGTCATGCGCCGGATTCTGGTCAACCACGCCGTGCGCCGGACGCGCGCGAAGCGCGGCGGCGGAGCGGTGCGCGTGGCGCTGACGCCGGCCAGCGCCCTGGTCCGCACGTCCGACGAGGAGTTGATCGGGATCCACGAAGGGCTGGAGCAGTTGGGGAAGGCGGACCCGCGCAAGCGGGAGGTGGTCGAGCTGCGGTACTTCGCGGGGCTTTCGATTCCGCAGGTGGCCGAGGTCACCGGGTTGTCCGAGCGCACCGTGGAGCGCGAGTGGCGCACGGCGCGGGCGTGGCTGCGGGCGCGCCTGGAGGCGCGGGGTTGACGGGCGGGCGACATGATCACACCCGACGGGCTAGAGGCAAATCGGCTCGGGCCGCTTGACCCCGACGAGTGGCGTCGAATCGACGCCGTTTTCTCTGAAGCGCTGGACCTTGAAAGCCCGGAGCGCGCGGCGTTCCTCGACCGATCCTTCGTCAACGCGCCGCGCCTGCGGGCCGAGGTCGAGCGCATGCTGCGGGCCGACGAGGACTCCTCCGGGTTCATGTCCGCGCCGCCGGCGCCCGACATGTTCGACGTGCTGCTCGAACCGCCGCCGCTCCCGCGCCGCATCGGGCGCTATCCGATCGTCCGCGTCATCGCCTCGGGCGGGATGGGCGTCGTTTACGAAGGGTTGCAGACCGCGCCGCGAAGACGCGTCGCCGTGAAGATTCTTCGGACACCCTTCGTCGGCGAGCAGGCGGCGCGGCGGTTTCTGCGCGAGGCCGAGATCCTGGCGCGATTGCGCCATCCCGGGATCGTTCAGGTCATCGAGGCCGACGTGTTCGATCACGCCGGCGCGGCGACGCCCTACCTGGTGATGGAGTACGTTTCCGGCGCGGAGGACATCCTGACGCACGCCCGCCGGTGCGGTCTCGACCTGCGTCAGCGCCTCCGGCTTTTCGGAAAAGTCTGTCAGGCCGTTCAGCACGCCCACGAGCACGGCGTCGTCCACCGCGACATCAAGCCCGCGAACCTCCTGATCGACGACCGCGGCGAACCCCGGGTCATTGATTTCGGCGTCGCCGCCGTGCGCGAAGCCGGCCGGGCGGCTGCCCCGGCGACGGTGGGCGGACAGATTCTCGGCACGCTGACCTACATGAGTCCGGAGCAGGCCTGCGGACGCCCCGAAACCGTCACCCGCGCCGCGGACGTTTATTCACTCGGCGTCGTCCTTTATGAGCTTCTGACCGGGCGGCTGCCTTACGATCTAAGTGCGCTGCCGATGCCCCAGGTGTTGAAGACGATCGTGGAGACCCCGCCTCGGGCGCCCGAGGGCTTGCCGCCTGCGGTGCGGCGCGTCCTCATGAACGCGCTGGAAAAGTCCCCCGACAGACGCCCGTCGGATCCGGCCGCGCTGGCTGCGGCACTGAACGCCGCTGTCGCCCCGCCGGCGGAAGCGCCTGTTCCGCGGGAGGGGCGACCGGCGACGCGCCGATGGCCGGCACCGGGCAAAGTCGCCGTGGGGATCGGTCTGCTCGCCGCCGTGGCGGGACTGCTGCGGTTCGCATCGCCGGACGACGGGCGGAGGAGAGCGTCGGACACGAAGAACTCGGGGGACCACGCCGTTTCAGAACGCACTGCCGTGGAGCAGGCCGCTGAATACGCCGCGACCAAGCAGACGGCTGCGGGGAGCGAGGTTTCGCAGGACGCTGCAAAGAGGAGCGCTGCTGCCGCTCAGGCTGCTGACGCGAGTTCGGCGACGCGGGATTCTGACGTGCCGGAACATGCTGAATCCGCCGCGTTTCCCGCCGCCTCCGGAGAGGCGGGGGCGGCTGAAGCGACGCCCGCTTCGGTCGAGTGCGACCGGATCGAAGACCTCCGCGGACACTGCGTGCCCTTTGACGACGGCACGTTCAAGATCGTGGTTCGCTTAAGAAGCCGGCTGGCCGCCGAAACGCCGGTCACCTTCGCCTTGAACGAACGCGGGTTCCGACCCAAGACGATCAAGGAGCGCGGCAAAGGGCTGGCCACGTGGAAGGTGGACGACGCCGGCCCGCATCAGGTGAACCTGCGGGAATGCCCGGACGCCGCCGCCGTCATCGACTGCGCCGCGACGACGACTCCGTAACTACGCAAGCCGCTCCCAGCGCCATCGATCACCACGGGGGAGCCGCAGCCCAAGGCCGCCGCATTCCACATCGGGAGGGTAACCGCGGCGCCGGGGATCGCTCGGTTCTTCTCCCGGAAGGGTGAAACGCGAGTCCCGAGTCTCCACCCGGCTCCGATGCTCGAGGCCTGGGATGTTCTGTCGTTGCGGCGCGACGTGCGATGATGCCGGGAACGGACGGCGATCGGCGGCGCGACGGAGTTGGATCGGCGCCGGCCGGACGGTACGATCCGGGAGGTCGGGGTCACAGCCCCGGCGCGATCGTCCCGGTGAGGAGACCCCGCTTGCGGTGCAAGCAGTGTGAATATCGGTTGTGGAACCTGCGCTCGCGGAATTGCCCGGAGTGCGGGGCGCCGTTCTCCCCGCGCGACTACACTTTCGTCCCCAACGCCGTGCGATTTCTGTGCCCGCATTGCGATCAGGCGTACTACGGGACGGATGAGAAAGGCCACCTGGTTCCCTCGTCGTTTCAGTGCGTCGCCTGCCGCGCTTCGATCGACCTGGACGAGATGGTCCTTCAGCCCGCGGAAGGGATGGAGGAGGAGGCGACGCAGCCGTCGCCGGTTCCCTGGCTGGAGCGTGCGAAGCTCGGGGCGTGGCGCGGGTGGTGGCGGACGGTGGGGTGGACGATCTCGTCGCCGCGGAAGCTGGCGTCACGGTTGCCCGCGGTTCCGCGCAAGGGCGACGCGTGGATCTTTCTCATTCTGAACACGGTGGTGGCCGCCCTGGGGATGATCTTTCCCTTCGGGTTGACCCTGATGATGACGGGCGGAATGACGGGCGGACCGCCGGGCGCTCCGGGCGTGGGCATGCTCGGCGCGATTTACGGCATGATGATCGTGATGATGATTCCGGCGACGCTGCTGTCGACGTTTCTCTGGGCGGCATGCACGCACGGTGTTCTGCGTCTCGGGGCGAAACCGCGCGGCGACTTCGGCATGACGCAAGAGGCGATCTGCTACAGCAGCGGGATCAGCACGCTGAACGCCGTGCCGTGCATCGGTCCTTATGTCGCTCCGGTCTGGTCGATCATCACGGCGATCGTCCTCCTCAAGGAGCGGCAGAGGATCGGCGGGTGGCGGGCAAGCGTCGCGGTGCTGGCGTTTCCGGTGGTGATCTGCGGCGGGGTGGTGACGTTGTACGCGGTCATGCTGTACCTGGCGATCAACGTGGCCGGGACGATCGGACCGGGCGGCGCCGTCGCCCAGGGTTACGCCTCGGGGATCGGAACCGCCGTGACGACGTACGCGGAGCAGAACCGCGGCGCGTGGCCGAAACACGCCGGGGAATTGCTGCTGCCCCGCGTCTCCACGTTGACGAGCGGGCTTTTTGTGCTGCCCGACACCGCGACGAGCACGGCGGACGCTTTCATCGGCTCGGTGAACCTGGATGTGTTCGAGGGGTTGAATGAGGCGCAGATGCGGCAGGTCGTCGACGCCGCGATCCTGGCGCTGCCTCCGGACGTGACGGCGCATCGCGTGGGCGACTACGTATTTACGTATCACGGGGTGGATTCGGTGAACGCGCTGGGGCGGTTGTGGATCGTCGTCGCCAGCGCCGATCCGGACACCAACGCCGACGCTTCGATGCAGGGCGTCACCGTGGTGATGAAATCCGGACGAGTGAAGTACATCGCCCCGGCGGACTGGGCGGCTGAGTTGGCGAGGCAGAACGGGCTGCGCGCGGCGGACGGTCTTGCGCCTCTTCCGGATCCGTGGACGATCACGCACGTGAACCCGGCGCGGGCGGCGACGACGGCGACGGCGCCCGGGACGGAGGGTGCGCTTGACGGCGGCGCGGCTGAGGGCGATGCCGACGCGGAGACCGGAGCGGAGGAGTCCTCACCTCCACCGTGACGGCGGGACAGGCGGCGAGAGTGCGTGCGTCTCAGGGTCGGGTGGATGACGGCGGGGTCCGGGCGTCGAGCAGCGTCCGCCACGTTCGGCGGGCGTGCTCGACCGTCGCGGCGTCGGCTGGGTCGAACGCGACGATCTGCCCCGTCCACTGCGCCAGAGCATCGGCGGCGTAGCCGCACACCGGCCGCGGGGTGAACGCGTCGAGCGTCCAGGCGCCCTCGCCGCCGAGTTGGCGGGAAATCGCGGCGCTCGCTTGTTCCGCGGTCCGCCTCTGCTGTTGCTGCGTCAGCGTCGGACGATCGACGAGGTCCGCGTCGTCGAGCGCGGAAAGCACCTCCGGCGCGGCATTGAGCGCCAGCGCCGCGGCGATCAGTTCGATCGCCTGCGCACGGACGCGCGGCGACGGATGTTCGCGCAAGGCCCGCCGCAGGGCCGCCCACGCCTCGGTCCGGGCGGCCTCCGCGAGGGCGTGCGCGGACTGCATCGCCCGATCCTCGTCCGCGTCAAACAGCAGGTCCGCCAGCGCTTCGGTGATCGTCGGCGACGCGATCCGGGCCAGCGCGGAGAACGCGGCTTCTCGCACGCCGGCGTCGTCGTCCGACGCTCGCGCGATCAACCAAGGTTCGACTTCGGCATCAGGGACGCGCTCCGCCGCAAGGACCGCGGCGAGGCGGATGTCGGGGTCCGCATCCTGAAGAAGCGATCGCAGGTGCGGAATCGCCGCGCGTCCGCAGTCCGCGAGGCGCAAGGCCCACGCCTCGCGCTCAGCCGGCGCTCCGGCGGCTGCCAGCAACCGCCGGCAACGCACCGCCCGAAGCATGTCCCGGCAGGCGATGATCGCCAGGCAGAACGCGGCAATTCCGGCGATCGCCGCCCAGTGCTTCTTCGTCAAACGCTCAGACGATCCGGAAGGCGCTTTCTTTCTCATGTGACCTCTCCGCCGCGCCGATCGCCGCGCGCCGCCGCGCCGATCGTCGCGCCGCACCTTGCGCGCCGCGACGCCCGCGAATACCGCCGTCGGTCGCCGAGGCGTTGGGGCGTCCGAGAATTCCCGCGTCGCCGCGGCGGATTCGTTCGGGCGGCCGGGGCGGATTGTACGCTCTTTCAGACCGGCGCAGGAATCGCGCCCGTCGCATCGGAGGGGAAAGACATGGATCGCGCCTGCGCCGCCAGACTTGCGTCCAGCTTCATGAACGTCGCGCATCGCGGCGAGGAGCTGGTGACCCGGTTCTACGCCCTGCTTTTCGCACGGCGCCCGGAGCTTCGGCCGCTGTTCCCGGCGTCGCTGCACGAGCGGAAGAACGCGATGCTCGCGTCGCTGGTGCGGCTGGTGAAGTCGCTTCATGCGGTTCCGGCGGGGGGCCGGCCGGATTCCGCGTTCACCGGGACGCCGATCCTCTTCGGCGTCGGCATCGACGGAAAAGAGGCGGCGTGCGACGTGTTCGTCGAGTTGCTCGGGTCGATCAGCGGGGCGTCGTGGACGCCGCAACTGGCGCGGGACTGGCGCGAGCTGGTCATGCGCCTGGACGAAGACGCCGTGGGGGTTTACGCCGAGTCCGGTCGCGGAGAACGTTCCGGACTGAGCGGGACGTAACAGCGCGGGGCCGCATTCTTCAGGCGATCGCCCGGAAAAACCCGAGCGTCCGCGCGAGTCCGTCGCGCAGCGGGGTGCGCGGCTCCCAGCCGAGGCGCGCTTTCGCACGGGTGATGTCCGGTTTGCGGCGGACGGGATCGTTGACCGGGAGCGGGCGGTGCTCGATCGCCGGTTTACGCCCGAGCACTTCGCCGAGCGTCTCGACCAGCTCCAGCATCGTCACTTCCGTCGTGTTTCCGACGTTGACCGGCTCGTGCGCGTCAGCGCCTTCGTACGTCATCAAGCGCACGATGCCGTCGATGAGGTCGTCCACGTAGCAGAAGCTGCGCGTCTGCCTGCCGTCGCCGTAAACCGTGACCGGCTCGCCGCGCAGCGCCTGCACGATGAAATTGCTGACGACGCGTCCGTCGCCGACGGCCATCCGGGGTCCGTAGGTGTTGAAGATGCGCACGATGCGGATGTCCACCCGGTTCTGGCGGTGGTAGTCCATCATGAGCGTCTCGGCGACGCGCTTGCCCTCGTCGTAGCAGGCGCGCGGTCCGATCGGGTTGACGTGCCCCCAGTATTCCTCGCGCTGCGGATGCTCCTGCGGGTCGCCGTAAACTTCGCTGGTGGACGCCTGAAGGACGCGGGCCTTGACGCGCTTGGCGAGGCCCAGCATGTTCAGCGCGCCCATCACGCTGGTCTTGACGGTTTTCACCGGGTTGAACTGGTAATGAACCGGCGACGCGGGACAGGCGAGGTTGAAGACCCAGTCCACCTCCAGCAGGATCGGCTCGACGACGTCATGCCGGATGAACTCGAACCGCCCCGTCGCCCCGTCGCGCTCCAGCAGGGGACGGATGTTCTCCTTCGAACCGGTGAAGAGATTGTCCAGACAGATGACTTCATGCCCGTCCCGCAGCAGCCGCTCGCAAAGGTGGCTGCCGAGAAACCCCGCTCCGCCGGTGACCAGTGTTCGCATCTGAGCATCGTACACCGCCTTGCGGAACCACGTAAACGTCGGACCGCGGACCTCCGGTCCGCAATGTGCGAAGCAGGGTTTCGCGATCCTGGCGCCGCCTCTTTCACGGTTATGAAGCGCTGTCGCCGCGGGACGCCGACGGCTAGGATAAGGACATGTCTCGCTTGACCTGTCACACAGCCGGGGAGTCGCACGGGCCTTGCGTTCTGGCGCTGGTCGAGGGCTTGCCCGCGGGGCTGCGGGTGGATGCCGGGGCGATCGACGCGGAGCTGATCCGTCGCCAGGGCGGATACGGTCGCGGCGGGCGGATGCAGATCGAGCGGGACCGCGCCGAGATTCTGTCCGGAGTGCGCCGCGGGGTGACCCTCGGGTCGCCCGTGGCGCTGCGGATCGTCAACCGTGACAGCCGGCTGGACGACGCGCCCGCGCTGCACACCCCTCGCCCGGGACATGCGGACCTTGCCGGCAGCCTGAAGTGGCTGACCCCCGACTGCCGCGACGTGCTGGAGCGTGCGTCGGCGCGAGAGACGGCGGGCCGCGTCGCGGCCGGGGCGCTGGCGAAGATGCTCCTCGCCGAGTTCGGAATTGAATCCGTCGGATTTGTAAGTCGCATCGGCGGCGTGGCGGCGGACTCGCCGGAGTCGCTCTCGCCGGACGCCCTGCGAGCGGCGCGGGACGCCAACGAGGCGTATTGCCCTGACGCGGCCGCCGCGGAGGGCATGATCGCGGCGATCCGTCAGGCGAAGATCGACCAGGACACGCTCGGCGGCGTCGTCGAGACACGGGTGTACAACCTGCCTCCGGGGCTGGGGAGCTGCGCCCGCTGGCAGGACAAGCTGGATGGGCGGTTGATGCGCGCCGTCGCGTCGATCCAGGCGATCAAGGGCGTCGAGATCGGGCTGGGGTTCGCGGCGGCGGCGCTGCCCGGCAGCCGCGTGCATGACGCGATCGGCTTCGACCCGGCGCTGCGCGAAACACCCGCCCTCGGCTTCACTCGAAGGCGGAATCACGCCGGCGGGCTGGAAGGGGGCATGACCAACGGTCAGCCGCTCGTCGTCCGTGCGGCGATGAAACCGATCAGCACGCTCCTTCAGGGGATGGACAGCGTGAACCTGACGACGTTGACGCCGCAGCGCTCGGATTACGAGCGCAGCGACGTCTGCGCCGTTCCCGCCGCGAGCGTCGTGGTGGAGAACGTCGTGGCGTTCGAGACGGCGGCGGCGCTTCTGGAGAAGTTCGCGGCGGACACGCTGGGCGAGGTCCGCGCCGCATATGCGCATTACCTGGATGCCGCCCGACGCCTCGCACCGGGTGCGGGGTAGCCTGACAATTCTTCGACCCGCGCCTCGGTAAGCGGGTTCGGCCTTTTTCATTCGTGAAAGATCGTCGATAATGAGGGGAGTATCCGGTCGGCTTGAACTCGGTAACGAGGCCGCCGCGAGATGGCGGCAAGTCAGGACAGAGGGACGCAATGATGGGCATCGTCCGTTATTTCATGATGAGGCGATTCCGATGCACCGGACTGCTGGGGTGCGTGATCGCCGCCGCCGGCTGCGCGGACATCCTGCTTAATCAGACGGCGTCCCTCGGCGGCGACACCGCGGGCGAGCGCGGTACGATCGAGATCGTCTTCATCAACAACACGCCGCACCGGGCGCTTTTCACCGCGGGAACCTACGATCACACGGATGCGGACACCGTTCCGCAGTTCGTCCAGTTCGGCGGAACAAGCCCCTTGCGCGTCCTTCAGGGAAACTCCACGAGTGAGACGCTCGAGCTTCCCTGCGCCCGCCTCCTGAGCATCGGCGGCGAAGCGCTGGCTTCCCTCGTCAGGGAAACCGCCTCCGAGGAGGATTTCAACGAAGACGCGCTCCTGATCGGCGTGGGCTTCTCCTCCGCGCCCGCCGGCGACCCTGAAGCCGCCGCCCCGGATGCGGGTTTCGCCGCGGCGCGAACGTTCCTTCTCGGCGCGGACTTCCCCTGCAACGCCCTGGTCGTGATCCGCCTCGAAATCAACGACGCCGGCCCCGAGCCCTTCCTCGTCACGATGTCGTTTATCCCCTCGGAATCCACGCGCTGATGTCCTGAGTCAGACGTTCGTTGCATGAACCCGGATGGCCGGGGCTCCGCTCCGCTCGTGCGGACAGGAAAAAGGAACTTCCCGCTCGGAAGACGATTCCGCCCTGCACGAAAGAAAAACGCCGCCTTGAACCGCTGTCCTCAGGCGGGCCTTCGGCCCGGCTCAGCCGTCTTTCGTCATCGGCGAACATCAATGCGGCAAGGCGGTCCGGCCGTTCTCATCACGGAAAGGAGGGATGTCATCGCGCTGCGTGTGCAGGCGTCCGCTTACTGGGTTTCCTCGCCCCGTGATCCTTGCGGCGGTCACCTTGATCGGACGCGCCCGGTGCGATCAAGGCCGCCTCGATGACCTCGCTATCCGTCTTCTCGTCGAAGGGCGTCTCGGATCGGATCGTTGTTGCGCCGGACGCTGAGGCGTCTTCCGGCCAGGTGATCAGGCTCAGGCAGCCGTTTTCGTCCTCGACGATCGCCGTGCAGTGTTCGACCCAGTCTCCGGTGTTGAGATAAAGAATGCCGTCGGTTCGTCGCAAGTCCGGCTGGTGGATGTGTCCGCAGATGACGCCGGCGACGTTCTGCCGCTTCGCCTCAGCGATGAGCGTCGCCTCGAAGTCGCTGATGAACTTGACCGCCCGCTTGACGCGCTGCTTGACCGCGCCGGCGAGGCTCCAGTAAGGCTTGCCCAGGCGCCGCCGGACGGCGTTCACCAACCGGTTGAGCGTAATCAGGTATTGATACGCCCAGCAGCTCAGCACGGACAGCCACCGATGATAGCGCACAACAGTGTCGAACTGGTCGCCATGAATGACGAGGAAACGCCGGCCGTCGGCGGTGGTGTGATAGTCGTGCGGTCGCACCTCGATGTCGCCGAAGCGCGTGCCGAGGAAGTCCCGGAAGAAATCATCGTGATTGCCGGGAATGAGGACGACCTTGGCCCCTTTGCGCGAGCGCTTCAGAAGCTTATGCACGACGTCGTTGTACTGCCGCGGCCAGTACCACTTCTTGCGCAACGCCCAGACATCGATGATGTCGCCGACGAGGTAGAGATAGTCACACCGAAGCCCGTCCAGAAACTCGTAAAGACGCTCGGACTGGGCGTCCCGGGCGCATAAATGGACGTCCGAGATGAAAACGCTGCGGTAGGTTTTGTCGTGGGGCGTGTGCGCGCCGCCGGCGGATGTCGCACGGGTAGATGAACTCATAACGCCTCCTGCGATGGCGCGGCGAGAGCGGCCTCATGCCGGAAACGGACATCCCGCTGCTTTTCCTGAAGTTCCCTGGTTTCGATGACCTCAGCGGCGGTGACGCCGGAGCGGCAGCCGGACTCCGGAGAGCCTGGCGACCTCCCCCTCGAACCGGTCAATTCGACCGCGAACGCCTCGATCGCCTCGATCGCCTCGCGCTCGCCGTCACGCGCGCCGCCCTTGAGCCGCTCGCGGAATCGCGGGGTGCGCTCCAGGAATGACCGGATCAGATCGCTGGACAGATCTTCACGCCGCCGGGACCAGCCGATGCCGAGGCGTTCCACGGCCGCGGCGTTGACGCGCTGCTCAAGACAGTCGATCGGCAGACCGAGCACGGGTTTGCCGAAATGCAAAGCCTCGCTTAAGAGCTGATTGCCCGTCGTGCCTAGAATCGCTCGGCACGACGCGAAGTCCTCCAGAAAGGGACGGTTGGCGATCGGCTTGAACGTGAGGTTTCCGTCCGTCCCGGTGCGCGGCGCGCCGTAGACGCGGACCGGAATGCCCGTCTGCCGCAGCGCTTGTTCGACGCGACTGTCGAACTCCTTCTCGCCGATGCTGAAGTATGCGAGAAGGTGCTCGCCGTCGGACGGGCGCAGGGCCCGCGCTTCCGGGCGAATCACCGGACCGATGACACGGACCCCGGGGCGCTTCGGGGCGGCGTCGAAGAAGCTGGAAACAACGACCCGCTGCGGCGTGCCCATCAGAAGGCGGTACACCGCCGCCTGTCCCGCGGCGCGCAACTGGTCGATCGCGCCCAGCGGCAGGTGACAGTACACCAGCACTCCGAAATGATCGAAGCTGATGCGCGGCGCGCGAAGGCAGGCCGCCGCCCGGTTCGTAAACACTTCCGAGTCCGAGATGACGACATCCGCGTTGAACGCCCGGATTCGCTCGATGACGTCGCGCATCGCCCCCCGGCGCAGCCCCAGATCCGCCAGCGTGCCCGCGTTGTCGCCCAGGGTGCGCCGCACGGAGATCCGACCGGGGCGACGATATTGAAAGCGCAGGATCGGAATGCGCGTCACGGGGTAGTCCGGGGAAAGCGCTTCGTAGGCGTCCCCGCCGGCAAGCAGCAGGACGTCGTGCCGGCTTGTCAGCGCGGGCAGCACCGCGCGGGCTCGCATTGAGTGCCCGCGGCCGTAACCGTGAACGCCGTAAACGATTTTCAACCGCGCACGTCCTCCTCGGCAGGCATCAACCCGTCCGCCTGTGAGTAAATTGTGTTTCCCGCGCGCGGTATTCGTTAAGAATTCCCCGAAATCGGCGAAAAAAATCCGCTCACCTGACTCTCCACCTGACTCCGGGGCCTCCCGTTCCGCCGACGCCCCCGCAGAATCATCGGGCGCATTCGGCTCAATCCCGAAGAACACGCGCGAATGTCCGAAGAGCACGCGCGAACGTCCGTTGTTGTGTTTCAATCCCGAAGAGGGCGCAGGATTCTCGGATGCGTTGGTCTCAATCCCGAAGGGATTGCGGCCTCCAGCCCAGGGTTGGTCGCCGCAGGCGGCCTACCTTGGGTTCGCGGCGATCCTCGCCTCGACCAACCCCAACGAGCTTGGGAATTTTTCCAGCCGACGCCTCACGAACGCGCGTCTTTCAAGTCACGGGCTCGGCCTTTCAGCCTCGGATTGGGTGTTTGACGCGGAGGGCTTCCAATAAATTCCCAGGCTCAACGGGGTTGCGCCGGGTTGAAAGGGGTTGCACCGGGTTAAAACGGTTGCACCGGGTTGAAACGGTTGCACCGGGTTGGAAGGGTTGCACCGGGTCGAACGGGTTGCGCCAGATGAAACGGTTGCGCCGAGCGGTACAACCCCTTCGGGGTTGGGCGCGCTTGTCTCGACCTTCCGTGGGCTGCGCCCACGGCTATTCATGTTGATCCCCTTCGGGGATCGGCATCGTATTCCCAGGCCGTCCGGCGTCGTATTCCCGGCCGTCAGTCGTCGTATTCCCCGGCCGTCAGTCGTCATATTCCCCAGCCGTCAGTCGTCATGTTCCCCCGTGGTCGTTGGCGTCATATTCCCCGAAGGGGAATTACGTGGGTAGCCGTGGGTGAAACCCACGGCGAGCGTCCGCCCAAAACCCCCGACCCCGGAGGGGTCGAACCAACCTGGGTGAATCGCGTGGTGCAGCCCCTTCGGGGTTGAGCGCGGCCGGCGCGAGCGCGGCCCTGTACACGTGGACCGGCAACGTCGACAACGACTGGACGACGACAGGGAACTGGTCTTCTTCGAGCGCCTTGTCCGCTCCGGGGGCGAGCGACGACGTGGTGATCAACGATACCTATCCGCGAAGCACGGTGATCGTCGATACGGCGGACCGGACGGTGCGCAACGCGTTCATCGGCGACGGGATGACCCTTCAGCTCGACTACAACCTGACGGTCAGCGCCGCCGGACACGGCAAACTCGAACTCCTGGGTACGGTGGCCGTTGCGCGCAGCTCCAGCCCGACACAAAGGAGTTATCCGCGCTCTGGGTCGTCGTTTTCAACCGCGACGAGGACACCGCGGTCTCGACGGGTACGGACGCCGAAATCACGGTGGACTGAGCGGAAAAAAATGATCGGATGCGGCGTAAGACGGCGCGGATTTGCGGAACGGAGGGTCGGGCGGCGGGGGAATGACGCAGGCGCTTCATGGGGTCGCCGCGCCTTTACCGAGCCGCGACCGTGAGGGAGCGTTCCGGAAAGCAAGCGGTTAACCGAGCCGCGACCGTGAGGGAGCGTTCCGGAAAGCAAGCGGTTAACCGAGCCGCGACCGTGAGGGAGCGTTCGGGAAGGCGACAGGCAAGAGGCGACCGCCGATCCTCGTCGTCGGGGATCGGGAACTCGGGGATCGGGCTTGAGGATTGGGGAATCCGCAGAGCGGCGCAGAGATGCGCAGAGGCGTGCGGAGAGGTGGGCCGAGGTGTGCGGCATGCGGTTTGGAGCGTGCAGCCGGGATCTTGCGTGGCGCCGGGGGACTTGCGCAATCGCGTGCTCGGAGATCGCCCATCATGAATCGGGGGATCGGGATCGCCGATCGTGTGTCGTGAATTCCCTGCGGCGCGTCAGCGGGCGCCGAGGCGCCCGCCCAGGGCGTCGGGATCCTTGGCGAAGCGCAGCGCCGTCTGCGGCGTGATGCGGCCGGTGCGCACGAGATGTTCGAGGTGGTCGTCCAGCGACATCATGCCGTCGCGCTTGCCGGTCTGGATGGCCGATTCGATCGAGTCGATCTTGCCGAAGCGGATGCCGATGCGCACGGGGTTGTTGACGTGCATGATCTCCAGGGCGAGGACGCGCTTCTGCCCCTCCGCCACGCCGGGCAGCAGGTGCTGACTGAGCACCGCGCGGAGGCTGAGCGAAAGCTGCACGCGGACGTCGTCATGCACGTCGTGCGGGAACAGATCGACGAAGCGCGTGATCGCGCCCTTCGCGTCGCGGGTGTGCATCGTGGTCAGGATCAGGTGTCCCGTCTCCGCCGCCGACAGCGCCATGGCCGCCGTCTCGCTGTCGCGGATCTCGCCGATGAGGATGACGTTCGGATCCTGCCGCAGACCGTACTTCAGCCCGTCGTAGAACGAGTCCACGTCGCGCCCGACTTCGCGCTGGCTGATGATCGTGCTCGAATGCTTCGGATGAACGTACTCGATCGGCTCCTCGATGGTGATGATGCGCGTTCCGCCCTCGCGGTTGAGCAGGTCGATCATCGCCGCCAGCGTCGTCGTCTTGCCCGAGCCGGTGACGCCGGTGACGAAAACCAGCCCGTTCGGGAAATGCACCAGCTTCTCCGCCAGCCCCTGCGGGAAGCCCATCCAGTCGAACGTCGGGATCTCGTTGGGCACGTGGCGCAGGCAAAGCCCCAGCTCGCCCGCCGCGTAGAAGACGTTCGCCCGGAAGCGCACCGGCTTGCCGTCGTGCTCGATCTCGATCGAGGCGTCGAGATCCTTGTGCGACTCGATCCGCGCGACCAGCGACGCCGGCAGCACGGCCTTGACCATCTCGCGGACGTCATGCCCGTCGAGGACGTCCTCGTTCGCGCGGGAAAGCCTGCCGTGGATGCGGAAGGTGACCGGATACCCGGCCACGACATGCACGTCCGACGCTTCCGCCGCCGCCGCCGCATGAAGCAGGGCGAACATCCGCTCCCCACCGGGTCCGCTTGACGATTTCATCGGTCTGCCCGCGATCATACGGGATTGTACCCGCAAGGGCGACGGCGGACGCGGGGGAAGGGGGCGAGTTGCGTCCCACCCCTCAGGCCCGGCGCCCGGGGTTGCCCCCAGGCAGGGTCTATCGAACAAGGCGATGTCGAGGATCTGTTGCCCGGACCGTTCCACAGGCGCGCCAGTCTGATCCTCGCGCCAGGATGCGTGCATGCCACGATGCCCCGCGCGGCGACTGCTGCGATCCCCTGACGGGGGAGTGCGAACACCAGGTCAAGGTGCAATCCTGTTCGGCGCAACTCGGGGACGGAATCGCCTGCGTTGAGCATTCCACCGTCCTGCAAGGCTCCGTGTGCAACACGGGTTCATGTCCGGCGACTTTTTCGTGGCAGATCCAGAAGATCGAGGGCGATCCTGCGGTGAGCTTCTCTCCGTCCTCCGGAACCGCGATGCTTGACCCGCAGGAGTGTCATGACTTCACGGTCCCCGTGACGATCGAGGCCGGTCGCGCCGGAGATGACGCCGTATTGGAACTCACGGCCCAGACCGCATCGGAAGGCCCCTGTGCAAGCGAAGAGCCCCAGGTGTGTTCGGACACGGGAACCGTCACCGTCCAGGGGCTGACCGTCATTCCTCTTCGGACTCAACAGCCCGCCGAAGTCGTTTATCTTCTTCCCAACGACCGTGAAGAGTTCAGAATCGTGCCGGTGACGTCGGGCAACGTCTACGTGATCCGCGAGCCGTCGATCGCCAAGTTCGCGGCGTCGGATACGGAACTGACTTCGTGGATTCCCGCGCAGGAGCCTTTCACGCTTCACGGACTGGCCGAAGGGGAGACGGAGCTTCAGGAGCGCGTCGGATCGCCCTCCGGCCCGCTCGTCTGCACCATCCCCGTCAAGGTCGGCGGCACGGTGACGCTGGAGTTCGATCAATTGCCGACGTATACGCCTGGCACGGCGCTGCTGTACCTCGCCAAGGACTATCAACTCGGCGACCTCTTCGTTCCCAATGAAACAAAAGCGGCTCTTGAAGAGAAGGGAAACGCCGTCATGTCGTACTGGGTCATTGTCCGCGACGCCGACGGCAGGCCCATGTACAACAAGCAAGTTGCTCTCATTCAGGTCCGTCACGATGAGTTTCCGGACACTAACTTGATGAACATCCAATACGACGCCGGCGACTATTCGGCCGATGAGCGAGGCGTCGTCAAGGGAACCGTGCGATTGCATGACATGGGCCTGGACATCGATGTCCCCCATTGGAAACTGATTGTTCTTGTCGGTGACGCTGCACAGGAATGGCACCAGGGAGGGTTGCCTGTACAAGAGCTCGATGAGGTTTTCCAGCGGCAGGTCGACCCCGATCTCCTGGAAAACCGAGTGTTCAACGGACACCTGATTCGCATCAAGCGCGAGGACTTTCCAGAACTCGGCGGAACCATCGAAACCGGAATGGCGCTAAGTCTTCCGCACGTCAGCTCGAATTACTACGGGATATTCCGCGACTTCTTCGAACACTATCTTGGGCGACAGGCCATCGTTGCTCAGGACACCAACGGCACGGCGCTGCCCGCCGAACAGTACTGGAGGATCTTCGACGCCGAGACCCCGACGGACCAACCCGTGCTCATCGAAAACGAGTGGTGGCTGCCGCCCGCACAGCGAGAGTTCAACCTGTTGCCGCAGCCCCGGTTTCTGCCTCTTGCCCTCGGCGAGTATCCCCAGGACGACGTTTCCATCCTGATTTACGGCTTGTATGCCGGACAGGGGATTCCGTCGCGCTATTTTCCCGAGTTCCCCGGCGATGAAGCCGTGGGGCAGGACGGCAGTCCGGCGGCGTTGCTTGCCCGTGCGATCCTCTCCGAAATCGCCCTGGGCCTGATCCCAATCTACGGCGACGGCCGCGACATCCTCGACCAGATCAGCAATATGTAACAGGAGGACGAGGAAGTGGATGAACTCGTTCTCGGCCTGGCGGTCATCGGGCTTGTCATGGACCTGGGTTCGGTGACGACGGCGCCGGCCAACGTCGTCGCGGCGCTGACGAAAGGTCTGTTCAAGTGCATCCCCGCGCCGGTGCGGAGAGGGTTGATCTGGGCGTCCGGCGGCGGACGGCTGGGTTTTGTGCGAATATCCAAGTACGTCTCCAAGTTCGTATCCGGGCAGTTTGAGGGCGTCAGCGATTACGTCAAACTGCGCAATTATTACCGCTGCCTGGAGAAGCTTACGCAACAGCTCTATCGCATGTTGGATTCGAAGATACTCCGTCAGGGTGATCTGCCGCAGGATCAGGCAGCCTACTACGTCGGAAACGCCATCGACCTGCTGGCGGACCGAGGGCAATCGCTCTCGGACACGGCCGCCGAAGGCATCGCGTGCTATTGCCGCCATGGCGACGAGGGCGTTGACGCGCTCGACGACGTAATCGTCAAGATGACCGACGGGCTGGACAAACTCAATGCGGACGTGAGCGTCGAGGGCCTGGGCGAAGCGATCACCAAGACGTATCGCGACAAGTTCCCGGATGGCGGGCCGGTCAAGGACGCCCGAGGCGTGGAGCGCGTCAACAATGCCGTCGCTGCCGGCCGCCGTTCGCTCGATCCCCACCTGCGCAACCTCGTCTCGCCGCACATCGGCCCGGACAAGGTCATCAAGAGCATGCGCGAGTTCGAAACGCTGCGGCACATGCAAGCGAACAACCTGACACCGGAGCAGGTGCAGGGGATCAACGCCATTCGTCAGGCCATCGGCCTGCCCGGCGTGGGGGATGATCTGGTCAAGGTGCTGGACTTGGACTCGGCGGTGGGTAAGCTGGGCGTCGGTGACCCCAACTTGACGGGGTTCTTCGGGAAGAAGGCCGATCTCGGAGAGGTAACGACGACGGAGCAACTCATCGGGGCGCAACGGCTGGACTACGATGGCTCGCCGTTCAATGCGGGAAGTCCGCACGTGATTCTCGAAACGCAAATGACGCAGAATTTGCGCGATAGCGCGAAGATCCCGCGGCATGGCGGGTACCTCGACGGCAGCGGGAATGAGTTCCAGATTCCGCAGGGATCGCGGAAGTATCCCAACACCGGCAACGGGCTGATCTCGTCCACCGATGGACGGTTGCGCCCGGAAAGCTACATGTCGACGGCCACGGCGATGCCGGAGCAGGCGACGTTCATGCGCATCCGAAACCCGGACGGATCGCCGAAAGTGATCAGCGTGAACGGGCACTCGGCGAGTGAGTGGAAGCTCATCATCGATCCAGATGACCCTGAAAAGCTCAAGTGGGTTCCGGTTCCATGATACTTGCAAAATGGAATAACGCCTGGTTCATTGCGTCGAAAGCGAGGGCGGAGACTCCTTCGTGCTCACTGAGTGCGCCCGATCGCCCAGGTCTGGATGTCCTTGGATTTCGGGTGGAGGAGCGCAGCATTGGTATGCCCGGGGATCCTAAGTACCGCCACTGGCGAGTGCGGCACCGGTTCATGCCCACGTTGCGCGGCATCACCTTCTATCCCACGATTCGCTACAAGGAGCTTCGCGTTGATCCCATCGCATGGAACCCCGATTCAAGCGAGCCACTGCTGTTGTGCCGCGACTCCTGGGAACCCGGCCTCATGACGGACGAGCAATACGTCGCAATCATGGAAGAACTCAAAGCCCGAGGGTGGAAATGGGACGCGCGCGAAGGCGGGCAGGGCTATCTGCACGTCGATGACCTGACCAAGATCGAAGGTCCGCCGCCGTCCGGCGCCTTCTGACGCTGGACCCGCCCTGCCCTCTTCGTCGCTTTGCATGAGTGCGTTGAAAAGCGGCGAGACCGCGATTCGTCGACGTTGCGTCCGACACGGCGCGTCGCGTTTCTTCGACCCGCCTCGAAGGCGGCGCGGCGCGCGGCGTTTCTCAACCCCAACGGGATTGCGGCGTCGGGGTTGCGGCATCGGGGTTGCGACGTCGGGGTTGCGGCGAACTTAACCGAGCCGCGCCCGTAAGGAAGCGCTCTTCTCTCGTCGCCCTCCGCAGACCTTGAAACCGTGTCCAAGTCCGGATGAACCGGTTCCTGTCATCGCACCCCACCGCCAATCAGGCCCGCGACGAACGCTCCAGGTTCAACCGTAGCAGGTTCGCCAGCACGCGCTGGTCGGTTTCCTTGCGCAGCTCGGAGAGCGAGTGGCCCTCGGGCAACGGTTGCCCGGCTCCGGTTTCGATCCAGACTTGCGCCCAGTCTTCGGACCATCCGCCATCGGGGTCGGTCGCCGCGTAGGCCGCGAGTACCGCGCGGTCGAGCTGTTCGTGCGCGAGGCGCAGCCAGGTCGGGCGCTCGTTGTACAGGTTGGTCAGCGTGCGCTTCTTGAGGCGCGGGTCTTTCGCCGCCGCGGCCATGATCGCGGACTGGCGGATGAGGGCCCGTGGGCTGGTGGGGTCATTCAAGTCTCCCGGCACATCGGCGAAGTCGTCCGTCTTGTCGATGGACCGCGCGAGCGGTTCGATCCACTCGGGCGGATTCAGCCAGCGCTCGCGCTGTTCGTTCAACGCGCGGGCGGCTTCGCTGATTCGGATGTAGATGTCTGACTGCGAGCCGCGGACTTCAGTCCGCGCGGACCCGCCACCCGTTAACGCTCGCGGCTCATTACCCGGACTCCACGGCAGCGGGAACGTCTCGAAACACGTTGTCGGTGTGTAGCGCGGGCGATCTTCAAGCTGCGTTCCCATCCGCAGCGCCCTCAGTTCGTGAATTGATCTGTGCAACATGCCAACAAAGAAGTTGCCGGAAGGGGCGAATACAACTGTTGCCGAGTCAGGCAGCATCGGGGTCAGCATGCTGAGTTCCGTGCTCCTGTACGACCCCGCAACAGCGTGCTTTGATCTTGACGGGCCTGCTGACCCCACCGTTGACCGTGGCCGGCCGGGCGCGGACTTCGCTAAAAAAGAAGCGGCTCGTGCCTCGAAGATGAACCCGACTTCCACAACTTTGGCCAATACACTCCGATGACGACCCACGTTGTTGGATGTGCGAGGATAGTGCCAACGAAGAAGTGCGTATCCCGATCGACAGCACACAAGTCGCCGAGGAACTTCTCGCGTACAGACTTCGCCGCCTCCTCGGACGACGCGCCCTTGTCGACAAGCTTCCAGTAAAGCGCACCAAGTTCCCAGTCCTCGATCATCATCCGATGCCTGCCATTGCAGCGCGGGTCGTCGCATTCGAACACGTACTGAAACTTGTACGGAACCTTTCGCGGCGGCTCTTTGCTGACGCTTCGCTCCTCCCACAGCCGCGCCTGCGCAAGCGCGGCCTTGAACGATGGCTTCCAGTCGCCGGCGTCCTTCCTGCAGATCAGATCGTGTATCTTCTTTGGCTTGAAGATTCCCAGCGATGTCCGGTCGGATTTCTGCTGATCGTAAAGTTCCTCCATCGACGCCGACTTCTTCGCCAAGACGTACTGGGCGCGCTCGGTCCAGTTTCGGGCTGCGGAAACCGGTTCTCCGAGAAGCTGGATTGTGTCGCTGTCCGGTCGAAAGCTCTCCTTTCGGGCGTCGCGACCCTTGTGCTTGGTGGCCTCGACCTTGATCCATTGATACTTCTTGTACTGCTGGCTAAAAGGCAAGTCCCGAAAGTTCACCGGATAAAGGCGCACGAAGCTCCCGTCCTCGCGGACGCCGGCCGTGCAGACAAGCTCGTCGTATTTGGCCGAGGGGATCGGGTAGGTCTTTACCGTGATGAGAACTTTCAGCCGCTCCACAGCCCGCTTCACTCATTCGAGGTGAATGACCGGAAGTCCCGACACGCCGGCAATGGCGACGGCCAACCTGGACCGATGACAGCAACGAACGTCGCTCTCCACGCAAAGCAGAGCGGTCGCCTCCGATCGCACGACCTCAGCCAGCGCCGCGACGCCGACGGTCTGTCTGGGCAACATGGTGCGTTCGTACTGATCCAGCAGCCGTTGATATGATGCAAAGCCGTTCAAGCCAGCGCGATGAACACCGGAAATCCCAAGCTCCGGGTGGTGACGGTAGTTTATGCCCAGCTTTTTTGCAATTCCGCTCAAGGAACTCCGCGCAAATCCATACTTGCGTGAAACGGGGTTGGATCGCACATCGGCGATGCCACGAATACCGGTACGAAGGATCCGGTCAAAGAACCCGTCGATGGAATCCCCTTCGTATCCGATCGTGTAAACGGCCGGCGTGGCCGACGGCGACAAAGGCATCGTGGCGGGAAGCAAGTCCTTCCGCTCGGTCTTCGTCGCGAACCACGGGTATCGGGCGTAAACATCCCGTAGGAGTGTTTTCTGCGCTTTTGAACCGTATCGAGACGATACGTGATCGATAGCGGTCTGCGCTGTACCGGGAAGATCCGCTACCAATCGGCGAGTTTCGGCGGCCATCGACGGGTCGAGGTGAAGTCCGTCGTCGTCCTTCACGATATACGATTTCCGAACCAGCGCCTCCAGTTCACGGTAGAGGGCGAATGAAAACGGTCCGTAGTGGTATGGCACGAATCCGTAATACGTTGTGTCGTTGCCGATCTCAGTTTCCTGCCTGAGGAGAAACGCCAATTTAACGAACATCGTCTGAGAAAGCGGCTTCGTTGCGCGGTCCAATAAGGCTAGGATGATCTTCTGGCGTCGCAGCATTCCATCACTCCTTACATCAGCACTCAGCGTACCATGAAGGTTCGTTCCGTGCGAGAGTCTTGGCCGTCGTGAGCGTTGGCTTGAAGGAAAGCGGTTCGGTGAAAACCCGGCGGAGCAGGTCGAGCTTGTCAGGCTGGTCCAGCTCGGAAAGCGGGATCTCGTGAATCTGTTTCAGCGTGCCGGTGAAGTTCGTGTGAATCTCGGTCCGGGCGATGTCGCTGACGATCAGCAGCGGGGGATTCTCCAGCGCTTCGCGGTACTGGCAGAGCTGGCGATAGGCGTCGGTCAAGTCGGCGTGCTTGCCCTTGCGCTTGTACTCCCACGCGAATTTTCCGCGCCACCACACATCGGCGAACCCCCGCTCTCCCGTCGATCCGCGCGAGGCTCCCCCCGTCGGCGTGACGCCCTTCTCGAAGGTGTATTCCGCTCCGGTCGCATCGTGTTCCGCCGGGGTCGGCTGGCCCAGCATCCGGCACAGGTCAATGAAATGCTCCTGGCTTGCCGCGCGCTCAGACAGCTCGACGCGGGACCACTTGGCGATGAATTGCACGGGCGTCAGGTTTCCGGGCATGGGCGGATTGTGCGGCGGTGGCGATGGCGTGTCGAGAGGGTCGGCGGAGTCCGCGCCCAGACCGGGGCGGTGAAACACGAGGTTCTTCCTGCATCGGGTTCAACCCGCAGGGCTCGGCGAGGCAAGCGCGGACCGGAGCCTTACGGTCCGGGTTCATGCGGTGTGGGGACGGATCAGAGGTCCGCACTCCGGGTTCGGCGGCGCAGGGGCGGATTAGAGGTCCGCGCTCTGCATTCATCGCGCTCCGAACCCGCGCCTCAAGGTGACCGGTGGCGCTCATGGTTACAACGGGGATCGGAGGGGCGGCTTCTGATGTTCCGCGGCCAAACCTGCCGATCAGGATGTTCACCTTCGGATGAGATTCCGGGGCGTCTCAGTCTGCGAGTCACCGGTGATGCGTTATGACGGCCCCTCGGCGCCCGTCTTGGGGAGGCGTCACGCGGCAGCATCGTCCAGAAATCACGGAAGAGCGAAGCGTCCGCGCAAAAAAAATCCCCGCCGCGTTAAGCGACGGGGATTCGATGGATCGGACTGTCAGACCCTACGCAACCGAATTACGGATTCGGTTCCGGCGGGAGTTCGTAGTTGAGCCACACGAACGGATCGCAAGCCGGTCCCTGGAGCACGTCGAGCAAGCGAGTGATGTCGTTGCCGTTGCTCAGACCGCTGCGGTCGATGTCCGTCTGGTAGGCCGCGCACTGACCGATGCCGTTGAGGCAGTCGACCAGGGCCGTGATGTCGAACGTCGTCGCCACGCCGCTCTGATCCACGTCGCCCGGCAGGAAGCCGATGTCCACCAGGCTGCGCTGGATGCCGTTGTAGCCGACCGTCGTCCACTGGCCCGCCGTGATCGGCCGGTCCAGGTTCAGACGGACGCGGTTGCCGCCGAGGTCATCCACGCTCACCACGTTCGGCGGAGACCCGCCGCCCGTCTCGCTGACGGAGAAGCAATCCGCCGTGATCGTGCTGCTGTCGTCGAACGTGAACTCGAACGAGCTGAGGCCCGTCAGGGTCGCCGGATCGCAGAACTCATGCTCTTCGCGGGCGTCGATGCCGCCGTCCGGAATCGTGTCGCTGGAGATCAGGATGCCCGTGCAGCAGATGACGCGCGGGATACCGATGATCAGTTCCCACGTGTTGAGCGTGCCGACATCCAGACCCGCGTTGTCCGACACCGTCAGCGTCCAGTCGCCGAACAGGTCGTCGCCGTTGAACGCCGAGAGCGGCTCCACCGGCTCGAACGTGCCGACCGTCGGGGTGCCGCAAATCACCGGTTCGCCGGCATCGTCAAAGATCACGTCCATGTTGTCGTTGGACGAGCACTGCCGGTCCCACAGGCGCACCGTCGTGAGATTGTGCTCAACGTCGATGATCAGGTCGCCCAGGAACGTGTGCGTGATCACCACGCGGACGTTCACGTCGCCGATCGTTCCGCTGTCGCCGATGTTCTGCGTGTCCGAAACGCTTCCGAGATCCGGAATCGGCAGGTTCACGTCAAACGTGTACGTCGTGTAGTCGTTCTCGCACTCATCGGGAATGCCGTTGTTGTTGCAGTCCGTGCTGGTGCCGTTGTCAATGTCCTCGTCGTCCGGGACGCCGTTGCCGTTGCAGTCCTCGAACACCTCCTCGCAGGTGACGTTCAGGCCGAAGTCGCCGGTCGCGCCGCCGAACCCGCTGACAAGGATCAGATAAAATTCGCCCGCCACGGTGCCGAATTCCACGCGGGAACTCAGACCGCAGTTCGGATCGTCATCGTTGCCCGCCACGCAAACGGCGCCCTGGCACGGACCGCGGAAGGCGTGGATCTTCGTGTCGTACGTGGTCGAATCCGAGCACGTATCCGCCACGATCGTCCCGCCGGTCCCGATCACGGCGTACCAGACGCCGGGCGACGTGATGCCCGTGTCGCCGCACGACGGGAACGAGTCGTCCACGCCCGCACCTATCGTCGTGCCCAGCGTAAACGAATTACACTCCACCGGAATCGCGTTCTCGCAAAGGTCGTTGCTCGGCTGAGCCAGCGCCGGGCTGACCAGCATCGCCGCCCCGACGACGGCGGCAATGTTCAACGGCAATCTCCTCATTTCCTCAACCTCCTTTTTCAATCCAGTCCGTCCACCATGCGTGTGGCAACGAATCCCCCATCGTCGAGACGACTGATCTTAGCAGCGGCTTCTTCTCCCCCGTCAAGCGGAACGGCGACCTTCGTGTCCGCTTTACCAATTTCGCCGCAACTATCAGACATTCCCAACGCGACTGGGACCTCCGTTGACGCGGAGCTGGGTGTGAAAAGCTGGTCGCAGATCCGCCTTCCCGCTCCTCACCTGCGAAGCCTCCGCCAAACCGCCTCCGGACGGAACACGACTTCGCAAGTATCGCTCCATTTGACCAGAACGCCTTGGCGAAGTCAAGCGAGAAATCGAGTGCGAAGAAATAATCTTTTCCGGCCCCATCGCCCCTCCCCTCCGCAACCCTCCATCCTCTCGAAATGGCGCCTTCGATTTAACTCAACCTACTGTCCTATAAATGATTTCGACTGCACAGGATCGAAGGATAATCCCGAATTCTTAATTTAACCGTGCAGGGATCAATCCAGCGCGAAATCACGCAGTCACGAAGATCCGGGACTGCTTTGGCGCTGGGATTCGGTTAAGATGGGTCGATCTTACGGCTTGGAACGAGGGGGTTTGGCGTTGGCGGACGCACGCACACGGGCGGATGCGGCTTGGTTTTGAGACAACATTTTAGTCCTGCCCCGGCGGTCCGAGCGTCTGCCGCTCTTCCCGGAGGGCAAGCCGCTGTCTCGACACCTTGACCGCGTCGGCGCAGACATCACACCCGATCCAGCGCCGCCCGAGGCGCTGCGCCGCGACCAGCGTCGTCCCGCTCCCGCAGAAAAAATCAGCGACGACCCCTCCCTCGTTGCTGCTCGCCCGGATCATCCGCTCCATCAGGCGCAGCGGTTTCTGCGTCGGATACCCCGTGCGCTCCGTGGAAACCGTCGAAAGAAACGGCACGTCCCAGACATCCGTCATCACCGGACCGTCGGCGTGAAAGTAGAGCGGACCGCGGCGCGTGCGCTTGAAAGGCCGTCCGTTCCCGTCGCGCCGAAGCCCCTGCGTCCGATACTCGCCGTCGCGCACGACGTTGAACACCTGCCGCCCCCGCTCCCGCGCATAAAGCAGGATAGTGTCGTGTTTCCGCGGGAAATGTCGCCCGGGGCGGCTGCCCGTCCGGTAGCACCAGACGATCTCGTTCAGGAAGTTTCTCTCGCCGAAGAGGCGATCCAGCTCGATCCGCGCATACGCGGCAACGCGCGGATCCAGATGCAGGTAGAGGCTGCCGTCAGGGGACAGCAGGCGGCGCATCTCGACCAGTCGAGGCTTCAGGAACGCGATCCACCCGGACACTCCCCCGGAGAACCCGTCGGAAAATCGCATCATCGCGCCGTCCGCCCCGCGCCCCACGCGGGCACGCCCGGACGCAAAAGGAGGATCGGCGTACACAAGCTGGCCGCACCCGTCCGGCAGGCGGCGCATCAGGTCGAGATTGTCGCCATGATGAACGCCTTCGAGCAGGGCGTTCGCCGTCGGCGGCGTACCGGTCAACGCCACAGCGCTTCCGTCCCGCCGTCTCGCCACGGCGGAACGCGGACCTTCGCCCGGCATCTCCCGCGAGCGGCGCCTCATCACGGCTTCCAGAACGACAGCACCTTCTCGACCTCGCCTTTGCTCCCGAGAATCAGCGGCGTCCGCTCGTGCAGCGCCGACGGTTTCTTCTCCAGCACGCGCCCCGTCCCGTCCGAAGCCGCCCCCCCCGCCTGCTCCGCCAGCATCGCCATCGGATTCGCCTCGTAGAGCAGCCGCAGCTTGCCCTTCTGATCCTTTTTCGTCGGCGGATACAGGAACACCCCGCCTTTCAGCAGCGTCCGGTGAAAATCGGCCACCAGCGACCCGACGTAGCGCAGGCTGTAGCCCCCCGCGTCGTCGGACTTCGCCCAGTCCAGAAAATCCTGGATGCCCTGCGGGAACGTCGCCCGGTACGCCTCGTTGATGCTGTACGTCTTCCCTTTCGGAGGCATCGTCACGTATTCGCGCGTCAGGACGTACGCCCCGATGCTCGGGTCCAGCGTGAACATGTGGACGCCCATCCCGGTCGTGTACGTCATCACCACGCTGCTGCCGTAGACGACGTACCCGGCGGCAAGTTGCTGCGCCCCCGGCTGAAGCACCTGAGACATCACGTCCTGACGGTTGATCTCCTCGCGCACGCGAAGGATCGAGAAGATCGTGCCGATCGACACGTTGACGTCGATGTTGCTCGAACCGTCCAGCGGATCAAAAAGGACGATGTACCGCCCTCGTTCTCCGGCCTCGTGGATCACCCGCGGCTCGTCATCCTCCTCCGACACCACGATGCCGACGTTGCCGCGGTAGCCGAGGCAGCGGTGGATCGTCTGGTTGGCGAGTTCGTCGAGCTTCTGAACGACTTCGCCCTGGACGTTGACCTGCCCCGTGTCCCCGAGGACGTCGAGCAGCCCCGCCCGCTGCACGTGCGACGCGATGATCTTCGTCGCCAGGGTGATGCCCGAGAGCAGCCAACTGAACTCGCCCGTCGCGTGCGGAAAGTGCCGCTGGTGCTCAAGGATGTGCTGCTGAACCGTAATGATCGGACGGGCGCCGCCGCCAACCGTCATGAAACGCAACCTCCGGGCCGGCTCGCCGCGCCGGATACCCTTGGGGAGGCTACCCTGCGCCGACCGACATGACAATCGCGCCCCGGAAGGGAGCCGTTCTCCGGCAACCGCATTCCAGGGTTTCGGGCTTCCGAGCAAACTTCGGTTGCCCAAAGGGGTCTGACCTGCTCCCCTTTTTCCGATCCAGGCGGTATGAGAGTCTAAGCCGGTCGCGGAGCGACCAGGGAGGACTTTCGATGAAGCGGAAGCGGCACACGCCGACGCCCGCCTGTCTTCTCCATTGCTTACGACCGCGGGTGCGCCTCGTCGTAGGCGCTCTTGAGGCGCTGGGCGGTCAGGTGCGTGTAGATCTGCGTGGTCGAAAGCGATCGGTGTCCGAGCATTTCCTGCACGCTGCGCAGGTCGGCGCCGTTCTCCAGCATGTGCGTGGCGAAGCTGTGGCGCAGGGTGTGCGGGCTGATCGCGGGGTCCAGACCGCACTCGAGCAGGTACTTGTCCAGCTTGCGGCGGACGCTGCGCGTGCTCAAGCGCTGCCCGTGCTTGTTGACGAAGAGCGCTTCGGCGTGGAACGTGGCGGAGCGCGGGTCGGCGTCGCGCATGCCGGTGTACTTCTTGAGCGCCGCCAGCGCCGTCTGTCCGATCGGCGTGATGCGCTGCTTCTTGCCCTTGCCGCGGACGCGGACGGCCTGGTTGGTGAAGTCCACGTCGTTGCGGTTGAGGTCCACGAGTTCGCTGACGCGCAGTCCCGTCGAGTACACGACTTCGAGCATCGCGCGGTCGCGCGCTCCCAGAAGCGTGCCGTCGTCGGGCGTGGACAGCAGCGTGTTGATCTGCTCGACCGTGAGGCACTTGGGCAGGCGTTTCTCCTGCTTGGGCGTGCGGATCGTGGCGAGCGGATGCGTCTCGATGTACCCGCGGCGCATGCAGAATTTGTAGAAGCTGCGCAGCGTGGCGAGCTTCCGCGCCGTCGTGGATTTCGAGTAGCTCTGCGTCCCGAGAAACGCCAGGAAGGTCTTGACCCGCTCGGCGTCGATGCTCAGAAGGCGCGCCGGACCGGCGGCGTCGGCGAGGGCGACGCCCGGACCGCTCGTCGCGGCCGCGGCGGTGCCCGCGCCGGCGTCCGTGCGTCCGGCGACGGCCGGCCGGGTGAAGTTCTGGCGTCCCGTGGCGGCCTCCATGTCGCCGTGGATGTAGGCGCAGAACTGATACAGGTCCGCGGCGTAGCACTTCGCCGTGTGAGGGGAGAAGTGGCGCTCGAACTTGAGGTAATTCAGGAACTCGTCAATCAAGGCGATGTCTTTCATAACGCGCACACACCGTCGGCGAATGCACCTTGACGTACCCGGTCCGGGTCAGGGAACCGGGGGGCTTTCCGCACGCCCGTCCAAAAACTCATTGGACGACTTGATCGAGCTCCGTCTCCAAACGTCGACCCATCTGATACGAAAGCACCGCGGCGTCAAACCAGTCGAAGTCGCTCTCCCGCGAACCCGCAAGCCGCGTGAACGCGTCCACGACATCGACCTCACGACCGGCCGGATATCGAAAGATGAAGCGCTGGGATCCCTTGACCAATGATAATTGCCGGATCACGTTCATGCCACGCGCCTCATCCCTGAATCCTGCCGCAGGCTTCGGCGCGGCCGGTTCAAAACCGTCCGCCCTTCGCCTTTCCGCGGTCCGGGCCTTTTCAGCCCGCGTCCCGCCGGCGCGTCCATCCCGTGGACCGCCGGTTCAACGTTCATGCTCCCCTCCTCATCGCTCCGCCACGCGATCCGCCGGCTTCTCCGCGTCCGCGGTTTTCCGCGACCCCTCGTCCGACGCCTCGCCGAACAGGCTCCGCAGCGTCGCGTGGCAGCAGTACTGCAGGTACCGCCGCTGGCTGACCAGATACCAGCGATGTCCGTAAGGGTTCATCCCCGCGTTGCGCCGCGCCGCGAACGCCTTCACGTCCGCCAGCACGTCTTCGCGCGACGCATCGAACACCGCCGACGCTTCCGCCAGCACGCCCCGCATCGGTCCGGGCGACGGCGATCCTCCTTCGCCCGGCGACCCCGCCAGGGCGACCGGATCCAGCCTTCGCCCGCCGTCCGGAAGCTCGCCGATCAACTGCGCCGAAACCCCGACCCGCGGCGGGTCATACGGGTTGTACGCGGTGATCGCGAACACCAGCACGGCGTCAGCCCCCGTCAGGCTTGCAAGCTCCAGCGCCTGTCCGACGCCTTCCACCTGCGCCCAGCCGCGCTCCTGCATCACGCCGATCACGCGATTCACCGGAATCACCCGCACGCCGCCGACCTGGGCCAGCTCCGCCGCCATCTCATCGGCTGCGTGCTCGACATCCACGTCCGGCGACCCGCTGTGATTCAGCGCCGGCGCCACCGCGATCGTCATCGGACCGAGCCGCTCGCTCGTGATCCGAACCGGGACCGTCGCCCTCTGCGTGCATCCTGCACCGCCGCAAAGCGCCAGGAGCAGTCCACCGACCGCCCCCGTGCGTCCCGCAGTGAATCCTCCCTGATTCCCCGAAATCATCGACATTCCAACGGCGCTCCTGAAGATGCCTTTAAGTCCGCTCACGGCGAAGCGTCGATAACTGCGTCGCCCGTCGCCTCCGACCCGCTTCCGATCGCCGTAAGCCTTGAATCCGACGCCTCTCCCGGCGTCCACGGCAGCGACCAGATGTTCTGATGCCCCTCCCGGTCCGCCACGAAGTACACCCGCCCGTCGGCGCCGAAGACCGGACTTTGATGCGATCCTCGTCCGTCCGTCAGTTTCCGGCGCGACCGTCCGTCCAGACCGACGATCCAAATATCCGAGGATGAGGCGAAGGTCTCGACGGATTCGTTCTCGATGGAGGTTTCCGACGCGGCCGGTCCGATCGTGGTGAACGCGATGTGCATCCCGTCCGGGCGCCAATTCGGCGCGATCATCGCGAACCGCGAGGACGCCGCGATTTCGGTCGGGTGCTTCGGCTCGCCGTCCACCAGCGTCAGCGCCCAGATCGAGAACCAGCGGCTCCCGCGCTGACGCGCCCTTTGATACAGAATCACGTCCGCGACCGGCGACCACTCGGGAAACAACCCGTAACCGATGAACTGCGACGTTCCGCCCTCCCGCGCCCCGGTGATCCACAGCTCCCACTGATGTTTCCCCGGAGGAAGCGCGCAATACACCAGCCGTGACCCGTCCGGCGACCACGACGGGTGTACTTCGTCGCCCGGTCCCGAGGTGACCTGGATCGGCGAGGCGCCGTCCACTTCCATCACCCACAGATCCCAGTTTCCGGAGCGATCGCTGGCGAAGGCGATGTAACGCCCGTCGGGACTGAACGCCGGCTGAACCTCCGAGGACGGATCGCTGGTCAGTTGCATCACGGCCACGCCGTCCACGGATTGCAGATACAGGTCCGGATTCAGGTGGTGGCGCGTCGAGGCGAAGACGAGTCGCTGTCCCGCGGCGTCCAGGTCCGGGTCAAAATCCGCGCCTTCCTCGGTGAACGTGTGACGGCGCAGCGCCGTCTGCGCAAAAGAAGCGTAGACGTCGTTCGTCCGGTCAGGCAGGTCGCCGAAAAGGCTGATCGGCGCGGCGTCGGACACCAGCCGGACGCGACTTTGTTCCGCGCCGTCGGCGGGCGGCGGACCGTCATCCGATCGACAGGCGCCTCCCGCAAGGATCAACCCGCACGCAGCGAGGACGACGAACCGTTGCACGGCAGCGGTATGACGCATGAGATCAATCTCTTTGTCGGTCGGCGCGCACGCCTCGGCCCGGCTTCGGTGCATCCCGCGGTCGTGTCCGCGGGACCGGGCGGACCGACGCCCGCGCGCAACGCTCCCCCGCTCATCGGAATCGCTCGTTGGGCGATGCAGTTGACCGTCTCCTCGCCGCTGTCCGATAACCCTCGTTTATCGGCGGGACGCGCCGTGCGACTTCAAAGCGCATGCCGGCCGTTTCAGCGCATTCGAGTCGTTGAGAGCCGAGACCGTAGCGGGCGTCCGGGGTGCGGATTCGGTTCGGGAAGTTATCCCGGTGACGCGGGATCTGCGCTCACCGGGTTATTGACGACGGGGAGCGCCAGGTCCGCGCCCTCGAACTCGCGGCCCAGGTCGTCGACGAACCGGTCAAAGACGCGCATGCGCTCCTCCGCCAGGCGCTGCACGTCCTCGAAGAAAAACGTCGTGCGCCGCGCCGGCAGATAGTCGTAGGCCTTCCAGGTCCGCCAGCGAAGGATCAGGTCGCCCGGTCCCTGACCCGTGGCGGCCGACTGCCGGATAAGCGGCCAGAGCGTCAGCAGCCCCAGTTGATAGAGATTGTCCGCGTCGCGGATGATCTGCGACTCGACCCGGCGGCACTCGCGCTGTCCGGTCTCGCGAATCACGTCCGCAACCCCCGAAAGGACGCCGGGTTCGAGCAGCCCCTGAAGGCGGTCGAGCGCCACTTCCGCGCTGCGGTCACGGATCGCGCCGTCGCCCGCACGGGTGATGCAATCCACGTCGACGAACCCCGCCCCGTGATGGTCAACCGCATATGCCGCGTCATGATAGAGCGAAGCCACCGTCAGAATCACCGGGTCCGGGTTCCGCCGCGACACCGCGGGCAACGCCGCCACCCGCTGACTCGCCCGTGTTACGGACACCGTGTGTTCCCAGAGGAGGCGATCCCGCCCTCCCCGGGCATTCGGAATGACCAGGTCCGACTCGGCTTTCGCCCAGATTGCTGCGATTGCATCCATGTTCGGCGAGGCTCCGCAGGCGCCGGGCGCGCGTGGGCCGGGTGCAAGCGCACCCCGGAGCCCCGCGTACCCGCGGAAACGCAATCATCAGGCGGGCAGGCGGGAGGTTTGCGGTCGTGGTCATCGTCGGCGCGGACCGGCGCACAAAACCCGCCCCCCCATCCGGCGCAGCGCGCCGATGCGGGTCGGTTCATGAGACTCCCTCGCCAACAACCACATTCACGGAATCCGTTCCGGATCTCAGGGCTGTTCTCCGGACGATTCCGACCTCCCCTTCGGAATTCAGGGCAAGGAGCGCGTTGTCGCTCCTGATGACGCCGCCACGGAAGCGGCCCGCCTCGGTCACCTTCCGTGTTTGAAACCCGAAGCCCTTTCCAACAAGATACCGGAGCGCGGTCCGCCGGACAAGCATTTTCTGTCCGCGGGACCGGATTCCGGACGGCGTCCCGCGCATGTGCGCCGGCGGCGTGAATCCCGTCTTGCCCCGGAGCGCTCCTGTGAAAGGTATTGAATGTCCCAGGAAGGCGTGGCAGGTACGTTTGAAGTGCTGGAACGAGGAGGCGGTTTTCTGCGCCAGCCGGCGCAGAATTACGCCGTCCGTCCCGGCGACCCTTTCATCTCCGCGGATCTCGCCCGCAAGTTCAACCTGCGCGGCGGCGAGACCGTCTCGGGGAAGGTGAGCGCCGACGCCGGCAAGTCCGCGCCGCCCCCGAAACCGAAACAAGGCGGGCATAAGAACCGCCGTGACGGACGACAGCGCGAGTCCGGTCCGCCGTCCGGCGCGCCCCGCCTCACCCAGATCGAGTCGATCAATGATCGCCCCCCCGACCAGAACATCGAGCTTCGCCCGTTTGAGGAATTGACCCCGATCGACCCGCGCGAGCGCATCCGCTTTGAAGTACCCGGCGGATCCCCGTCGATGCGCGTCGTGGACCTGATGACCCCGATCGGGTTCGGGCAGCGCGGACTGATCGTCGCCCCCCCGCGCACCGGAAAGACGATCCTCCTCCAGCAGTTCGCCCACGGCATCGCCGTCAACCACCCCGACGCCTACATGATGGTCCTGCTCATCGACGAGCGTCCCGAGGAGGTCACCGACATGCGCCGCAACGTCCGCGGCGAGGTCATCGCCAGCAGCAACGACCGCGACGTCGCCAGCCACGTCCGCATCGCCAAGCTCATCATCGACAAGGCCCGCCGTCTCGCCGAACTCGGGAGAAACGTCGTCATCCTGCTGGACTCGATCACGCGGCTCGGACGGGCGTTCAACGCCTCGATGTCCGGCGGCGGGCGAACGATGTCCGGCGGGATCGACATCCGCGCCCTTGCCGAACCGAAAGCCATCTTCGGCGCCGCCCGCAACATCGAAAACGGCGGGTCGCTGACCATCATGGCGACCGCGCTCATCGACACCGGCAGCCGGATGGACGAAGTCATCTTCAACGAGTTCAAAGGCACGGGCAACATGGAGATCATGCTCAGCCGGGAACTCGCCAACCGCCGCGTCTTCCCCACGATCGACCTGAATCAGTCGGGCACGCGCAAGGAGGAGCTGCTGCTGTCTCCGCAGGAGCTGGCCGTCTCGCGGCACATCCGGCGGACGCTGCTGGATCGCGGCCTCGAGCAGTCGATGACCCTGCTGCTGGGGTCGCTTCAGAAATTCCCGGACAACGCCGCGTTCGTGGCGAGCTTCAACACGGCGGCGCTGCGGTGAGGTTCCGCGCCGCGAGCTTGTCGCGCCCCCGGGATCGCGGACCTCCGGCCCGCCCGGCTGGTGCGAGACGTTGCGCCGCAGATCTCCGGTCCGCACCAACCTCGGAACACGCCTCCGGGACCATCATCGAGCGTAGCGGCGGTACTCGGTGATTTTCATGATGGCAAGACGGCGATGCAGTTCCCGTTCGATCTCCACCTCGTCGGCAAGTGGAATCTCCGACCGAATCCCTGCGCGCAACTTCTCACACTCCAAGTCAAACAGGCGAGGCCCTGCCAACAGTTTCTCTTCTGCGGTCATCAACCGTGCGGCAATGACCTTGTCGCGGTAGTGCGCCTCAATGAGTTCTTTCGTCGGCTCCACGTTTCGCGCCTTCGAGCCGGCGCCGGATCGCCCGTCACGGATTCTGTCCGAGCGTCCGCGCCGAAGCGGACGGCGACCGCGCGTCGGATTCCCGCGATTCCTTTGAATGCCGCGTCATCCGCCGACGCGCATGAGCACCAGGTCGGTGACGGCCGTGACGCCGGCCTCCTTGAGGACTTCGCGGACGGTCTTCTTCCCGTAAACGTCGGCCCGCGCGTGCTCCTGCTCCATCAAGACCTTTTCCTTCAGGTACGCGGCGACGCGGCCCTCGGCGATCTTCTCCACGATCTGCGGCGGCTTGCCCTCCGCCGTCGCGGTCTCCTTCGCCAGCGCCCGAACCTTCTCGACCTCGTCGGCGGGCACGGCGTCCTTCTCGATGGCGATCGGCTTGGCGAAGACCGCGTGCATGCACAGGTCCGACGCCACGGCGTCGCTGCTCGGCGCTGCATTCAGCGCGATCATGACCCCGCTCTTGCCGTCGTGGTGGATGTAGTGGGTCAGGCACTCGCCCTTGACGCGGCGCGCCTGGCGCAGGTTCATCGTCTCGCGCAGCTTCCCGAACGTCTCGACGAACATCTTGTCCAGCTCCGGGTCCGCGCGAAGCGCCGCGACGTCCGGCGACGCGGACGACGCCTGCGACGCTTTGCGGGCGAAGGCGTTGGCCAGCGCGATGAACAGCTCGTTCTTGGCGACCGGGGCCGTCTCGCACTGAAGCTCGACGATGCCGCCGGACTTGCGGTCCGGGCTGATGAAAAAACCGATGCGCCCCTCGCCCGTGGCGCGGTCGGAGCGGTCCTCGAGCTTGCCCTTGTGCTTCTTGCGCAGCCACTCCTTGGCGGTCTCGAAGTCGCCGTTGTTCTCGCTGAGGGCCTGCTTGCACTCCATCATCGGAAGCCCCGTCGTCTCCCGCAGTTGCTTCACCAGTTCGGCGGTAATCGCAGCCATGTCAGTAAGACTCTCCAGTTTGCCTCGCACGGCGCGAAGAACGCCCCGGCGGTGACGGTCCCTCGGACCGCGAACACGAATCAAACGCCCGCGACGGCGCAGCACGCCTCTCGAGCGCGACGTTCCTGATTTCCCAGACAAAGGTGGACCTGTCCTTTCGCAACAGGTCCACGCCGCAAACGCTTGCACCGTTCCAATTCACCCGAGCCGCGCCCGTCCGCCCTTGACGTCGCGCAACGATGTCAAGGGTCAGGAAGCGATCCGCATCCCCGCCAGGCGCTTCAACGACCTCCGACGAACGTTCTCGCCGCGCGGTTTATGACGCTCCGCCGACCGGTCCGCCGGCGCCGTCCGGTTCGGCGTCGCCGCCCGTCGGCTTGTCCGCCGGCGGCGCGGGGCGGTTCTCACTGAACCGACGTCGCGGCCTCGGTCCTTCCTGCTGCGCGGCGGGCGCCTCCTCCTTCATCGTCGCCCGGGCTTTCAGCCCCTCGGTCGCGGCGTCCGCCAGCATCTTGACGATCAGATCGATCGACCGCATCGAGTCGTCGTTGCCGGGGATCGGAATGTCCGCGTATCCCGGATTCGAGTCGGTGTCGATCAGGCAGATCGTCGGAATGCCCGCCTTGCGCGCCTCCTTCACCGCGTTGTGCTCACGGGCGACGTCGATGACGATCATCGCCCCCGGCATCTTCGTCATGTTGCGGATGCCGTCGAGGTTGCGCTTGATCTTGCGCAGCTCACGCGTCCGCGACGCGATCATCTTCTTGCTGTATTTCAGCAGCGTTCCGTCCGCCTCCTCGCGCTCCAGCTCCTCCAGCCGCGCCAGTCGCGAGCGGATCGTGCGGAAGTTGGTGAGCGTTCCGCCCAGCCAGCGCTCCGCGACAAACGGCATGCCGACCCGACGGGCATGATCCTCCAGCGAGGACCGCGCCTGACGCTTCGTGCCGACGAACAACACATCCTGCCCCTTGGCCACCACCTGCCCGACGAGCTTCTTCGCCCGCAGGAGCCCCTTGACGGTTTCGCGAATGTCGATGATGTGAATCGTGTTTCGCTTCCCGAAGATGTAGGGTTTCATCTTCGGATCCCAGCGGCTTGCGCGGTGGCCGTAATGAATACCGGATTCAACCAGTTGACGGACCAACTCCGATGCCAAGAATCACCTCCGACTGAACTTTACGGCGCCCCCCGTGGGCGCCGTTTCCAGAACCTTGCAGTGTACACCGGTTTGCGGATCATTCAACGCGCCGCCTCGGTTTCGTCGGGCAGGGGCTGCGGACCCCCGTGCCACGAGCGGCGACCCGCCGAGACGGCGGCGCTCGGAACGCTGTCCGGATCGGGCAATCCCGTAATGTGCATTAAGTGTGGCCTTAATTAGTACAACGCGTGGCGGCGGCAATTCGGATCAGGGCGAGCCGCGACGGCACTTTTTCCTCAGCGCCGCCGAACCGAGTGCGGACCGGTATGCCGCCGCCGTGATCCGGGCGCTGTCCCGGCGGTCGCCGGGAGCTGGATTCACCGGGGTGGCCGGTCCGGCGATGCAGGCGGAAGGGTGTCGGGCGCTGGCGAATCTTGCTGACCAGGCCGCGATGCTCACCGGGGTTGTCGGACTTCTGCGGAGGGGATACCGGATTCTCAAGGACGTTGACCGGTGTTTCGCGGTCGATCGCCCGGACGCCGTGATCCTGGTGGACTCGCCGACGCTTCACCTTCCGATGGCGCGCATCGCCCGCCGCCACAACATTCCGGTGATTTACTACGTCGCCCCGCAGTTGTGGGCCTGGGGTTCCTGGCGCATCGGGCGGGTGCGACGGCGCGTCAACCGGCTTGCGGTGATCCTTCCTTTTGAGGAAGCGTATTTCCGCGCACGCGGCGTGAACGCTGAGTACGTCGGGCATCCGCTGTTCGAGGCGCTTCGGGAACGCGTGCCGGACCCGGAGGAGGTCGCCGGGCTGCGTCGCCTGGGTAGTCCGGTCATCGGACTGATGCCGGGTTCGCGGGCGCACGTGGTTTCGGAGGTTCTCCCCGGACAGATCGAGGTCGTGGAGCGACTGATGTCCGGCGGTTTTTCGGGAATTTCGGCGTTGGTTTCGGTTGCGACGCCCTCGACGGCGCCGATCGTCGAGCGTCTGGTCGCGGGGTCACGGATCGCGGGGCGGATGCATATCCGCCGCGGAGATTCCGACGCCCTGATCACCGCTTCGGACCTCGTCCTGACCGCCTCCGGGACGAGCACGCTGCACATCGCGCACTACCGCAAGCCGATGATCGTCATGTATCAGGCCTCACGGTTGTTTTATCATGCCGTCGGGCGGTGGCTGGTGCGGACGCCGCGTCTGTCGCTTCCGAACATCATTGCCGGTCGGGACATGGTTCCGGAGTTCATGCCTTATTACGGCTCCACGGCGCCGATTGCCGAAGCGGCTTCCCGGATTCTTTCCGACGCCTCGACGCGCGGGCGGATGATTGCTGACCTCGACGCCCTTGCCGCCGGTTTGGACAGCGATGGGGTGGCGGGGCGGGTGGCGGGCATGGCGCTGGAGGAGCTAAGAAAGGCTGAACCAAGAACCGTGCGGGGCAGATGAGCCCTGGCGGAGGCCGATCCGGTCGGGAGCGAATTTCGTGTAATTCAATTATTTGCAAAGGATTAAGTGTTTTTTTCACAAGCCCGCGGAGGGCTTGACATCGGGGTGAGGGGGGGATAGCCTGCTGCGGTTGCGGGAATCACTGTACCCTGCGGACGAGCATCACACTGGCGCGGTTTCGTGGTGCTCGGAAGCGGAGAAGCAAACCCGACACATCGGGTCTCATTTTAAGGAGAAATGATTATGCGCGGATGCGGAAACATCCTTGCGTTGGCGGTGCCGGTCTTTTGCGCCGCCGCGCTGACGGTGTCTGCCGGGTCGAACGGGAGCGAGAAGACGTTCGTGGCGCCGACCTTGTCGCTTGCGGCGATGCAGGACGAGGGGACGGTCGTCGCGGAATCGACGACGGTCACGACGTACACCAGCGGCGGGATGCGGGGCATCACCGGTCCGATCCAGTTGCGCGTCGCCGATGCGATGGCGCCGGGGACCGTGGATCTGAAGAACGTGTTCGGCTGGCGGACGCTGCGCGGCAACGGGGACGACGACTTCTCGTACGCGGCGCAGATCGAGTGGGGAATGGTGGAGAATCACACGCTGCTGATCCACCTGGATGACCTTCATCTGGGCGACGGCCGGATCGACGGCAACGGCGACGTGACGATCGGATGGCACTGGAAGCTCTGGAACGAGGACGGCGGCGTTCCGGCGACGGCGATCCGCAACTTCGTTCGGATTCCGACCGGCGACGGCTCGGAAGGCGTGGACTACGAACTGCGCGGGCTGATGACCTGGACCGTGTCGGACAACGCGCGGTTCTCGGTCAATCCGTGGCTGCGGTCGGTCAACGGCGAGAACGACGCCGTTTACGCGATTGATGACGACGGCGAGCGTCGTATCGTCGAGGATCCGCGTCACTTCCGGTGGGGCATCACGGCCGGCATGGACTACGACCTGTCGGACGACTTCAAGCTGGTCTGGGACTACGTCTACAGCAGCAGCGTCCACGAGTACCACCGCGACAATCACTCGGTCGAGCTCGGCTTCGACTGGCACTTCGCGGAGAATCAGTCGTTCAACTTCGTCACCGACGTGAGCGTCGACGGCGACAGCAACGACAACGCCAGCCTGGGCGCGAAGTTCAGCTACGTGGTTTCGTTCGGCGGCTAAGACCGCCTGGCGAGAGGCGCCAAGCACCAAGTGTGTGTTAAGACACCGATCCGCGCCAGGCGCGCGGATCGGTTTTTTTTGATGATCATCGTCGCCCGGGCCGGAGCGAAACGGTCATCGCATTGGACAGGAGCATTACGATGCGTATTGCGGGGCTATGTCTGAGTTGTTTGCTTCCGGGGGCATTCGTCGTCGGGGCGTCGCCCGCGGCGAAGGGCGAGGAGGGGGCGGATCGAGTCACGCCGGGTGTCCAACTTGTTCGTCATCAAGAGGGCGAGGCGGTTGCGGCTGACGCGACGCTGGTGACAACCGTGGCGACGGGGGAGAGGCACGACATCACCGGGCCGATCAGCCTGCGGGTTGCGGATGCGTTGCCGGCGGGAGAATGGGAGGTCAAGAACGTCTTCGGCTGGGAGACGCTCCGCGGCGGCGGCAGCGACGAGTGGGAATACGAATTCGAGCTTGAATACGGACTGATTGAGAACCACCAGCTTTTGTTCAGCCTGCCGCTGGAGCTTGGCGAGGGGCGCGTCACAGGCAACTGGGACATCACGCTGGGGTGGCACTGGAGGCTGTGGAACGAAGACGGCGCGATCCCGGCGACGGCGATCCGGCAGTTTGTCCGCATCCCGACGGGGCATGACTCGGAAGGAGTCGATTACGAGGTCCGCCCGATCCTGACCTGGACGCTGTCGGACAGCGCCCGGTACACGCTCAGCGGCTACGCCCGCTCCGTCAACGGCGACAATTTCGATGAACCCGGGGAAGAGGGCGACGAGGACGGGGAAGACGCTCGTCACTTCCGCTGGGGGATCATCACCGGGTTCGATTACGATCTGTCCGAGGACTTCAAGCTGATCTGGGACTACGTGTACGGAAGCAGCGTTCATTCCGGTCACCGCGACAATCACTCCCTGGAGGTCGGGTTTGACTGGCACTTCGCGCCGAACCAGTCGTTTAACTTCATGACGGAAGTCAGCCTCGACGCGGACAACAACGACAACGCGAATCTCGGGGCTGAAGTCAGCTACGTGATCTCGTTCGGCGGTTGAATCCGTTGAAAATCCGCGCGGATCCCCCGCGCGGAGCACAAAGATGACCGATGAACCCCTCGCCGTCCGACCGGCTGCGAGGGGTTTCCTGTTCCGGATCTTTTGAGCCTCCAACCGGCTGCGGTGCTCGGTGTTCCGAATCTTCTGTCGTTGTGACGCGACGCGCGATGATGCCTGGGACGGACGGCGATCCGCGGTGCAACGGTTTCCCTGGCTCCCGAACTTCTGTCGTCCCTCCGGGACTTTCGGATCCTCCGCGACGGCTTCCCGGCACTGGCGTGCCGGGCTGTTGTCTGACGCCCCGCCCGGGCTACGACACTCGAATGACACTTGAATGACACTCGGATGATTCCCGGATGACGATCGAGGGCACGTCACAACCTCTCGGACGATCCTCCGGGGGCGACGGCTCTCGGATGATCCTCCGGGGTTGCGTCCCTCGGATGATCCTCCGGGACACGTGAGGGTCGGTTGTCCCGGCGAGGCGGAGTGCCTCGCAGCGAGGTTTCCGCAGGATCGTAAGCTCATGCAAACTCAACGCCCGGTAACCGGAGTCCGGCGGAGACTCAGGCCGGGATCTTTGCAACGCCTTCAGGGACGTGTTGTCAGGGTCCGCTCCCTTCCCTCCTCGTCGCGCCGGGGCTGTGCGCCGGTTCGCACCCTGTCTGCAACCGCGCTGTGACATTGAATCTACAAATGTCGAAGATGGCCGCGCACCGCAGAACTTTCGAGATGATCCGAGAATTCGCAGCACCGCTGCGCCGGTTGCGGCATCGGTGAACCCGTGACGGTCATGCGACATCAACCCGAGGACAGCCGAGGTTCCAGCGTGACGCCGGGAAATCAGGATGCCGCGCCGGACTTTCGGGAGCTTTCGGACCGCGTGTACCGGCTGTGCCTCGCAATGCTGCGCGACGCGACGCCGGCGCGCGACGCGGCGCAGGAGGCGCTGGTCCGCGGGTGGGCGCGACGGGCATCGCGGCGCGAGGGAGTGTCGTGGTGGACGTGGTTCGGGGGGTTCGCGGTTCGTGTGTGCCGGGAGTTCCGGCGGGGACGTGCGCGCGAGGCGGAGCGTGCCGCCGGAACCGAGACGCTTGAAGCTGTCGAAGCCGAGCGCGAGGCGACGGAGCCCGCGCCGGCGGCGCTCCCGATGACACGGATCGTGCGCGACGCGGTGATGCGCCTGCCGGACCGGCAGCGAGAGGTGACGGTGCTGCGGTATTTCGTCGGCGCCTCGACCGCGGAGGCGGCGGAGCTGCTCGGATGTCCGGAAGGCACGATCAAGAGCAACCTTCATAAGGCGCTGGCGTCGCTTCATGCGGCGCTGACGGAATGCGGGATCGAGGATGAACTGTCAGGAGTGTCAGCGAGCTTTGATCGCGGCGGCGGCGGGTGATCCGCTTTCGCCGGCCGCGGAGACGCATGTCACGGCGTGCGCGGCGTGCCTCGTTTTCTCCCGGCGGCAGCGGACGATTCTGACGGCGTTCGAGTCGATGCGGGCGGAGATCGCGACGGCGCGAGCGCCGTTCGTGTTCGTTCCACCGCGAAGCGAAGCCGTGATGCCGAGACGGCTGAGCCTGCTCCCGAGGGTTGCGTCCTTCCTTGCGGCTGCGGCGGTGCTGGCGCTGCTGGTTGTGCGTTATGACGTGGTCGGCCCCCCCCCTTTGTCCGGACCGTCGCGCGTCGCCGGTTTCGGCGGGGATCCGCCGTCCGGGGGTTCGGAAGGGGTGATTGCGAAAGTTCCGTCGCTAGCGACCCCGCCGGCGTACTTCGAGGCGTTTGCGTGGGCGGACGAGGACGCATCCGTGTTCGGGGGCGATGCGTTCACCGCGGATTCTGTGATGCTGGTCGGGATCGCCTCGCCCTCGCTTTCGCCGACGCTTCATCTTGATGAACGATTGCTTGAGGAAGACCTGATCTGGGACGAAGACGTTCCCGATGTTTCGGAGGACATGAGTGATGATGAGTTTGAGTTTATCCTTGATGACGTTGATTTCAGCGACGTGGGCGTTGTCGCCGGCCGCGGCTGAGCCGGAGATCGTCGCCGGACCTCTTGCGCCCGCGAGGCTTCAGCCGGTCGCGGATACCCCGGCCCCCGACGCACCCGCCGATCCTTTTTCGGGTTACGCTCCGGATGCGCAGCGTCAACCTCCGCCGCCGGACGCGCCTTCGCCGCGACCGCGCGGGGAACGTCCGGATGCCCCGCCGACGGAGGGCGCGCCGCGCGACGGCGGACCGCCGCCTCCCGGGCGCGGGCGAGCGCCGACGCCGGATGCCGCGCCGCCGTCCTCCAACCCTTTTGACGGTGAAGACCGCGACGTGCGCCTGATTTCCGAGTTGCAAAGGCGTCGGGCCGAGCTTCAGCGCCTCCAGGCGCAACTGGATCAACTCGAGCACGCGCTGGCGGAAGGCTCCGCGCCAGCCAGTGCGAAATCCGACGCGGACAACCTCCGCGCTCAGATCGCGATGCGTGAAAGCGACATGAACCGCTTGTTGTCGGAGCGGCGTCGCGTGATGGAGGAGCGCGAGCTTCAGATGCAGCAGCACCGCCTGAACTACGTGTCGGGGTGGCACGAGGTGGCGTTCGATCCGCGTCAGGCGCTGGTGATGTCGGTGCAGGCGATCGTGGATCTGGCGTCGCGCGGCGGACGACTCGAAGAAGCCGAGGCGGTTCTCCTGGATCTTCTGGTGAAGACGAGCGATGTGGGGGGGCAGACGGCGATCCGTTTTGCGCTCAAGGATGTTTACCTGGCGCAGAACAAGCCTGAGCGGGCCGCGGAGCAGATGATTCTGGCGGCCCGGGCGAATGCGGCGGCGTTGTCGCCGGCTCGGGCGCCGCGCGGCGACGGACGGGGGAGCGGTCCGGCGGATCCGTCGCCCGCTTTCCGGCCGGGCGCGTCGGGCGCGCCCGGTGCGACGCCCGCGCCTCGCCCGGGTTCTGCTCCGGCGCCTCCGCCGGCGCCTTCCGGAGCGTCGCCCTCGTTCGACGGGTCGAATCCGCCTCCGGAGCCGGAGGGCGGTGCGCCTCCGCGAGGCGTTCCGCGTCCTGAAGCGTCTGCGTTCGACCGCGCTCCGCAGGGACCGGGCAATCCGCCTCCGCGTCAGCGTCCCGTCGCAGCGCCGCCCGCGCGAGTCGATCGGAAACCCCTCGTTCCCGGCCGATCGCCGTCACCGCCCGGCGCTCCCGGATATCCTCCCGCGCCTCCGCCGCCGGGCGCCCCGTCACCGCCGGATGCGCCGACTCCTCCCGACGCTCCGCCGCCTCCCGACGCTCCACCTCCTCCCGACGCTCCGTCGCCGCCGACGCTCCCCACGCAAGCCGGACCGCGAGATTGATACGTCTTTGATCCTTCATAACCGCGGCCGCCGAGCCGGGCTTTGCCTCGCAGCGGCGGTCGCGTTGGTTGCCGGGATGACAGGGACGTCTACGATCCACGTTCGATGTCTCCGACGGAACGTCATCCGGAACCGCCCGCGCTGTCGCGTTACGCCGTGAAGGCGGCGCAGACCCGAGGGCGCGCGCACGCCGAACCGCCGGATCCGCTGCGCGATGCGTTCGAGGTGGACCGTCATCGTGTGCTCAGTTGCGCCGCGTTCCGCCGGGTTCGGGCGAAGACGCAGGTTTTCGGCGGCGCGGAGGACGATCATTTCCGGACCCGGATGACGCACACGCTGGAGGTCGCGGAGGCCGCCCGAATTCTGGCACGGGCGCTGCGCGTCAACGAGGCGTTGGCGCAGGTGATCGCGCTGGCCCACGATCTGGGTCATCCGCCCTTCGGACACGCGGGGGAGGCGGCGCTGAACGCGTGCATGAAGGATCACGGCGGATTCGAGCATAATGCGCAGACCCTCCGCGTGGTGGATTACCTCGAACATCCGTATCCGGCGTTCCGCGGACTGAACCTGACGTTCGAGGTGCGGGAGGGCGTCATCAAACATGCCAGTTTGTATGACCAGCCCGCGATGCCGGCGGGAGATCCCGTCGTGGCGTCGTTGCTGGAAACCGGGAGATGGGCCACGGTCGAGGCCCAGGTCGTGAACCTTGCGGATCGGCTGGCGTACGACCTGCATGACCTGGAGGACGCGATCGGGGCGGGATTGTTGTCGCCGGCGCACCTTGAGTCGCTCTCCTTGTGGCGTCATGCCCGCGCCGCCCGGGCGGATCTGCAGGGTGCGGTCAGCGTTTTTGCGATCCGCCGCCCTGTCCTCGACGCGATTCTGGATCGCGTCGTGATGGACGCCGCCGCGCAAAGCATGCCGGTGCTGGGGGGGCTTGAAAGCCCTGATGAGGTTCGCCGCCTGTCGACGCCGGCGCTGAAACTTTCGGATGACGTGCAGTCCGGGTTGCGAGAAGTTGAAGAACTTCTGCGTCGGGACGTGTACCTAACGTCCCGGGTGCAGCGCCTCGACGAAGAAGCGCGGCGCATTGTGACGGAGCTTTTTGAGGCGTTCGTTTCCCGAGAGGATGAACTGCCGCCTCGGTTCCGGTCCCGGATCGCCGAACTCGGCATTTTCCGCACGGCGTGCGACTACATCGCGGGGATGACCGACGGGTATTGCCGCCGGGAGTGGGAGCGCCTCGTGATTCGTCGGCGGACCTCGTAATTCGGCCTCACGAGCGTCGATCGGAACCTTTGTGCGGATTCGGCGCCTGCTGCATCAGCCGACCGGTCCGTCCGATATCCTGATGATCGGGAGGACGGATGCCGTGGTTTCTCTGACGGAGACAAGTTGCGCTCCGGCCACCGCCGCGGTTTTCGCGGCGGGAGGCGTTGCGCGCCTGCCGGGCTTTCGCGTGCTTGCCGTCGGACCGGACCCACGGGAGATCGGCGGCATGTCCACGGTCGTCGCGCAGATGCTCGATCTGGACTGGGGTTCGCACGGAGAAGTCCGGTTCCAGAAGATCACGACCGGCGGTTTTGAGCGGGAGACGATCCTCGGGAAGCTGTGGCGCCACGTCTTGCAGGCGCGGATTCTGCGGAGGCGCATCCGGCGGGAAGGCGTCAACATCCTGCACCTGCACACGTGCAGCGGAGCGTCTTTCTGGCGGTCGGCGGCGGACATGACGGCTGCGCGGGGAACCGGCTGCGCGACGGTGCTCCACGTTCACGGGGCGATGTTCGATCAGTTTGTCGCGGCGAGCGGGCGGTCCCCCCGGCGGCTGATTCGACTCGTGCTCGAGGGGGCCGACGCCGTGATCGCGTTGGGCGAGCACTGGTCGCGGGCGATCCGGGCGTGCGCGCCGCGGGCGAACCTCCGCGTGATTCCGAATGCGGTGGAGGCGCCGCCGATGTCGGACATCGCCGAAACCGGACGTGACCCCGGTGCGGCGCGCCGCTTTCTGCTGCTGGCGAAGCTGGATGCGTGGAAGGGCGTGGCGGATCTGATCGAAGCCGCCGTCATCCTTGAGCGCTCGGGCGCTCCTTTTGAACTTGTGCTGGCGGGACCGGGGGGGTCGGCGGGTTCCGTCGAGGCGATCGGCGCGAGGCTCGCGGCGCGGGGGGTGTCGAAGCGGGTGCGCTGCGTCGGGCCGCTTTGCGGAGCGGCACGGACGGAGGCGCTTCGCCACGCGGACGTGCTCGTGCAGCCGAGTCATCACGAGGGGATGCCGATGTCGGTGCTGGAGGCGATGTCGTTCGGAAAGGCGGTTGTCGCCTCGCGGGTCGGGGCGCTTCCGGAGGTGGTCGAGGAGGGGCGGACCGGGCTTCTTGTGCCGCCGCGGAATCCGCCCGCTCTCGCCGAGGCGATGCTGCGGTTTGTGCGAGATCCGTTGCTGCCCCGCGCGTTCGGAGAAGCCGGGCGGCGGGTGATCGTTGAACGCTTCAGCCTGGACCGGTGGCGCAAGGCGCTGATCGGCCTTTATGACGGCTTGTTGTTGCCGGAGCGCTTGCGCCGCCACTCCTGCCAGGCGTGAACGAACACCGGGGAGACGCTCAGCAGGATGACGATCAGCACGGCCTTCTCAAGATTCTTCTGCACCCACGGAATCTGTCCGAGGTAGTATCCCAGGAGGGTCATGCTCACGACCCAGCCGATCCCGCCGAAGACGTTGTAGGCGACGAAGTGCCGGTAGTTCATCGAGGCGGCGCCGGCGACGACGGGCGCAAAGGTGCGGATGATGGGAATGAAGCGCGCGAGCACGATCGTCTTGCCGCCGTGGCGCTCGTAAAACTCATGCGCCCGCAGCAGGTAGTCTCGGCGGAAGAAGCGGCTTTGAGGACGGTTGAAGATCGGCGGACCGGCTTTGTGCCCGATCCAGTACCCGACCGTGTCGCCGACGATCGCCGCGATGATGAGCACGACGTTCAGCCAGAAGATCGAGAACTGGTGCTCGCCCATGATTTTTTCCCCCGCCGGGCTGGCGAGGAACCCGGCGACAAAGAGCAGGCTGTCGCCCGGGAGGAAGAAGCCGATCAAAAGGCCCGTCTCCGCGAACACGATGATCGCGAGGACCGGCAGCCCGCCCCAGCCGATCAGCGTCTGCAACCCCTCGGGCGTTGAGATCAGATGCCAGAATTGTTTGATCCACTCCATCCTGTTCTCATATCCTTCCGCGAGACCTTGTGCCCGACAGGGAGGCGGCATCCTAGCGTCGGGTCCGGCAATCGGAAACCGACGATCCGAGAAGACTCCCGTCAGCGTGGAACCGGGAAGATCCGCGGATGTTTCGAGCATCCGTGGCAAGGAGGATCGGCGTGGGAGGCATGAATCCCGGCAGCATTCAGGCAGTCGAAAGCGTCACGCTCGACGCGCCGCGCGACCGCGCGGAGGCGCTGCGCTGGTTTTACGGCGAGTTGGCCGGGCTGGATCCGGCGCCGTCCGGCGCCGCGGGCGACGACCTCCGCTTTCGGTCGGGCAGGATTGTGTTGACGATCCGGTTGGCGGAGGCGGCGGTCGTTGATCCGATCCCGGTCCGGCTGACGCTGCTGGTCAGGTCGCTGGCGACCGTCAGGAAGGAACTGGAGGAGCGACGGATCTCGTACGAGGTCTTCACGGGAATGCTGCCGTCGGACCGGTCGATCGCGGTGGCGGACCCCGCCGGTCACCGGGTCATCCTCCGTCAGGACGGGACGCTTTTCGGGTTCTGAGGAAAGGCGGCGTCGGGTTGGACGGTGGCGGGGCGCGCGCCTAACGTAATCCCCCCGACCCCGCGAAGGAGCAAGGATGATGAAAAAGTCGATCGACGGTGTTGCGCTGAGAGGAAAACGCGTCCTGGTGCGCGTGGATTTCAATGTGCCGCTCGACGCCGCGCAACACGTCACGGATGACACGCGGATTCGCGCCGCGCTGCCGACGATCCGTCGCATTCTGGAGGAAGGAGGGCGCGTCATTCTTATCAGCCACCTGGGGCGCCCGGACGAAGAACCGGAGGCGAAGGCGAAGTACTCGCTCGCACCCGTCGCGGGCCGACTGAGCGACTTGCTCTCGCGTCCCGTCCGGTTCCTGCATGACTGCGTCGGTCCCGACGTGCGTCACGCCGCGGCCGAGTTGCGGGACGGGAGCGCCTTGTTGCTCGAGAACCTCAGGTTTCACGACGCCGAAGTCATCAAAGACAAAAACGCGGCGAAGGATCCGGCGTTGCGGGAGGCGAAGGACGCCTTCGCCCGGCAGCTCGCCGATCTCGCGGACGTCTACGTGAATGACGCGTTCGGAACCTGCCACCGCGACAACGCCAGCATGTTGACCGTCCCCCGGATGATGACGGGGAAACCGAAGGTCGTCGGTTATCTCGTGCAGAAGGAGCTGGAGTATCTCGGCGCGGCGATCCACGCTCCGAAGCGGCCTTTTGTCTGCGTTCTCGGCGGGGCGAAGGTGTCCGACAAGATCCGCGTCATCGAGCGTCTGCTGGAGCGCTGCGACGCGCTTCTGATCGGCGGCGCGATGATGTTCACGTTCTGGGGCGCGGAGGGTCGTGCGGTCGGGAAGAGCCGCGTTGAACCGGACGCCTTCGACCTCGCGCGGCGGCTTCGCGCCGAGGCCGGGTCGAAGCTGCGCGTGCCGACCGACTGCGTCGCGGCGGACCGGATCGCGCCGGATGCGGCGACGACCGTCTGCGCCATCGACGGGGCTTCGGGAGAGGGCGGACGCGGCGTGCCGGCGCCTCTGATGGGACTGGACATCGGTCCGGCGACGATCGCGGCCTTTGAGGGCGTGTTGTCCAAGGCGGCGACAATTGTCTGGAACGGTCCGATGGGCGTCTTCGAGACGCCGCCCTTTGACCGAGGCACGCGCGCCGTGGCCCGAGCGATGTCGCAGGCGACTCAGCGGGACGCGATCACGATCGTCGGAGGCGGGGACAGTGCGGCGGCCGTCGCCCAGGTGGGACTGGCGCCGATGATGACGCACGTTTCGACCGGCGGAGGGGCGTCGCTGGAGTTTCTCGAAGGCAAGCCTTTCGCCGCGCTTGAAGTCCTTGATGACGCCTGACGTTGGCCAGTTCGCTCCAACCTGAGCACCGTGCTCATTGCCCGCCGGGCGGGAATATACCTGGAAATCCCGGGGAGTCGTCGGGGGTTGGCTGGACACTTCAATTCGGATAGAATAATCATGATCGTGGCTTGATGTTCCGTCTTTCCGGGTCCGGAGATGGATCGTGGTCGTCGCGGTCCGGGACAATTCGAATCCGGTCCGCCCACCTCAAGGTGAGGCCGGGCGTGGGGTGCGCGCGAGCCGACCTGGCGCGGCCGACGCCTTCACTCTGATCGAGACGCTCGTCGTCGTGGCGATCCTCGCGCTTCTGCTGTCGCTGCTGGCGCCGGGGTTGCGCTCCGCGCGGGCCCGCATGTACGCGCTGGGGTGCTCGTCGAACCTGCGGAACACGACATTTCAGTTCCGGTTGTTCGTCGAGGGGGAGCGGGAAGACGGTCGCGGTGACAGCGACAAGCGTTACGGCGCGACGTCCGGGCGGTTCCAGATTGATGATTTTCAGGAGAGTCTTTACGGCGTGGGCGAGTTCTGGGATCTCGGAGATCCGTCGACGGTTCCGCTTGCGCCGGATCATGCGATGCGCTGCCCGGCGTCGGGGTCGGACCTGACCCGCGTGGGTCGCCAGCTTGACTTGCGCGACGCGATTACGCCGGCGGAGCACGTCTCGGTCGCGTTGAACATGCGCTTGCTGCAGGCTGTCGTGGAGTTTCAAGGCCGGATGCGGCTGGCGCCCGTCGCGTCGTGCTCGTTAAGCGCCCGCGTGCTGGAGCATCCTTATGCGCCGCTGGCGATCGACGTGGACGGCGCCGCCGCGATGCGGAAGGTGGGCAATCCGTTTTATATTGCTCCGCCGATCCTGAACGTTCCGGAAGATGATTACACGTCGGGCGCGTACTGGTCGCCGGCGCACCGTCATCACGGGCAGACGGTGGTGGGGTTCGTCGGCGGTCACGTGCTCCGCAGCGCGACGCCGGAGCGGGAGCCCTGGGACTGGGCCTATCAGGCCGAGGTCCGCTAGCCCGCTCGGGCGGTTCCGTGATGACTCTGCGTCGCAAGCTCATCCTGCTGCTGGCGGCGTTCGCCGTGTTCGTCGTCGGAGTGACCGGGGCGACGATCTACGCGATCCATCTTTACATCAACGACGCGACCCAGCGCTTTGAGCGCTGGACCACGGAGGCGAGCCGGACGGACCGGTTGCTGACGACGTTGAACGAATACGTTGCGGCGCTTCAGGATCGGCTGACGTCGGCGGGCGCCGAGGCGCGCCTCGCGGCAAGTCAGTCCGTCCTGCTGGAGCAACTCGAGTCCACCTCGGTTCCCGAGGCTGCGGGCGATCCGCGTCCCCGGGAGGATCTGCGGGCGCTGGGGCGGCGGCTGCGGGAGGAGACGCGCGAGTACCTGACGTTGATCGCGTCGGACGGACCGGAGGCGGCGCGGCGCTACCTCGACGACCGGATCAATGCGCAGACGGTTCCGCTGGTGCGGCGTGAACTGATGCGGACCCGCCCTCAACTGGAGGCGTGGCGGCAGGAGTCGGCGATGCAACTGGTCCGGACCGGGGAGCGTGTGTTGCTGCTGGCGGCGGCGGTGGCGGTGACGGCGGCGGTCATGCTGCTGCTCGGGGCGCACCTCATCGGGCGCTGGCTGATCCTGCCGATCGCGGACCTGCACGAGGCGACCGCGCAGTTCCGCGCGGGGCGCCTCGACTACCGCGTCCGTCCGCGCAGCGGGGATGAACTCGGACAACTCGCCACGGCGCTGAACACGATGGCGGGGTCGCTGGCGGAGGCCGATCGCGTGCTTCAGGCGTCGGAGCGGAAGTACCGGGCGCTGTTTGAGAACCTGCGCGACGCGCTGGTCATCTGCGACGCGGACGGGCGGGTCGTTGAGTGTCATGATTCCGACACTTCCCTGCTGATGACGGATGCGGCGACGGCGCGCGGCCGAGCGTTGAACGAGGCGTTCCCGGGGTGGGCGTCCGGCGACTTGAACGCCGAGCGGCTGGTCCGCGACGTGACGCGCGACGGAATCCGGCGGCGGCGGTCGGACGTGGTGCTGCTGCGGAGAGAGGACGGCGTCCCCTGCGCGGTGGACGTCGTGGCGTTTCCGATCGAGATGGGGGGGCGCCGCTGCGCGGCGCTGGTTCTGCGCGACGCGCGGGAGCGGCGGGCGCTGGAGGAGCGGGTGCGTCGGGCGGAAACGATGGAAGCGCTGGGGCGCTTCGCCGGAGGCATCGCGCACGACTTCAACAACCTGCTGACCGGAGCGGTCGCGTCGCTGGGTCTGATGCAGGCCCGGGATGAGCCGAACAAGCAGACCGAGCGTCTGAACGCGGCGCTCGCCGCGTGCTGGCAGGCGGCGGGCTTGTCGCGGCGACTGCTCCACCTGGCGCGCGGCGGCCGGGGGCACGCGCAGGCGCTGCGCCCGGCGGAACTGGTCGAGACGATCCTTTCTTCACAGGACGAGGCTTTTTTCTCCGGCGTGTCGATCGAGAAGCGCCTCGATCCCGCCGTCGCCGTCCGGATGGACCCCGACGAGCTGACGCAGGTCATCCTCAACCTCATCATGAACGCGAAGGAGGCGATGCCCGACGGCGGAAGACTCACGGTCGTCGTGGATCGCGAGCTGGAAGTCGACGAAGCCGGCGGGGACATCCGGGACTGGGCCTGCATTCGCGTCCGGGACAGCGGCGCCGGGATTGCTCCCGAAGCGCGTCGCCGCATCTTCGAGCCGTTTTACACGACAAAGCATCGGGCCGGACGGCGCGGGACCGGTCTGGGGCTGTCGATCGTTTACGCCGCCGTCGCCAGCGCCGGCGGGCGGATCGACGTGGAGAGCGAGCCCGGCGAGGGCGCGGCGTTTATGATCCGGCTCCCGCCCTGTCAGGAACAACCTTCGCGGACGACGCCGCGCCGGCCGGGGCGCTTCGACTTCAGGCCCGGCGGACCGGCGCTGGTGGTGGATGACGACGCCGAGGTGCGCGGCGCGTGCGTGGACGCCCTGCAATCCTGGGGTTTCAAGGTGCGGACGGCGGCGAGCATCGCTGAAGCGAGGCAGTGCTTCGCGGATGCTTCCGCGGACCGGCCGACGCTTGCCCTGATCGACGCGGCGCTGCCGGACGGCGCCGGGGCGGACCTGGCCGAAGCGTGGCTGCGCGAAGACCCCGGTCTGGCGATCATCATGATGTCGGGGTACGCGCGCCCCCCGGACGCCGGCATGCTGACGGGTCACCTCGCGGCGTGGCTGGAGAAGCCTTTTCCGCTGGAGGCGCTTGCGGCGGCGCTGGATCAATGCCGGCGTGGGACGGCTGACGCGGAGAGCTAGGCGGTCGGGAATTCGTCCGGGGGGGTGTCGCTGAGGACGTAGCCGACGCCGCGGATCGTGTGTATCAGGCGCGGGTAAAGCCCGCCCTCGAGCTTGTTGCGCAGATAATTGACGTAGACGTTCAGCACGTTGCTGCCCTCATCCGAGACTTCGCCCCAGACCTGCTGAAGGATGAGGCGGCGATCGAGGATCTCGCGCGGGTGATTCATCATGTGCGCCAGCAGGGCGCACTCGCGCGTCGACAACTCGTGCGCCAGTTTCCCGCGCCGCACCGTCCGCCGAACAAGATCCAGCTCGACATCGAGAAAGCGCAGCAGGTGCGGATGCGACCCGCGCGATCGGCGCAGCAGGGCGGCGACCCGCGCCGTCAGCTCCGCGATCGCAAAAGGCTTGCACAGGTAGTCATCCGCTCCGCGCTCCAGACCCGCCACGCGGTCCTCGACCCGGTCCTGCACCGTCAGCATGAGCACGGGGAGCGTGCTGCCGGCGCGGCGCAGCTCGGAGGCGAATTCCAGCCCGCTCCCGTCGGGCAGGCGCACGTCGAGCACAATGAGTTCCAGCGCCTGATGCTGAAGGACACGCCGGGCTTCCGCGAGCGTCTCCGCGGCGCTGACCGTGAATTCATCATGATTCAACCCCTCGACCACGAGGCGGCGGACGAGCGGGTCGTCATCGACGACCAGCACCCGAGCGCGAGAGTCGGAAGCCGGGGGATGAGTCTGGAGCGACATGACGCAAGATTACTCCGTCGCTCGAACCGCGACAACGAAAAAACCACCACGGAAGGACTGAATCCGCGGTCGCCGCCCCAACCGGGCGACCCGTCCGGCGGCGCTGCATTACAGTGCGTCCCGTAATCGGTCCGATATCGCTGAAACCTGCTGAAAGGGACGCCGGTCTTCGACGAAACAGTGCAACCCGATCGCCGTGGAACCCCCCGCGCACATTCCCGGGCGGTGTCCGAGGCGTTCCAGACCCGTCGGATGCCGGTGCTGCCGACGGCGGTTGCTGCCGCGGCGGCGGCGGCGGCGCTGCTGGACACGCCGCTTTGGGTTCAACCGGACAGCGTCGCCTACCTCGATCTGGCGGCTGCCCTGTCCCGCGGCGAATTCGCCGACGAGCTTTTTCTTATGCGACCGCCGGGGTACCCGCTGCTGATTGCGGCGACGGCGCAGATTGCGGGAAGCTCGGCCGCTGTCGCCCTGCATGTGATCCAGCGGACGATGGTCGTGGCGATCGTCGCGTTGACCACGCTGACGGCGTTTGCGCTGACGCGGCAGCGCGGCGTTGCAGCGCTGGCGGGGGTTCTGACGGCGCTGACCTGGCCGCTGACGGCGTACGCGGCCGTCATCCTGACCGAGATTCCTTACACGTTCGCAGCAATGACGACGTTGTGTCTGCTGGCGCATCACCTGCACGGCGGGTCGCGCAGCGCGCTGGCGGGAGCTTCCGTCGCTGCCGGCGCTGCCGGTCTGATCCGTCCTCTCGGGATACCTCTGCTGGCGCTTTGCGCGGTCGCTGCCGGGATTCGGTGGGTCGGGGGGCGAGCGTGCGTTGACGAAAATACGCGGCCGCCCGAGCGCGGGGTGCGTTCACTGGCGTCACGTCTTGCCGTTGCGGTTGCGCCGGGCGCCGTCGCGCTCGCGGCGTGGGGGCTGCATGTTCGCGCGGTTTTTCCCGACGGCGCGGCAGGGACGTGGGCGCGGGCGCAGCTTTATGTCCGCGCCGTGCAGGTTGAGGGGCTGAAGGAGCCCGCCTCCGCCGCGTTCACCGAGCTTCAGCGTTGCGTGGATGAGGTCAATGCCGGCCTGCCCGACGGCGAGCGGCGCTTCCGCATCGAGTATCCGTGGGACGCAGTGACGTGCTACCGTCGGGTTCACGGTGCGGGATTGACGGAAGGGGTACGTCAGCTCGGCGACGCGGCTGAGCCGATCTTCCGGGCGCGCCTGCCGCACCTGCTGCTGACGACGCCGCGTCACATGGCGCGGACGCTTCTGATTCCGGACCCGGTGTACCGCTACCGTCCGGACGCACCGCTCGTCGTGGATCCGGATCCGTCGAGGCATGCCCTGCTCTCGACGGAAACCTACGCAGCGTCGGTGCTGGAGCGGGCCGGCGATCCGGTGTTCGCCGGCGGATTCGTTCACGCGGCGAAGGTCGGCCCGACGAGCGGCGCCTGGACGGCGCTGGTTCGCCGGTATCACGCCTTCATCGAGCGGCCGACCTCGCTGCCGATTCCGGTCGCGGATTCGTTTTACGAGGCGTGGACGCTCTTTGCGCTGGCGGGAGGCGTCGTCTTCCTTCAACGCGGGCGCCGCGCCGGCGCGTTGTTGCTGATGACGTTCGCCCTGGCCCACCTTTTTCCCGCCGCGCTGACCCAGGGGACGATCCCGCGTTACGCCGTACCGGTCCAGCCGGCGATCCAGATCACGGCGGCGGCGGGGATGCTCACAATCATCGCCTTCGCGCGACGGATTCATGCGGGGATTCGACTGCACCCGCGCAGGCTCGATCCGGCGGGAGATTCGACGTCGACGGCTGGGCGCCCGGTGGTCGGCGGCTGAGACCTTGTCGCCCTCCAGTCCGGCGGTTTTCGATCCCGCGATTTCCGAACCGACGCTCACCGACTGACGTAGGAGTGGTGCAGCCCGCCTCTCAAGCGGTAACATCCACGAGCGGGGGAGCCGGACGTGATCTCGATCTTCAGAAGCACACCCCGGAATCCGAGTCCGGCGGCGCGGAGGCTTCGCGCCGCGGCCGGAGTTGCAGCGACGTATGCGCTGGCGATGGCGTTGCTTTCCGGGTGGTTGTTCACGCTTCACCTCAATCATGTCGTCCTGGTGGATCCCTTTTCGGGGGATGGACTGCTGCATGCGCTTGGATTTCACGGATGCGCGGCACTGGCGGCGGGTGCGGCGTGGTCACGGGCCCGCAGCGGCCTTGTCCGATCGGAGTGGCCGGGGCGCGTGATGTTCGCGTTGCTTCCGGTTCTGGCGGTTGCATCCTGCGATCGGTGGATGCTTGTGTTCTTTGCGCCGTTGCCGGAACGAAAGGATCCGCTGATCGTTCCTCACCCCGTCCGGATGTGGACGCTGGCCGCGGGATATACGCTTCCGCTGAACTGGGGCGGAGACACGATTAACGAGCGCGGACTGCGCGGGCCGCTTGTGCCGGTTTCACCGTCCGCAGGCGAGCGGCGCGTGATTCTTGCCGGCGACTCCGTGGCGTTCGGATCGGAGGTGCCCTGGCCTGAGACGTTGGCGGCGGAGATCGTCACACTGTCGCGAGCGAGCGCCTCCAAAACGCCCTGGACGGTCGTCAATCTCGGCGTGCCGGGGTACGCGCCGTGGCAGGAGCTGGACATCCTGAAAGAGAAGGGGATGAAGTATGCGCCCGACGTGATCGTCTACGTATTTTGCCTGAATGACGTGACGGATCGCCTGCGGTGCGAGGCGCTGCGCGACGCGCCTCGGACGAACTGGCAGAAGCGGCTCGAAGGCTCAGGTCTGTTCCGGTTTGGGCGGTGGGTTTCCGCTCGACTCTCGCCGATCGACGCCCGGATCTGGTACGAGTCTCTTGCGGATCGACACCTGATCGGCGACGCGGATTCGCCGTGGCTGGCGCAGGCGTGGGAGCGGTATCTCGAGGATGTGGACGCCCTGGCGGAGTTCGTCCTCGCGCGTGAAGCCGAGTTCGTGATTCTTCTGGTTCCCTGCGCGCCGCACGTTCGCCCGGACGCTCGGACGGAGGATCTGCCGCAACGACGGCTCGCGGCGCATGCCGAGACGCGCGGGTACGCGGTCGTGGATCTTCTCCCCGTGTTGCGCGACGAGGCCGGGTTCGACGATGGCGGGAGTTCAAAAGCCTTCGTAGACCTCTGGCACTTGTCGCCGGTGGGGCACCAGCTCGCCGCACGAGAGCTGATCCACGTCCTGGATACCCTGGAGCAGCAAGTCACCGGCGGACCGGATTGAAGTGTTCCGGCGGGACGCTCCCGCGGGGGACTTCAGGGATCGGGGTTTCGGATCAGGAACCGGATCGTCGGGCTGATCTTGCCGGTCGGCTCCGTCCCCCACGCCGCGACCCGCCACCAGGATCGATCCGTGAGGTAGCCGAGACCCTCGAACCGGGCGACCTCGCGGTAGCCCAGCCTCCCTTCCGTCAGCGCCCCCAGCACGGCGCGTTGCGGTTCTTCGTAGCCCTGCGTCTCGAAGCTCGAAAGAATCAGCACATCGCAGTCGGAGACCGCGATCGACGCCGGGTTCATCTCGATCTCGTGAACGCGCAAGCCCAGCTCGACGACGCGGGGCAGGTATTGCGGCTTGCCGAAGACGCCGATCCGGGCCGACCCTGGAACGCGCTGCGTCAGCCAGGTTTCCGCCGCATACCGGCTGTCGCCGCGCATCTCAAGATTCAGCGCCGTCAGCAACGCGGCGGTCGGGATCACGACGAGCAGCGCGACCACGGCGGTGAGTGCCTTGCCCCGACGCGGGTGTCGCAAGGCCGCGGCGATCTCACCCGCGCTGGCGATCGCCGCCAGGGCGAGCATCGGAAAAAGGAACCGGCTGTAAGAAAAGCCCAGCGCTGCCTGGATCGTCAGGAGGTAATACGTACACGCCGGCGCCAGCAGGATCGCGGTGCGCCGTGGACCACGGCGCAGGGCGGCGACGGTGGCGGTGAGCATCGTCGCCAGCAGCGGCCAGCCGACGGCGCCGCCCGCGTAGCGGAGACTGACCAGCGCCAGCGTCACGGGATTGTCGTAGCGCGTCTGCCGCGCGTGGAGCGTGTCCGCCGAAGCGTCGAACCAGTAATCGAGGCGCGCGACGAAGCGCTCCCAGTTGTGAAAGGCGCCGTTGATGAAAAGCCAGGGAAGCACAAACGACGCCAGCCCGGCGAACCAAGCCGGCCTCATCAGGGTGGATGCAATCAACGAGCCCCACCCGGCGCCGCCGTCGGGCGCCGCATTCCGCGCGGTCCGCGCCGTCTCGATCAGGAGCATCAGCGCCATCCCGGGGTAAGCGCCCGCGACGCCGTCCTTCGTACACACGGCCGCGGCGGCAAGCAGCCCGAGCACCGCGCATCGTCCGGCGCTGGGTCGCTCGGTCGCCCGCAGGTAGGCGACGACGCTCCACGCGAACCAGAACATCGACGGGACATCGACGTTGCCGAGGCGCGCGAAATACGCGAAATCCACGCCGGCGCAGAAGGTCAGCGCCGCGATCAGTGCCAAGACTCTGTCACCCGTCGTCCGCAGCGCGGCGCAGCGCAGCGCCCACCCGGCCCCGACCGCCATCAGAAACGTCAACCCGCGCGACGCGAGGATCAGCAGCCCGATCCGGTCCGCCTCGGGCGGCGCCAGCACCTTCGCGCCCGTCGCGGGGTCGATCGTCATCAGCCCGCGCCACGTCCAGACGGCTTCGATCGTCCGGTACAAGCCCGCGTTCAGCAGGTAGTGCAGCGGCGGGTAGCGACCGCGCCAGTCCTGAGGCCAGCCCTCCACGACAAACGTGCGGTTCGGACCGGCGATCGTGTCCTGGCTCCACGAATTGAACGCCGGCACCCCCCAGCCGATCCCCGGCAGGTACGCGAGGCAGGCGAAGGCGACAAGGACGGCCAGATCACGGAACCACGACCACCCTGAAACGACGCCGGAAGCGGTTTGTTGAGCGGACAACCGAGGTTCTTTCATCGTTTTCGTGGCGTTGATCCCTCTTTTGCATCGGACCCGCAGATCCGGCGCGGTCATTATAGGACGGATCCGGGATGAACCCGATCCCCAAGACCGTCACTCAGGTGACCGATAATCCCCCAAGTCGGACCTGGGGTTTGAACGATGATACAGGTGAAAAGGAGTTCGCGCATGAACGCAAGAGGCTTGGCCCGCGCCGCGGGAGTCGCCGCATTGGCGCTGATCGGATGCACAAGCGCGCCGCCGGCCGCGCGCCTGAACGCCCCTCCGCAGGGCGTGGCGGGCGACCCGCCGGCGCTGGCGGATACTTTCAGGAGCATGTCGGACAACGCGATGACGCACGACATGACGGTGGCGGATCTGCACTTCATCCCGCACAGCGGCGAGATTTCAGGGACGGGCGTCGTGCGCCTGACGCGTCTGACGCCGCACCTGAATCACTACGGCGGCATCGTGCGCTACGAGACCTTCGAGAAGGATCAGACCCTGGTGGACATGCGCCTGGAACACGTCCGGGAGTTTCTCGTCGACGCCGGGTGCGACATGAGCCGCGTCGAGGTGAAGGCGATGATCTCCGGCGGTCGCGGCATTCGCGCGTCCGACGCGATCCGCCAGATGGAGAAGGGCACGACGCCGCCGACGGACGGACAGGGCGGCGCGGGCATGACGGGCGGCGCATCCGCCTCGGCGGGCGGCTGAGCGTAAGAGGGGCACGGCAAGGAGGCACGACGGTGATGACACGAAGGACGATTCCGCTCCTGGCGGCGCTGGCGACGCTGACGGGCTGCTCGCAGACGGACAACTCGATCGCCACGCAGAAAAAGGGCGGGTGGCAGAGGCTGGATCCGGCCGCTCTGGCGGACGCCGTGGAAAGCCCGCCGCCGAAGATTCTTCCGCAGACGCACTTCGCCGCGGGACAACTGCTCGAAGCGCAAGGCGACTTCAACCGCGCCATCGCCCAGTATCAGCGGGCGGTCCTGCTCAATCACAATTTCGTCGCCGCCTACCACCGACTCGGGATGGTGCTCGCGCGGCAGGGACGGCACCGCGAGGCGATCGACAATCTTGAAAAAGCCGTGGCCCTCCGCCCCAGCGAGCCGATCCTTCGCAACAATCTGGGCTTCGAGTACTGCCGGATCAACGACTTCGACCGCGCCGTCACGCACCTTCAGGCCGCCGTGGCGATCGACCCGCAGTTCGAGCGGGCGCAGGTCAACCTTGGGATGGCGCTGAGCAAGGTCGGTCGGTTTGATGAAGCCCTCGAGGCGTTCCGCGCCGTCCTGCCCGAGTCGCACGCCCAGTACAACCTCGGCATGATGTTCTGCGGGTCGAAGCGCTATCGCGACGCCGGGCTGGCGTTTCATCGCGCTCTGCAGCTCGACCCGGCGCTGACCGCCGCGCGCACCCAGCTCGCTTCGATCGAGGCGTACGTGGACGTGTCATCCTTCGAGACGCCGCAGCCGGCGTCCGACGACGACTCGAATCCGTCGCCGTGGGAAATTCAAACGTTGACCGGAGCGCCGGAGTCGCAGACACAGGACTCTCCCAGCCGGCTGGAGCCGCTGCAAAGACTGGATGATGACGTGAACTCGGTCCCCTCGGACGAGACGGCGGAGTACGTCGCCGATGAACTGGAGCTTATCTCGTCGCCGATCCTTGACGAAAGCGACGACGACTGCGACGACTCCGTCGCCGACCCGCCCGCCGATGCAGGCGGTTTTGCGTCGTCAGATTCGGATTCAGGCTCAAACGACTCGACCCAGACCGGTGAGGATCGGCACGACAGCGACGATCTCTCCGGCGCGCAGGACGCCGGGACGGACGCAACATCGGATGTGCCTGAGAACTCGGATCCGATCCCGCCCGCGGAGGAGGATTGCGAGGACGACGGCGAGCCGCACGTGCGCTTTGAAGACGTTTTTCCCGTCGATGACGGTCTGACGCCGCCGATGCCCTATCAGGACGCTCTCGACGCACCGGCGTTCGCCTTCTCGGCGCCGGTGATCGAGAAGTCCGTCGAAACGTGGGTGCGAACCGTCGAGGCCCGAGCGGATTATGCGCCGCCCGCGGACGAAGCCTTCGTCGCCCGCGAGCCGACCTGGTGGACCGAGGCGACCGTCGGAAGCACGCCCTGCACGGATGAGGCGATCTTCTTCCTCACGGATCCGGATCCCGTCCTTGCCGCATCCGCGGACGAGACCGCGTTTTTCGTCGTGGACCCGGAAGCGGTTTTCTTTGAGGACGTTGAGCCGGCCGCGGAAACGACGCTTCCGTCCGCCCCGCCGACGTTCGGAACGCCGCTGAATCCGGAGGCGAGCCTGAACGAACCGATCGTGACGGTCGATCCGTCGATCGACGCGGCGTCTTTTCCGCTCGCGCTTCCGACGACCGAACCCGTCGTCTTCTGGTCGGAACTCGGATTCGGGTGGATTCTGATCGCGGAAGAGCACGGACCGGCGGACGAGCCGGCGGCATTGCCCAGTTCCCTGCTGGGTTCGATCGAACTGGCGGATTCCGCCGCGGATGCCTCAAGGTGGCCGCCTGAGGAAGGCTCGGACGGCGAGGAGGCTTGCGATGACGGCGCGTTTGTCGAGCACTGGTCGTCGGACGGTTTTCGCTTCGGCTCGATCCTGATGCTGTCGGAGCCCGGCGCTGAGGCGTCGCCGGCGCGCGGCACGATGTCGGACCGCCCCGAGAGGACGGCGCGGATCATGTACCCGCGACCGTGGCCCTGATCCCTCGGCGAACTTCAAGAGGTAAAAGAGACGGAGAGGCGCTGCGGCGCCTCTTTTTTTTTCCGGGAGTGCGGATCGTCCGAAGCTTTCCGAACGTGCGGCTTCAGCTTCCTTCGGATTCCTCGTCGGCGTCGGGGTGGTCCGGGTCGACGACCGCCGCGCGCACGTCGCCGCCGCCGGTCAGGCGAAGGCGGAGCGTCGCGCCCGTGCCGCCGCAGGTCATGTAAACCGTTGTCTCCGGCATGTCGAAGGAATGCGACCGCTCGCACGCCGGACAATCAAAACGCACCAGCATAAGACACCTGCCCGCCTCTCGAACGTTCTTCCGCCCGACTCGCGCCCGCTACGGCGCGACATGAAGCCCGAAGGCGTCATGCACAAGCTGCAGCGCCCGCGGTCCGTCCTCGCGGCGCACAAGGCAGCTTAACACGATTTCGCTCGTCGAGATGTTGTGAATGTTCACGCCGCCTTCGGCGAGCGCCGAAAACATCGTCGACGCCACGCCGGACGCCGTCCTCATGCCCACGCCGATCGCGCTGACCTTCGCGACGCCGTCATCCACGCTCATCCCGGACAGACTCATCTCACGCACGAGGTCCGCGCAGGTGCGCTTCGCCTCGGCGAGGTCCGCGGCGCTGACCGAGAACGTCAGGTTCGCCTGCCGCCCCTCGTCGTACACGTTCTGCACGATGTCGTCCACGAGGACGTTCTTCGCCGCGATCGCGCCGAAAATCTTCGCGGCCATCCCGGGTCGGTTCGGCACGCCCGCCAGCGTGATCGACGCGAGATCCTGCTTGAGCGTGACGCCTTGGACGGCGGCGTCCTCCATCCCCTTTGTTTCCGTCATGATCAAGGTTCCCGGCGCGTCCGTCAGCGAGCTGCGGACGTGGATCGGCACGCGATACTTCTTTCCGAACTCGATCGCCCGCGAGTGCATGACCGCCGCGCCCGCCGCGGCCATCTCGAGCATCGTGTCGTAGCTGATGCGGTCGATCTTCCGCGCCTGCGGCACGAGGCGGGGATCCGTCGTGTACACGCCGTCCACGTCGGTGTAAATCTCGCAGATCTCCGCCCCGAGGACGCTCGCCAGCGCCGCGGCCGTCGTGTCCGAGGCGCCGCGCCCCAGCGTCGTGATCTCGCCGCCCGCGTCGATCCCCTGAAACCCCGCGACGATCACGATCCGTCCCGCCGCCAGCTCCCGATCGATCCGCTCCCGGCTGATCCGCTGAATCCGCGCCCGCGTGTGAACGCTGTCCGTGAGCAGCCCGAGCTGCGCGCCCGTCAGGCTGATCGCCTCGTGCCCCGCTGCGTGGATCGCCATCGCCATCAGGGCGATCGACACCTGCTCGCCGGTTGTCAGGAGCATGTCGAGTTCCCGCTTCGGCGGGTCGGCGGACACCTCGCCGGCCAGTTTCAGCAGCTCGTCCGTCGTGTGCCCCATCGCGGACACGATCAGAACGACCTGCTTGCCCTCGAGCTTGGCGCGGATCGCCCGCCGGGCGGCGCGATGAATCCGCTCCGCGTTGGCGACGCTCGTCCCTCCGAATTTCTGCACGATCAGCGACACGGTGGGGGGAAAGATACCGGCCGCCACCGCAGGTTCAAGGATGACATGCGTTGCACCGCAGTCTTTCCTCCGGCGACAGAATTACCCACCTGGCTCCAACTCAGTGAGCAGGATTGCGCACCCCGATCGGATTGTTCTCACCGCCTCTTTGTGCTTTCCGCGGACTTTGAGGCCTTTGCGGGGCAACATCACGGATCCGCGCATGCTGGTACGCAACGTGCCCTGATATTATCGCTCGAAACGGGCGCCTTGCCGCCCGGCGGCGGGGACATGCGCTCCGAACGTCGGGAATGTCGAGGCCTTGGGGAACCCGTTGCGCTCGGCGCAGCGGTGTGAGGTTGGTTCGGACGGGCAGGCGACCCGCCTCGGGCAGATCCGCCTCCTTCGCGACCGACGCGTGCATAACCCGCGCACGTTGTCGGTCGCGAGGCTTTTTTACCGGCGGCGGATCTCACCTTCGACCCTTCAATCATCGAAGATGTCCGACGCCTCGCGGACCGCTTTCTCGCGCGTCTCCTCGTTGAGTTCCTTCTGAAGCCGGATGATGTCCTGAAGCATCGTCACCGCGTCGTGATACCCCTCGGTGCGCCTCATCCGCGTCAGGATTTCCGCCATCTCGTTCAGAACGAGAGCCTGCGCCGGGTCGACGGCGCCCTCGGAGGCGTCCGTCCCGTCGGCGCTCCAGCTCCGCACCCGCTCCGCGGCCTGCGGAAGCCGCGCCTCGGCGAGCTGATTGAGCGGGAGCGAAACTTCGCTCTCAATCCGCTCGGCGATGCTCAGATCGTTCATCGCATTGATCCGGATTTCCGCGACGATCCGCTCCACCTGCCGCGCGACCGCCGCGACGCCCGCCGCAAGGCTCCGCTGACGGCGCTCCAGCGGGGCGAGACGCTCCGCGCGCTGCACCGGCGTCGATTGCGGCGTCAGCCGGTCCGCCGCGGTCAGCAACTGCCGCCGCAGTTCTTCCTGCTGATCAACGAGCCGCTGAAACTCCGACCGGGCCTCCTGCTCACGCCGGGCGAGATCGGACTGAAGCTCCTCGCGCGTTACGATGCGCAGCGTCACCGGCAGCGAACGCGCCTCCCCCGGCCCCGTCACATCATTCAGGTCCGTCGCGTACGCCGCCAGCGAGAGCATGTCGCCCGGCGCCACCCCCGCGGACGTCGGCGACCACTCCGTCGTCGCCTCATATACCTTCGATCCCGACGTCAGTGGCGAGAGATCCGGAGCGGTCACGGCGTCCGGAGAATCCGCCAGGACCGCGTCCAACCGAACACCCGCCAGCCCGAAGTCATCCGTCGCCTCGACCCGGATCGGGAGCACCGCCTGCGGCGTGACGCGCTCACCCACGCCGGAAAGGAGCAGCCGGACCGTCGGCGCCTCGTCCACGATCAACCGCACCACGAAACGTTCATGCCGCCGGCTTGAAAGCCCTTCCGGATCAGTGAGCTGCACGTGATATGTCGCTCCGGCGGAGACGTCGATCCGCGCCCGCCAGCGATCCCGCGCGCCTTCGAGAATTCCCAGCGGCTGATTATCCGCGAACCACTCCGCCGAGGCGACCGGCTTGCTTGTCGTCAGCTCGAGGTCGATCCGGCTTCCCGCCAGCGCTCGGATCGTTCGCTGGTTCGCCGGAAGCGTCGCCTCCTCCAGCCTCGCGTATGCCGGCGGCGCCACCCGGATCGATGCCGACGCCACCCGAGGTCTTTCCGAGAGCACGACTTCGATCTCGCGCGTCCGGTCGTCACCGCCCTGAAGGCGAAACCGCAGCGGTTGCTCCAGGTTCACGAAGGTGTGCCGCACCTCCGCGTCCCCGACGCGCGTCATCGTTTGACGCCCGCGCGGCCCACCCGCGGTCTCAAACAGAACCTCGACCGTGCGCGGCACGACTCCCTCGACGCGGGCCCGCACCTCCAGATCATCTCCCGTCGCCGCGACGATCCGATCGCCGTCCACGTCGAGCACCAGGCGCGTCCGCTTCGGCCACTCCTGCACCGACAGCAGAAACGACCGCCGCAGCGCCAGCCCCAGCGACGCCGGGCAGATCTGCGCCCAGATCCCCAGGCACATCCCCGACAACGCCAGAATGCCCGACGCGACCGCGGCGCGACGGTGGCGAAGCAACGCCGACACATCGATCGAGGACAACGCTGCGTTGGCCTCGGAGACCACGCTTCGGGCGAGTTCAGGCGAGTTCGTCGCCGCGTCGCCGATCTGGCCGCGCGAAAAACGCACCGAGGACACCAGCAGCGATCGAAGTCGCGGATCCGCACGCTCCGCCAGGTGCGCGGCGTCGGATGCGTCGAGCGGCTGACGAAGCGCAGGCCGAAGCCGCCGGAGCACAAGGTAAACCAACGCCGCCAGCAACGGCGCCAGCAGCGCCCCGCGCGCCGTCCGCCCCAGCCGCAGGTAATAATCCGCCGTCACCAGCAACGCGAACCCCACGCCCCACGCCGCGACGATCGCCGCCGCCGCCTCCGCCACGACGTACCACCGCCACCGGCGCAGCAGCGCCCCGAGGCGATGTTCGATCGCCGGCGAGAGACGGATCGGTTCAGGATTCGACGACATCCGACAACGCTCCGGTCACGACGCCGGAAGCAGCATCCCCGGCCAGAACAACTCGACGCCCGCGATGATCGCCGGCGGGAGGAACACCCCCGGCAGCATGTCCGCCACCGGAATCTTCTTCACGTCCAGAATCATCAGCGCCGTCCCCAGCATCAACACCCCGCCCACCGCCGCCATCATCGACCGCGACACCTCCGGCAGCGGGTCCGCCGCCAGATACGCCAGCACGGACAACCCGCCCTGAAACCCGATCACCGTTGCGACGCTGAGCATCACGCCCCAGCCCAGCGTCGACGCCAGCGCCATCGAGCAGAATCCGTCCAGCGCGGACTTGATGTAGAGATAACCGGGGTCGCCCTGCGACCCATTCCGCAGGCATCCCAGCAGCGTCAGCGGCCCCACGCAGAAAATGACGCTCGCCGTCAGGAACCCTTCCGCGAACCGGTGTCCGCCGTCCCCACCGCCTCCGAAACGCGCATGCACCCACGTTCCGAACCCCTCGATCCGCCGGTGCAGCCCCAGCAGCGTCCCGAGGAGGCAGCCGGGGATCAGCGACCCGATCATCACCATCGCCAGCCGCGCGCCGTACGTCTCCGGATAACGCACCTGCCCCTTGAACCGTGCCACCGTGTCCCCGAACACGATCACCGCCGCGTCGATCCCCAGGGTGATGGTCATCAGCCCCAGGGCGCTGAGCACGATCTGCTGATAACGCTGCGGCATCCGCCCGGACAGCAGCAGCCCGACCGCGCTTCCCAGCGCCACCGTGAGGGCGTTCACCACCGTCCCGTTGATATGCTGCCACCCCACCGAACCGCCCTCCGACGCAATCCCGCCGCGCCCCCGGTCTCTCAATCCTTGCATCCGCACCCCGCCATCCGAGAATAACCCGTTCGCTTCCGTAATCCCAGCTTTGTCGCGGGCGAGTGGCGGAACGGCAGACGCCGGGGACTTAAAATCCCCTGTCCCGTCAAGGGACGTGCGGGTTCAAATCCCGCCTCGCCCATCGGAACGGGCGTGGAATTCCCCTCCGGTTTTCGCGGGTCCGGCCCGGGGCGTCGCCAACGTGTCTGCCGGTCAGCGGGGAATGCGGCGCCGGTCGGCGCGCGCTGCGGCAACGATCCGCGTCACGGCGGGGGCGGGGTTGACGCGGATTCGAGCGCCGCCGCCCGGGCTTCGCAGGCGCGCATGTCCTCCGGGCGCTGAAGCACTCGGCAGCATTCCGCCAGCATGCGCCAGTGCGACGGCTGATTCGGCTCCAGCTCCGTCGCTTTCCGCAGCGGCGCTTCCGCCTCACCCGCCCGGTCCGCGATCAGGAGGGCCTGTCCGAGAAGGCGATGCACGACGGCGCGTTTCGGCAGCAGCGCCGCGGCGCGCTGAAGATGCGGGATCGCGCCGTCCGTCCGTCCCAGGGCGAGAAAAACTTCACCCAGCAGATGATGCCCGTCGCTGAAGTCCGGGTCGAGCGTCACCGCGCGCTGGGCTTGCGCGACCGCTTCGAGCGGTTCGTTCCGCGTCAAGGCGAGGACCGCCAGCGCGTGCAAGACCTCGGGCGACTCTCCGTGAAGCTCGATCGCCCGGTGGAGCGCCGCCTCGGCCGGGTCGGGCCGGCCTGCGGCGGCGAGCAGCCGGGCGACGGTCATAAGCGTCTCGCGCGTCGGATCGAGGTCCGCCGCCGCCTTGAGCTGCATCACGGCGCGATCCGGTTTCCCGACGGAGAGCAGGAACCGCGCGTACTCCCGGCGAAGCGCGGCGCTTTCCGGATTGACCCGCACCGCGCGCTCGAGGTGCGCCTCCGCGTCCGTCCGGTCCTGAAGCAGGATCGCGAACCACGCCTGCCTCGCCAGGTCTGCCGCCGACGCCGTCAACCCCCAGCGGATCAGCGCGGCGCCTCGTGCCCGCCCCTCCTCGATCGCGCTGCGCTGCTCGACGCTGAGGCGCGACGCCCCGGCGAACGACTGCTCCATCGTGACGCCGTAATCGAACGACGCACGGTAGGCGCGGTCCGCCCGGGCGTCGAGCCGCTGCATGACCCCGCTGTGAGCCCAGAGCGCGGCGACCGGCGTCATTGTCCCCAAGTAGACCGCCCCGGCGCGCGTCACTCGCCCTCCCCGCCGCAAGGAGAACTGTTGAAGACGCACGTTCGCACGCAAGAACATCCGCGTCGTCTGCAGCGCCAGGTAAGCGAGGATCGCCGCCACGCCCAGCGCCATCAGAAAGGGAACCACATCATAAAGCCCGCGGAAGGCCGCGAACGCCGCGAGAAAATACGCCCCCAGCAGCAGCTCCTCGACGAGGTTGTAATCCCCGCGCCCCGACGCCGTCAGCGCGCCCATCACGCACGCCAGTCCGATCCAGACCGGTTCGGGCATCGCGCCGAACGCTTCCGAAAACAACACCCGCGCCGCCGCGTAACCCGCGACGGCGTAAACCACCGCGTGAACCGCGAACCGCGCCCGCCGCGCCGACCGATCCTGCCCGGTCCTTGAAGATGGCGTCCGCGTCACGCGCGGCTTGGCGAACGACGCCGGCGCGCCGAATCCGAAATACAGCGCGTCGTTCGGACACACGCTGACGCAGTCCATGCATTTCATGCACCCGGGATCGACGACCATCCCGAAGTCGCGCACCTCCTCATGCACGCGCACGTTGGACGTACACACCGCCGTGCAATGTCCGCACCCCTCACAGGCATCGGTCACGCGGATGCGGCCCGGCGCGATCCGGTCCGCCACGCCGAAGATTCCCCCGTAAGGGCATCCGTAGGTGCAGAACCCCTTCGATCCGAGCAGATACACGATCACGAACCCGCAGGTCAGAAACGTCAAACCCCCGACGAACCACCCCGGAAACGTCGCCCAGAACTGCGTCGTCGTCAGGTGCATCTCGGCGTGCGCCGCGGATCGCCCGGCGGCCGCACGCTGCACCATCGGGAACACGAACATGTAGAAGAACGCGATCAGCGGAACCCAGATCAGCAGGCGGGACCGCATCGCGCGGGGACGGATGCCCGCCTTCCCCACCAGCCAGCGGCAAAGATCCTGCAACGCGATGACGTGACACCCCCAGCCGCAGAAGAACCGCCCGAGCACGAGCGTCGAAAGGATCGCCAGGGCGAAAAAGATCGCCCCCGCGTTGACGATCCCGCTTTTCGAGAACTCCATCGCTTCCGAAGGTTCCAGCGGCGAGAGGGTCCGTCCGGTCGCATACCAGTGTGCGACATGCCCGGCGATCAGGACATGCACCGCGATCAGGACGATCGCCCGGCGGCGCGACATCCGCGACGGCCTGACCTTGCCGTCGGAGGGCAGCACGGGAAGCGCGACCTTCGCGCCGCCGTTGCGACGGGGCAGCGCGGATCCGGGATCGCCCCCGCACCGGCCGACCGCGGCCCCGCCGTCGCCCGACGCCTTCGATCCGTGCCGACGGGAAACCCGGGGCGCGTTAGAGTATTGCATGCCCGATGACAAGACGGACCTTCAATGAAACCTCGCCGCGACAACGCAGCCGATCGAACCTTGACGGAGGCATCCTATCTGACGCGACGCCCGCGCCTCAAGGTGCGATCATGAAGGGCAATCCGCCCGCCGCGAAAACCTGCCACCGATGCGGCTACGACCTGTCCGGTCTGCCCGAGGACTACCGCTGTCCCGAGTGCGGTCTGCGCTACGACGCCGACACCCGCTCGTGGCGCCCGAGCGAACCCTGGATCGCCTCCGTGGTGATGATGGGGGTGGCCGGTTATCTAGGTCTGCACGTGCTCGCGTTGCGCGGCGGGCTGGTTTTTCTCGTCAGTCGCGCGGTCATCATTGTGATGCTGCTCGTCCTGGCCGCGATTTCGTGGCGACGACACCGGAAGGGCATCCTCGTCGCCGTCCACCCGGAAGGCGTTTTCGTCCGCGACCACTTCTGCGAGGAGTTCCTGGACTGGGCGTCGATCGAGGATCTCAACGTGGACATCGGCGCTGGTCCGTTTTTTCCCCGGCACAGGCTGCATCTGCGCCTGACGAGCGGGCGGCGGATTCCGCTGACCACGTTTTTTCTCTGGTCGGCGGACAAGAAGGCGTTCGCGTCGGTCTTCGGACTCGCCCGCCAGCGCCACGCCGCTGCATCGGGGGACGCGCCGCGGTAGTATTGCGCTGAAACGGACTGACTTCTCGGCATGTCGCCTAGGTCGCCGAAAGCACTCGGGAACCACGCATGTGAGCGATCCGCGAAAGAAGCTCATTAAACCTGCGCCGGGCGACCCGCGCGGTCCCGGATGGGTGCTCATCGGGTATCGCGGAAGCGGGAAGACGACCGTCGGCCGCGCGCTGGCGGAGCGGATCGAGGCTCCCTTTGTCGACACGGACGAGCAGATCATGCGTCGCGCGGGGCGATCGATCCGGGAGATCTTTGCGGATTCCGGTGAACCGGCGTTCCGGGAGCTGGAGCGCGCGACGATCGCCGAACTCGACGCATGCCCGGCGAAAGTCGTCGCCGTCGGTGGCGGCGCGATCGAGGATCGTCGCAACGTCGCTCGATTGCGTGAGCTTGGCCGGATCATCTGGCTCGACGCTCGTCCCGACATCCTCGCCGCCAGGATCGCCGCCGACCCGCAGACCCGGAACGCAAGACCCCCCTTGACTGGATTGAGCCTGGCAGACGAGGCGGCGACCGTGCTGCGACGGCGCCGCCCGTTGTACGCCGAGGCCTGCGACCTTCGCGTCGATGCAACTTCCGACAATCCCTCCGTGATCGCCGAAGTCATCCTTGAGGCTTTTCCACCCGCGTCGGTCTGAAGGCGTCTTATTCAGGACGGCGTCGAGTTGCGGGGATTTACACACTGAAAAAGAGGTGTTCCGGAATCTGGGAAGCGTCACCGGGGCTTGTGAGGGTATCCGTTTTTGATATTCGATGCAGATTGACATCCGCGACGTGCAATTCGGTTGCAATACAACGCCAGCCGGCGGCTCAGGTCTGCTGATTGCTCGAGAGCGCGCCTCTGCGTCGGATCTTCAAACCGAATCATTGTTGAACGACAAGTGCCGCCCGATCGGCACTGTCGATAAGAATCGTCTTGAAAATTTAAGGGACAATCCTCATAGAAATGACGGAATCGCATGTTAGGATTCCCCCCTTCAAGAGGCGGGCTGCTGAGCGGCTGCGGCCTCTGCGGATGTCGAAAAACCAGAAGAACCCGCGCGTTCAACAGCGCTTCTTTCCCCTCCGGAAAGCACCGGGAGCACCTTGCATAACCCGGTGCTTTCTTTTTTGGTTCGTGCGTTGGTCGCAACGGAGGGCGCGGATCGGTCCTTCAGACGTTCTCTCCACGTCGTTATCGAGGGTGCAAAGGCCTGATTTGAGCGGTCCTGAGTCTCCGCTTGACTCCGGTGCTCCGCGGCGCCTGACGCCCCGGAGGAGTCTCGGCGCGTGCTACGGAGGAGCATCCAGGGGTGGGGGCGTCGGATCATGAACTCCCGGAGGGACAGCTGAGCGGCGGCGCGACGGATCGATCAAGCGGCGGCGGGCTTGCGTCCCTCCGGGACTTCGTTCCCCCGCGCGGGCTTCCCAGCACTGGCGTGCCGGGCTGTTTTCCAGCGCCCCTGCCGGGGCTAAAGACTTCCGGATGATCCTTCGGGGCTGTGACTCCCGGATGATCCTCCGGGGCACAACCGGGGCACAACACATTCCGCCGACTCTTTCCCGCAGGTTCACGTCCCAGCAGCCCGTTGAAAAAGGGTAGCGCGTCCCTCCGGGACGCGAAATTCACCGGGAAAAACTGGCATCACAAAGCCCGATCGCGCGTTCTTCAACAGGCGGCCAGGATCGCGTCGCAGGTTCACGCCAAATCATAAGTTCATGCGATTCCAACACCACGCAACCGGAGCCGGATGGAGACTCCGGTCGCGCCGGGGGTGAGCGCGGGAACTCCTGCTTGCTTCGTCACGGCGACGATCAGGCTTGTGAAGGTTCTTCCGTGGTCTTAACATACCTGCGGAATCATCAGCGCCACTGCATTTTGCTTATTCTCAATCGTTCTCAATGAAGAAAAAGGTCATTGTTCTGGGCTGCGCCGGGTCGATCGGGCGAAGCAGCCTTGATGTCCTGGCGAATCTGTCCGACGACTGGGAGGTGGTCGGGCTGGCGACCGGGTCGCGGGTGGACATCCTGCTGGAGCAGGCGACCCGCTTCCGTCCGCGCGCGGTGGCGATCGCGGACGAGGCCCGCGCTGATGCGGCCCGTCGCGAGGGGACCGGGGTTTCGCGCGTGTTCACCGGACCGGGGGCGACGGTCGATCTGCTGGATGCGGTCGAGTGCGACTGTGTGATCGCGGCGATTTCGGGAGCGGCTTCGCTTCACGCGACCTTGCGCGCGGTCGAACTGGGCCGGCGGGTGGCGCTGGCGAACAAGGAAGCGCTGGTCGTGGCGGGCGGGCTGCTGACCGCGCTGGCGCAACGCACGGGCGCCGAGATCATCCCGGTGGACAGCGAGCACTCCGCCGTGTTTCAGGCGGTTCATGCGGGGCGGCCGGAGGACGTGCTGCGCATCATCCTGACCGCGTCGGGAGGACCGTTCCGGACCTGGTCCGCCGAAAGCATGCAGCGGATCACGCCTCAGGACGCGCTGGAGCATCCGACGTGGAGGATGGGACCGAAGATCACGATCGACTCGGCGACGATGATGAACAAGGCCCTGGAGGTGATCGAGGCGCACTGGCTTTTCAACATGCCCGCGGACCGGATCGAAGTGGCGGTCCACCCGGAGTCGATCGTTCACTCGCTGGTCGAATTCAAGGACGGGTCGATGATGGCGCAGCTCGGGACGCCGGACATGCGCACGCCGATCCAGTACGCTCTGACGTATCCGGCCCGTCGCGCGTGTCCGTCGAAGCGCCTGGACTTGGCGGCGGTCGGCACGTTGACGTTCGAGGCGCCGGATCTCGACCGATTTCCGGCGCTGCGGTTCGGCTTTGAGGCGGCGCGGCGAGGAGGGACGTCAGGCGCGGCGCTGAACGCGGCGAACGAGGCCGCGGTCGAGTTGTTTCGGGAGGGGCGGATCGGGTTCGCGGACATCGCGGGGCTGACGGGACGGGTGATGGACGCGCACGCCTGGGAGGCGACGCCGGCGCTGGAGACGTTGCTGGCGGTCGACGCCTGGGCGCGGGACGAGGTGAGGAAATGCACGACTTCTCTGCGGTGATGAGCGTATTCGACGTCGACGGTCTGCTGCTCGGGCAAAGCATTCTCGCCCTGGTCTGGGACAAGGTCTGGCCGGTGCTGGCGATCTTCCTGGGGTTCTCGGTCATCATCTTCGTTCACGAGCTGGGGCACTTCGCGGTGGCGAAGTGGTGCGACGTGCGCGTCGAGAAATTCGCGATCGGCTTCGGGCGCGAGATCTGGGGTTTTACGCGCGGCGAGACGCGGTATTCGTTCAACCTCCTCCCGATGGGCGGGTACGTGAAGATGCTCGGACAGGAGGATTTCGACGACAAGACGCTCGAACTGAAGGCGAAGAACGACCCCCGCTCCTTCGCCAACAAATCCGTCGGACAGCGCGCCGCCGTCGTCTCCGCCGGCGTCATCATGAACCTCATCTTCGCCTTCATCCTCTTCATGATCGTCTTCCTGGTCGGCATCGAGGCGAAGGTGCCGCGCATCGGACTGGTCATGCCCGACAGCCCCGCCGACCGCGCCGGGCTCCGCGCCGGCGACCTCGTCCGCGAAGTCAACGGCGCCGACATCCGCGACTGGATCGAAGTCGCCACCGGCGTCGCCCTCGCCCCGCCCTTCGAGCCCGTCGAGTTCTACGTCGACCGCGCGGGCGAACGCCTCGGACCGATCCTCGCCACGCCGGAGGACAACCCCCTCGTCGGGTATCAGACGATCGGCATTCAGCCGCCGATGATCCGCAAGATCACGCAGGTTCCCCGCGAATTCGACGCCGCCGACGCGTCCCTCCCGCGCGTCGGCGACGAGCTGGTCGAGGTGGACGGCCAGCCCGTCACGCCCGCCAACGTCAACGAGATGTTCGCCCTGCTGGCGCTGCGCGACTCGTTCGTCGTCGAACGCCGCGATCCGAAGAACCCCTCCGCCCCCGCACAGCGCGTCCCTGTGCGGATCGAACCGCAGATCCAGTTCATCTCCAGCGATCCGGGCGACCGCTACCTCGGCAATCTCCTCGGACTGATGCCGCTCGTGCGCCTCGACAACGTCATGCCGAAGCAGCGCGCGGCGATCGCCGGGCTGGACGAGGGCGACACGATTCTCATGTGGGACGACATTCAACATCCGACCCAGCGCCAGGTCATGCGCTCCACGCTGGACAACCCGGACCGGGACATCGCCTTCATCGTCCGCACCGCCGAAGGACGCACGCGCCACGGCTTTGTCCGCCCCGCCCCCGTGTCGAAAACCCGCGGAACGATCCAGGCGTGGGCTGAACCGACATCGGAATCCGGCGAGGGCGAGCCGAAGGCTCGGCTCGTGGACGTGCGTGCGAAAGGCGCCGCCGCGCGGGCGGGACTGGCGGAGGGAGATCTCGTCATGTCCTGGAACGACGAACGCTTCCCCACCGCTTACGACATCAACCGCGACATTGAGTTCCGCCGTGCAAGCACCGTCGAGTTGACCGTGCGCAAACCGGACGGACAGGAAGTCACGGCGCGGATCCCGATCGCGATGGGCGGCATGATTCAGGCCCTGCCGCAGTTGATCGCCCACGACAACCTCACCGTCGCCGGAGTCCTGCCCACCCTGGACGGGCGGCCTTCCCCCGCAGCCGTCGCCGGCATTCCCGCGGGCGCCGTGATGAAGCGTGTCGCCGGCCGGCCGGTCGTCACCTGGCGTCAGGTCATTCTTGCGTTCCGGGAGCACGCGGGGCGCACCGTCGAAGTCGAGTATGCGGTGAATGACCAGCGCTACACCGCCGCCTTGCCGATCCCGCCAACCCTGCGCGCCGCGCTTGCCGTCGGGTTGGAGGCGAATTTCGTCTCCGTTGCCGGTGAGTCGTGGACCGCCGTCACCTCCGTCAAAGGCACGCAGGACTACGCCGTCTCGCACGCCGAGGGTCTGGCGGCCCTGCTGCGGGAGAACGTCAACCGCGAAGTCGAAGTGCGCTTCCGCCGCACCCCCGCCGCCCCCGTCGAGTCCGCGCGCGTGACGATCACGCCGGACATGATCGACCCGTGGGACAGCCGGATCGCCTTCAAGGGCGAAATCTACGGCGACCTCGAGACGTTCATCCTCCGCGAGAGCAACCCGATCTCCGCCATCGAGCTGGGCATCCGCAAGACGCATGAGATGGTCATGCAGGTGTATCAGACGATCGACCGGATGGCGTTCTCGCGCAGCATCAGCGCGGACTCGATCTCCGGTCCGGTGGGCATCGTCTCCCTCGGAGGGAACGTCGCCCGCCGCGGGACGATGCAGCTCCTCTTCTTCCTCGCGGTGCTCTCCGCCAACCTCGCGGTGATCAACTTCCTCCCGCTCCCGATCGTGGACGGCGGTCTGATGGTCTTCCTCCTCATCGAGAAGATCAAGGGCAGCCCCGTCAACATGAAAGTCCAGGTCATCACCCAGACCGTCGGCATCATCCTCATCGTCACCGCCTTCCTCTATGTGACGTTCAACGACGTGGTGAGGTTGTTCAACTGAGCCCGGTGATTCGGGTGATTCCGGTGATTCCGGTCATTTGAAGTTCGACAGATGCGTTTGCGCCGAAAGGCCCGGCTCCGAAGGGGCGTCGGTGCGCCCCCGCTCGTCGTCCCCGCGCCGTTTCAGCGCACAAACGTCCCGCCGCAGGAACCCTTCTTCATGAACACGAATCCGGTCACCCCCGGGGAAATCAAATCGCGGCAACAATCCTCACTTCCCCACCATCTTTAGAAACTCCGCCTCATCCACCGTCTTCACCCCCAGCTTCTGCGCCTTCTCCAGCTTCGACCCCGCTTCCTCGCCGTACACGACGAGATCCGTCTTGCTGCTGACGCTTCCGGCGGGTTTGCCGCCGAGGGATTTGATCAGTTCCTCCGCCTCCTTGCGGCCCATGCTGGCGAGCGTGCCGGTGAGGACCACGGTCTTCCCGGCCAGCGGCGAGTCGGTCCGCACGGCGCGCTTCGGCTGGCGCGTGTTGACCCCGGCCTCCACCAGGCGATCCACGATCTTCCGTCCCCAGTCGCTGTGAAAAAACCGGTGAATGCTGTGCGCCAGCTCCGGGCCGACCCCCTCGACTTCGAGCAGCGTCTCCTCCGACGCCCCGCGGATCGCCTCCAGCGTCTCGAAGTGCTCGGCCAGATCCTCCGCCGTCGAAGCCCCCACGTGCCGGATCGTCAACGCCGCCAGCAGGCGGGACAGCGGCTGACCCTTGCTCTTCTCGACGCCTTCGAGCAACTGCTGCGTGCGCTTCTTCCCGAACTCGACCTTGACGACCTTCACGCCCCCGTCGCCGGGCCGCTCGTGCTCGAAGACCAGCTTCTCGATCTCGTCGCGCCGCTCATGCAGGTGAAAGAGGTCCGCGAAATCGTGAATCATCCCCTCGTCCACCAGCCGCGTGATCATCACCTCGCCCAGACCCTCCAGGTCCATCTGGTCGCGCCCCGCGAAGTAGATGAGCCGCTCCTTGATCTGCGCCGGGCACGTCGGATTGACGCACCGGAGGTACACGCCGCCCTCGTCCTTCTCCACGTCGCCGCCGCACTCAGGGCACTTCGTCGGTCGCAGGATCGGTTTCGCGTCCTTCGGACGCTTGCCCTCAATGACCTTCAGAACCTGCGGAATGATCTCACCGGCCTTCTCGACCAGCACCGTGTCGCCGATGTGAACGCCGAGCCGGTCCACCTGGTCGAAGTTGTGCAGCGTCGCGTGGCGCACCGTCGTGCCGGAAAGCGGCACCGGCGAGAGCACCGCCCGCGGCGTGATCGTCCCCTGCTTGCCCACCTGGTAATCGACGCGGAGCACGACGCTTTCCGCCTGCTCCGGCTCGAACTTGTACGCGATGCACCACCGCGGGTAGCGGCTCGTCGTGCCGAGTTCGTCGCGCTGGGCCAGCGCGTCCACTTTGATGACCAGCCCGTCCATCAGGTAGGGCAGCGCGTGCCGCCTCTTGTCCCACGCGTGAACGAGCTTGAGCACGCCCTCGATGTCGTCGGCAAGAGCCTGCTCGGCCGCAACGGGGATCCCCCACGCCGCCAGCTTCCTCGTGAACTCGCTCCACGTCTTCGCCGGCATCGGCTCGACCCGCCCGAACCCGTGGGCGACGAAGCGGAGGTTGCGTCCCGCGAGGTTCTTCGGGTCGAGCTGTTTGAGCGTGCCCGCGGTCGCGTTGCGCGGGTTGGCGAACTCATCCTCGCCCGCCTGACGCCGCGCCTCGTTGAACTTCGAAAAATCCTCGATCGGCCAGTAAATCTCACCGCGGACCTCGAGCCGGGCGGGCGCGTCCTTCCCCAGCAGACGCAGCGGTACGGAGCGCAGCACGCGGACGTTGTGCGTGATGTCGTCGCCCGTCTGTCCGTCGCCGCGCGTCGCGGCTGTCGCCAGCGCGCCGTCGAGGTAGGTCATCGATACCGCCACGCCGTCCACCTTCGGATCGACGACGTAGCGGTACGCGCCCGCGCCCAGCACCTTCGCCACCCGTCCGTCGAACTCGCGGAGCTGCGCCTCGTCGTAGGTGTTGTCGATCGACAGCATCGGCACGGAATGCCGCACCGTTTTGAACGCCCCGATCGGCTGCCCCCCGACGCGCTGCGTCGGCGAGTCGGATGTCACCAGGTGCGGGTGCTCCGCTTCGAGCGCCTTCAATTCGTCCAGCAGGGCGTCGTACGCCCGGTCCGTGATGACCGGCGCGTCCTCGACGTAATACGCGTGATCGTGCCGGCGGATGTCCTCGCGCAACTCGGCGATGCGCGCCTCGGGCTTGGTTCGGCTCATGCGGGAATTATGCCCCCGAAGCGCGCCGCCCGACAAGCGAGGCTCGCCTTGCGCGAAAACCTCAGGCCGGCGCCCGCGCCGCCCCCGTCCCGTAACGCTGCGTCGCGTACCCGACGATCAGACCGAGAACCGCGCCGGGAAGCATGATCCGGACGTAATACTTGTCCTGCATGAACGCCACGAAGAACGCCAGCGCCAACGAAAGCACGCAGGAAACGATCAGCGCCAGCGGCATCGAACTGGATTTTCGCGCCAGGAACCCCGCCACCAGGCCCACGATCAGCCCCTTGAACGTCGATCCGATGATGATCCCGACGATCCCCGCCTTCACGTCGGCGTCATACTGCGCGTCATACAGTGCGGACACGCCGTCGATCAAGCCCAGCACCGCCCCCAGCATGATCCCCAGAACCGGTTTACTCATGTTCGTCGTCCTCTTGTCGTTCAGATTGCCTCGCCCCCGGAGACGTTCTTTCCAACGTCGGGCGATCTTCCTTTAACTGCAGCCACGCCTGCACCACGACGCGCATCAGAAGGTACGTGACCACCAGCAGCAGCGGAGTGCGGTATTTCCAGACCCAGCGCTCCACCCGCTCCACCAGCGACTCCCGGTGCGCCGACACCCGCTGTCCGAGCAGAAACCGCGCCAGGTCGTCGTGCAACGCCTGCGCCGAAGGATAGCGCCGCCCGGCGTCCGCATCGAGCGCCCGAAGGCACGCAGCCTCCAGCGCCCGGGCGATCGACCGGTCATGCACGCGCGGCGGAACGATCGCCGCCGACGTGACGGCGTCCGCGTGCGGCGCGCGCCCCGTCAGCAGGCAATACAGAATCGCCCCCAGTCCGTAAACGTCGGTGCGCTCGTCCAGCCCCCCGGCCTCGCCGCGCGATTGCTCGGGAGACATGTACCCCGACGTCCCGATCACCGCGCCGCACGACGTGGCCTGTGAAGGAGGCAGGCCCGCCACGGTCGCGTCCGTCGTCTCCGCCGCAAGGGCCGATCCGGTCGGCGACACCGCCTTGGCGACGCCCCAGTCCAGCACCAGCACCTCTCCGAACTCGCCGACCATCACGTTCTCGGGTTTCAGATCCCGGTGCAAAACGCCTTGCGAATGTGCGAACGCCACCGCTTCGCACACCCGCATGAGAATCCGGATGCGCTCCGCCACCGGCAGCGCGTCACCCGCCAGCGCGTCGAGCCGCCGCCCCTCGACCAGCTTCATGATGCAATACAGACGCCCGTCCGGAAGCCGCCCCGCATCGTGGATCGGAACGATCCCCGGGTGCTCAAGCTGCGCGAGGATCCGCGCCTCCCGCAACATCCGCTCCGCCACCTCCTGGGGCAATCCGTCGTTGACCACCTTGAGCGCGACCTGCCGCCCCAGCAACCGGTCCTCGACCCGGTATACATTGCCCATCCCCCCGCGTCCGATGCGCGCGAGCACCTCATAACGGGGATCCCCGAGGTCGGGGCGGTCCGCCACGCCGCGAAGATGCTCCAGCAAGGCGTCGTTGAGGAAGGACATCGGTCCGGCGTTGAATCCCTCAGGGGTTGCAACCGGGCCACGCGGCGTGCAGCCCACCGCCAGGCGACGGTCGCGCTCTGCGCACGTCAATGATTGAAGATGAACTCGGTCGAGTTGAGGATCGCCCAGTACAAATCCTCCAGCGCCTGCCGCTTGTCCGGCGCGGCGTCGTACGCGGATCGCAGCGCTGCGCGCTCCGTGTCCGTCGGACGCCGGCACAACGCCGACAGGTACGCCTCGTCCAGGACCGCGTCAAACGGCGTTCCCGCCGCCGCATGTTGAGCGACCTTCCCGCCCGGATCGGACAGCTTCGACGTCAGCGTCGCCCCGTTGATCAGGTGCAGCGCCTGCGACAGCGTCGGTTCGTCGCGCCGCTCGCACGTGCAGGCCGACAACCGCGCCGGCCTGCCGAACACGCTCAGGAAGAAACTCCCCGACTGCGCGTCCGCCACCTGAGTCGCTCTCGATCCGGACGGAAGCCCCGCGAACTTCTCCGGAACCTGCGTCACTTGGCAGACCGCGTCCAGCAACACTTCCGCCGGAAGCCGCCGCACCGCCGCGTGTGAGAAGTTCCGCTCATCCGCCGCGTTCGTCGCGTTCGCCTCCGACGACGCCTGATACGTCGCCGACGTGCAGATCAGCCGCACCAGTCCGCGCAGATCATACCCCGACTCGACGAAGCGCCTCGCCAGATCCGCACGAAGCTGAGGATGAGACGGTGGATTGCTGACCCGGACGTCGTCCGGCGGATCCACCAGCCCGCGCCCGAAGAAGTGCGCCCAGACCCGGTCCACGAAACTCGACGCGAAGTAAGGGTTGTCCGGCGCCGTCAACCACTCCGCCAGCGCCGCCCGCCGGTCCCGACCCGCGACCTCCGGCGTCTGCCCGCCCAGAAACCGCGGACGCATCGCCTGACCGGTGCGCGCGTGCGCCACTTCGCCTCCGCCCGTGTTGTACACGACCGTTTCGCGCGGGTCGTCCGGGCTTTTGCGCCCCACCTGGGCGAAGAACGCCGCGAATCCGTAGTAATCATCCTGCGTCCAGCGCTCGAAGGGGTGGTTGTGACATTGCGCGCACTGAATCCGAATGCCCGCGAACACCTGCGCGACGTGCTCCGCCATCAACGTCGGGCTGGTCTCCACCAGGTGGAAGTTCGTCGCCGGGTTGCTGAAATTGCCCCCCTCCGCCGTCAGCAGCTCGCGCACCAGCCGGTCGATCGGAACGTTGTCGCGCAGCGCCTCGCGAAGCCAGTCATTGTACGAATGCATCGCCTTGAAGCTCAGGCGCTTCGACCCGGACTCGATCCGCAGCAGCTCCGCCCACTTCATCGCCCACACATCGACGAATTCCGGACGCGTCAGCAGGCGGTCGATCAGGTCCGCACGCTTCGTGGGCGACGGATCGGCAAGGAACGTGGTCGTCTCCTCGACGCTCGGCAGCACTCCCAGCACGTCGAGATACGCTCTCCGCACGAAGGTCTCATCCGACGCCGGTCCCGACGGGAGAACCTGCATCGTCCGCAGCTTCGCGTAGATCGCCTCGTCCACCGGGTGAGACGTCGGCGGCACGGTCCACGCATAACCCGACCCCTCGCCGAGCACCAGCAACTGCGTCACCACCGCGAACGACCCGAACCGGGCCATCACGTACGCCTCTCCCTTCTGCCCGGAAAGCACCCGCCCCTGCGCCGACACCGTCGCCGAAAGCGGATCCGACGAGTCGTACACCGCCAGCGACGTTACGTCCCGGTCCGTCCCGTCCGAGTACGTCGCCCGCACGATCAGTTGCTGCGGAACCCCCGTCCCGACAAGCACGCACCGTGACGGCAGGAGTTCGACGCCCGTCAACGTCGGGGTGTCCGCCAGGTCATCCGGCGCACGCTCCTCGATCCACCGCTGGATCGTCGCGGACAACTCGCCTTCGGACGCAAGCCGCTGACCGCCGCCGTGCTCCGCCTCCCCCAGCGGCTTCCGCAGCAACAGGCTCGCCCGAGGATGAGCCAGTTCAATGCGGCGGGTGCTCATGTCCCGCGTCAGGCTGACGTAGTCCTTCTCCGGCTCAAATCCGAAAAGCGAGAGTCGGAACCCCTCCTTCCCCTCCGCGCTGCCGTGACACCCGCCGGTGTTGCACCCGGCCTTCATGAACACCGGGAGCACGTCGTTGCGGAAACTCGTCCGGGGACGCATCGTCGCGTGGCTCACCCGGATCGGAAGGGCGACGGTCTGCCCCGCGCCTTCGATGTGCAGCGTCCCCTCGCCGTCGGACACCGGCTCGATCCGCGGCGCCTCGACGCCCGCTGGATCGGTCACGATCCGCGCAAGCCCCGGCGGTTCGATCCGCATTCCCGACATCGCGGACACGTCCACCGTCCGCCCGTCCGGATGCTCGGCAACCACGACGATCCGCTGCACGTCAGCCGCATGTTCCAGGCGGACGGCCGACGGATAAACCACGACGCGCACCCCGTCCGGAGAACCGCTGCTCCCGGTTCGGATCGCCGCCGACTCCGCGCCGGCATAGACCGGCAACGCCCACGCGATAACGGTCGCGGCGAGCCGCATTCTTGATTTTCGCTGTCGGTTCCTCACTTCGAGGTCAGTATAACGGCCCAACCCGCCTCGCCGAACCGACCTCTGTCGCTTTTCAACCGACCGGATATCCCGGAACCCGCGCGATCCACCCCTCCACCCCTCCTCGGGTCTGACACTCCTTGACAAACCCCCCCGGGATCACAAAGATCGCGCTTTTCATTCATTCTGAACTGCCCGCTCGAAAACGGAGAGCGGCAGGGCGGCGGCGGGACGGGGGGACTTAAGCGAAGGCGACTGCGGGTGAACGCGACGGCGGCGCAGGGTCCGACGCATTTCCCCAGGTTCCCGGTGATGATCTTACGAAGCGGAGGCCTTGGACGATGGCAAGAGCGCAGCAGCGCGGCGTGAGCGGGGTGACGATCGGCTTGATCGTTTTTGCGGCATTGTTCCTGACCTCGACCGTTTTCCTCGTCATCCTTTATACCGATCAGGAGAAGCTCCGGCAGGAGGCCGACAGCCTCCGCGAACGCAAAGAGCGGGCCGTCTCGGCGGCAGAGGAGAACTCACTCACCCTCCTCCGCAGCGCCAAAACCGACGGACCGACGATGGTCGCTTTGATGGAGGAAGCCCGCTCGACGACCGCTCGGATCGCCGCCGGAGTGGCGGAGGACGATCCGGCCGCGATCCAGACCAAGGTCGCCGCGTTCATGAAGCGACTGCAGACCGACCAGGTCGTCGCCGACTCGGGGCAGTTCGCCGATCTGTCGCTTCTGGCGTCGTTGGAGCGCATGTATGAACTTTATCGCAACGAGAACAGCCTGCGCGCCGAAGCCGAGAAACGCGCGGCCGATCTCAGCACCCGCGTCGACTCCGCCATCGCGGAGAACACGACGCACAAGACCGGATTCGACGACCAGGTCAAGGCGCTCGAGGCAAAGCTGGCCGACTGTCAGTCCTCCCGAGACTTGCTCGATTCCGCCCATCGCGCCAAGGTCGCCGATTTCGAGCAGAGTCTGACGAAGCTCCGCGCCGACATGAACGCCGCCGTCACCGACGAGCGACAGCAGAAATCCGGCTGGCAGCAGCGTTACGCCGAACTGATCAGCCGCTACACCGACCTTCAGACCCGCCTCGGCTCGCTCCAGGTTTCGCCGGGAGAGAACGTGACCGCCCGGCAGCCCGACGGCCGCGTGCTCAAGGCCGTCGTCGGCGACGACGCCGTCTACGTCAATCTGGGCGCGCGCGACGCTCTCGTCCTCGGGATGGAGTTCGCCGTGTATTCCGCCGGCGGAGGAATCCCCGCGGACGGACGCGCCAAGGCGCGCATCCGCGTCGAGGCGATTCATGAGTCCTCCGCCGAGTGCCGCGTCATGCAGGTCGCGCGCAACGAGACGATCAACGAGGGCGACCTCATCGCCAACCCGATCTTCGATCGCAACCGCCCGCTCAGCTTCGTCGTCGTCGGCGATTTCGACATCGACCGCAACGGCGAGACCGACGGCGGAGGTGAGTTCCCCGTCGAAGCCCTGGTCAAGGACTGGGGCGGAACCGTCACCACCGAACTCACCGCCCTGACCGACTTCGTCATCGTCGGACTCGCGCCGCGGGTTCCGCCCGCGACCGGTTCCGCGGACGCCGCGGACCGCGCCAAAGCCGCGCAACTTCGCCGCGACCGTTATGATAAGATGATCGAAAGCGCGAAAACGCTTTCCGTGCCGGTTCTCACTCAGGACGTGTTCCTGCACTTCCTCGGCTACGCCGGGAGGAGCGGCGGTCCGCAACTCGCGGCTCAGTAGTTCGGCGGGCTTCGGGCACCGGCCCGCGACCTGACAAGGGGGAGGTCTCTCGTGCGACTCGTACAGCGCGGGCGTGGACGGGCGGCTCGTCCACGCCGGGTTTCGCGCAAGCGCTGGCCGATCCGGCAGAGAGGGGAATAATGCCCGCCTGGCTCGACAACTGGCGCACGCGCCATCGCCACCCCGTCTCGCTCGCGCTGCATCTGCTGGCGATTCCGATGCTCCCGGTCGCCGGCGGGCTTGTCATTGTGCAGTGGATCGACGGAGCGTGGTCGTTGTGGTGGAGGCCCGCCGGGCTCTTCGTCCTCAGCTACCTCCTGCAGTGGGTCGGTCACCGTCTCGAAGGCAACGACATGGGCGAGGTCATTCTGATCAAGAAGCTCCTCGGCCGGCCTTATGTCGCCGTCTCGCCGCGTTTCTCCGATGCGGACGCGAGGCGTCGCTCGGACGGCGCTTTGACCCCGTAAATGTCCCGGATCATGCGGGCGAACCGCGACTCTCGATCGGTCTCGTCCGCCGCGCGGGAGCCGCGTTTTGACCCGCTCCCGGCGGCCTTGCGCGACGATCCGCGCTGACTTCGTTCCCGCTCCGCCAGCGCCTTCGCCAGGGCGACGACTTCCGCTGTCGTCAGCGACTCCTGATCCACCGCCAGCCGCTCGTAGATCAGTCCCGCCAGCATCCAGTACGCCCGCCGCGACCACGCCGAAGGACGGCACTGGTCCAGCCCGCCGAACCCCTCCTCCAGAATCCGCGCCACGCACACCTGCCGCGTCCGCCGGTCCCGAGCCGCCGCCGCATCCCCCGCAGGCGTCGCCGAGGTGCGATCGTCGCAGGTCTTCGCGCTTTTATGTTTCCGCCGCGTCATGCGCCTTCATCCAGCGCCGGATCGGTGATGCAGTGATCCGCGACTTCGATCCCCTTCGTTGTCAGCCGGAACCACCGCCGGCGGCACGGCGTCAATCGCGCGTCGCTCTCCGTGTCCGCCACCACCCGCGCCAGGTATCCCTTCTCCGCAAGATAGTGCAGGTCACGCTTCAGGTGGTCGAACTCCAGCGACGGAAACACCGCCAGCAGGCTCCGCAGCACCTGCTCCGCCTGCATCGCCGCCGGATACACCATCTTCAGCGCCACGAGAATCTCGTTGCGAATCTGCTTGATTTCCCGCGGTGTCCGCCCGTTTGCCATCGTCCTGCCCCCGCCTTCACGCGCCCGCCGCCGGCTCCGTGCCGCCACCCTCGCCGCACGAACCCTCCGCTCGCCCCCGCGCCGCGATCGTCGCACGAAGTCGGATCGTTTCGCCCTGGACGCCCTCCACCTGACGGCGCGCCGACATCGACTCGCGCAGCCACTCCTCCTTCGTCGCGTACGTGCGCTCGATCTCCCGCGCCGTCCGCGCCAGCCTCCGGACTTCCTGCTCGAGCAACTCGACCCGCCGCAGCGTCTCGGCGTGCTGCTGAAGCTGATGCTCCCGCATCGATCGCAGGTAGAACACGATGACGCTCATCAGCGCCGCCGCCACCGGAGTCACCACGCTTGACAGGCTCTCGCTCAACGCCGATGCCCCTCCGGATTCCGCGCGCCGCCGCCGTCCCCGGCGCGGCGCCCCCTCGAATCCGCCGCCCTCACAACGCGCGGCGCGATCCGCCGCCCCGCCGCGCTCGTCGCCCCAGCCTCCCCCTCACGAAAGGCGAACCTCGCTGGACGTACCCCGCTCCCGCCGGTATATCCGCGCGCATGAACGATCCCGCGACCCGCATCCCGACCGCCCTGACCGACGGCCTCACCGCGCCGCAGTGCGAGGCCGTCCTTCACCGCGACGGTCCGCTGCTCGTGCTCGCCGCCGCCGGAAGCGGAAAGACTCGCGTCATCACCCGGCGCGCCGCCGCTCTCGTTCTCGCCGCGGACGCCCCGATCGAAGTGCTCGCGATGACCTTCACGAACAAGGCCGCGGATGAGATGTCCCAGCGCCTCGCCGCCCTCGGCGTCGACGCCTCCGTCACCGCCTGCACCTTTCACAGCTTCGGCGCTCGCCTCCTGCGCGTTTACGCCGCCGTCGCCGATCTCGAACCCAACTTCACGATCCTCGACCGCGACGACCGCCGGAAAACCGTCGCCGCCGCCGTCGAGTCCGCCGGACTGTCGCTCACGCACCTGCCCGCCGCCGCCGTCGAGCAGCACATCAGCCGCGCCAAGAACGCGATGATCGGCGTCGACGCCTTCGCCGCCTCCTCCGGCGACTTCCAGCATGACCAGATCGCCCGCGTCTACCGCGTCTACGAGGCGCGGCTCGCCGAGTGCAACGCCCTCGACTTCGACGATCTGCTCCTCCGCGTCGCCCGCCTCCTCGACGAAGACGAAGACCTGCGCGACCGCCTCGAACGCCGCTACCCCTACGTCCTCGTCGATGAGTATCAGGACACCAACGCCGCCCAGTACCGCATCGCCCGGCTGCTCACGCGCTCCCGACACAACCTTTGCGCCACCGGCGATCCCGATCAGTCGATCTACGCCTGGCGCGGCGCCGACCTCGGCAACATCCTCTCCTTTGAACGTGACTTCCCCGATGCACGCGTCGTCCGCCTCGAGCGCAATTACCGCTCCTCGAAGCGCATCCTTGCCGCCGCCGGCGCGGTCATCGCCGCCAGCCGCACCCGCCCCGACAAGGCGCTCTGGACGCACAATCCCGACGGAGACCCCGTCCGCGTCGTCGAACATGACGACGCCTCGGGCGAAGCGGACTGGATCGCGGAGGAGGTCGCGGCACGCGTCGCCGCCGGCGCACGCCCCTGCGACGTCGCGATCCTTTACCGGATGAACGCTCAAAGCCGGGCGATCGAGGAGGCCCTGCTCCGCGCGGGCGTCGCCTACCAGATCGCCCGCGGCGTCGAGTTCTACGCCCGCAAGGAGATCAAGGACGTCCTCGCCTACCTGCGCCTCCTGCTGAACCCGCGCGACGAGCAGGCGCTGCTCCGCGCGATCAACACCCCCGCGCGCGGCATCGGCGACACGACCCTCCGCCGCCTCGAGGACGAGGCCCGCGCCCGCGCAGTGTCGCTCGCCGCGTTTGTCCTCGCGGAGGACGCCGACTTCGCGGCCGTCGGGCGCGCCGCCTTGCGCGTCCGAGAGTTCGCCGAGATGATGCGGTCTCTCGCCGATCTCGCCGACGCATCCCCCAGCCACGGCGTCGATCAGGTGCTGCGACGCACCGGGCTGGCGGCGCTTTATCTCGGCGAAGATCGCGAAGACGCCTCCGCCGCCGACAATGTCCGCGAGCTGCAAAGCGCCGCCGCGGATTTCGAACGCCGAAGACCCGCCGCCACCCTGCGGGACTGGCTTGAGTACGCCAGCCTGGTCGGCGACGTGGACGCCCTCCGCGACGAAGCCGGATGCGTCACGCTGATGACGCTCCACGCCGTCAAGGGGCTTGAGTTTCCGGAAGTCTACATCACCGGGCTGGAGGACGGCGTCCTTCCGCTCCGTCGCGAAGCGCCGGGTTCATTTCAGACGGACGAGGAGGAGGAACGCCGCTTGTTCTTCGTCGGCATGACCCGCGCGATGCAGCGCCTGACGATCACCTGGGCGAAGCATCGCATGTTGCAGGGGCGATCCGAACGCCGCAACCGCTCGCCTTTCCTCGCCGACCTGCCGCGCGATCGCGCCGACTGGATTCGCGCCGCCGACGACGACGACGCGCGACCGGATTTCGGCGAGCTGCCGCCGGACGTCGAGCACTGGTCCGTCGGAACGCTCGTTCGCGAGCCGCGCCTCGGGCTCGGCCGCATTGACGCCCTCGCCCGCTTCGGCCGGCACACCAACGTGACCGTCACCTTCCGCGACGGCGTCCGGCGAACGCTCATCCTCGAATTCGCCGACCTCACCCGCGTGGACCCGTATGACCTCGGCGACCCGGATGATGACGACGGATGAACGCCGCGCGACCGCGCAGGATTACAACAAATCCCGCAGTCGCCGCTTCAGGATCTTCCCCGTCGGACCGACCGGCAACTCGTGCGAAATGCGAATTTGCCGCGGAACCTTGAAACCCCCCAGCGACTGCCGCGCGAAATGACGAAGCTCCGTCTCCGTCGGCGCCTTCCCCTCCGCACAAAGAACGAACGCCGCCGGAACCTCCCCGCGCGACTCATCCGGCACGCCGATCACCGCCGCCTGAAGCACCCCGGGATGCTGCTCCAGCACCGCCTCGATCTCGCGCGGGTACACGTTCTCGCCGCTGACGATCAGCATCTCCTTTAACCGGCCCGTAATCGTCAGATATCCGTCGTCGTCGAGACGCCCCATGTCGCCCGTGTGAAACCACCCCTCCCCGTCGATCACCCGCGACGTCTCTTCCGGATTCCGGAAATACCCCTTCATCACGCCCGGACCCCGCACCAGAATCTCCCCGTCCGCTCCAGCCCCCAGCGCCGCTCCGTCCGAACCCGCGATCCGAACCTCCACGTTCGGAATCGGGCGACCCACCGTTCCGTCCTTCGTCGCCTCCAGCGTGCAGACCGAGAGCACCGGCGACGTCTCCGTCAGCCCGTATCCCTGGCGGAGCTTCACCCCGAAGCGCTCCTCGAACCCCCGCGCGACCGCTTCCGGCAGCGGCTCTCCGCCGCTCATCGCGATCCGCACCGTCTTGAACGTCTCGCGCGACACGCTCTTGAGTTTCAGGATCGCCGCGTACATGCTCGGGATCGCCACCATCAACGTGACGCCCTTCGCCGCGATCGTCTTCACCACCTCCACCGCATGAAACCGCGGCAAGGCGTACACCGTCGCCTTCAAAAACACCGGTAGCAGCACGCACGCCGTCAGTCCGAACACGTGAAACGGCGGCAACACGTTCAGGAAGCGGTTCTCCCCGTCCAGCGCCGACGCCAGCGCCTGCCGCGCATCCACGCAATTGCTCACCAGGTTTCCGTAAGTGAGCGGCACGCCCTTCGGTTTCGCCGTCGTCCCGGACGTGTAAAGGATGACCGCGACGTCGTCCGCCTGCGTCACGGGCGCTTTCGCGGGCCGCCCCAGCAGCTTGAACAGCGCCCGACGCCGCAGCGACAGGTCTTCCAGGAACAGTGGCTTGGCCGAAATCTCGCTCGCCGTCTTCTCGAAATGCCGGATCGTCAACACGGACTCGATCCCCGCATCCGCGATGATCGTCTCAAGCTCCTCTGCGTTCAGCAGCAGATTCAGCGGGATCGGAACCCGCCCCGCCCACTGCGCTCCGAAGAACGTCGCCGCGAATGCGCCGCTCGCCGGAAGCAGGATCCCCACCCGGTCCCCCGTCGTCCGCCGCTCGATCACGTCGCGCATCACTCCCGCCAGCGCCGTCACCTGCTTGTACGTCAGCGACCGGAACGTATCATCGACCGCCGTGACGTGTCCGGCATGTTCGTACGCTTCAAGGAGTCGGTTGACCAGCATCGGAGGTCACATTCTGAATTTGAGATCAACAGGTCGTCCACGAACGCCCCGCCCGCGTTCCTTCCCGCGCCGCGCCTTCGGGAATCCCGTCGGAGAGGCCCCTCTCGCGGTTATGCGCCGCGCCGCTGCTTTTGCGATGACGTTCGCCGTCGTCTCGCTGGCCGGTTGCCGGGGGGGCGCCGACGGCGCGATCAGCCGAGCGACCGCCGCTCTGCGCCATCAGGACGCCGCCTCCGCATCGCGTGAGGTCGAATCCGCTCTCACCGGCGCGCGCAACGCGGACGACCGCGCCTCCGCCTACTATCTTCGGGCGCAAATCGCGTTGCAACAGGGGCGACAGAATGACGCCCGCGTCGATCTGCACGCCGCCCTCCTCGAGCGGCCCTCCAGGACGCTGGCCGCCCGAATTCGGGTTCAGATCGCCAACCTCGACTTCGACGCCGGCGCCTACGCCTCCGCCGCCCAGCGCTACGAAGAAGGTCTCGACGCCTTTCCGAAGACCCCGCAGAAGGACCGCGTCCTCCTGCAATACGCCGCCTCCCTTCAGCGCACCGGGCGCTTCCGCGACGGTGAGGACATCCTCCGCGCGGTCGTCGCCGAGTACCCCGGCACGCCTTCCGCCGCGCAGGCCGCTCGCAAGCTCGACTGGCGCCTCTCCACCTTCACCGTCCAGTGCGGCGCCTTCCGCGACGAGCGTTCCGCCCGCGCCCAGGTCTCCGACCTGCGCGCCAAGGGGCTTCCCGCCCGCGTCGTCCGCGCCCCGTCCGTCTCCGCCCTGCCCTGGGTCGTGCATTGCGGGCAGTTCCCCCGCTTCGCCGACGCCCAGCGCTGCCTCGCCGACGTCCGACGCCTCCACGCCGACGCCTTCATCATTCCCTGAGCGCAGGACAGCCCGGTTTCTTGTCCCTGTTTCTTAACCGAGCCGCGCCCGTAAGGAAGCGTTCTTCTTTCGCGGTCCCCCGAAAGTTGTGAAACATCGTCTCAGACCCGGCGGCGACGGACGCCGAGTGAATGTCGCCTGAGTGTGACGGTTGTGGTAAGAACCCGCATCGGCCGACCTGCGGAAAGCCTCGGGAATGCAGCAGCGGGAGGACGCTCGTCGGGACGTCAAGGAACGTTAGCCAGGACCGCCCACAAAGGGCTTATGTCCCCGCTGGGCTCAGCAACGCGCCCGGCGCCTCGCCACGCATCACGCACCGGGCGCCCCCGCCGCCGGGTTCTCCGCCGCAGGTTTCGTTCGATGTGCCGCCAGAAACTCGCGGATCGCGCTCAGAAAATCCGGGTGAAACATCGCCTGCCCGTGATCCGCGTTCGGAATCGTGACAACCTTGAGACCGGGCATCGCCGCGGCGAGGCGGTCCACGTCCATCTTCAACGGATCGTTCCCTCCGATGATCGCCAGGGCAGGAGTCTTGTTCGCTCGCACCAGCTTCTCGTCGACATCCAGCCCCTTGAAACCCCGGATGACCGCGGCGAGCGCCTTCGCGTCGTTCGACGACAGGATCATCGCGTTGACCGCCGCGACCTGCTCAGCGGTCATCGGCGGCTGGTCCGCCGGTCGAAGCGCCTCCAGCAGCGGTCCGACGCCCTGACCGGCATCCAGCGACGCCGCCAGCGCCTCAAGAAAGTCCTTCCCCGCGGGCTTTCCGTCCACCGGCCAGCCGTATCCCGCGGGGATCGCGCTGATGACGCGCCGCGGATGCGTGAGCATGACTTTGAGCGTAATCAGACCGCCCATCGAATACCCGACGATGTGCGCCTTCTCGATCTTCAGGTGGTCCAGCAGGCGGACGACGTCTTCGGCCATCTTCGCGCCGTAAGCCTGCGGGTCGTGCGGCTTGTCGCTGCGCCCGTGACCGCGGCAGTCCAGCGCGATGACGCGGTACTCCAGCGACAGCGCCGGAAGAACGCGGTTGAGCGTCCACCCGAGGTCCGCGTTCCCGGTGAACCCGTGAATCAGGACGACGGGTTCGCCCTGTCCCTGATCGACGTAACGGATCCTCACTCCGTCGGAATCAAAGAACCGATCTTCACCCCGCGCGCAGAACGTAAGAGCCGCCGACGCCGCAACCGCCGCAATCCACGGAATACGGAACACGAAAGAGCCCTCACTTTCCGCCGCCTCGCCGTCCGTCCTTCGCCGAGGGGATCTTACCCTCAGGGCACACGCATCAGAAAAAGCCCCTCGTGCCCGTCCCGCGGCTCGTTGCCCTTGCGGACCGCTTCGTGGAACGCATCCAACGCCTCCGTGGAGACCAGGTAATGCCGACCGCCCGCCGTCATCGGGGAGAACTCGCCCGCCAGGATGACGTGCCCGGGCGAAAGCTCCAGCGCCAGCCGGATCCGCCCTTGTCCGGTCATCACGATCTCGCCGTCCACCGCCTCGCGAGCGCCCGGACAGTCCGCGGCGCATTTCGGACCGCTTTCCGCGTCCTTGCAGCAGGATCCCGCCTTGCCCGAGATCAGCACGTACCCGGATCGTGGCGCCAGAATCAACCGGTCGGAATCCGGCCGCGCGGACAACACGTAGCGACCGGCCCACGCATGCGCCGATTCTCGTCCGATCTCCTCCTCGATCCGCGCGAGCCGCCCGGCGACGTTCGGATCGGCGACGCGCCACAGCGACGCCGGCGACGGCGCCGACTCAACCCCGCGCGAGCCGCCCTGACGACACCCGGCGGTCAGCCCGAGCATGCACCCGACGACCAGCAGTCCCGCACGCAAGGTCATGAATGCGCCCCCTGTGGTTGAGAACCCGGAAAAATCCCCGCGCGCACCCTAACACCGGGCGGCGAACCCGGCAAGCAGCTTCGGTTCGGCGGCGCACCCGTTATAATGCAGGTCTCGCGGCACGCCGCGAGGGGGGCGGGTCGAAGGTCGTCGCGACGCGGAGCGGCATGAACGTGGGATATCGCTTTCGAGGATTTCATCGGGGGGTCGTGATCGCGCTGGGGCTTGGCGCGGCGCATCCGTTGCACGCTCAGGAGTTCCGCGCAGACAAGATCGAGCTGCTTGCTCGAGTTTCGCTGGCGCAGTTCGGCTCCCAGCACGAAAACGGCAACGACTGCTGGGGGTACGTCGCCCCGTCAGGCCGGGAATACGCGCTGATGGGCGTCTCCGGCGCGATCGCCGTCGTCGAAATCACCAACCCTTCCGCCCCGGTCATCGTCGGACAGATCGCGCATTACGACAGCCTCTGGGGCGACGTGAAGGTCTACCGCTCCTACGCGTACGCGGTGAACGAGAGCGGCAACGGCGTGCAGGTCATCGACCTCACGCGCGTCGATGACGGCGTCGTCTCGCTCGTCCGCGAAGTGCGCGGCAACGGGTTGTGGACCAGCCACAACATCGCCCTCGATCCCGTCAGCGGGTTCGCTTACCCCGTCGGCTCCAACATCGCCAACGGCGGGCTCATCATGCTCAACCTGTCCAGCCCCTCCAACCCTCAGTGGGCCGGAGCGTGGACGGACAATTACGTTCACGACGCGCAGGTCGTGACGTACGAGTCCGGGCGTTACGCCGGGCGCCAGGTCGCCTTCTGCTGCATCGGCGGCGGGCTGAAGATCGTCGACGTGACCGACAAGGCGCGCCCGACCGTCCTCTCGCACTTCACCTATCCGAATCAGCGTTACACCCACCAGGGCTGGCTCACCGAAGACCGGACGCACTTCCTGATCGACGACGAACTCGACGAACTTCGCAGCCAGCCTTTTACACGCACGATCGTGGTCAACGTCGAGGATCTGGCCGATCCCCGCCTCGCGGCGGAGTACACCAACGGCGTCCGCGCCACCGATCACAACCTTTATGTCCACGGCCTTTTTGCGTACGAAGCGAATTACAAAAGCGGTCTGCGCCTCCTCGACGTTTCCGATCCTGCCGCGCCGTTCGAGGTCGGGTTCTTCGACACGTTTCCCGACGAAGACGGCGCGCCGGAACTCGGCTTCAACGGCGCGTGGAGCGGACGTTCCGGTCCCGCGCAGGTCTGCCTGCTGGAGTGTCCTGGCGTCTGCGACACCGCGGAGTGCCTCTGATGCTGGCGATCCGGAATATCGGCGCCTTGCCGCTGGTGCCTCCGGGTCCGGTTCCGGGGCGCCGGATGCGCGAGGTCGAAGTCCTCCGCGACGCGGCGTTGTTGACGCGGGACGGACGGATCGCGTGGATCGGCGCGGACCGCGACCTCCCCCTGCCGACGGACTGCCCGGTGCTCGACGCCGCCGCCGGCTGCGTCATTCCGGGACTCGTGGATTGTCACACGCACGTCGTCTTCGCCGGGACGCGCGAGCACGAGTTCGTCATGCGCATCGAAGGCCGAACCTACGCCCAGATCGCGGAGTCCGGCGGCGGCATCCGCGTGACCGTCGACGCGGTGCGCCGGGCGACGCAGGACCAGCTCGTCGAACTCGCCCGCCCGCGCCTTCGCCGAATGCTCAGCAACGGCGTGACCACGGTCGAGATCAAGAGCGGTTACGGACTTTCCGTCGAACACGAGTTGAAGATGCTCCGAGCGGCGCGCCGTCTCGGCGTGGAACTCCCGACGGAGATCGTCGCCACGTACCTCGCCGCGCACACCACCCCGCGCGAGTTCGCCGACCGCCCCGACGCTTACCTCGACGTGGTGCTGGCCGACGACGCCCTGACGACGATCCGCGACGAACGCCTCGCCGAGTTCTGCGACGTCTTCTGCGAGCGGACCGCCTTCGACCTCCCGCGAAGCCGGCGCGTTCTGGAGACCGGGAAGCGTTACGGACTTCGACCGAAGCTGCACGCGGACCAGATCACGCAGATGGGCGCGACGCGCCTCGCCGCCGAGGTCGGGGCGATCTCCGCCGATCACCTCGAGCACGTCGATGACGAGGCCCTGGCGCTGATGCGCCGCGCGGGGGTCATCGCCGTGCTTCTGCCGGCCTGCTCGTTCTTTCTCGGCGTGCCGCAGGCGCCCGCCCGGAGGATTCTCGACGCGGACGTGCCCGTCGCGGTGGCGACCGACTGCAACCCCGGATCGTCGATGGTCGAGTCGCTCCCGCTGACGCTCACGATCGCCTGCACCCAGATGCGCATGACGCCCGTCGAGACCCTCGTCGCCGCCACCGCCAACGCCGCCGCCGCCCTCGGACGACAGGACCGCCTCGGCGCGATGCGAGTCGGAATGCAGGCCGATCTCGTCCTTCTCGACGTCCCCGGCGTCGAGCGCTGGCTGTATGAACCGGGACGCAGCGCCGTCCGCTCCGTCATCAAGTCGGGCAAGATCGTCGCCGGCGCTTGATCGTCGCCGCTTGATCGACGGCGCTTGATCGACGGCGCTTGATCGCCGGCGCTTGATCGTCGCCGCTTGATCGTCGCCGCGCGCCTGGGCTGGCTATGACGCTGTTTCAAACCCGAGCCGCGCCCGTCAGGAAGCGTTCTTTTTCCCGTCTGCATCGGCGGTTTTGAAACCGCGTGCAAGCCGCCCCAATGCCCAACCCCTGATCCCCGAGCACGCCAACCCCCAATCCCCACTCCCCA